>JAPLNM010000045.1:0-84108 GCA_026692845.1 Planctomycetota bacterium | reverse complement strand
GCTGGGATCTCTACGGGAGATCCACTACGGGAAGACGCTGTCGCGTTTGCCAAGGCAGGGTGCTTTCGCTCGGATCGACGTGGTCTAGTACGCTGGGATCTCTACGGGAGATCCACTACGGGAAGACGATGGGAGTATGGCTACCTCAGGGGTAGATAGAGATCGGTTTGGAGCGATTCCTCCGGTGTGTCGAGCGGGTTGTTTGTGTCGATTTCGAAACAAGCCGACCGATTGAGTTTCAATTTCTGATGGTCAGCGATCCGGTTTGCAATACTCCACGCGTTCCCTAAATGCTTCTAGCTCCCAGTGTGCCCTACATGCAAAGCGCGACCCTTAGGAAGTTTCCATTCCTTGAGCTTCGATTGCGTCGGTATGAGCAACGAGTCGGGGATGGCTCGGCCTAAGAGGTATTCGAAGATCCCTTGTTTCACTTCGAACCGGGTATAAACAGCGACCATCGCTCCTTCTTGGGGCATGCCCATCTCTAGGTATTCCGACGCGAGCTTACCGAGCGTTTCCTCCATGGATTGCTGGATGCTGAAAACCGAACTTTGGGCTTGGAACCCTGCGACGCGAATCGCTGGGATAGAGACAACCCCCAGCACCTCGGTGCTCGACGTAATGCTACCGGTTTCGGCGAGTTCCGCGATCATGGTCAGGCCGCGTTGGTAGTCCATGCCCACCATGGTTTTGATCATGGGTGTTAGGAAAAACAGATACCAAGGTAGATTGCCATCGATCGACCAAATGAATCGTGTGCGATCCCCGATCGGTTCGAGTTTAAAATCGGTTTTGCAAACGGCCTTCTGGGGGCGAAGGAAGCTCAATTGGGCCTCGACGAGCCGATCCTGCTCGAGCCGTACGTGCTCGAGTTTCCCTTCCCCTACGACCGTGCCGCTCCAGTGGTAGGTCGAACCGGCTTGGTTCGAACGATCCGAGATATCGACCTTGGTCTGCGGCTCTGCGATCAGCCAAGGCGACCAGGTAGTCCAATTCCGATAGTCGGAGACCAATTCGTAGACTTTAGAGACGGGCGCATCGATCTCGATCGACTTTTGAACATTCCAAACTGGCATCGTGTTGGATTCCTATCTTGGATGGTGTTTTGATTTGCTTGGTTTTGGTTTGCTTGGATTCAGATTGGTCACTTGTGGTTTACTTGCGGTCCAAGGTCCAAGACCAACGGTGGAGATTGCGCGAGTCGGAGTAGCGAGCTGCAGAACCAGAGGAACCCAAGACGACGGCGATCGTCTCGGTATCTTGGTGGTGACTCAGCGAGACCAAGCAAGCGCCGGCCGCGTCGGTCGTACCGGTTTTGAACCCGAGGTAACCTTGGCGATCCAAGAGTTGGTTGGAGTTGGTCCAGCTCAATCGCCGGGTGTATCCTTCTTGGCCCTTTACTAAACAACTATACCTGCGCGTTTGAACGACTTCCATGACGAAAGGAAACTTCATCAGTTCGCGAGCCAGGGTTATCAGATCGACGCAGGAGCTTTTGTGCTCTGGATGGGTGATGCCATGCGGGTTGCGGAAAGTCGAATGGCTCATCCCAAGCTTGGAAGCTTGCTCGTTCATCGCATCGACAAAGAGATTCAACGGATCGAGTTTACGTTCGCCAGCTACTTTTCGTTGGCCGTACCATTCGGCCAGAGCGACCGAGGCATCGTTGCCTGAGGGGAGCATCAATCCGTAGAAAGCGTCTTTGAGTCGAATCGATTCCCCGGCCCGCACGGTCGATGAGGAGCCGGGAGTTTGATCCGCGCGTTTGGAGAAAGTGATCGATTGTACCAGCAGTGACGGATCGCTTTGGAATTCTTGGGCGATGAGCAGAGCTGTCATCATTTTGGTGGTGCTCGCGATGTCCAGCGGTTCGTCTTGGCGGTCTCCTGCCAGTAGCTTTCCGGTGCGTGCGTCGCCGAGTGCCCAAGCTTTGCAAGAGACGCTGGGAACACCATCGGAAAAATCGTTCGGCAGAAGTTCGCTGAGCGTTTCGATGGCTTGCGTGGGGGCTGGATTGAGCTCTATTTCGCCGAGTCTTTCCCAAACCGACGCGTCGACGACACCGATTTCTTCGAGTCCATTTTCGCGTCGAAATCGCGCGACAGCTTGTTCGGTCATCCCGCCGAAATCTCCGTCGACGCTCAGGTTTGGAGTCGGGCTCAATTTCTCGTTCAGGGCCAGTTGCAGGGCCTCGACCAAGGGTCCGTTGGCGCCGAGTTTGAGTTCCTGGGATTGGAACTGGTCTTGAGGGATCGGATGAAAGTGTTCGTAGGTTTCTTGGGCGATCCGACCGCATAGGATTTCTGCTGCATTCGAGTCGCCCCAGCTTTTGTCTTGGTTTTCGCAGGTCAAGCAGACCATGACGATCCAACCGCTTGGGGTTTCGAAAAGTCCGGCGTCGGTACGGCATTCATTGACCGCGCCGGTTTTGTGGTATCCCTTGACTTCTTTTGGCAGAAACCGCAGGAGCTTGGTTTTGTCATCGCAACTGAGCAAATGCGTCATCATGCGATCGGAGGCTTGTTGCGAGACGAGTTTGCGGGCGTGGAGTTGTTCGAGCAGCGAGAGCATATCGGCAGCGGTGGTGCTTCCGAGCCCGTATTTTTGGCTGCGATCCTGAGCGATCGAGGTATCTCTACGAAAGACCTTGGAGTGAATCTGAGTTTCGGGAAGTCCCAGTTGCTGCATCGTCTTGGCGACATTGGCAATTCCGATTTGGTCCAACACCAGATTCGTTGCGGTGTTGTCGGAATAGGTGATCATCAGATGGTTGATCGTTTCCAAGGGCAGGACTGTGGAGTTCAGGAAGTGATCCGTGAGGATCCCTGATCCTGGGACTTTGTCCTCCTGGGTCAGGGTCACCATGCGATCGCCGCTAAGCATCCCGGCATCTACTTGGCGATAGTATTCGATCATCACCGGAAACTTGATCAAGCTTGCCGTTGGGACCACTTCTTGGGGGCGATGGAGAAAGGCTTCGCCCGTTTCGAGATGTTTGATAGCCACGCAGACCTTGCCGGCGTGTTTGGCGATCAGCGGTTCGATGCGATCCGAAAGCGATTGTGCATGGCAACGCAAGCCGCAAGCTGTATGCCCCGCTCCAAGTGCAAAAAGCAGCAGCAGGCATCGAAGTGCCCGAGAGATTCGATGCAAAAAGATTCGATGCAAAAAGAGTCGCGGTAGATACCGTTCGATGCGATGCGCGCGATAGGAGTCGCAAGGGCGATTGGAGGTTCGATGTGGGCTCATGGCAAGTCGTTTAATGGTTAATCGTATTTTTGATCGAGATCAGGACGGGGCAGGTGGATGCTTCAGATTGATACGGTGGAGGTAATAAGGGATCCCGATGAGGATCAGTAGGATTCCGAAGAGACCTTCGATCGGTTGTTTGACTAGGATCATTAGGATGAACCAAGTGTAGGCGATCAGGTAGAGGATCGGGGTCCATGGGTACCCGGGGGTTCGAAAGGGACGTGGGGCATCCGGTTGGCTTCGTCTTAGGACGATCAACGAGGCGATCGCAAGGGTGTAAAAGAGGCTTGCTGCAAACACGATGCAGTCGGTGAGCAAATCGAAAATCGTCCGTTCGCGGAAATAGTCCGTGCATTGGATCAAGGCAGCCGAGCCGAAGACCATCATGCATGCCAGGGCTGCTTGGGAGACGATCGCGACCATCGGTGTTTGGTAGCGTGGATGTAGGGATCCGAAGGCTGGGGGTAAAAGTCCATCGCGGCCCATGGCAAACGTCACACGGGGGCTCGTCAGAAGGTTGCTGTTGATGGTTCCGAGGGTACTGAGGACCAGTCCGACCGACATCATGGAACCGGCCCAATTCCCGAGCGATCGGGTGAGAAGCAACTCCGCGACGTGTTCACGATTCTCCTTGATGACCATCTCTGAGATGGGGATCACCAAGTGGTAAGCGAGCGTTGCGCCCATGTAGAGCAGTCCCAGAAGACCAATCCCCCCGAGAAGCGCCAAGGGTAGATTCCTACCGGGATTTTTTACTTCCTCGGCGATCGGAACGACCCCTTCCCAGCCGTTGAAGGCCCACATCACCGCAAGCAAAACGGCGGCGAAACGCGCCGTGAGGCTCAGTTGCTCCGGAGGAATCGTCTCGGAGAGCAACCCGAAGTTGACCGACGGTTTGCCTGCAATCGAAAGGAGCCAAGGAAGCAGGGCGATCGAAAGGACAAGAGCGCATTTGATCAGGGTCGTGACGGCTTGTAGTCTTGCACCCCAGAGGACTCCAAGGACGTTAAACCAAGCGACGGCCAGAATCAGAACGACGGCTAAGGGGACAATGTTCCATGCGTCGGTGCTCCAACCAAGAATACGGTGAAGCGACGAGATACACACGACAGCCAGAGCGCCGGTCGAGGCGGGCCTGGCAAAGAGGAACTCTTGCCAACCGAACAAGAATGCAGGCAGTGGGCCGTACGCTTCACGCAGATACACATAGAGACCACCGGAACGCGGGTGCATCGCGGAGAGTTCCGCAAGGCATAGACCGCCCAAGACACATAATGCCGTTCCGAAAACCCATACCGAGAAAATCAAAGGAAACGAACCGGCGTCGGCTGCGATCCGGCCAGGTTTGACGAAGATCCCTGCACCGATGGTGTTTCCGATGACAATCGCGATGGCCATTGAAAGACCGAGCACCCGGGGCAAGCTAGCCGCTGGGGGGTTTGGGTGTTCCACGACGGGCTCTATGGTTCGTTGGAATTCGTTGAAAAAAGGGGATAAACTGCGCCTAGGAGCGCGCATTGTGCGATATTACCAAGAAATCTTTTCAAAAGAATGCGAGGATCCTGGATTTTTCGTACGGTCAGCCGCCAAGAAACGTTGAAACCGGAACGGACAACCCGTATCTTAGGGACGAGCCGATCAGGGCTCCTTGCCAGACAGAGCAAGTTTTCCAGACAGAGTAAGTTTTGCAAGTTTTATCGAGTAGACATTTGTTTCGAGCATACGAGCATAAAGGGATCGTGTCGATGAAGAAAGTTTTTGGTTTTATGAAAGCGACGCTTGTCGCAGCCGTTTTGGGTGGATCGCTATCTCTTTCGCCAAACGTCGCATCGGCCGATGACCTGCTGACCATCGGTAGTTCCGCACCGGCTCTGGATGTCGAGCATTGGGTTCAGAACGGCGAAGGCAAATTTGGCAAGGTGACCAAGTTCGAGAAGGACAAGGTCTACATCGTCGAGTTCTGGGCGACTTGGTGCGGCCCATGCGTTGCGAGCATGCCCCATATCGTCGAGATGCAGAAGACTTACGCCGACAAAGGGGTTCAAATCATCAGCATTAGCGATGAATCCAAGGAAGTCGTCGAGGAGTTCCTCGACCGGCCAGTTCCTCGCTCGGAAAAAGAAACCACATTCCGCGAATTGACCAAGTCGTATTGCTTGACGACCGACCCTGATGGATCGTCGAACGAAAGCTACATGCAAGCGGCTGGTCAAAACGGGATTCCTTGTGCGTTCATCGTAGGCAAAGACGGCAAGATCGAGTGGATTGGCCATCCGATGTCCATGGACGAGCCACTGAAGGAAGTGGTCGCTGGAAAATGGGATCGGACCAAGTTTGCCGATGAGTTCAAAGAGCAACAGCAGATGCAAGCCCTGCAGATGACCGTCCAAAAGGAAGTTGGCAGTCTGCTACGCGATCGCAAGTTCAAAGAAGCGCTTGAGAAGTTCGATGAATTGACCGGTCCGATCAAGAGCCCCGAGATGAAGCTTCAATTCACCATGATGAAGCTCAACTTGCACCGCATCGCCAATAGCGATCAAACCGAAGTTGCAAAGACCCTCAAGTCTGCATTGGAGATGGCCAGCAAGGATCCGATGATGTCCAACCAAGTGGCTTGGACCGTCTGGGAAATGACCGAACAAGGACAGCTCAAGAAGGACAAGGAATTGCTCGGCGAAGCCTTGAAGGTTGCCCAGGCAGCCGTTGCCAAGCAAGAAGGAGCGACCAAAGGCGCGACCCTCGATACGGTAGCTCACTTGCAGTATGGCCTAGGAAACATTGCTGAGGCCATCAAGGCTCAGAAAGAGGCCATCGCGCTTGGGGGCGACAATCCTGAAATCAAAGCCTTCCTCGAAGAACTTGAAGAAGAGCTCGAAGCCAGCAAAAAGAAGTAACCTCTGGCAATACCAGGTGTGAAATCGTTGGAGCCATCAACCTACCGCCGAAGTTTTCGGCGGTAGGTTTTTTTTCGCCTACGCTTTGCGGTGAATAACTCGTTCATTCGGCATTCTCCAACAACGCTTGTGCAATCGAACCTTATTTGCTGCTCGCTAAATCCAAACCTACTCGATCGACGCGAATGCTTTTTTTCCCGTTTTGAGCCTTGATCGTCCATTGCGCTTCTGTAGGCTTTGAGTCCCTAGGTTCCAGGGTGCTTGCACCCGAGCACTGCGTGCCCACCGCGTGCCCGCCAAGTGCCCACCAAGTGGCCTATGCTTCCTCCAACGCATCGGAATTGCAGCTATGTCAGAGATTTCAATCGAATCCCAACAGGCCCTTACAGAAGCCACAACGCCGGATGTTTCGGACCTAGCATCCAAGCCGTTTGTCGGCCGTTGGAACAAACTATCCAGCGAGACGAATTGGGAGAAAGGTCGTATTTTGCTTGATTGGCGAAATGCGCTGATCGCTGCCAACGCACCCCCGAGCCAGTACAGCGACGAAGCTTGGGCCAATCGCGTCGGCATGGTCACCTGCCAGCATGTCGGACGCTTGCGCCGAGTCTTTGAACGCTTTGGAGAAACCCATGGCGAGTACCCCAAACTCTTCTGGAGTCATTTCTGGGCTGCCCTCGATTGGGACGATTCCGAGTTATGGCTTGAGGGCGCCTCGCAAAGCCGCTGGAGCATCTCTCAGATGTGCCGCATGCGGGCCGAGTCGATGCAGTTGCCTGCCGATCAAACCCCACAGAGCGTCATGGCCAATGACACGCAACGGATCGAATCGGCCAACGATGACGGGTTCCTCGATTCGACCTCGAGCGCACGTCACAGCGACGAGGATTCTAAGGAGAGCACAAACGCATCTCGAAACAGTTCCTTCGAAAGTAGCCCGTCGGGCGAAGGACCAGATTTTGGAGACGAAGAATCAAAGCAAGGCGATTCAAAGCAAGAGGGGCGCGACAGCTTGGGGTTCGAATCCAGAACCGACTCGCAGCACGAACTCGGAGATTCCAATCTCCAAGTCCTAGAGCATCCATCGGCTCGCAACCCATTCGAAGGTCTTGGAACCTTACCTTTGGATGTCACCGAAGCAGTCGATCCGCTCAAGCTGTGCATTTTAAGGTACCGAGCCAACGAATGGCACGGTTTTTCCAAGCAGCAGATGCTCGCGCTGATCGATGCGATGAAGGGCTTTTGCGAGTAGCCAAGCACCTTAATGCTTGCCGACGAGCTTGGTGATGAGTTGATCGAGGTGTTCTTGCTCAACATTCATCTTGGCAGCCGCAACGGCGAAGAGCCGCTTCTCGATTTCGTCAAGGTCTCCATCTGCGGCCATGATTTTGATCAAGTCCGACAGGAGTCGCTCCTGCTCTTCGGGGACCCTCGGTAGCTTCATCGCCGCTTCGTCGCTGATTGCAAATTCGAGCGCATTTCCAAGGTCTGTCTCGTCGAGCCCAAGCTCGGCGCATCGATCGACCAGCCAATCGATCTCCCTTTCGGTGAAGGCCCCATCGGCCGAAGCCATAATCACCAGGTTTTTTAGATAGTCGATCGCTTTCATCGCAAATTTCACTTCCTTAGGGAATGGTTCATACGCCCGGGGCCCCGGGGAGGCTCGGCGCGGACTCTAAGAGTGATTGTCGAGTTTTTTGGCTTTTTTGGGTACCACCCCGCGCCTCGAATCGAAAATTTGCCAGCCTAATCCACAGACGCACTAGCAAAATGATATCACTCCGATATCATTAGTTCTGCTTTCGCTCGCAAAAGCTGGACAAAGCGGAGCCTAGGATTTCGCGGGTTTTAAGAAAAAGGGTTATTTCGATGAGTGTCAATCAAGCGACCGTTCGTGAATCGACCGTTGTGGAAAAGGTGTATCGGCCTGCGAGTGGTTGGCCGATGCTGCTTTTGGTGTTGGGGATTCTTTTTTCGATTCCGTTGATATTCATCGCCGGGGCGCGTGCCTCGGCCTCGCCACTGCTGGTCATTCCACTGGTGTTCCTTGGTATTGCAGCGTTTACCTGCCTTTTTGGATTCATGGCGGTTCAGCCGAACGATGCTCGGGTGTTGCTCCTATTTGGAGATTACCGGGGGACGGTTTCCGAGTCTGGGTTTTACTGGGTGAACCCTTTTTTCACGAAGAAAAAAATATCGCTTCGCATACGCAATTTCGAGACCGGCTCGACGAATGTGGCGGAAAAGAAAAACGAGGCCGGGCAGGTAGTCCAGCAGCAGACTCGCACTACGGGCAGGCCATCGAAGGTCAACGACCGCGACGGCAATCCGATCGAGATATCGGCGGTGGTGGTATGGCGGGTAGTCAATACTGCCGAGGCGTTGTTTGAGGTCGACGACTACGAGCATTTCGTCGGGGTCCAAAGCGAGTCGGCGCTTCGAAGTCTTTCGTCGCGTTACCCATATGACAGCGAGGACCATGAGACCTCATTACGAGGCTCGACCGATGAGATCTCGGACCAACTTCAAAAGGATATTCAGGATCGTTTGGGACAAGCGGGAGTCGAGGTGATCGAGGCGCGGATTTGCCATCTGGCTTATGCTCCGGAGATCGCAGCAGCGATGCTTCAGCGTCAGCAGGCCGGTGCGGTCGTGGCGGCTAGAGCCAAGATTGTCGAGGGGGCCGTCGGGATGGTCCAACAGGCGCTCGATCACTTGAGTCGAGAAAAGATTGTTGAGTTCGACGATGACCGCCGAGCCGCGATGGTCTCGAATCTGCTGGTGGTCTTGTGCAGCGATCGGCATGCTCAACCTGTGATCAACACTGGATCGATTTACCACTAGGCGTAGGACCATGACCAAACGAGATTCCTATTTGCTCAGGATCAAGCCGGAGATGCTCGAAGCGCTCCGACGCTGGGCCGACGACGAGTTCCGAAGCCTCAACGGGCAAATCGAGTGCGTCTTGCACAAAGCGCTTGAGTACTCAGGAAGGCTTCCTAAAGTTTCTACGCCATCGGAGCCTCAGGAACCTGATCCTCAATCGCAGGAGTATCCTCAATCGCAGGAGTGAAGTCGTTGGAGCTATCGACCAATACCGTCAAATCGGGACATTGATGAAGTTGCATTTCCTCGTGATCGGCGAATGAATAGGGGAGCAGCGCAAGCTGCCCGGTGAGTCCTAATATCCAGTGGTTTCCTGAGTGTTCGCCTTTGGAACACTACACTTGACCCTTCACCGGAGGGCTTGCGCCCAACCGCTTTCAAAAACCCCTAGGCATGCGTTGAAATACAATCAAATCCAAAATCGATCGGTTGTGGGCTTTATTTGACAAAAACCCGGATCCGTTTGTTGGGGTAGCTGTTGGCCGAGCTGGTAAAGGTCCAGTCGCGGGTATCGCCGCTGCTGTTGCCGATCCCTAGATCCGCCCGGGCGCCAGCCTTCCATTGATTGATGGCGAAGACGGTTTGCTTGGCAGCTCCATGATGCACTTGCATCGATCCGTAACCGTCTTCGGGTACGGCCAGCGAATCGCCAAAGTCGTAGGCGCTATCCGAAGCACCGGCAACGACCGGGTCGTTCTTCTGGGCATAATTGTCGGGCCAAAATTCGATGTTTCCAGAATCGATCTGTGAGCCGACGGTCAGTCCAGCCACATTGGAAAAAATGTCCATGCTTTCGATCGGCCTCTGGAATCGAGCTTTGGATGCGAAAGTCGGAATCCCAATCTTGGTAGGATCCTTGGTAAAGGCCTTCATCGACACGAATACCTTGCGTTCTTCGCCCTGCGGACCAGTGAGCTCTACGAAGTAGGCGATTCTCTCAAATAGACCTACCGTAGTGCTGTTGTCCACGTCGTAGCGAATCTCATTGGAGAGTTTATTGAGGTCCAAATCGTAGACCAAGCGGTACTGGTTGGCCCCTGGAATGGAGTCTAAAAACTGCGGCTCTTTGCCGGCTCGGAACGCGCCGACAGGCAGTCCGGTCGAACCGCTCAGGTTTGGCTCGGCGAGCATGTTCCAAGCGAATCGAACGGCAGTCGGCTCGGGGACTTTGTCGCTGGTCAACAGCACGCTATCTCCCTGGATCTGGGCGTTGGCTGGTTGATAACCATTCGAACCGGCCCCGATGATTTCGAAGTGACTCGGTTGCTTGCCATCGCGAGTTTTCAATGCGCCCGCGGTGAATTTGAACGTGACCTTCAACTGATTGCCGAGGGTCTCGACATTGCTGAACTCCGGACTTCGAGCCACGGTGTCTTTCATCCCGTAATCGTTGGCCAGGGCTAGCAAGGCCAATCGCCGACCGACGTCTTGTTTGTTCGGTGGGTGAATGTCGTTAACCGTTGCGATATCGTTGATGACAACCATCCCGGTCTTGGGTACGGTGCTCTGTACGGCCGCTTGGACTTCCCAGAATTTCGCAAGAGTCGACGGATCGGCATCGCCGTATCGAAACGGCGCGATTTGGACATAGTAGAACGGAAAATCCCCTTGGCCCCACAATTCTCTCCAGCCTTGGATCAACGCCTTTTTCTTTTCGAGGTAGATCATCCCTTCTTCGTGATTGGATTCCCCTTGGTACCAAATCGCACCGCGAATTGGAAATCCAACGATCGAGTGGATCATACCGTTGTAGAGCATCGACGGGTCTTGGTTGCTACCAAACGGGGTCAATTCACCTGGGTAGTTTGGGCTCGGAGCGAGCACTTCGGAGTTGCCGGTTTGGGACTTGGCTTTCACCAACCAATTCTGAAGGGCTTCGATGTGTTCACCAAGGCGTTTTTGATATTCGGGTGTCCCAGGGGTTCGCCCCATGACGGACTGAAAAATGCCTTGCAACGCGTCGACGCGTTGGAACCCAACGGGTGGGATCCAGGGTTCGACGCGCGTGCCACCCCACGACGAGTTGACCAAACCGACGGGAACGTCGAGTTTTTTCGATAGTTCGCGCGCCATGTAGTAACCCACTGCGGTAAATCCTGCAGCGGTTTCCGGGGAGCAGACCTGCCAGTTGGATTGGAAATTATCCAACGGGACCATCGAGGGAACCAAAGGAACTTTGATATGGCGGATCGTGGGGTACGAGGCAGCCGCTATTTCCTCCTGAGGATTCAGGCTCGCTGCAACGGACCATTCCATATTGGATTGCCCTGAGCAGACCCAGACTTCACCGATAAGCACGTCTTTGAACTCGATCCGATTCTTTCCTTGGATCACGACACTTGTCGGGGTTTTGCTCGCGACCATCGATGGCAATTCCAACCGCCATTTCCCATCGGCATCGGCTTGAGTGCTAGATTTGGCCGCTCCGATTTGGATCTCGATGCTCTCGCCTGGCTCGGCCCATCCAAAGAACTTGAGTTTCGCGTCGCGTTGGAGCACCATATGGTCGCCGAAAATTGCAGGGACCTTGACGTCTGCATTGGCATTGGGCACGATGCACGAATCGTTCGCGATCCAAGCCAACGCAAGTAAAACAAAGAATAGCTGGCGAATCATGGTTTTCCTTCGGTTCCAAAACGGTCTTCTGATCCAAATGGTCTTCTCATCGAATGCGAAGACCACAGTATAACGGACACAATAACGTGCATAGCGGACAGCTATGCCAAGCTAGGATGTCACGACCCTTTTTTTTGATCTCGAAGCGGATGACTTATTGAAGATGACCGAACCGAAAGAATCGACAGCCAGCAAACTTACAGGGGACACCCCGTCGGCCATTTCGGTCATCGAATTGATAGGGTCTCAGGCGATCGAATGGCTCAATCGGCATTGGACCCCTGCGCATCGCACCAAGGCGATTCCGATCGATGCGATACGTTACGGGATCTTACAACTGCCAATTCACGGTGTTGCGTCGAGCAAATCCGAATCCGTCGGTGAATCCGTTGTGGTATGCAGCACCGCAGAGGATCGGTACGAACTGCATTGCCATGGAGGCCAAGCCGCATCGAATGCCATCCTGAGTTGCTTGCGCGACGAAGGTATCGCAGTCAAGTCAGCGATCGAATCGATTTTCGAAACGCAAGCCGATAGGATCGTCGCCGAAGCGACCTTGGAACTGCTCAAGGCCAAGACCCTGCGCACCGCGCGGATTCTCATGGATCAAAAGCGAGGAGCGCTAAGTCTAGCCATGGCACAGATCGATCGAGCCATCGAGCGGGACGATCCGACCGAAGCGTTACGCATCGCCCAGGAGTTACGGTCTTGGAACCATGTTGGAAAGCATCTGACCTCGCCTTTTGATGTCCTTTTGTGCGGTCCACCGAATGTGGGCAAAAGCAGTTTGCTCAATCGTATTCTTGGATACCGACGTTCGATCGTGCATGATCAAGCCGGCACGACGCGCGACCTACTTGTTGAGGAAACCAGCATCGAGGGATGGCCGGTCCGACTCCAGGACAGCGCCGGGATCCGAATCTCGGGCGACATAAGCGACATAACAGAGAAGCTCGGAGTCCAACGGGCCATGGAAGCCAGTGCATCGGCAGACCTGCAATTGATCCTCGTCGATCCCCTCGAAGGCTGGACAGAAGCGCACCAGAACCTGCTCGATTGCAAACCGAGCCAGTCGATGCTTGTTCTGACCAAAGCAGATCTCCAGATGGCTGGTCTAAGCTCGCTGCCGGCTTGCCCATGCATATCGGTCAGTGCACAGACAGGCGATGGCATCGACGTATTATTGAAAGCCATCGCCAGAGGCTTGGTACCGGTCGAGCCGAGCGAGAGCCAAGCGGTGCTCTTCACGCAGCGACAGCGTATTGCTTTGGATCGTCAGTTTCTAGGATAGATCCGTGAGAACATCTGTTGCGAGGGTTCGCGAAGGCGACTACTTGCTGTTGAGGATTTTGAGCGCTTTCTCAAGGTTCTTGGAATTGGTCGATTCCAACCGAAGGACTTGGATACGGCGCGAGGAGGCCGAGGAGGATTGTTGATCGATTTTCTCGATGAATTCCTTGATCTCATTGGTCAGTTCGGTGGGGCCTCGCAGAACGATCAGATTCGATGCGTCGTCGACCGACATGGTCAACAAAGGGCCCGAGGTTTGCGCATTGATCTGCTGGAGGATCGTTGCGACCTCACTCGATACGCCTTCGGGGATATCCAGTGGATTTCGCCCCGCACCGCTGGACAACTGAGATTTGTAGACATCCCGCACCAGTTCGGAAATCGTATCGGCGCTAGCGCTAGAAATCGGAATCAGCATTGGGGTGATCTGCTGCAATCGATCGATCAAATCCTTGGAGTCAAATACACCGAGGAGTTCTTCGATGATTTTGCGATCGGCGCGGTTGCCACCGATGACCAGGGCATTGGTTCTTGCATCGGAAACGATTTTGACCCGTTGGAAGACGTCCGATGCGGACGTTCCGCTTGGAAGAGCACCGCGGCGTTCTGAGGTTCGGAACAGATCGCCGAGGAGCTCGCGGATTTGCTTGGCGTCGGCATGTCGCAGGATGTAGACCGAGTAGTTGCCTGCGGTCGCAAACGGTTCCACGGTAGGGTTTAGCAAGGTAGCCAGGAGTCGTTCCATCGACGCTAGGGCATCGGGATCATCGGAGGCAAGGGTCCATTGTCCGTCCCCGGCGACGACTACCACTGGAGCTTGCGTGGGGTCGGCTTTTCCAGACTCTATAATAGACTCGAGACCCGGCTCGATCGGCGGTTGCTGAGCCGAGATGAGTTTGCCCAAAAACGAATTCGGACGTCCCTTCGAAGCACCTTTTTGTGCATCTTGTGGCGGTTTCGCAAGTTCTTTCGGGTCGACGACTTGGATCGGATTCGAACGGATCAGTGGCCAGAGCCTTTCGACATCCTCGAGCAACTGCTTAGGATTTCGATTCACCGGTACGGTCCTCAGACGTCCACGGGCGTTGTTCGCGTCACCTTGGGGACCTGCGTTGGGGTTTGGCAGAGAGGAACGCTGTGCTGGGTTGTTGCCTGAGACTCCCAATCCGATCGTATTTGGGTTTTCACCCATTCGCTGCATGAGTTGTTTGATCGCTTCAAATTGCTCCATCGTTGCGCGAACGATCAGTTGTTGTTGGTTTGAATCGATCGAAAGGCTCGGTGCCGTTTGCATCGGCTCATCTTGGAAGAGCGCATCGATCGCTGATTTCATCTGGTACGGATCGGTCGATGCGAGCGTAAAGATTTCGAGCGATCTTGGGGGTGGTGCGAGTTTTTTGATAGCCTCTTGGACCATCGTGATCTGGGATGCGGAACCTGTGACGAGCAATTGCTCGTTGAGCGTGTCGTACTGTACCGACGCTCCCGAGGTTTCCTTGAAGAGATTCCCGATCGCATTTTCGAGGGAACGGCCGTCGACGCCTTGGAGCGAGAAAATCTCGAGCCTTCGTTGGCTGTCCTTGGCACCTGGTTGATCCATGATCTTGACCATTTGTTCGATCGAAACGAGTTCCTGGGCCGTACCGATTGCGAAGACCGATTTCGTATCGCGATTGAAACTCACCCCTGCGGTGGTGCGTGTTCCCAGGGCGCCTGTGATCGCCCGAGCGACGCTATCGGGTGCCGCATATTCCATGACGAAGGACTTCATCGAGGGAAGCTTGCTCGGCTGCGTGTTGACCTCTTGGATCAATTGTCCGAGTGTATGTTGTTCCTGTTCGCTTGCCGTCACATAGAGTCCGCCGTTGACCGAATCGGCTGAGAATTTTGCCTTGGGGTAGCTCTCGGAAAGAGCGCGGGCCATGGGGATCGGTTCAGCGGTTGCAAGCGGGTAGTATTTGGTCGCTTTGCCAGCCGCATCAGCGGTATCGATTTCGCGAACAATCTGTTCAACACGCTGCATCTCTTCGGTCGGTGCAGTGACAATTAAGCTGTTGGTCGTCGTGTCGGCCGTGGCAGTGATCCGTTCGGAGGAAGCAGCAATCGCAGCCCGCAGGGTTAACGATTCGGCTTTTTGGAGGGCGAAAACACGCGTGGCGATCTCGACGGCACCTTGGTCGTGCTCTTTGACCAATTCGGCGATCCGTTCGTGCTGGGCGGCGCTAGCCGTAGCGATGAGCGTACCATCGGTTCGTCCCCCATACACACTGGCGGTTGGAAATTGGGACGTCAGGATGAGTGCAAGTCCGTAGGCATTGGGTTGTTTGAGTCGATAGACCTTGGTTACCGAGGATTCGGTCCTTGGGGCGTCAAAGGTTTTCATCAATTCGCGAACACGTTCATGTTCAGCCTGTTTGGCGGTGACTGCTACGGACTTGCCCAGCGTGTCGTAGACGACCGTCGCGCGGGGTAGCATCGCAGTTAGGATGGTGTAGGCAGAGACGGGATTGCCGAATTGCAAGGGGTAGACCACAGACATAGAGGGTTCTGGAGGGGGGAGCTGCAGTTGTATTTCGTCGATCTTTTTGGCAACGGCTTCGAGTTCCTCTGGGGTTCCGATCGCCGTGATGGTTTGGTTTTTCGGATTGGGTTCGATCAAAATTTGAGGCGAGAGCATGGAGGTAAGGGTAGTGGCCATCGCGGCTGCATCGATTCGCTCCGGATCGAGTCGAAAGACACGAATAGACTTTTCCCCGCTTTGATTTTGGTTCTCTAAACCCTTGATGACGGCGGCTATTTTGGTCTGCTGCTCTTGGGTGGCAACGACAATGATTTGCCCAGAGGTTGGAACCGCAGCGACGCTAGCGGTTGGAAAAAGCGTGATCAGTGCGGTTTGGACGGCGGTGACTTGGGTCGGTTTGACAAGATAAGTCGACGGTTGCTTGGTTGCCTGTGCCGTTTTGCTGATCTGTTCGATCGATTGCGAGACGCGCGTGTGTTGCTCTTCGGTTGCAAAGACCGTCAGCGTTCGCGAGGCGATATCCGAACTGATGAGGGCTTGGGGTGCAATCTGCGTTAGGATCGTCGCAAGGGTCGTCATATCTCCGGCGGGAACCGGATAGGTTTTGACCGATTGAGGGGAACCGTCGGGTGCAGCGATCAGTCGATCAAGCGCCTCGCCGAGTTTATCGAGTTCCTCTTTGGTGCCCGTTGCAAGGATCCGGTTGGTGGTCGAATCGGCGGCTAGTTCAACGTCCGGCCACAGTTTTTGCACCAGAGGTAGCAGATATGTCGCGTAGGTTTTTTTCGTGTCGTAGCTCCGGATCTCCATGAGCGCGCCGGGTGTCCCTTTCGGTTTGTCGAAATCCTTGATCACTTCAGCGATCCGAGCGTGCTGTTCCTCGGAGGCCACGACGATCAGTTGGCCCGTCGTCGGAACCGAAGCGAAGCTAGCCGTGGGGAACAGAGTCGCTAGCGATGTTTGCAATGCGGTGACTTGTGCCGGTCGAACTTGGTAGGTCACGGGTCGTTTGGCGGTCTGAGCCGTCTTGCTGACCTGCTCGATCGATTGAGAAACGCGGGAGTGCTGCTCCTCGGTTGCAAAAACCGTCAGGGTCCGCGAGACGAGATCTGGACTGATGAGGGCTTGGGGAGCGATCTGGGCTAAGATGGTCGAGAGGCTGGTGATATCGCCTGCTGGAACGGGGTAGGTTTTGACGGTTTGAGGTGAACCATCGGGGGCCGAGATCAACCGATCGAGAGCATCGGCGATCCGATCGAGATCTGGTTTCGAGCCGGTAGCGAGGATGCGATTGGTCGTCGCATCGGCGGCTAGCTCGACGTCGGGCCAGAGCTTCTGCAGCAAAGGAAGAAGGTAGGTAGCGTAGGTTTTTTTGGTATCGAAGCTTCGGATTTCCTTAACCATCGAGTCGCCAGAACGAGGCTTATCCATTTGCTCGATCGTCGACTTGGCGAAGGCGTGATTTTCGATCGAACCGGTGACGGTGATCTGTTTGAGTTTGTCATCGGCTAGGGTGGTCGCTCCGATGGTGATTAGGTCTAGCACGGTTTTGATTTGGGTGGGCGTCGCGTTTTGGATTGGGTAGACGACGACGAGTTTTTGTTTGTCTGGTGTTGCCTGGGCACTCATCGCTTCGATGAGCTGTTGGATTTCCAGATGGTTGGCTTCATCGGTCGCGATGAGCAAGCGTTCTTTGGCCGAGTCGACGCTGACGCGTGCTTTTGCCGTTAGGGGAGTCAGCGCGACGCTCAGGGCCGTTGCGGTCATGCCGGGCACGGAATACGAATCGAGCCTCGAGATCGGACGTTTCGGGAGTTCCTTTTCGATCGCGAGGAGACGTTCAGCGATTTTTTGCTGAATCGGATCCGCAGCGACGACCGTCAATCGTCTTCCTTCAGTGTTTACTGTGATTTTCGCTTCGAGGAATTCGGCTGCAAGGAGGGTTTGCACCAGGGTGGATTCACTGGTTTCGAGGGGATAGGTTTTAAGTAGGGTTGGTATTTGGTCTGGGGCCGGTTGGTCTAGGCTATCGAGGAAGTTTTTGAAGCTGGTGTGTTGTATTGGTTCAGCCCAGACGAACAGTTCTTCTTTGTTGGTTCCATCGACGAGTTTGACCGTTGCGAGATCTTGGGGGAGTTCGGAGGCAAGCAGTGCGCGTCTGGCGAGTTGGTTTTTCGAAAGCAGATAGAGTTTCAATTCGCGCGCAGAGGGTTTGGGTAGTAGAGCGATCAGCGGTTGCAATGAGGATTCAACGGCCTTGAGGTCCGCAGGCGTTGCGAGCAACATGAGCTCTTTGCCTTCGGGGTTGAGCCAGGCGCTGGCGGTGGGAACGAGTTTTTGGACGGTCGCAAGCCACTTTGCATCGGCGATCCGATCGAGAGGAAAGGATCGCAATTGCAGGGATTTGCCGAGTTGGGATTTCTTCCAGATCTCGAAGATTTCCGAGGCCAACTGAAGATCCTTGTCGGTTCCGCGTACGATCAAAGCACCTGCTCCGGCGTTGGCTCCTACTTGGGCTCTTGGCAGAAAGGCTTTCATGGCCGCTTCGGCGATGGTGGCCATGGCAGGATCGATTTCGAAGACCTTCATGGTAGGGTTTTCGATGACGGGGGTGAGATCCAGACCGATCATCCCGGCTCGGATCAGTGCTTGATCGGCGTTTGACGCAGTGACCTGAACACGGTCGGCGGTTGTCAGGACGACGGCATTGGGAGCGATGGCCAGGATTTGTTTTTTGAGATCTTCGGGGATTGTTTTGGAGGCTTGGTAAGCGACCGATTCGAGTAGGTTGTTTCCGAGTGCATTTTCGGTCATCGTTTCGATGATGGCTTTGATTGTGCTTTGAGCCTCGGCAGGAACATAGGCGCTAAGGACAGCGGTTTTCGGATCGATCGTTACATGGTCCGCGGAGATCAGAGTCTGGATGGTTTTCATCACCGTGGCCGGATCGAGTTTCCCGAGTGCGTAGGTTGCAAAGACCGGCTTGGGGGGGGGAACCGGTTCGGGTCGAGGGGGAACCTTGGGTACGGGGATCGACGCGATGAGTTCATTGATCGTTTGCATCTTGCCGGCGTTTTCCACGACAAGCAGTTGGGAGCCTTGGGCCAGTGGGATCGCTCGGCCGTAGCCGCTTAGGAAGGGTTTGACTTCGGCCAGTACAGCATCGATGGGTCGTCCACCGAGGGGAAAGGCCAGAGAGACCAGTTCGAATCGGCCTCGGGATGCGAGCTCATCGAGTTTGACTCTCGGGATAAGTTCCAGGGGGAGCGCGTCGCTGAGTTCCACGACGACGAGCATTTTGTTTCGTCGCATCACCGAGAAATTGCGCGTCATCAGGACGCTGTTGATCAGATCGATCCCTTCGGTCGGCGAGTAGGTTCTAGCATCGCTGTAGGTGAAGGTACCTGGCGGGGTTCGATCCATGACCAGGGTCAGGTCCTGTTGCTCAGCGAACCATTCGAGCACATCGTCCCATTTCATTTCTCGGAACTGAAATCGGAGTTTTCTGTTGGCATCGAGTTCGGCCAGCAGATCGCGTTGCTCGGGGGTCAGTAGGGCGAGCATTTTGTCGTCGAAGGACTTCTTCGTCGAAGCTTTGATGGCCGGATCGCTTGCGGATGCTACGGCGGTGGCTCTGTCCTGGACGATGGCTTGGAGTTCGGCGCGTTGGGAATCGGACAAACTCAGTCGTTCGGCGACCTCCGGAAGAACCAAGCGCGCCAAGTCGGGGGTTTGACCGAGAGCGACTGTGGAGGCTGCCAGGGCAAGGAACCATGCGAAGGCAGCGCGCGAAAGGAGCCTAAAAATCATGTTTAGTTAAAAAAGCTCGAGAAACGAACACCACCGGGTGGGGGCGGGCCGAAGCCCGCAGGGTGGTATAGAGATCGGCATGAATCGCTACAGTATAATCGGCAGACCATGAAAAAGCACTCCCGGGTTGGTCCCGAGAGTGGATCATGCATTTGGTAGGGGTTGCGATACCCGCAGTCCGATCGTTCCGAAATTACCGATTGGCAAGACTCGAGCGTTTGTCGCGGATAGTTTGGAGCAATTGTTTTTGGGGGGCAACGAACTTCGCAACGCCTTGCTCCATCAAGGTTTTTTCCATGTGAGGGACATCTAAGGCCGCGTCGAGTTCCCGGCATAGCGAATCGGCGGGAAGTTCCGAGACTCGGGAAGCGAATAGTTCGGTGCTGGCCGCCACTGCCGCGTTGGTTTCTGGCGGATTGGTTTGGATATCCGATCCTGCCAGAGCCGCGACGTACTTCCAAGGAGCATCGGAGGCGTTCTTGGTTCCGGTGCTTGCGAAGATAATTTCTTGCTGCAAGGGGGTAGGGTTTGCGGCCCAGAACTCCTGGTTTTCCTTCCAAATCCGTTTGGCGTTAAGAATTCCATAGAGGCCTTGGGTTTGGGCCGATAATCCTTTGCAGTTCTCAGCGGTGTATTGGTCGATCCGCGAGACGAAGATGCTGTAAACGCTTTTGAAACGGTCTAGGGCGGTCCGTTTTTGAGCACCGGCCCAAGCGTTTTCTTTGGCGATACGATATTGGCGTGTGGTAAAAATAAGGGTGACATTGAGCGTCACGCCGTGTTGGGCCAAGGGTCCAATCGCATCGAGTCCTGCGGGAGTGGCCGGGACTTTAATCATACGATTGGATTGATTCGCGGCCCATTTTCGTCCAAGTTCGATGTACCGTTCCACGCGTTCGTTGTGCGGCAAATTGACTTCGGGGTCTTCGAGAAGGGGGTCGAGTTCGAAGCTTACCCAACCGGTGTTTCCACCCGATTTCTCCCAGTGTGGGAGAAATTCTAGTTGGGCTTGGGATACCAGAGCATCGGTGAGTTTCCAGCAGAGGGTTTCGTCGTCGAGTCCCTGGGTGATCAGCTCGGCGATTCTCGAATCGAATCTTCCGGTTCGTATCAGATTGGAGATAATGATCGGATTGCTCGTAGCGCCGACGGCTCCCCAGGCGAGGTTTAGTTTGACCAAGTCCGGATCGATCGAATCGAGGTATAGCTTGGTTCCGGAGTGGATAAGGGACGCGATTGCTGCATGGGACATTCGAACGGTTCCGCCATAAGAACGATGAGGAAATGCCGATAACTTGTCAACGATCGGCAAGACGTTATTTTCAGGAATTCACGAAAGCGACTATCGTACGCCAAGGGTCCGAGCTTTGTAGGTTTCCCAGGGCAGCGAATCTCGATTTTCATCCTGTTTTCGCAATCTTTTTGAACGAACGCCTGCGGGTTCCTGGGCGTCAAGCGGGATTGCGATGCATTGGACTGGAACCCTTAGCAGAGGAAACCGAGGAATGATCGATTTGCGAAGTGATACCGTGACGCGGCCGACTCTTGGGATGCGGGAGGCGATGTATCGCGCGGAGGTTGGGGACGATGTGATCGACGTCGATCCGACGCTCGATCGGTTGCAGCGGCGCACCGCGGAGCTCTTGGGCAAGGAAGCTGCAATTTTCATGCCCAGCGGCACGATGACCAACCAAATCGCCTTGCGGGTGCATTGCAAACCCGGAGATGAATTTTTATGCGACAGCGATTGCCACATCTACAACTACGAACAAGGTGCTTTTGCCCAACTCAGTGGGCTAGTGGCCAAAACGATCGTAGGCAAGCAAGGGGTGCTTGGTTTGCCGGATGTATTGGGAACGGTAAGACCCTTGAACGAGCACATGGTCCAAACGCGTCTGATTTGCTTGGAAAACACGCACAATCGGGGTAGTGGAAAAGTTCAACCGCAGGCTCAGGTCGAGCAGATATGCAATTGGGCCCATGGCTCGGGGTTGAAAACGCACCTAGATGGGGCTCGATTGTTCAACGCTTCGGTCGCCAGCGGCTTGAGTCTCAAAGAACTATCCGATCCTTTCGATTCGGTCAGCGTGTGTTTCAGCAAAGGCCTCGGAGTGCCCTTGGGGTCGTGTTTGGTGGGGACCAACGAGTTTGTCGCACAGGCCCGCAGAGCTCGGAAGTTGTTCGGCGGTGGGATGCGTCAGGTTGGGATCATCGCTGCGGCAGCACTCTACGCGTTAGATCACCACATCGATCGCTTGGCCCAGGACCACGAGCATGCTAAACGGTTGGCTGCAGCGGTAAGGCCTTTTGACTTCCTGAAAGTCATGGGTTCGGAGCCCGAGACGAACATCCTGATTTTTCACGTTTCAGAAGCTTGGGGAACCGCTCATGAATTTGCATCTGCACTGGAAAGAAACGGTGTTCAAGCGATGGCATTTAGCCCGACTGCGATTCGAATGGTCACCCATTTGGACATCACCGGGCCGCAGATCGAGCAGGTATGCAAGGTGATCGAACGGATGGGAAATTCCCCTAAGAATGATAAATAGAGTCGAATTTGCGGGATCCGCAAGCAAGCCCACCCCCTTGACGCCGCATAGTTGCGTCAAAATGGGACCGACTTGTTACACCCTGCGATTCGATCTGATACAATAGAATTCGGTGGGTTCCGTAGGTTCCTTTCTGCAATCCAGAAGGGACGGAATCTAGCCGAATCGCTCAGATGATTTTCCTATGCCCCTGCTCGTTCCTGTCCTGATCCTTGCGATCTTGGTGCTTGCCTGGATAGTTTGGTTGGCTTTCGGCCCTAGGTCGAACCCGATCATGCCATCCTATTTCTTGCGCACCGACTCACTGGAATCCTCCGTCGGCGACTCGCTCGCTGGCGGCTTGGATGCGGGAGCTAAAATGCCCGCTGTCGAAGAGACAGAGCACGTGCGGACCCGACTCCATGCTTTGAATGGCTCAGCAGCGTCCTTGACCGGAAATGCGCTGCATCTGGAATTACGCCCATCCTTGCAACATCACAGCAAGTTCGACGCGCGAAATCCGGAACATTTCTAGGCTGTTAAGGGAATTTAGAGAAAACTCTGGCGAAGAAAATCGAACGCGCCGCAACGGAATCGGCACGGTTCGCCTTTACTTAGAAAGAGTTCCTCCCGTGTCCAACATCTTATCCTCTCAAATCCTAGCTCAAGCCTCGTCGGAGTCCGGATCGAACGGCACTATTTTGGCATTTTTGGCGTTGATTATCGGCGCTGTAGCCATGGCAGTCATTCAAAGAATGCTTGGTAAGGACGCCAAGACGCAGGCCAAACGTGTGCTCGAACAAGCCCAACTCGATGCAGAAAACCTTGTCAAGAAATCCGAACTCGACCAAAAAGAAAGGCAGCTTCTACTCCAAAATCAGTTGGAAATCGATCTAAAGAAGCAACGCGAGGAGATCCGCGAACGCGAGAATCTTCTAAACTCCAAAGAGCAGTCGCTCAAGCAAGCCAACGACGATCTGAAGAAGCAAGAAAAATTCGTCGAGTCGAATCAGCGCAAAGCCGCTGAAAAGCTTGAGGATATCGGCAAAAAATCCGACCAGTACAACAAGCTCATCACCCAGGCGCAGGCCGATTTGCAGCGGGTAACCGGCCTGTCGAAGGATGAAGCCAAAAAGCAGTTGATGGAAATCATGGAAAGAGAGCTCCAGGGCGAAATCGGCTCGGTGATTCTCAAGCACGAGAAAAAACTCAACGAAGTTGCTCAGCAAAAGGCCCAGGACATTCTCCTGACGGCGATGCAGAGGTACGCCTCGAGCCAAACGGCCGAAAGCACCACATCGTCGATCGATATCGCCAATGACGAGATGAAAGGTCGAATCATCGGCCGTGAAGGACGCAATATCCGAGCCTTCGAGAAAGCCTCCGGCTGTGACTTGATCATCGACGATACCCCAGGGGTTGTCATCGTAAGCGGGTTCGATCCAGTCCGGCGAGAAATCGCTAGACAATCCATGGCCAAACTTGTCGCCGACGGACGGATCCATCCAACTCGGATCGAAGAAGTCATTGCGGCGACCGAAAAAGAAATGGATGTGTTCATCCGTCGCAAAGGCGAGGAGGCGGCCCAGGAAGTCAATTTGCAGGGACTCAACGAACGCGTGATCGAAATGCTCGGACGCCTGCATTTTCGAACCAGCTACTCTCAAAACGTTCTTAGACACTCCATCGAAGTCGCCTTCCTCTCAGGTTTGATGGCCGAAATGGTCGGTATGAATGCCAACCTAGCACGACGCTGCGGGCTCTTGCACGATATCGGCAAAGCAGCCGACCACGAACTCGAAGGCGGCCACCCAAAAATCGGTGCTGATCTGCTCAAGCGATCCGGCGAAAACGAACATGTCGTCCATGCCGCACTCGGACACCACGACCAACTGACCACCGAGTTTCCTTACACCCTTTTGGTTGCAACCGCAGATGCATGCAGCGCATCGCGGCCCGGCGCTCGACGCGAATCGCTCGAACGCTACATCAAACGCATGGAGGAACTCGAAACGATCGCCAAGGGCTTCCAAGGGGTTGAGCAAGCGTTTGCGATTCAAGCCGGCAGAGAGTTGCGTGTAATCGTCAGTTCCAAAGACACCGACGATGCGATGGCCGCGAAGGTTTGCCGAGATATCGCCAAAGCGTTTGAGGAGCAATTGACCTACCCAGGCGAGATCAAAGTCACCGTGGTGCGCGAATCCCGGTTTGTCGAAACTGCACGCTAAGCATCCAATACGTGTCGATTACCAAAAATGCGGCAAGCAGACCTGCCGCAGTTGGGATCCACAAATCGCCGGTGAGCAACCACCAAGCAAACGCCATGCTGAGCAAGTTCCACCAGGACCGCCTCTGCAACCAATCTTGATTGCGTCCTAAAACCCAAACCAATCCCAAGAACACACCCATCGGCAAGCCAATTTGTAAGAGCGGATATCCGGCCGATCGTACCAAACGCGTTGCGCTTCGACTCGGATCCAAGACCTCTTGCCCATCGCGACTCCCAAAGGATGCACGTAGGACCGCGGATCGGTAGTCTTCAGGAGTGCTCCAGGGAAGATTCGAAAGCGATTCAACTCCTAGGGTGAACTCCTCCTGGCTCAGTGATCCGCTCGCTGCACTTGATCCGGCCGCGGATCGATTCAAGAAACGAGCAAGCTTGCCCGCTGCATATCGCCAAGAATCGGACCGTACGCCAATCGAAGATTCCTTGGTTTTCGCAAAGCGTTTTAACCAACGTACCCACGCTGCAGCTTCCAATGGGCTAGGTTCTTGGCCGGTTGCCACCTCGCCGATTATCAGCGAACTATCCAACGTCGGCAATACATCGCTCCAAGCGGGGTTTTTCCAGTCCACTGAGAACCACAGTTCGACATGGGCATCGCTATCCAAAGGCGGATAGTAGATCTCCAGATTACCCCCATCCTGCTTAAATCGATAACCTTGGCCGTTGACCCTAGCGAAATGGCAGATCCAGTCTTTTGGAATGCGCCAGGTCAACCAATGCTTTGACACGACGCCTAACGGTCTTTCGATCCAAAACTCCGACGCGATTCGCCCTGGGGTCTGCTGGGTGTGTTTGGCAAAAACCTGTTGGTACTCGACGATCGACTCGTTGCCGGCGATAGGCTCGCCGGTCGAAATGTTCGATAAATTCTCAAGTTTCCAGTCTTGATCGCTCAGCCCGAGCGACTTGAAGATCGGAGCTGCGTCTCGATCGGAAACCCAATCGGTCCGCATCGGATTGTCCGATAACGCCAATCCTGCCTCGGATAGATCCGATGTTTTCCCAGAACCACGCACCGAATCGATAGCCCCATCAAGCGGATCGATGCGCTCTGGATCAATGCGAGAATTGGGCGTCAGAACCCAAACCTTCTTTATTTTCTGTCCATGGACCTCGATTTCATTCAATTCTTTCCAATTGCGCTCAGCGCTTGGCTCCTGTAGAAGTTCGAGCAGGAAGTCGTAAGTAGATGATTCCTTTTGGGTCGAAAGGGGGGAGGCGATCGGATCGATCGACAGCAAACGATGATTCCATCGAAGATTGCTAAGCTCGCGGATAGGATTTTTGCTCACCCATGAAGTGACCCAATCTTTGGGTACTGAAAGCTCGACACCTTGCCAAGGTTGCGATCCGGAACTTGTCGGAAATCCGTAAATTTGAACTCCTGACTCGGCTGGATTTTCAGGGAGTCGCAGGACCAATGCACCGTCCCAAACCGAAGGAATCCTTTGTAGGACGACCGGTGCTAGAGTATCCGCAGCACCGGTCGTTTGAAGCAGCACACGACCTTGGCCAACGCCCTGCAGATCGACCACACTTTCCGCCGCGGCGGCTTGGCCCGATACACTCCAAGCGGGATCTGCCGAGAGCGAAAAGGTCGCTGGGTTGGTCAACCCTGTCGAGGATTTCAATTCCGGCCAAGCAATAACCAACCGAGATCCAGGGTCACTTTGCAAAGCCAGTTCTTCAATCAACGACTTCGATGATTCGACCACCAATTCGTTGATCGATTCGCTTTGCCGATCGACGAATACTTGAGCGTAGTTTTTCGATTGCTTTGTCCAGGCAATAAATTCCAGGGGGCCGCTCAGCGATTGAACACGATCGACCTGGTATCCAAGTGGGATCTGGAAAACCAACGAACTTTTAGCACTCAATGGGCGGGAGAGCTTGATCGTCGTAGTCCATCGAAGCGTATCGGCAGATACGTGAAGTTTGTGAGAGGCCGAGAGTTGGTCGGTCGAAGCGATCGATTGACGACGGAGAACGCCAAAACCGCTGCTCAAGGGGATGCGCAAGTTGGTCGTCAGGGGTGGGTCTTTCAATTCGGGCCAGTCGAGGCGATCTTTGGCATTGATCGCGGGTATCCAACTGCTGATCCCATCGAGCGTCCAAATCGCACCTGCACTGCGAGCATAACGCAAAACGCCCTGTCGCACCCGACGGTCGCGGCACTCGGCAAAGAGGATGCTGCGCAACGACGCATCCCCGACGGGGACCCATGTCGTGACGATCGAACGTTTAAGCGGAGTTGGGCTCGCCGGATCGGTTTCGGTCGTATTGACAGGGTTCCATCGAACGACATACCGCTGGCGATCCAAGGTGCTACCGGTTCGGACTTCGACCAACGTGGCGTCACCCCATTGGATTCCTATCGGTAGCCATTGCGAATCGGACTCGATTTCTACTTCGCCGGCCGACGACAGGTTGCCGGGGTATTCAATTAGCGTTCTGGCGATGAGCTGCTCGTGGTCGACGAGCAACTCGGTATTCATCGTAGGGACCTCAGGATTGGTGGGAGAAGCGTCCGTCGGCATCGTCGGGAGCGAACCTCGATTTCCGGTCGAGGAAGGAGGTTGCAGGAAACCCTCGAGCCGATCCTTATTGCCAATCTGAACGATATGACGACCAGCCGAGGGATTGGTCGATCGTCCCTGGGCCGCTAAGTTGATGATCCAGGCTCCATCGGTCTCGACTTCAACAATCGCATTGCCGACGGGCAGGATCTCAACGCTGATCGACCAAACTTTCGTCGCGCGTTTATCTCCAGCGGGCGTCCCTGCTGTGCTTGGTGCCTCCACACTCCGCACTCGCACTTGGGACTCGATTTGTATCGAACGACGCCCCGGCCGATCTGGGAACCAAACCAACTCGGTTTCGGATTTGCTAAAACGCCCGGAAAGGACTTCGATTCCATCGACGCTAAAGCGGCTGAGCTTGAGTGTCTCAGACGAGTAAGGGATCCTCACGGCCTTACCCACCGCAGCTTCGCCAATCCAAAATTCGTAATTGCTCGTTAAGGGTTGATCGGCATTCCCGAAACCAAACGATCGGCTATCGAGTCGCAAGTAATGTTTGCTTGCGCCCAACAACGCATTGGATTCTCGTTGCCGCTGTTGACGATCCTCTTGCTCGACGAGTCGGAGCAGCTCTTCGGGTACATAGATCGTATTTCCTGAGACGGCACCCTGTGTGTCTATGGGAATAAGGATATCAAAGACCCTAGCCGATTCGATCGAGGGGTCCTGGGAGTAACTCCACTTCCCTGGGCCTAAAGCCAGCGTGGCCAAACCCATCGGTAGCATGATCCATGGAAGCAGCACAGAAAATGCACTTGGCCCAGGTCGAGCAAGTCCAGTTCCCGAAGGTTCAAGCCCATCGGCTTGCTCCCTCGGATCCCATAGGCTCGACCGATCTGCTCGGACGCTCGGCGTGTTGCTCGAGCAAAGGGGTCGAATCGTCTGATAGAGCTGGTAAAGAATCCCTCCACAAGCCAATCCCAGGAAACCTTGCCGGCACACGTCGGCAGGCGTCGCATCGAGCAAAAATCCACCAACGAGACATAGAATTGTCAGGAACAGCATCAACCGAGGCCAGCGCCCGAAGAAGCCAGCAGAGAACAACGCTGCAAAAACTACCATCCAAGCGGCCAATCGTGATCCCGAGGGCATCCCCAAAATGAAATCACCACCCTCGGCTCGTCGATCCGAAGCCAGGGCAAAGTGCGTCCATCTTCCGGGTGGAAGTTCCAACAAGGAGTCTATTCGTCGCGTCTGACCGATTACGGATTGAGTAAGCACTGGTTCGGTGGGTCGGACCCGATCCCACGCATCGCGGCTCCAAGACCAAATCGGCCACCAAGATTCGGCGAATCCCCCGTAGAACATGGGATTCCAAACGCCTGCTCCTCGGGGCATGCCGCTTTCACTAAAAGTTCCCCTGTCGAATGTCGTCGTCTTAGGGATTAGGCTGAGTGAAGAAGGATACCAGATGCACTCGGACGGCTTAAAGGAATCGCCTTGCGTTATGCGAATTTTTGGCCATTGGATTTCGAAGCTTCTGCTAACGATTCTCGGTTGGAGGAGTGGCGCGATCGGCCAATCCACCTTGCGAGTTTCTTTGGCTCTTGGACCACGCAACCGCACCTTCAGAAGTGCCGCCTGGTCGATCCCCTCGTGATCGATCATCAGTTGGACGTCGCTCGCCGATACCTCGAGAAAAACCACGGGCCGATCCCCAGTTGGTCCGCTGACATACGCATCGGTGACCTCCCAACCTTCGGGCACCTGCATTTTCACTTCATGGTCGAAGGAGTTGGGAAAAGCGACCTTGGTCGCCGCCAAAGCGACCTGGCCCCCAAAACCGTCCACGAACAAATCGATGCGAGAATCGAAGAAGAACGGTTCGCCGCGTTGCGACTTGGAAACATCGATGATTTCGACGGTTTTCGGGTCGGCGTTTTTCCAAGCGTAGGTATATCCGGATCCATCGCGCGAGCTTTCGACGGACATCCCCTCGGGTTGACTGACGAGCAAATCCTTGGATAGTCGCAAGGTGTGCGTCGAGCGACTAGCTTCCTTCACCGATGGCTTGATGATCAGAAACGATGGCTGGCTCGATGGGGTGCTTAAGGTGGCAACCAGCGCACCGATCCCATCGGACAACTTGTCGAGCGCAATGCTACCGAGTTGCAGGGACCAAGTCTGCGATTCGCGATCAAAGATCGCGGCGATGGGAAACCTCTGTTCCCCTTGATAATGCCACTGATACCCCTCGGCCAGCGCGATGCGCAATTCCGATAGATTGGCCAGTTCCTTCGACAAAGCGAACCGATGGGTGACTTTCCAATCCAAAAGCGATCGTCGAACTGAAGTTTCGATAGGGACGACCACGCTCTGTTCGATCGAGCCGGCGAGCAGCGGGGGCAGCTTATGATTGCGGACTCCGAAAATCACCGCGCGGCCTAGCCTTGGCAATGAATCGCGTTGCCAGGGAGTCAGGCTTTTCTCGTCCAGTAGCCACTGTTCCATAGGGCCTTGGAAGGTGAAACGATTGCTAGGCCCTGGCTCAAGATAAACGCATTGCCGCATGGGAACGCCCTGGATAGTTAGCCAAGTGGATTGTCCCAAATCGATTGGAGCTTCGCTTTCGAGGGCTCGAAACAATTGGAATTCAACAACCGCTTCGGGAATGTTCCATTGGTTGGTATCGATTTGGAGGTTCGCCCCCGATTCGTCAAGCTTGAGCAAGCCGGAAGCAGCTTGCGGTTTGCTGGCTAGCGATTTCGGATCGATCTGCCAGTCGGAGGGAATCGAAACGGTCCGAATTCCCGATTGGCCGGGCCGTTGTAGTTGAGTAAACCGCAATCGAACGTTAGCGATACAGCGTTCGGCATCGTTGGTCAGTCGGATCAACGATTCGACCCCCTTGGAGGATTCGGGTTTGAGGACGCTGCATCGAAAATCGGGGGGACTAAGGTACCAAGAGTACTCCAAGCGATGGGCTCCCTCGGGCGTTTTTCGAACCGAATCGAGCCGACCGCGTTGGGGTGTGACGTCGACAAAGCGACCCTCTTGTTGATCTTGCAGGATCGTCGCGCCAAACAGAACCGCTGCATTGGAATTTCGAATCGCAGGGATCAGCAGCATACCGCTCTGTGGTTCGATAAGCTGTTCCCAGGGGATCAAAAACTCGGCGGCCATCCGTAGGCGTGAGCCGCTGCTCGGGCCGTTGACAACAACGGTATTTTGATCCAGTTGCAGTGTTGTCTCGCGGTCGTTGATCGTCAATGCACGGATTTTCATACCTTGGGGCAACTCGAAGCGAATCGGAGGGCTCGCGGCGGCCGTCTCATTCCATTCCCATTCGCCAATCATGCGCAATTCATCCCCATGGATCGAATACTGCATGGTTTGCTTTGCGAATAATCGCTCAATCCCCCATTGTTTGGGGTATTCGATCGACTGTCCGCGACCGGTGCCGGTCCCAAGATAGATCGAAAAGGTGATCTTTTCTTGTCCACTGATCTCCAGCAGCCAATAGATGTTCTCCACGCCTGTGGGAGCCTCAGTGCCGAGCGTTGGGTTCCGGTCGGGCCAATTGCCCAATCGCTCTGCGGCTTGTTGCCAGCCATCGATTCGACGCATCACGACGCTGGACTTCTCGATCCTAGCCGACTTTGGAAGCAACAGCACCAAGCATCCGTCGACCGTTCGCGGAACGGAGGCTTCGAAATTCAGTCGGGTTGGAGTACTATCGGCGAGAGGTCGCAACGACCAACGAAGCCAAGCCTCGGGATAGATCCGATGAACGAGTGGACTGCCTGTTGCATCGAAAACCCATGCAGGTTGATCGCTGGTAGTGGTTGCTTGCGGAATCAGTTCGACTCCGTTTTCCCGTTCACTCTGAGGTTTTGAGGCATTCGTATTCTGCGACTGATTGAGTTCATCGAAACTGTTTTCAATGGCTAAATTCCAAGGGCTTAGTCGCTCCCTGATAGTTCTTGCCTCCGACGCCTTCGATAAATTATTCTTCGGATCGGACCACACCAAACGGGTCCGTTCGGACAGCAGATCCGCTCCGACCAATCTCGCGACAGCATGAACCGACCGAAGGCTCTGTGCGGAGCTTACCCATGGATCGATCGTTTCGCTATTGCGACGGATGATACGTTCTAAAGCCGCAGGTAGTTTGTCGATCTCTAGGGGACGCAGGTTGTCCAATGGCAACTCGGGCAGTTCCGATTCCGGGACAAAAATCCGCCGAAACGGCCGATCGACCATCGGTTGCTCAACCGAATCGGCTTGGACCGTCGGTGGGGTGGGTCGATCGCTCTGGGGTCGTTGTCCAAACAGCAGACCGCTGGGAATAAGAAGATAGAGCAGGGTGAGAATCGACAGTCGGCCGCAATTCATTGTGGCTCTCTGTTTTTCGCTGCGACCGTCGAGCGCAACGCGGAGGAATCCCCGCTGGGTTTCTTGAAAACGTTTGAACCGGGGTTCGCACGAGCGGCCGAAGGAGTCGGGGCGTATTGTCGGCTGACAAAGATGCTGCGTCGTCGGGCTCGACGATCCATTACCCATCTTGCCAATCCGTAGAGAATCGCCAACCCAACCGACCCGATGGCCGCTTGGAGAACCAGCAAGGAGATATCCCAGGCGAGTTGGGAGAACACAAAAAATCCGCCTAGGAAGATCGCCCAAAACCATGGCCAACGAATCCAGCGACTATCCCGTAGTACGACGGCTAAGGCCAGCACGACGATCGAGACGGGCAACCAGATCAGAGCGCTGGGAACGAAGATTGCTTCTAGCGGTTGTGTTGAGGCGATGCTTGTTAAATCATACTGATTTACCTGTTGGGCCAATACGGGTTGTCGCGTCGCGCCGATGCGTCCTTCGATATCTTCTTGTTCGCTCTGTCCGACCCTTCGGAAGAATAAATCGCTCCAGCGCCATTGGTACATCGGCAAGGCGTTTTTAGTGCTGGAAATCAAATGCTCGGTTCGCGGGACGATGATCTGCCAAATCAACGGGGCGCTCGATGGGGTGGGTTGGATCCGTGGTCCAATCGGTTGGACCCGGCGAAACCATCCCTTGGGCGCGACTTGAGTGGTGAAGACTTCAAGGACATGCCCGCTCGATGCGTTGGGCTCGGCCGGTTCAGGAATAGCGAGCGTCGCGAACCCTTCGGATTCGGAGTCCTGGCGCACTGTGGCTCGCTGTCCATCGAGCATCCATTCGGCTTCCCGGATCAGTTCCGAGGCCGCTAGGATCCGGACGCTGCGCTGGTCGGTTTGAAACCTTGCGACGTATCGATCGCGTTGTTCGAGTGCGTTGACGATGGTTTGCACCCACTCGGCTTCGAGACGCAACGGCGATTTGTTCTGGCTAGCCCTGCGCAAGGCCGTGAGCTTGATTCTCGACTCCTCTGGATTTAGTTCATAAGCGCCATCGTTGGTCGCGTCGGGTCCCGAGACCTTGAACACATCGGTGCTGCGCATCCGCAATTTCGCTTGCTCGACAATCAATTGTTCTTGATCGCGTAGGGCACTTATTTTCGCCAATCCCAAGTCAAGGACGACTTGCTCCTCGATCTGCTGGAGCAAAGGTTGCTTCGTAGAGTACTGGGCATCGATCAAAAAATCCAATCGATTGCTTGCATCGACCGAGACCTCAGGCACCGAAAATTTCGCCCAACGCCATGACTCGGCTTGCCCACTCGGTGCGTCGATCCACTCGATCGAAACTTGGCGATTGTCGATTGCAATCGTAGCATCCGGGATCGATCTGGAAGGATCTCCATCGATTGGGAATCCGATTCGAAGTTCCGTCGGTCGGCTTCCTAGGCATTTGCAGTTCCATCGAAGGTCCCACTGGATCGCGTCGGACGTTGGGGTCAGGCTCGCAAACAGGCTAGCCGAAACGAAAGAACCTTTACGAGTTCGAGATCCCGTCCAACGGCTAGCCGTTGTCGTATCGGCGATTTGGTACTGCATCAAAAAAGGAGTGGCTCCGCCATTCACATCGATCCACTGCTTTTGAGTGGCCCGGTCCAGCGATGTCTCGACTAAGCCAACCGTAGAACTTGGATTCGAGGTCAATCGATAAGGCCAACTGTAGACCAGCAACCGACCAGGCAAACTCCGGATGATCCTTTGCTGGGATTCCTGAGAGAGCCAGGATAGCTGTGGCAAAGAAAGCGCGAGGTCCTGAGTATCCTCGGCCAGATTCCGACTCAGCAAATACTCGAGTTTCCACGCGTTACTTGTTTCCTTGTTCTCCGAGGAATTGGCAATCATCTCAAACGGATTTCCAAGTCTTAATCCCCCGGACGGATTCTCGCCGCTACGCTCGGCTCGGATCGCATCGGAGCTGGCCGAGCGGCCCGCTGCGAGGCTCTTCATCCACAGATTCGCATTGATCGGGAGCGACCAAGCTCCTTTGGGATTTTCGGCGGTAGGTATTCCCGCACCGGCAAGAGCGTCCAGAGGCAAATCGGTCTCCGAAGGGTACAGAGCGATCCGTTCGGCTTGCCAACCCTCGGCCTCCAATTGCAACAAAGGCAACTCGATCGGATCGTTCCCGAATTCGATCCATCCTCGGAGCAACACACGTCGCTCGCGCACCTCGATGTGCTGCTCAGAACTAAACCGTGGACGTTCGGCCACGGAGGTCCACTGCGTAGCGATCTTGGACGGTTGCCCTGAGAACTGAAACGAATAAACGATCGATTCGCTGCCGTCGGCCGCTTGGCTTTGCCTCAGCAATTGCACGTTCCCCTGGGGGCTCCAATCGATCGAATTGGTCCGTGGGATCGCGAATTCAATCGTTCCATTGTGCCGCTCGGCACCTTCGAATTCAGGAGCCGAAAAACTTACTTGCGTCTCGCTTGGCAATCGGGCGATCTGCCACTCGAAATTCAAATCCAATTCGCTCCGAGCATAAGCATCATCGATCTCGATCCACCAGGCTTCGCTGGGCTTTTCTTGCATCAAGGCGGGCGGATCGTCGGGTGCGTTGCTCGGCACGCGAACCAACCGGTAACTTGCGAAACTCAAGACGTCCGAAATCGCTTCGCGCATCATCCCCTGGGGTGGCAACGTCCACAAAATTTTCTTTCCCGCAAGTTTGATCGGACCGCGGATCGAACAAGCCGTGTCGGCACGCCATCGATTCGCATCGCTCGTCGGGGTGAATTTGGTCTGACTCAAAATTTCCACTGCGGCAATCGCCTCGCGGTTGGCTTTGCGGTTCCACGTCAAGTTGATCGAGTTCGAAGAGGTGCGCACGATGGCGATCGAATGTTCCCCCTGCACACTGAACGGTTCGATCACTTCATTGCCACCACCGGTAGCATTCAACTCCCAATCTCCCTTCGGAAGTTTCAACTTCAGCACGCTGGCTGCCGGTGGTAAGTCCAGCCTCAGAGAGTTTCCCACCGGATTCGATACGATTTTGCACAACGCATCGAGCTCCAGTCGCCTCGGAAGGGTTTTGCCCGGACCGACTCGCCACAGGTATCCGTTCGATTGCATCGAGGTCGCAATGCTCTCGACTCCATCGGCAATCGATCCGTCTGAGCTCGGCGGCGCATTGGCCTCGGAGGATTTCGTCGGCAACCACTGCAATTGACTCAACGCGATCGGTACGGTCCAAATTGTCCGATTGGGTTTCTTCAGGGAAATCAATCCACGAACCTGAACCTTGGCATAATCGGCAACAGGCTCGATGATCAAGTCCAGTTGGTTCAAACTCGGGGTAGCTGCTAAACCTTCCCCCCCCAACTCTGTTTCCATCAGTAAGCGTTCAAAGTCCTCGTAACGCGCGCGGGGTACCAGGATCTCTTCCCCTTTTTCATTCCGCATGTACATCAAATCCGGAAGAACTCCAGGACCTACCACACGCGGTAAATTCTCCATCGGCATCACCCCGCCAGGTGATGGGCTTGAGGGTGGGTCCTGAGCATGCCCCGTGCCTGCGAACAGGACTGCACCCAAGGCCAGGGCGATCAAGACCAACGATCCCGAGCGAGCCATGATGCGCACGGCAATCTGCAATGGTCCAATGGAACTTGCCATCGGACCTGGACCGGCCGTCCTGAACCACTGCATCTTGCCGCCTCGTTCCTTAGACACCCAATGTGACTCCCTTGCTTGAACCGAATTTACCGTGTTTGAAGCGAATCGACTAAAACAGCGAACGAATCGAATGAATCGAACTTCGTCAAACGCCCGTTATTTTAGACATCCTGCCAACCAAACCCCAACATTTTAACCGATTATCCCCCAACCCGAGCCATCCAAAGCCTGCCGAGCCGAAGAAACGGCAGAACTAGCATTGCAGGAACGGGTACAATTTAGTTTCCGTTACAATCGAAAGCACTTTTACCCAAATTGTTTATGCGTCGAATCGCCTTGCGCCACTCGAGGTTTATCGATTCTGCTCGCCGCGCTGCGTTAGTCTCCAGTGCAAGGGCTCTGTGCGGAATGTTTTGGATCCGACTGATTCTGCTTTGGCTAGCTCTATCGGTCGCTTCGAGCGCGCAGTCGCCTATCCAACCGGCGATCGATTTTGTCCGAGACATCCAGCCGATCTTCGAGCAGCACTGCTATGCGTGCCATGGACCGCAGAAGCAAAAATCGGGCTTGAGACTCGATGTGAAGTCTCGAGCCTTCCACGGCGGGGATCATTACGGACCGATGATCGACCCAAGCGATCCCAAACAGAGCCCGTTGCTCGATTGGGTTAAGAACCAGGACCCTCAAGAGCGAATGCCTCCAGCGGGACCGGCCAATAAACCCCTTAGCAGCTTGCAGGTCGCTACCCTGGAAGCCTGGATCGTGGCCGGTGCACCTTGGCCCGATGGCATCGACAAGACCGTTTTGCTCGATCCGAAATCGCACTGGAGTTTTCAGCCTCTTGCTACACATGAACCGCATGATGATCCGCATGTTGCGATCGACACATGGATCGAAAGCAGACTCGCTGCCCGAGGCCTAAGTCTTTCCCTTCCGGCCACGCCGATGCAGTGGCTTCGGCGCGTGACGCTTGACTTGCATGGCCTACCTCCAGACGCCGGGCTTGCAGAATGGTTCGTTCAGCACCATGGGGACTCCGACGCTTACCAAAAGGTTGTCGAGCAACTGCTTGCTTCCCCTCGTTATGCGGAACGTTGGGCACAGCATTGGCTCGACGTGGTGCGTTATGCAGATACCCACGGCTTCGAGGTCAACACCGAGCGACCTCACGCTTGGCATTATCGCGATTATGTGATCCGTGCTCTAGAAAACGACACTCCTTTCGACCAGTTCATCCGCGAACAGATTGCCGGGGATCAGCTTGGACAAGACACCGCGACGGGCTTTCTGATCACCGCCTCGGTCCTTCTACCCGGTCAAATTGGTGCCGACGAGCCGAGCAAGCGACTTGCACGGCAGGACGCGATCGATGAAATCGTCGTGAACCTGAGCCAATCGTTTCTCGGGCTGAGCATTGGCTGCGCCCGATGCCACGACCATAAATTCGATCCGATCACTCAAGAAGACTACTACGCGATGCAGGCATTCGTCGCAGGAGTCGACTACGAAGATCGCTTGGTCGATACCCCATGGGCCAACCAACAGCGGCAGCTTGCCGAAGGGATCGTCGAGCAACTCCGCACGATCGATCGCGAGCTATTGCGTTTCGAAAACCTTGCACACCCCCAACCGCGTCTTGCACCGGCGGAAACTACCAACACCATCGCAAACACAGCTGCAAATTCAGCTGCAAACACCGAAGCCTTCGCCCCTCAAGAGGCTCGCTGGGTCAAGCTGGAAATCTGGAATGCAAATCTCCACCCGACCCTTGGGCTTATCGAACCGTGCATCGATGAGTTCGAGATATGGACGCATGGCGATACGCCGCGCAATGTTGCATTGGCCGCGTATGGGACACAAGTCACCGCGTCGGGTAGTCGGGAGACACCGACGCATCAATTGAAGCATATTCATGATGGCAAACTGGGTAACGGATCGAGTTGGATGAGCGACCAAGCCGGCCGCGGGTGGGTCTTGTTCGAACTACCTCAAAATGAGCGCATCTCGAAAATCGTTTGGGGTCGCGATCGCTTGGGCGAGTTCCTGGACCGAACAGCAACGGCGTATCGCATCCAACTCGGGATCGACCTTCAAAGCATGCGAGATGTGGTGGTTGTTTTGCCCAAGCGACCCATGGTGCAAGCGAGCATCAACTCCGAGCGGATTGCACCGATGGAAACCCGAAGCGTCCGTTTTTCGATTCACGAAACCAATCAACTTGAACCGTGCATCGATGAATTTGAGATTTTCAACCCGCGTGGGGAGAATATCGCATTGAGATCCAACGGAACCCGGGTCACTTCCACAGGCGATTCGTTCGCTGCCGATCGGCACGAACTTCGTTTGGTTAACGACGGAAGCTATGGCAACAGTCGCAGTTGGATGTCCAATCAGACCGGAAAAGGTTCCTTAACCTTCGAATTCTCCACCCCTGAGACGATTGAGCGGGTGGTTTGGGGTAGGGACCGCCAAGGGCAATTCCAGGATCGATTGGCTATTCGATATACGCTCGAAGTGCTCGGAACCGACGGCCAATGGATTGTGGTTGCCGATGAATCGGACCGGGTTAGCTATTCGTTAGATCCAGCCGCCCGAGCATCGACCTTGGCGACGAATATCGCATCGGTCGGTTTGACTGCGGCGGAGTCCAATTCGATTGAAACCCTGCAAACTCGTCAAAAACAGCTTCAAAATGAATTGAAACGTTTGCAGGAGAATCAAAAAGCTTTTTCAGGGCGGTTTCGAACCCCTGATACGATCCATCTGCTGCTGCGAGGGGATCCCGAGCAGCCCAAACAAATGGTTGCACCGAAGATACCCGCCTTTTTTGGACAGGTACCCGGCTCTTTTGGACAGGTACCCGGCTCTTTTGGACAGGTACCCGGCTCTTTTGGACAGGTACCCGGCTCTTTTGGACAGGTAGAAGTGGCGGCCTCCGAGAGCGAACCCAAACGTCGCATGGCGATCGCTGATTGGATCGCTTCACCGGCCAACCCGCTGACAGCTCGGGTGATCGCGAACCGAATTTGGCAAGGGCACTTTGGCATCGGATTGGTAGACACACCGAATGATTTCGGGTTGCATGGGCAGCCCCCAACTCACCCGGAACTTCTCGATTGGCTGGCCGCAGAATTGATCGCGAAAAATTGGTCGCTCAAGTCCCTTCATCGAGCGATCGTTCTATCGAAAACCTATGGGCAATCGAGCCAGGCGAATGAAAAGGGTTTGGAATCCGACGCCGATTGTAGGCTGATGTGGAGGTATCCGCTTCGCAGGCTCGAGGCCGAGGCGATCCGCGATTCGATCCTTGCAGTCAGTGGTCAACTCAATACGACGATGTTCGGGCGAGGATACGATTTATTCGCCCAGCGTGGGGGACTCAGTGGTTTTCAACCGATTGAGCAGTTCGAAGGCGATGGACTGCGCCGCATGATCTATGCGCATAAAGTGCGACGCGAGCGCGAGGCTGTTTTTGGAGCGTTTGATTGTCCCGACGCAGGTCAGAGTACCGGGCTGCGCCGCACCTCGATGACCCCCATCCAGGCTTTGAACCTATTGAATAGCGCTTTTACGATCGATCAGTCCAAGGCATTTGCAGAGCGATTGCACAAGGAGTCCGGAACGGACACCAAGAAGCTCATCCAGAGGGCTTACCAACGCTGTTTGTTCCGCGATCCAACCCCTGAAGAAATCAGCGATGCGTTGCCGATTGTCCAAGAGTCGGGGCTTGAATCGCTCTGCCGGGCACTTTTCAATTGCAACGAGTTCCTATTCCTTCCTTGAAAAGGTTCCTTGACCCGTGCATCCCTTTTTGGACCGTCGCTCCTTCCTCAACTCGGCCTCGACTGCCTTGGGATCTATCGCACTGACGAGCTTGCTCAGTCGCGATCGATTGCTAGCTGGCGATCCGATCGACCCGATCGATCCAGCCAAGCCTTATGCACCGCGCAGGGCGCACTTTGACGCCAAGGCGAAGAACGTTCTGGTGATCTTCTGCGCAGGCGCTGTCAGTCAGTTGGAAACTTGGGATTACAAACCCAAGCTCATCGAGTGGGACGATCGGCCTTTGCCCGGTGGACCGTCGGTAACATTCCAAGGCCCGGCGGGGAATTTAGCCAGACCTCAATATGCGTTTCGTCAGCATGGAGAGTCTGGAAAATGGGTCAGCGATCTTGTGCCGCATCTGGCGGAGCTGACGGATCAGATCGCCTTTGTCCATTCGTTGACGAGCAAATCCAACACGCACGGACCTGCTGAAAACTTTCTCTCGACCGGGTTCAATCTCGACGGATTCCCGAGTTTGGGGGCTTGGGTGACGTATGCCCTAGGGAGTCTTTGCGACAATCTACCGGCGTATGTAGCGATCCCCGATCCGCGGGGAGTGCCGCAAAACGGTTCGAACAACTGGGGGCCGGGATTCCTGCCTGCATCCTTCCAAGGCACGACGTTTTCGGCCAGTGATCCCGTTCGGCATTTGAGAGCCAAGAGAGTTTCGGAAACTTCCGATGCCGCGACGCGCCGATTATTGGACAAGATGCAGCAGAGGCACTTGCAAGAACACCCTGGCGATGCGCAGTTAGCTGCCAGGATTGCCAGTTACGAGTTGGCCGGCAGGATGCAGACGAGTGTTCCTCAAATCACCGATATCGACCGCGAGCCTGCTCATGTTTTGAGAGCTTACGGGGCCGATGATCCGGCGAACAAGGACAAGGCAGCTTTTGCAAAGAACTGCATATTGGCGCGGCGACTGATCGAAAGTGGGGTGCGGTTTGTCCAGCTATTTAATGGGGCTTATGCCAGCGCCGGGAAACTCAATTGGGACGGGCACAACGATCTGAAGAACCAATACGACATCCATGCCTCGATTCTTGATCAGCCCGTGGCCGCATTGATCAAGGATCTCGAAGCGCGCGGATTGCTCGAAGAGACGTTGGTGGTTTGGTGCACCGAGTTTGGGCGGATGCCTTTTTTCCAAAAGGGAGCCAAGGGGCGAGACCACAATCCAGACGGGTTCACCTGCTGGATGAGCGGAGCTGGCGTCCGCCGGGGAGTTAGCCATGGGATGACGGACGAGCTGGGGGTTAAGGCAATCGAGGACATTCACCCGCTTTACGATTTCAATGCAACCATACTGCATATATTGGGGCTCGATCACGAGCGCCTTAGCGTCGAACACAACGGCATCCAACGCCGATTGACGAATGTCGAAGGCAAAGTCATCGAATCGATCCTGAGCTAGCGGGGCTTTTAGGATCTTGCCGAGGTGCCGACCAAGAAACAGCGAGGTTCACGAACCCGCGTTTTTTTGAGCTTGGTTCAAACGGTAGTAGGTGCCTTGTCTGGCGAGCAAATCATCGTGATTTCCAACTTCAGTCACCTTCCCTCGCTCGAGCACGATGATTCGGTTGGCTTTGCGAAGGGTGCTGATACGGTGGGCGATAGCGATCGTCGTTCGACCTTGGACCAGCACATCGAGCGCTTCTTGAATTTCCCGTTCGGTTTCGGTATCGACTGCCGAGGTCGCTTCATCGAGGATCAAAATACGCGGATCGGTCAGCAGCGCTCTTGCGATCGAAATACGTTGGCGTTCCCCGCCCGAAAGCGATTGACCACGTTCACCGACGAGCGAATCGTAGCCATCGGTGAGTTTCAGGATGAAATCGTGGGCTTTCGCCGCGCGCGCTGCGGCGATGATTTGCTCGCGAGTTGCATCGGGACGTCCATAAGCAATATTCTCGGCGATCGAGCCGAAGAACAGAAAAGGCTCCTGAAGGACGATGCCGATATTGCTGCGGTATTCGCTGATGGGGTACTCGCGCACGTCGAGGCCATCGACGAGAATCGAGCCGCTTGCGACGTCGTAAAACCGGCATACAAGGTTAACAAGAGTACTTTTTCCCGCACCGCTCGGACCGACGAGTCCGATCATTTCGCCGGGTTCAATGCACAAATTCACATCGTGGATGACTTGGCGAGAACCGTAACTGAAGGTGACTTTGTCCAATTCGATGCGGCCTTGGAGGCGTCCTGGATGCACAGGGCGCTGGGGCTCGGCGACGCTGGGAACTCGGTCGAGGATTTCAAAGATTCGGTGCGTCGCCGCCGCGGTGCGTTGGGCATTGGCAAGCAATCGGCTCATGTCGTCGAGTCGAAGATAGAGTCGCGATACCCACATAAGAAATACCGATAGATCGCCGACGGACAATCCACCACGGTAGATTTGGTAAGCCCCAAAACCGTAGATGATCAACAATCCGATATCGGTAAGCAAGGTGATGATCGGGGCGAAGGCCGCCCAAAGTCGATTGACTCGGTCGTTGGCATAGAGGACTTGTTCGTTGCGTTCTTGGAAGCGTTCGACTTCGCGATTTTCTTGCGCAAAGGCTTTTACAACCCGGATACCGGGTATGGTATCTGCTAGGACATTGACCAATTCGGCCCAAGCCGAACTGCCGCGAGCAAATCCGGCGCGCATACGAGCTTGGACTCGCGCGACGATCCAGGCGATAAAGGGAAACGGCAAAAGACCGACCAATGCCATCGTCGGATCGAGCCATATCAATAGGATCGCAGTGATGACGATCATGATGATATCGGTTGCAAAATCAACAGCATGGATCGACAAAAAATCGCAGATGCGTTGCGTGTCGTCGCTGACTCGCGAAATCAAATCTCCGGTCCGCTTTCCTCCAAAATACTCCAACGATAATTTCTGCAAGTGTCCGTACGTCGCGTAGCGCAGATCGGCACTGATGCGCTCGCTGATGCGCGCCATTACATAGGTCTTAGCCCAACTTAGCGCCCAGCTGAGCAAGGCCGCCAGGAGCATTCCACCCAGGAGCCAAGGCACTAGCTCGAAACGAGCAGGTAGTTTGCTTTGGTGGGGGATCAGAACCTGGTCCATCAAAGGCTTTGTTAGAAGAGGTGGGATCATCGCCGCACAGGTGCTCAAGACCGTCAGTCCAAAGCCCCCGGCGATGAGCAAAACGCGTGGTTTTGCAAATCGGACCAATCGCAGCAATGAACGGGTTGTATTGGGTACGGCCGTAGGGGCGCAATTGGCGCATACAACCTGACCCTCTTGCATCGGACCTCCGCACGATGCGCAGATCGAGCCGACGTCGGCTTCCTCTTGGCCGGAGACAATCTTTTGGAACTCCGACACGATCGAGGCGGCTCCATTGATCTCAGCGGCCGTATATCGCCAATGCGCGATAAGCCGCTGGTCGTCAAAGAGCTCCAAGACCCCCAGTCCGGATCGATCGACTTTTCTCAAGCCGATCTCGGGGGTCAGTTCCCAACGGCTCCATCGAGCGGAGGGATGGTCCCAAGCATAAAGCGATTGGCGAGTCAGAACGACCAAGCTCGATTCGAAGCGAAGTGCATCGTCGAGATTGGGTTGGAACCAGGATTCGACCGATTCACCCGGCTTGAGAATGGCTGAAAACGACTCGATGCACCTTGGGCTCTGTGCGATTAAGGCAAGGCGAAGGGACTCGGGGATGGGGACCGGGACGGACAAGGTGGTTGGACCCTACGTTAAGGATTCCTACGTGGATTCTTTGGCCGAGGCCGTCTTGCGGGCATGGATGAAGGATTGAACCCCCGTAGCGACATACGCGGCGCACAGGATCGCCATCGCCCAGACCGAACCGGCTCGGATCATATCGAGCGATTCACCTTGGGCTAATTTCCCAATCTGCATAAAACTTGGGACCAGAGCGGCCAGAGCACCCAAGAGTCCAAGCGCCACGGCGGCATGCATAAAATGTTTGCGAAGATGGGGCATGGTGTTCGAGAGGAACCCTAGGATCAGAAGCGGGAGTCCAACGGCCATCGGAATGAAGATACTCGGACTGCCTACTTTTTGGGTAATCATCAGGACTGCCAGAGAAATCCCGCACAGCAAGGCACCGAAAAGCATCGTAATTTTTGGCATAATTCACTCGTTGGATCGTCCAAAGACGGGATTATTGATTTGACGGTCAGTCGTTCAGAACGTAGATTTTTATCACGTAGCTAGGGTTTGGCATAGGTTAATTATACGTTGCGAGCGTCCCCCATCATGGCAAACATGGGATTTTTGGTTCCGACCGGTGGCGGAGAAGACATACCACTGAAGAAAAACAGAATATTGGTCGGACGCCGTGAGACTTGCGACGTCGTTTTGAGGTTTCCAAATGTATCGGGTCAGCATTGTCGCCTGACGCTCGAGCAGGGCTATTGGTTTATCAAGGACCTCGACAGCCGCAACGGAACCAAAGTCAACGGCTATCGAGTCAATCGCAAACGACTCGATCCTGGGGTGATTATCTCGATAGCCAAGCACCAGTACGAGGTCCGCTACGATCCGGAATTGCTAGGGGCCTCGGGTCCTCCACCGGCCGACGACGATCAAATCGAGATCGCGCTTCGCTCTTCCTTGATGGAAAGAGCTGGCCTAGACAAAACCAAAAAGGACGACCGCCAAGACACAGGCAACTAGACATGCCTTTGGCCGCTGTCCTTGCGGACTGCCAAGCCGTAGCGGTATACTCGGGTCGTGTGTGATCTCTCGAGCACTTGTCCCTTGTTTCCAGCGGAATGTAAAGCTTAATGGTTAAGACAGCCAGCACCATGTTGCCTTTGGGCACCCAAGCCCCCGATTTTCGATTGCCTAACATCGACGGCCGCCAGGTCTGCCTTGGAGACTTCAAAGATGGCGAATTTAAAGACGGCAAAGCGCTCGTCGTGATGTTCATCTGCAACCACTGCCCCTTCGTCAAGCACATCGCTAGCCAACTGGTCAAGCTCTATGACGACTATGCACCCAGGGGAGTGCATTTTGTCGGAATCAGTTCCAACGACATCTCAAGCCATCCCGACGATGCTCCCGAAGCGATGAAGTCCGAGGCAGCCACCCAAGGATACCAATTCCCTTATTTGTACGACGAAACCCAAGAGATTGCCAAAGCATACCGTGCGGCCTGCACGCCGGATATTTTTGTATTCGATCAAGCCCATCGATTGGTCTACCGAGGACAGATCGATGACTCTCGGCCTCGCAACGGAAAGCCCGTCACGGGTGCGGATCTCCGCGCTGCCCTCGAGGAAATTTTAAACGGCAAGAGCGTGTCGGCCAATCAGACACCGAGCATCGGTTGCAACATCAAATGGATTCCAGGCAATGAACCGGTGTACTTCGATCCCAAGGGTGTGCAATAAAAGCTCTGCAATAAAAGCTCTGCGGTAAAAGCTCTGCGGTATATTCGGGCCTAAGACAGCAGCACAGCAGTAAAACAGGACCACAGGAACGGACTTATGCGTATCGGTATCGGGTACGACTCCCATCGAATTGAGCCCGGTGGCACGATGCTCCTTGGGGGAGTAGCCATCGAGCATGGGCGACATTTTGTAGGCCATTCCGATGCCGATGTCTTGCTCCACGCAATCACCGATGCGTTGCTCAGCGCTGCGGGCTTACCCGACATCGGGCAGTTGTTCCCGAACGATCGGCTGGAGAATCTGGGTCGCGATTCGGCGGAAATGCTTCGTTTGGCTATGGCGAACGTTCGACAGTCCGGTTGGGATCTTGTAAACTTAGACTGCGTGGTCCTGCTCGAGCACCCCAAGATATCTCCGATCAAATCGCAATTGCTATCGAGAATCGCAACGGTGCTAGAAGTTTCCGAGTCCCTTGTGAACATGAAAGGGAAAACCGGCGAGGGAGTCGGAGAGATTGGACGTGGCGAATTGGCGGTCGTTCACTGTGTGGTGCTGCTGTGTAGGGCCTGAACCGACGATCCACCAAGTCCTAGGATGATAAGGAAGTGCAATGGAGCATGCACTGCGATTCGAAGATGAACGAACAAAATGGCCAACGCCCCGATCCAACTACCGCCCAAGATTTGGAGGATTGGTTTCTTAAGTTTAGACCGCTACTTAAAGCGATCGTCTCTAGAAAAATCGACAAAGAGCTCGGAGGGAAAGCCGACGCCTCGGATGTTCTCCAAGACACCCTCAGTGCAGCCCAAGCCAACATCGACCAGATTGCATCGAAGTCACCCCGGGAGGTGCGAGGTTATCTCCGACGGGTTCTGATGTCCAAAATCGCGGACCTTAAACGGCGATTCCTAAAAGCGAAAAAACGCGATGTCGATCGGGAACTAACCGCCGAGGAAATATCCTCCGACGAGTTTCGCCAAATTGCTGATAGCGAAGGTTGTCCTTTGGATCTGATGATCGATGAAGAACATTTTCGACGCGTCATGAAAGCCATTGAGGAGTTGCCTCCAGATATCCAAAAGTTGCTCGCTTGGCGATTCGAGCACGACATGACTTATGAAGCGATCGGTAAGCAGCTCGGTCGCACCAAGGACGACGTGCGAATGCTCATGCAACGTTGCATCGCACGATTGAAACAAAGATTTGAGGAAAACTAGACCCAGTATCTAGTCGCCTTATCTGGTTTAACAGTCAGCCGAAGGCGTATAGGCCATCGAAGATGGCATTGAATCCTGTACGCCTTCGGCTGACAGTTAAACGAAATACCGTTCAATATTTTCATAAATCGCGACTCTTGCTAGGGTTAGGTAATCTTACGACCGACCAATAACTAGGAGGCGCGACAGGAGCAGCTAGCTAGCCGTCAGCCCGATCTTCTGTGCGAGCGTTTTCAGAGCGACGGACCACTCCGATTTGTTCTTCAAGCTTGTCTCCCACCAGTCCATGAGCATCGGGACCAGATCGCTCGCGACATCCCGGTGCGACGGCACGGCAATATTCCACTGCTCGATCGAAAGCTCGGCATTGGCTTCGTTGCACTTGGACAATTCCAGAACCTCTGCGGCGGCCAAGCTCGGTATGAGCATCGCGATTGGCAAAAGGTGGCTCACATCGGCTGGGCTCAGCCCCAATTGGGACCGAAACGCAACGGTATACAATTGCGAGACAAGCCAACCCAATCGGACGATTTCAGGAAGTTCTGCCAGGGGGTTCGTCAGGACCGCTTCGATGTGGATCGATTGATGCTCGCAGTGAGCGCGACCGGCTCCGCCGAGGATGGGTTGAACGCCGATGACGTTGGCTTCTTTGACCCAAGCATCGTTGCGAGTCAGTCGCCGAAGATGGGCTAGGAATCCGTTTCCGTAGCCGGCCCATTGATCCTGCAGAGGCTTGATTCGGTAATCGAATTGGTCGAAGTACTTTGGGAATAGGAGTTTAAACGACGCTTCGACCTCGGTGATCGCTCCGACGAGCCTTTGGGCTAGCGACTGCTCGACGAATCCGTCGATGAAATCGGATAAGAGCTGGTCGGCCAAGGCGCTGTTGGATTGAATCTTCGAGGCTAGAACGATCAAACCATCCCAGAGACGTTGGTGATGGATCGCATCGAGATCTTGAAGGCATGTTCCGAGCGCGACGGCTGCGGGACCGATTTTATCGAGAAGCACCGGGTCATGGACCTGCGAGGAGTGCTTCGAGCAGCAATTAGCCGCGTGTAGCGCGCTGGCCGAGAAGCTTTTTGTCCAATGAAGATGCATCAGCAGGGCGTCCTGGGGGCCAAACGTTCTATTTCGAATCCCGCATCGACATCTCAAGAGCGATCCATTCCTCGAGTTCCTCCCAGTCGACCGGAGGAAGTTTGCTCAAGTCTGGTCGCAAGGCGATCGCGTCATGGATGTAAACGTGGTGGATTTCGGCCTGGGTGCGTTCCGTGTTCCAATGCAATAGGATGCGAACGCAGGACATAAGCGACCCGGGGACTTCGACTTCATAACCGCAAAGCAGAGGCACATCCAACCAGCCCATCTGCCTTGCGGCCAAGGCAGGGAATTCGGCGTTCAGGTCGCTCGTGACGGTGAATATCGCACTGGCGATGTCTTTGGTCTGGATTCCATTTCGGCGGATGATCAAAGCCAGGAGTTGGCGCGTCGAATTGAGAATCGCTTCGCGCGTGTTGGCCTCGACGGTCGTTGCACCTCGGACACCTCGACAAACGGTCGGTTCAATTCGGCCAACGGGTGGAGTATCCGCCATAAAAAATTTTCCGTTAGGATCCATTTTTGGAACTGCATCTTTCGCGTTGCGGGCCCATTCGCAAGCCCAGGTCCGAGAGTATACTTCATCGCATGCAAAACGACGACGCCAACTCCAACCCATCGATCGGCTCAGATTCGGCACTGCCTTCGGAACTGGACCCCAAGAAATTCGCGTTTCTAATCGTGGATAACGATCCGGCGCATGCTCGGGCCATGACCGAGAGTCTCGAAAAGGTCGGTTACCGTTGCCAAGTCGCCACGAGTGGTCCGGAGGGCAAGCGGATGCTCGAGCAAAACACCTATGACGTCGTGATCACCGATTTGGTGATGAACGATGTCGATGGAATGCAGATTTTGTCCACAGCCCGCCAACTGCTGCCAGAGGCGTATGTCGTCATGGTCACCGGGCATGCGACGGTCACCAAGGCGGTAGAGGCGATGCAGCTCGGGGCTTTCAATTTCCTTGAGAAACCCATAACTCCGAACCGTCTTCGAGCCATCGCGCTCAAGGCCATCGAGGCCGTTCAGCTTCGTAAAACCAACCTCGATTTGCGACGCCGTCTGGATGAAAAGTTCGGTTTCGAAGGGATCATCTTCGTCAGTCCCCAAATGCAGTACTTGATCGATCGGCTCAAACGCATTGCGCCGACCGATGCGACCGTTTTGATCACCGGCGAGAGTGGCACAGGAAAAGAAATGATCGCACGGGCGATCCACCAAAACAGTCCTCGGAAAGCCAAACGGTTGGTGGCTCTAAACGTTCGAGCCGTCTCCGAAACGCTCGTAGAAAGCGAGCTTTTCGGCCACGTCCGCGGTGCCTTTACCGATGCGGTTTCCGATCGCGAAGGTGCCTTCCAGTACGCCGATGGCGGAACCCTATTTCTCGACGAAGTCGGCGACATGCCGATGAGCACGCAAATCAAGTTGCTCCGCGTTTTAGAAGAACAACAAATCACACGAGTCGGAGACAACAAATCCCACAAAGTCAATGTTCGGTTGCTCTCGGCGACGAATCGTCCCCTGGAGAAACTCATCGAGGAGGAACAATTCCGCAACGATCTGTTCTACCGCCTCAAAGTCGTTACCGTCCACCTGCCCCCCTTGCGCGAACGACGCGACGATATCGTTCCGCTGATGGACCATTTTCGCAAGCAATTTATCAAGCGGCACAATCGGGGCACGTGCAACTTTACCCCGACCGTCACCCGCAAGTTCCTGGCCTACGGATGGCCTGGAAACATCCGCCAACTCAGGAATTTCGTCGAAACGATGGTCGTGCTCGATACCGACGGCAAGTTGGATCTGGACGATCTTCCACCGGAACTCGACGACCCAAGCGTTGTGGCCACAAATACTATGCCCACAAGTACTATGGCCATCGGACCGAGCCTACCCAATGCAAATCCAAATCGTGGACCTTTGGATTCTAACCATTCGGACAGAAAATCCGTACGAGGCGAATCGGACAACTCCAGCTCGGCCAACCCGCCCGCGACCGGACTAGTCCCTAGTCCCGCGCAGACGAACGCTTGGCCCACTAGCCCCAGTTCTCAAAACTATCCGCCTGCGAATTACCGATCTTCGAATCCGCCGCATCCAGGCGATTTGCCCCCGGGCGAGTTGATCGGCAAAACGATGGACCAAATCGAACGATGGGCGATCGAAGAAACCCTGAAAATGACCGCCGGGAACCGCGAGGAAGCAGCAAAACTCCTCGAAATTGGGGCTCGAACGCTCTACCGCAAGCTCGACAAGTACAAGCATGAGTCCGACGAATCCCCGGCGTGAGTTACCGGGGTGAGTTACCGGGGTGAGTTACCGGGGTGAGTTACCGGGGTGAGTCCTCGAAAAGCCGTGAATTCCGATTGCTGTGAGGCCCCAGTCCGATGCAAGCCGACGACGAATTGTGCCTGTGCTTCCACATCTCATGCCGCAAAGTTCTCAACTACATTCGCATCCACCAGGTAAAAATCCCAAGTCAATTGGCCGACTGCGGCGGGGCCGGAACCGGATGCGGCTGGTGCCGAAAACAGCTTGAAAAACTCATGATTTTGGCTGCCCAACGCCCCCCTGGAGCTGAGGAAATTGAGGATTGGCTGGCCTGCAATACACCCGACCGGCAAAAGTATGCCGAAGCTCGAGAACGTTACCGAGCGGCTAAAAACAATGGCGATTGAAACGCTTAAACCGCTTTGGAGGACCGTCAAGTTCAGATGCGACGAATTGCCACCAAACGCAGGTTCAATGCGCTTTTCCAGTAGATTCCAAGGTATTTTGCCGATGAGCCCACCGCCGGAGGGGTTCGGCCATGTTGCCTACCTTTTGCAAACGACAGGTTAACATTACACTTGATCAAAACCGGTTGCTCGTGAGAAACGACGCTTCGTCAACGCGAACAGCCTAACTTTTTCCCGCGAATTGCTTGCAATTCTGAACTAAAACAACCAAGCCTATGTCCCAACGATTTCTATTCCCTAGGTGGACGAATAAGTTTTTGGCTTTGCTCGGTTTTTTAATCCTTGCCGGCGGGGCCTATGCCAGCGTGTTGTTTTTGGGAGTAACGAGTCCCGAAACGCTCAATACCGGCTACCGACCGCTGCAGCCGATCCCTTTTAGCCACGCGCTTCACGCTGGCGAACTGAAGATGGATTGCAAGTACTGTCACGGTTCGGTCGACAAGGCCGCTCACTCTGAAATTCCGGCGACACAAACCTGCATCAATTGCCATAGCCCCAAGACGATCACCCCCACGGGAGACGTCGCACCTCCGAAATTGTCGGCAATTCACTCCGGATCCCCGAAACTCAAGGACTTGCATGAGAGCTGGCGGACCGGTGAATCGGTCGATTGGGTGCGTATTCACCGACTACCAGATTTTGTCTATTTCAACCATTCGGCACACGTAAATCGCGGGGTCTCTTGCGTTTCGTGCCACGGTCGTGTGGACCAGATGGAAGTGGTACACCAAGACAAGAATCAATCGATGGCTTGGTGTCTGGATTGTCACCGCAACCCAGAACCCCATCTTCGACCTGTGGATCAAGTTACGAATTTGGCTTGGAGTTTGCCCGCTGCTGAGCAGCTGGAATTGGGTAAGAAACTTCGAGCAGAAAACAACATCAACCCTCAAGTGAACTGTGCGGTTTGTCACCGATGAGCCAACCTAGTATCGATAGCAGAACTCAGTATTTTCGCAGCTTAGACGAGCTTCAAAAGACCCCTGAGTTCAAACAATTTCTGGACCGGGAGTTCCCGCAAGCCGCTTCGGAATTCCCCGAAGGCGTATCGCGTCGTCGATGGCTTCAACTCATGGGCGCATCGCTGGCCCTCGGGGGGCTCTCGGGTTGTCGCTACAACCGAGAGGAAGTCGGCGCCTTTGTGATGCGTCCCGAAGGTCGAATTCCAGGGATTCCCGAGCACTTTGCGACCAACTTCGAATGGGCCGGACGAATCGTTCATGCCCTAGTGGCAAACGTCGACGGTCGACCTCTGAAAGTCGACGGCAACGCCGAACACCCGGCCTATGCAAAGTTCCAGCCCAAGGAAACCGCGACGAACAAGAAACTCGCTTCCGCCGGAACGGATGTCTTTACCCAAGGTGCTATTCTTTCGCTCTACGACCAGGATCGAATCGGTTTGGTTCTCAATCGCGAAAAGGCGAAGGGTAATCCGACGATCACCAACAGCGAGAACGATGATGATCGTCAACAGACTTGGAATGCGCTGTCGAGCTATGCGTCGCGAAGCGCTGACAAGATCGGAACCGGCAAGGGGCTAGCGATTTTGATCGAGCCGACCCGTAGCCCTAGCTTCTGGAAAGTACTCAAGGAAGTTCTCAAGAAGTACCCCGAAGCGACCGTCGTCAAGTACGAATCGGTTTACACCGGCAACGTCAGCAAAGCCCTCGATGCCGTTGGAGCCCAGAACTGCTCGATGGTGTACGATTTGGACCAAGCCAAAGTCATTGTTTCGCTCGATTCGGACCTCTTGGGAAGTAACCCAAACGCGGTTCAATACTCACGCCAATATGCCAATCACCGCGATCCAAACGGTCCGTGGATGAACCGTCTATACTGCGTTGAGGCTCAGTATTCGGTCACAGGTACGATCGCCGATTTCCGATTGGCGTTGCAATCCTCTCAGATCGACTTGCTCTTGAATCGAATCGAAAAAGCGATCGATGCAGGCACGATTCTTGAGGACAGGGAAGAGAGCAAGACCTACGACACTCTCGGGCAAGATGAGAAGATTGAACGCATCATCGAGTGCATTGCCAGCGATTTGCTTGCCAACAGAGGCTCGGCAGTGCTTGCCATCGGATCGCACCATTCTTTGGCGGCCCAAGTCGCTGCGCTACGCATCAACACGAAGCTTGGAAATGTAGGGAAAACCGTCAAAATCTACGAGAACCCGGAGGATATCAACGGGATCAACTCGATGAAACTCGACGACTTCGTAGCCGATGCCCCCAATTACAGCAGACTTTGGATCCTTGCTCCGAATCCTGTCTTTACGGCTGCCGGCGATGTGAACCTAGCTGCTGCGATGCAACAAATCGCAGACGTCGTTTATCTGTCCCAGTACGACGATGAAACAGCGTATTACGCCAACTGGACCGTCCCTGCGAGTCATCCTCTGGAGTCCTGGGGCGATGTGCGAGCCCTCGATGGTACATACAGCATCTGCCAACCGACCATCGCCCCGTTGCTCGGAGGTAAAACGGCAGCCGAACTGCTCGTGATGCTCGCTGGCCTATCGGTCGACTCTTTGCCGGCCAACGTCGTGATCGCCGAGACCGCCGACAAACTTTTCGGCACCGATACGACAGTCACTCGAACGTCGGAACAACTCGCGAATCTTCGCAAAATGCGAGAATCTCTTCATGCAGGATTCTTCGCCGGATCGGAGTCCAAGCAGTTCCAAGGAGAGCTTAGGGCCGATCCAAAGGAACTGCAATCGAAAGTCCAGGAATCAAAAGTCCAGGAATCCACGGCCCAGGATGGACCAGGAGTGGCCATTTCGGCCAGGAACTACCTGCTCCCGGAAGGAAAGCTTTCGTTGGCTTTGGATTTGGCAAATGTCGAAGTTTTCTTGTTGCCAAGCGACACGATCTACGATGGACGACTCGGGAACAATGGATGGCTTCAAGAATGCCCGCATCCGGTCACGAAGCTGACGTGGGACAATGCGGCGATCTGCAGTCCTTCGACCGCCAAAGCACTTGGGCTCAAACAAGGCGAACTCGTGGCGTTGATTCTCGGGGAGTCGAAGGTCAAGCTCCCAGTGTTTGTGGTGCCAGGCCATGCCGAAGGCTCCTTTACCGTGCACTACGGTTACGGTCATACCAAGCAGTTCGGGGGGGCGATCTCCGGTGCCGTTGGTACGGATCTGTCCACCTTCCGACGCTGGAATCAAGCCTCCCTATACACCGGGGTCTCCGCAAGGCCTACCGGGGAACCTTATCGTTTAGCGACAACCCAAGACCACTTTGCGTTGGACGAGCTGGGATTGTCGGAAGCCGCCAAGCGGGCACCGCAGTTGGTCCGCGAAGGGACTTACTTCGAGTACAAAGAAGATCCTGCATTTACCAATTCGATGGTCGAACACCACTTCGATAACGATTCGCTTTGGAAAGAACCGACTGTCGACCAAACCCATAAGTGGGGCATGTCGATCGACTTAAACAAGTGCACCGGCTGCAACTCCTGTGTCGTCGCCTGCCAAGCCGAAAACAACGTTCCGATCGTTGGCAAGGAGCAGGTCCTCCGCGGTCGAGAAATGCATTGGCTTCGCATCGACCGGTACTTCCAAGCCGACGTCAACCCAGCAAAGTCGCAAGCCTCGATCAACAGCCCCTTGGACACCAAGGTGGTTATGCAACCGATGGCCTGTGCACACTGCGAGACCGCACCTTGCGAACAGGTCTGCCCGGTGGCTGCGACCGTCCATACGGAAGAAGGAATCAATGCGATGGCTTACAACCGTTGCATTGGAACCCGGTACTGTGCGAACAACTGCCCCTATAAGGTTCGCCGCTTCAATTATTTCAATTACAACGGCGAATACGGCTACTACTACGGCTGGCAAGACAAACGAGAGCAAGCTTCCAAGAAGCTTCAATCGCTGGTCTTGAACCCTGAGGTCACTGTTCGTGGACGCGGCGTGATGGAAAAATGCACTTACTGCATTCAGCGAGTGCAAAACGGCAAGATCTATGCGCGTTCGCGGGGTGACGGCAAGGTTCACGACGGCGACATCCGATCGGCTTGCCAAGACGCTTGTCCTACCGGGGCGATTGTCTTTGGGGATCTAAACGACAAGAACAGCCAAGTCAGCCAACAGCATCAAAGCACTAGGGCTTATGCGGTCCTCGAAGAATTGAACATCAAGCCTCGGACGCTGTATCTATCGAGAATTCGGAACTTGCCCAAGCGGCTTGCGACCGAGAGCCAAATTCGCCCGGCGCGTCCTGGTCATGCAGGACACGGTGACCATGGAGCACACGGCGGGCAAAGCGCAGAACACGGAAACGATCACTAAAAAATAAACAACCATGGCATCCATAAGCAGTTCCTACAATCCTCGAGAAATCGATAACACGGGCGATATCCCAGGTCGTCGCGCCCCGCTGATCACCGGCAATCAGACTTACACGTCGGTTACCGAAATGGTTTGCCGCGTCGCCGAGGATCCCCAGCCTCGCCTTTGGTGGATCCTATTCGGGTTTTCTTCGCTGACCGCGACGACTTTCCTGATGCTGATCGTCTTTTTGATCTACAAAGGGGTTGGTATTTGGGGGAACATGAGCCCGGTATTCTGGGCTTGGCCAATCGTTAACTTCGTTTTCTGGGTCGGCATCGGCCACGCTGGAACATTGATCTCGGCAATTTTGTTCTTGTTCCGACAGAACTGGCGCACGAGTATCAATCGAGCGGCCGAAGCCATGACGATCTTCGCAGTTATTTGTGCGGGGATCTATCCTGGGATCCACGTCGGACGAGCTTGGCTGGCTTTCTGGCTGCTTCCTTATCCAAGTTTGAATTTGTGGATGTGGCCTCAGTTCCGCAGTCCGCTTCTTTGGGACGTTTTCGCAGTCGGAACGTATGCATCGACGTCGCTTGTTTTCTGGTACATGGGAATGATCCCCGATTTGGCAACCTATCGAGATCGTAGCAAATCGCCTCTGCGACGTTTCATCTATGGCCTGCTTTGCTTAGGATGGACTGGATCCTCGAGGCACTGGCTGGTTTATGAAAAAGCCTACACGCTCTTGGCTGCACTGGCAGCACCGCTGGTTCTCTCGGTGCACACGGTCGTTAGCTTCGACTTCGCCGTTTCGCAACTTCCAGGATGGCATACAACGATTTTCCCACCGTACTTCGTTGCCGGTGCGATTTTCTCTGGCTTCGCGATGGTGGTTACCCTCTTGGTTCCCATGCGAGCCATTTACAAGCTGGAGAATCTCATCACGCTCAGGCACCTAGACAACATGAACAAGATTATCCTGGCGACAGGATCCTTGGTCGGCTTGGCCTATGGAACCGAGTTTTTCATGGCCTGGTATAGCCAGAACCAATACGAAAGCTTCACGTTCATCAACCGTGCTTTCGGACCCTACTGGTGGGCCTATTGGATCATGGTGACCTGCAACGTAATCTCTCCGCAGTTGTTTTGGTTCAAATGGGTTCGAACAAACGTCGTAGCCATGTGGGTCGTTTCGATCTTTGTGAACATCGGGATGTGGTTCGAACGCTTCGTGATCACTGTGACGTCGCTGAGTCGAGATTTCTTGCCAAGCTCCTGGGGTTACTACAATCCGACGATGTACGACGGGCTGATGTTCTTCGGCAGTTTCGGAGTGTTTTTGACCCTGTTTCTTCTGTTTTGCCGTTACCTTCCAACGATCGCGATTTCAGAAGTCAAAGGGGTGATGTCCGCCTCGGATCACGCTGAGCACCAGCAAGCGGAAGTCCTGGCGGAGTTGCAGGGCAAGGAACCGAAACACGTTGGACATGCGCACTGATCCTGCTAGACAGTCCTTGGAACACCATCGCAAACAACGATTGATATGAATAACAGCGAACACAAACTCAAATCGAATAAAGAACCTAGGCCCCCGAAGGCTTGCGGTTGGATGGCAGAATTCGAAAACGAACACGATCTGCTCCATGCAGCCGAAAAGGTCCGCGATGCCGGTTACACCAAAACCGATGCATTCACTCCTTTTCCGGTCCACGGCATCGACCATGCTCTAGGCATCAAACCGACGATTCTTCCATTCATCGTTCTATGCGCAGGCCTAACTGGCTTGTGCACAGCCCTTCTGATGCAATGGTGGATGAACGGGGTGGATTACAAGTACATCATTTCGGGCAAGCCCTTTGGGATCACGCCCGCATCGATCCCCGTCTCGTTCGAGTTGACGATTCTCTTTTCGGCCTTCACCTCGGTCTTGGGAATGTTGGCTCTTAATGGACTACCCAAGTTCAGTAACCCGGTTTTCACGAGTGCCAAGTTTGATCGCGCGACGAACGATCGGTTCTTTCTGTATGTGGATGCAACCGACAAGTACTACAACCGCGAATCGGTACGTGAACTCCTTTCCTCGGTCGATGCAAATTCGCTCGACGAGGTGATGGAAGATTCCACCCCGTCAGAAATGCCACGCGCAATTTTGCTAGGGGCACTTTTATTGGTTCTTGCTGGTCTTATTCCCTCTGCGATCGTTTTGAACATGCGATCGAGTTTCAGCGACTTGCCCCGCTGGCACGTCTTTTTCGACATGGATTTCCAGCCCAAGAAAAAACCGCAACAAACCACTACGATATTCAAAGACGGGCGCTCGATGCGACCGCAGGTCCCCGGAACGATTTCACGTGGACAACTTGAGCAACAGGACCCCTTCTATCTGGGTTATGACCCCATGAAGGTCACTTCGCTCGACACCGACAAGCAGATCTACGTCTCTGCCGTGGATTCGACCGCCGCTTCACCTTCTTTGGACGCTACAGTTCAGCCTCCTGCTGCAAGCCCAGCGGGCGGGGCTCCGAATCTGCCGTTTTTGGATAAGCTACCGATTGAAGCCAACGAAGAGAACATCAAACTTGGGAAGACCAAGTACGAGATTTACTGTTCAGCTTGCCACGGTTACGCGGGTTTCGGCGATGGTTTGGTAGCCAAACGAGCCGCGAGTCTTGCTCAAGACACATGGGCTCCGCCGAGCTCCTTGCACCTTGATCGTGTTCAAAAGCAACCCGTCGGGCAGATTTTCCATACGATCAGTAAGGGACAAGGCAAGATGGCCTCGTACGCCTCCTCGATCACCCCGCAAGAACGATGGTCGATCGTCCTTTACGTCAAAGCCTTGCAACGTTCGCGGAACGCAAACATTGACGACGTTCCAGTCGAGCAGCGCGGCAGTTTGACCGAACCGACTCCATCGCAAACCAAATAATCTCCAGCAGTCGAAATACAGTTATGAGTTCCAAGTACGACCTAGAAACGATCGAGCTTCCAGCGGTTTGGAGATCGTTGAAGCCCATATTTTTTGCAGCAGGTCTGATCCTGCTTGCCGGGGGAGCCTTTTTGAGCTTATTTGCTCGTGGAGCGGATGGCTCGACCGATGCGGCCTTCCGGTTCTTCATGCATTCGTACCTTGCGAACTTCATGTTTGTCATGACGATCGCGTTGGGCGCGCTGTTCTTTATTTTGATTCAGTTTGTATCGCGAGCAGGATGGAGCACCTCCATCCGCCGAATCGCCGAGCTGATCATGACGACCATTCCTTTTTTGGCCCTGATGTTTCTCCCGATCATTGCCATCCTCTTTGCAAACTACAATGCTCCGTATGAGTGGAACGTACCGGCCGAAGTCCACTCGAGTGTGATCAAAGCGAAGATCGACGTAGGCTACCTGACAAAGGAATGGTTCTCAATCCGAGCTACGGTTTACTTCGCACTCTGGATTTTTATGGCGTTTTACTTCTTTGGGCACAGCCGCAAGCAGGACGAAACCGGGGATGTTGAACACTCGCTGGCCCGCCAGAAATGGGCTGGACCGTGCATTATGCTGTTCTCCTTGTCGGTCAGCTTCGCCGCTTTTGATTGGGTCATGAGCATCGATGCGGATTGGTTCAGCACGATTTTCGGGGTCTACGTGTTTGCGGCCGGAATGATGGCGTTCTTCGCAACAACGATCTTGATCAGCATGGCATTGCAGAATGCAGGCAAGCTTCGAGCGTTTGTCAGCGTCGAGCATTTCCATGACATGGGCAAATTCATGTTTGGATTCATCATGTTCTGGTCATACATCGCTTTTTCGCAGTTGCTCCTGTACTGGTACGGCAACATCCCTGAGGAAACCTACTGGTACCAAGTTCGGCTCAACGACGGCTGGCAATACCTAGCCTACGGATTGATTCCACTGCACTTTGCCATCCCATTCCTTGGAACACTCAGCCGCCACGTTCGCCGCAACCGATTCGGTTTGACGTTCTGGGCTTGTTGGGCGCTTGCAGTTCACTGGCTCGACATGACATTCTTGGTGATGCCTAACGCGGGCGCTCCGAGCTTCATGCCAATCTTTGGGCATCTTCTGGGCGGGATCGGAATGCTCATGGTATTCCTGTCGTTCTTCCTGGTGCGTGCTTCGAACGTTCCTCTGGTTCCGATGAAAGACCCTCGCTTGCCAGAAGCTTTGACTTACGCAAATCCACTTTTGTAATCTCCCTTCGATACCAAGCACGATCATGGCCCGTTACGACGACCTCAACACCAAAATGATTGCCTACTGGGCCGTCATGAGCATAATCATCCTGGTAGTGCTCCTGCAGCTCCTACAGGCCCTTTGCTACAACATGGTCAGCTGGACCGACCAGAGACCTGGACGAGTCGGCTCGGAATTGAACATCCCTGCTCAGGCTAAAAGTGAACAATTGGATTCCTTGAACGGTTATAAGAAAGAGCGGATCATCGACGAGAGCGCCCCTCCCCCTGAAAAGGGCAAGGAACCCGCTAAAAAGGATGTGATTTACATCCCGATTCAGCGTGCCGAAGAAATTATCCTCAAGGAATTGTCAGCTCAAGGAGCTTAACCGGACCGATCATGTTTAGTCATCTTGCCACCAACCAAATCACCGGAAAGCCCGCTATGCAGGCCCGTGGGTTGGTTTGCATACTGATGACTTGCATCGGGTCGTTTTGCCATGCCGATGCAATCGGCTCGGTAGATTCAGGGCTCCCGAAAGCCATGCAAGGGGTGGGAATCGAGCAACATCTGGGCGATTTGATCCCCGAGCACTTGGTATTCAAGAACGGTCAAGGGGAATCCACTTCGATCAGTCGACTGCTCAAACAGGGCAAGCCGATTCTTCTTTCGCTTAATTACAGCAACTGCCCGGGTTTGTGTGTCTCCCAACTCAACGGACTAGTCCAAGGCCTGAATCAAATGCCCAGCCCGGGTTTGGGCAAGGATTTTCTGATGGTTTCGATCAGCATCGACCCGTTGGAAACCTCGGAAAAAGCCAAGGGTACCCAGCGAAAGTACTCCCAGGATCTTTTCGAACAACACGATCCACAAGGCTGGGAATTTTGGGTCGGGACCGCCGAGAGTATCCGGCAATTGACGCAGGCCGTCGGGTTCCAATACACCTACGACGCCAAACACAAGCAGTACAACCATCCATCGGCAGCGATTTTCATCTCGCCCAAAGGCAAGATAACTCGCTACGTTTTCGAAATCGGTTTTTTACCCAAGACCCTAAAAATGGCGTTCGTTGAGGCCGGCGAAGGCCGGATCGGAACCCCCCTCGACATGATCGCACTGTGGTGCGTTCATTACGATCCCGACGAAAACAAGTATACCGCAAGCGCCAGGCGATTGATGTCGCTTGGGGCCGGAGTCTTTGTTGTTGCAGTGCTACTTATCACCGTTCCGTATTGGATCTTTCGAGCCAGTACGAAATCGCAAATCCAACCCGATTCAACTTCACCCGTAGATCCTAGAGACCAGACATGAGTTTCTTTTTAGCCGATCAAGTAGCGCCCTACGCTTGGTTCCCAGAAGGTGCCTCGTCGTTTGCTCCCCAGGTGGATTTTCTCTTTACCGCCATCCTGTGGATCTGTATCGTCTTTTTTGTTCCTATCGTCATCGCGATGGGATACTTCATGTGGGTCTACCGGGAAAGACCCGGTTACCGAGGGTCTCCCGAGGCGCTCCACAATACCGCGATCGAAATCACCTGGACCGTTGTTCCAACGATCGTTGTCGTTTGGGTATTCTGGGAAGGTGCCATGGGCTACCTTGATATGGCCAGAATTCCAAAAGGAACTGTCGATGTCAATGTGACGGCCAAAAAATGGCAGTGGGCCTTCAAATACGAAAATGGCGGCGAGCATGAGGTCATCCCTGTAGAAAACGTATCGGCTAAAGAACTGCCGCTGCTCGTTCTTCCCGTCGACCGAGACATCAAGATCATCATGCGTTCGGATGACGTGCTCCACAGCTTCTACATCCCCGCGTTCCGTGCTAAGCGGGATGTGGTTCCTGGACGCTACAACTACATGTGGTTCCATACGACCAAAGAAGGCCTGTATGACCTCTTCTGCACAGAATATTGCGGGGACAACCACAGCCAGATGAACGCCAAGGTCAAGGTAGTGTCTCAGGAAGAGTACAAAAAAGCCCTTGAGAAAGCGATTCAAGAGCCAGAAGATCCCCTCGAACGAGGTCGTCTGCTTTACAAACGCCAAGGCTGTTCGACTTGCCACAATGCAGGAGCCGAAGGCGCCAGTGGACCTGGTCCAAGCTACAATGGATCGTGGGGCAAGTCCGTGCAACTCGAGAGCGGCACAGAAGTAGCGTTCGACGAGAATTACGTTCGAGAGTCCATCCTGAATCCCCAAGCCAAGGCTAGGAAGGGCTACGGGAAGGCTTCTCCGATGAATAGCTATGCAGGTAAACTCAAAGACGATCAGATCGATGCTCTGATTACCTTTATCAAATCGATGGAAAATGCGACCCCTGCGGCCAAGAAGTAGCGTTCAAGTATCGCTGCTGGCCAACTGAAACTGATTCAAATCCAATTCAAATTAGTGATTGCGGTTCACACCAACACACCAAGGTCAAAACAATGAGTGTATTAGATCGTCCCATAGCGACACCAGGATACAGTGAAGCGGACAGCTATCCATCGCACCACTTCCTCAACCACTCCAAAGGCTTTCTGAGCTGGGCATTGACGCTTGACCACAAACGCATCGGGTTGATGTATTTGGTCGGAGTGATGGCTTCGTTTGCTCTAGGGGGCACGTTTGCATTGATGATTCGGATCCACCTTTGGAATTTCAAAGATGGATGGCTATCGAACCAAACCTACAACCAAGTCTTCACGCTTCACGGCGCGATCATGGTCTTTCTGTTTATTATTCCGAGTATTCCGGCAGCGTTGGGTAACTTTTTGCTCCCGGTCATGCTCGGTACGAAGGATGTTGCCTTCCCGCGACTCAACCTGGGCAGTTTTTACCTTTGGGTCACCGGCTTGATTCTGTTCTTGACTGCTTTGTCTGTAACCGGTCTCGATACCGGTTGGACCTTTTACACACCTTATTCGATCGAAACGCAACAAGGCGGAGCGGTCCTGGCTGCGACATTCGGGGTATTCGTACTGGGATTTAGCTCGATCTTCACCGGTTTGAATTTCATCGTCACGATCAACACCATGCGTCCGCCCGGGATGTCCTGGTTTCGTATGCCCCTATTCTTGTGGGCCCTCTATGCAACTTCGATCATCCAAGTCCTTGCCACGCCAGTGCTCGGCATCACCGTGCTGTTACTATCCGCCGAGCGACTACTGGGAATCGGAATTTTCGATCCAAAACTCAACGGCGACCCGGTGACCTTCCAGCATTTCTTCTGGTTCTATTCCCACCCTGCTGTATACATCATGATCCTTCCAGCGATGGGGATCATCAGCGAATTGATGAGCGTACACTGCCACAAGGGGATCTTCGGTTATCGCATGATTGCCTACAGCTCGATCGCCATCGCGCTCTTCGGATTCCTGGTTTGGGGTCACCACATGTTCACCTCTGGCATGGCCGATGTGACAACCATCGTGTTCAGTGCCTTAACGTTTACCGTATCGATTCCTTCGGCAATCAAGGTTTTCAACTGGCTCGGGACGATGTATCAAGGGACCGTATCGCTCAATACGCCGATGCTTTACGCCCTTGCGTTCATATTCCTCTTTACGATCGGTGGTTTGACCGGTCTGCCCCTTGGAGCCCTGTCGACCGACATGCACTTCCACGACACCTACTTCGTAGTCGCACACTTCCACTATGTGATGATGGGTGGAACACTCGTAGCATTTCTGGGTGGGGTCTTCCACTGGTGGCCAAAGATGACCGGACGTATGTTCAACGACAAGCTCGGGATCGCCTCGGCGATCATCGTGTTTGTAGGCTTCAACCTGACCTTCTTGCCCCAGTTCGTTCTTGGATCGCGTGGAATGCCTCGCCGATACGCAACTTACCTTCCTGAATTCCAACCATTGCACCAATTGTCTACGATTGGATCGATCACCCTTGGGTCCGGGCTGTTGCTCGCGTTGATCGTCCTGTTGATGTCCTTGGTCAACGGCAAGAAAGCACCACGCAACCCATGGGGCGGCGCAACTCTTGAGTGGATGTGCTCTTCACCTCCTCCTCACGATAACTTCTCGTCGGCTCCGACCGTCGGCGATCCTTACGATTTCTCGACCATCGAGTACGATGCCCGAGTAGGTGGTTACGTCAAGCGGACCTAGACATCCGCCCTTTGCCAATCCCGCATGAATTCATTCCGTTAAAGACTATGACTGCAATCCAAGAGACCTTAGCACCTGTCGCCATCGACCACGCAGATCACCACCACGAACACCCGAGTTGGCTAGCGCACCATTTTGATGATGCCGAGCAGCAATACGATTCGGGTAAGCTCGGGATGTGGCTTTTCTTGGTAACGGAAGTCTTGTTCTTTAGCGGAATGTTTTGCGCGTACGCTTTGTACCGAAATCGCAATCCTGAAGTCTTCGAGTTTTGCAGTTCGTTCTTGAATGAGAAACTCGGAGCGATCAACACGGGGGTTTTGCTCTTCAGTTCGCTGACGATGGCTTGGGCCGTCCGTGCAGCCCAACTTAGGCAGCATCAACTCTTGGTCGGAATGCTAGGTGCGACCTTGGGTTGCGCGGCGATCTTCCTGGGAGTCAAAGCCGTCGAGTATTCGCACAAGATGGAAATCGGTCTTTTGCCCGGCAAGTTGTATGTCGCCCAGTTGGACGGAGTCCATGGCCCCCACAAGGGTTATCTCGAGTTCATCTGCACCATTCCTGCGATCTGCACAGCCCTTTGTGCGGCTTACGCGATCTACGCATTTGCTACCAAGTCCCTGTTCCATCAACGTGTCGCCGGTCCGATGCTCGTGGCCGGACTTTGCTTTTTTGGCGGCGTGGGACTGGGTCAGTATCTCGAAGCCCAAGAGGAAGCTTCCAAGGGGCATGGGGGTCACGGTGGACACCAGGAACACCACGCGATGGTCGAAGGCCATGTGGAACACGGTTCCCATGAGCACGCCGCTGCGTCCGAATCGGCCCACACCGCAGAAAACAAGACCGCTTCGGAAATGGCTGCAAACGCGTCAATTGCAATGGGCGGCTCACCGGATGTGTACATCGCGCCTAACGAGTTGCGAACACCCAACGCAGACGTCAATCAACGAAGCATGGCAGGGCTGTTCTTCAGCATCTACTACTGCATGACCGGAGTCCACGCGATCCACATCATCGGCGGGATGATCGTAATCACTTGGTTGATCGTCAAGGCAGCGCGGCAGGAGTTCCATGAGCAGTACTTCGGACCGGTCGATAACGTCGGTCTGTATTGGCACTTGGTCGACTTTATCTGGATTTACCTATTCCCTCTGCTGTATCTGATCACCTAGTCAGCACCTCGGCGGCTTGGAACAAGTTTGCATCCACACTGAATTAGACCCACAACAAAGCACTTCGGTTCATCATGGCTCACACAACGACATCGGATCACAACCACGAGGCCCATGCAAATCATGGTCATCATGACAGCCAGCATGGCGGCCATCATGACCACGGGTTTTCGCACCCGATGCCGATTTGGATGTTGTTGTCGGTCTTTTTTGCTCTACTGTTCCTCACGGTATTGACAGTTTTCCAGTCCCAATTCGACTTGGGGAACGCGGAAATCTTTGCTTCGCTGACCATTGCCACAATCAAAGCCGCGTTGGTGATTTTGTTCTTCATGCACTTGCTCTGGGATAAGCCGCTCAATGCGATCGTGATTCTCGGAAGCTTGATCTTCGTGGCGCTGTTTCTTGGATTCACCTTGATGGACGCCGAGGGCTATCGAGAGAACTTGATCTACAACTCGACGATCGAAGCTTCACAACCGGTCGATCCGGCGGCACAGACCGCCATGGCTCCTGGTGTTCCCGCTGCAGTGGCCCCATAGGCATAATTCGTTCGAATCTGGTACATTACACGGGTTGTTTCTTCCTCTCCCGGTAAAGTCAGATGGCACCAGATAGCAAAGAAATCCAGTTCCTCGAAGGCCCTCAGTCTCGAAGGAAAGATTTCTATTTCACGGTCAAGGTCGCTTTGGAATTCATCAAAGGGTTTCGGACCCTGCACTTCGTTGGGCCCTGCATAACGATCTTTGGTTCGGCCCGACTCGGCGAGAAGACCCCTGAATATCAGCAGACCGTAGCGGTAGCCAGTGAGATCTCCAAGCTTGGGTTTACCATCATGACCGGCGGCGGACCGGGCATCATGGAGGCCGCCAACAGGGGTGCAAAAGCGGTTGGAGGCAGGAGTGTGGGGGTCAACATCGAGTTGCCCTTCGAACAGCAATCGAATCGTTATCTCGACCGATCGGTCGACATTCGGTATTTCTTTGTCCGCAAAGTGCTCATGCTGAAGTACTCTTATGGATTCGTGATCATGCCCGGCGGGTTTGGAACCCTCGACGAATTCTTCGAGACCATTACGCTTATCCAAACCAAGAAGATATCGCAATTTCCGATTGTGATCATGGATCGCGATTACCACATCAGGCTCATGGAGTACATCGACCACATGGTCGAGCAGGGCACGGTCTCTGCGAGCGACAAGAACTTGTACCTATACACCGATTCGATCGACGAGGCAGTCAAATACATTCACGAGAACACGATCGACGATTTCCAGCTCAAAATCGAGGCCAAGCGTTGGAAGCCCTTTGGTTGGTTGTTCGAGAGATCTTAGTCCATTCGAACCATAAACCCGGGAGAACGCATTGTCCGCAATCCGAGTAGGCATTCAGTTAGCAGGTTTAAGGCTTCCCTTGCGGCAAGCGCTTCAGACGGCTGCGAAGTTGAAGGCAGAGGTGATTGAAATCGACGCCCGCAACGAAATCCGCCCTGTGGACGTTGCTGGAACGGCATTGCGACAACTGCGAAAGCTTCTCGACGATCTGAATCTCAAAGTAGGGTCCGTTCGTTTTGCGACCCACCGAGGATACGAGACGACCGACGAGTTGGATCGTCGGATCGAGGGGACCAAAAGCGCGATGAAGCTGGCCTTTGACCTCGGGGCCAATGTGGTCGTCAACAGCGCAGGTCACATCGACACGGCAGCCGATTCGGCGTCACGCGAAATCCTTCGAGGAGTCCTCTCGGATCTAGGGAAATACTCCCACCATGTCGGAGCGATGCTGGCGCTCGAGACCGGGGCGGAGTCCTTGAGCGTACTCGGAGAGCTGATCGATTCGCTTCCACAAGCTGGGGTGGGAGTAACTCTCAACCCAGGCAACTTGATCGTCAACGGATTCGGCTTAGAGGATCTAACAGCGGTAGCCAAGCATGTGATGTTGGTGCATGCCAAGGACGGATTGCCCGACCGAGCAAGGGGCCGGGGCACCCAGGTTCCACTGGGGCGTGGGCTGGCCGAATTCCCGCAGATCATCGCTTGCCTTGCGGAACATTCGTACCGAGGCTGTTATATTGTTGAACGAGACATGGCAAGCGATCCTATTGCGGAATTCGCAGCCAGCATGAATTTCCTCAGAAGCCTCTAATACCTCCAGGAGACACACGATGCGACAGATTGGTTTACGATCGATCGGACGTTGGGCGACGAATTTGGTTTTGTTCACCTGCGTAGCAAGTTCGCTTAGCTTCTACAGCCAAGAGTCGCTCCAAGCCCAAGAAGACGCCAAGGGAACCAAAGACGTCCTCAAGGGGATCAAGCCACCGGTTGAAGACTTCGAGAGGTACCTATCGAATTCGGTGCTCTCCGGATCGTTCACAATGGACGGTCAACCGCTGAACAAGCTCGAGGAAGAGCGGTACGAAATCAAGAGTGCCAAGAAACTCGAAGGGGATGACAACCTTTGGGAAATCAAGACGCGGATCAAGTATGGCAACAAGGACTTGACCGTACCGGTGGTCGTCAACCTCGAGTGGGTTGGCAGAACCCCCATGATCGTTTTGGATTCGGTCACAATTCCAGGCATGGGGACTTTTTCAGCCCGGGTGGTCTTCCATGACCGAAAATACGCCGGAACCTGGAAGCATGACAACGTAGGTGGCCATCTGTTTGGTCGGGTGGAACCGGCTGCGGATGCTCCAAAACCCTGATTGCCAACCCGTTTTTATTGAACCCATCCTTCGATTCAACCTCTCCCGAGAAACACAAACTCCTATGAAACTTTCACGACGTACGATTCATTTTTTCCTTGTTGCAAGCGCTGGATTCGCCATGTGGTCCCAAGCTGCAAGCAACGTTGTTTACGCAGAAGAGAATGCTTTAGCAACACCTATGGCGATCGATAAGAAACCTTTTGGAAACACTCCCGATGGCAAAGCCGTCACCTTGTTCACTCTGACCAATGATGCAGGAAACGTCGTGGAATTGATCGATTACGGCGCAATTGTCGTATCGATCCAAGTGCCCGATAAGAACGGCAAAAAAACCAACGTAACCGCAGGCTTTAGCAACCTCGATGGTTACCTTCAACGCCACCCCTACTTTGGCGCGACCGTTGGCCGTTTCTGCAATCGGATCGCCAAGGGCAAGTTCACCCTCGATGGAAAAACCTACAGCTTAGCGACCAACAACGGACCGAATCACCTGCACGGAGGAGAAATCGGTTTTGACAAGCGGATGTGGCAAGTCTCAGAGGTCAAGTCGGATGGATCGGTGGGGCTGAAGTTTACGTATGTCAGTCCGGATGGAGAAGAAGGGTATCCAGGCACCCTCACGACAGTCGCTGAGTACCGTTGGGACAACAACAACTGCCTGACCTTGGACCTCAGTGCCACGACGGACAAATCGACGGTACTGAACTTGACCAACCACGCGTATTTCAATCTTGGCGGAGCCGGATCAGGCACGGTCCATAACCATGAACTCGTCCTATCGTGCGATCAGTACCTACCGGTCGATGAGAACATGATTCCAACCGGAGCTATGGCGGACGTCAAAGGAACGGCTTTGGATTTCACAACGCCGCACAAGATTGGGGAACGAATTGCGCAGTTGACCTCGACCAATGGGTATGACCATTGTTTTGTTGTTCGCGGATCTGCAGGCCAGATGCGTGCGACGGCCAAAGTGGTCGATCCTGCCAGTGGCCGCACGATGGAGATCAAGACGACGCAACCTGGAGTCCAGTTGTACACGGGCAATTTTCTCGATGGTGGCGCGGGCAACGCGGGTTACAAGACACACGAAGCGTTCTGTTTAGAGACCCAGCACTATCCAGACGCACCGAACCAACCCTCGTTCCCAACGTCGGTGCTCAAGCCAGGCGAGAAGTTCCATCAAGTCACGTCCTTTACCTTCGGGGTCTCGAAATAGAGGCTTGAGGCTTGAGAGCTACCGTGCCCGATCCCGGAGGGATCGCAGTCATTAGCCGGAGGTAAGCGCCGCGCCACCTCCGGTCACGTCGTCGCGTCCGGTGTAGACCCTTTATTGCTGCGCGCCGGAATCTACGTTTTTCGGCAACGGCCAAGGTGCCACATTGGCCCGATTCGCGTAAGCTTCATATAGGCCGGCAAGTTCCGAAACCTTCTGCGGATGCCGAGCCGATTGGTCGACTCGCTCTACACGGTCTTGGGAAATATCGTAGAGTTCCCAAGGCTGATTGTGCTTCGAGACGAGTTTCCAGATGCCGGCTCGGACCGCTCGATTTCCTTCGTGCTCCCAAAACAGGGCTTCTCGCTCGATTGGAACATTCGCAAAAGCCCCTAAGAGACTTTCCCCCTCGAGCGGCGTTGCGTCGTTTGGGTAATCGGCTTTCGCGATTTGCACAAATGTCGCTGCTATGTCGATCAGATGGCTGGGCTGATCTCTCCACTGGCCCTTGGATTGAATTCCCGCCGGCCATGAAACGACCAATGGACTACTGATCCCACCTTCATGCACCCAGTGCTTGTATTCCCGCAGTGGAGTGTTCGAGACATTCGCCCAGTTTTCGCCATAAGCAACATACGTATCGGCAGGACCGGGTAGGGCCTGTTTGCCCATTCGAATCGGATAACCGTCGCGAGTCTGAGAAGGAACACTTCCTCGCTTGGCGAAGTCCTCGGGCTTCATCGGATCAAGGCTCGGAGCGCTGGGTCTTGGAATGTTCGGATGCTCTTTATTGCCAGTCCTGCCCATCCCCTCAGCGCAAGCGCCGTTATCCTGCATGTACAGGATCAATGTGTCATCGAAGGCACCTTGGCGTTTGAGTTGCTCGACGATCCGTCCGATCCCTTGATCCATTCGATCGACCATCGCGGCGTAAACCTCCATGCACGCCGATTCCCAAGCTTTATCCTCGACTCGGTCCCAGTTGCCGATCCCATCGGGTAAAGCCATTTCCTTTGCAAAAAGCCCCAATTCGATCCCTTTTTCCAATCGAGCTTTTCGGATCGATTCGTAACCGGCATCGTAGCGGCCCCGGTAACGTGCGATATCCTCGGGGAGCGCATGCATCGGCCAATGAGCGGCTGTGTAGGCAACGTACAGAAAGAACGGTTGTTGCGGATGTTCTTTTGCATGTTCGCTCAAAAAACGCGTCGCATGATCGGTAATTGCGTCGGTGTAGTAGTAGGTCTCGGGAGTGTATTGAGGATCGGCATACGCCGAAACTTGTGTATTGTCGCGAGTCAACGAGGACGGGTCATAGAAGCTTCCCGCGCCGTGGATGGTCCCATAGAAACGATCAAAGCCGCGTTGCAATGGCCAATTGTGCTTAGGCCCATCAGGGGATGCATGACGGGTCACATGCCACTTGCCAACGGCATAGTTTCGATAATCGGCAGGCTTGAGCAACTGAGCAATGGTGCGGCAGGTTCCGTTGAGATCCCCTTGGTAGCCCTGCAGAGGTTTTTTGTCCATCATGTGCCCGACGCCGGCTTGGTGCGGATAGAGCCCAGTCAACAGGCTCGCGCGCGTCGGGCAACATCGCGCGGTGTTGTAGAACTGTGAGAATCGCAATCCGTCGCGAGCTAGTCTGTCGAGATTCTCGGTTCGAATCTCCCCTCCATAGCACCCAAGATCGGAGATCCCCATGTCATCGCTCAGGATGACGACGAAATTCGTCCGCTTCGGTTCCGCAGCATCGGCGAGGCCTCCGGTCCCTAGTAGCGCGACGACGTCGAGAGAGCCCAAGCAAATCCGCAGCAGGAGGGCCAAACGCATGATGGCAAAAACGTTGGTCGAGTAGAACATTGGATAAGGGTTCCTTGGAAGCCGATGGGAGTTCGACGGGTGGATTAGTCAAATCCCCTGAGTTAGCTCAATTGGCTCAGTTAGCTCAGTGGTTTTTCTAGGGCCAAGATATCGCGTCCGATGGACATCATCTCCTGGCAATCGATGGTCTTTGCGTTGGATTCGAACAAGCTCGCCACCGAGGCCTTGTGGATCTTCATCTTTAGTCCACCGACACCTAGCGCCCCGTATTCGATGCGTCCAGCCCGTGAGGATCCCTTATTGGTCAATTCGATTCCATCGATGCCCAGGGGTGGAACAGCATTTAGATCGATGGCTACCTTTAGTTGGCCAGCTTGCTTAAGCTGCTCGGCGGTCATCAGGCGCACCCCGGCTGCACCGCAGGAAAAGACCATATGCGACTCGCGAATCGCTTTATCGGTCCAGGTTGGATCTCCGCTAGAGATAGCGATCAATCGACTCTGCGGGATGCCTTGGGCCAGGAGTTGATCGACGCATTCCTGAGATCGCTCGAGCGATCGCGAGGAGAGATACACCGTGCATTTTTCATTCGCTAGGATTTTGGCGACCCGCTGTCCGACCGGCCCAGTAGCGGCTAGAACCAACGCCGTGCTTCCCTCGAGCGGCAGGTGCCTTGAGGCGCTGATGACCGCCGCAGCGGCCGTGCTATTGGAACCATTGCAATCGATCATCACCGAGACCTTGAACGGCTCGAACATCGTATCGATGGCGTTTCGAAAGATCTGTTCGCCATGCACGACGTTGCTGCCGCCGACGAAAATCGCCGTGTTTTTCAGGTCCGCAGGTCCGCGCGTGTACATCGCACCGTGGACCATGTCCCGAACCTGTTCCGGCTTGACATTAGCGTATTGTACAAGTCGCTCGGCCCCAGCATCGATAGCGACAACAGCATCGAATACACTCGCTTGGGAATCGGTATCGAGTTGGATCAAGATCCTGCTTTTGCTCATTCTGGAACTTTCACGTGGGTTCAGGTCGGTACTTTGGATAACGGGGATAATCAAGGGGATGATTCCAGGAGAAGCGATTCAAGAGGATACCCAGAGGAGCGTCTCGATCCGGGATCCGAGTTAAGCCGCCTAAGCCGCCAAGTCGGGTTGGACTTCGAGTACCGCTTTGGCGATTTTTCCTGAATGCATCGTTTCGAATGCTTCGTGCCAGTGTTCCAAGCTCCAGGAGCCGCCGACGATTTTCGAAACGTCGAGCGAGCCGTTTGCCAAGAGCAGCAAGACCCGTTCCCAGATGGCCCAGGTATGGGAGAAACTACCTTGAAGTGTGATGTTTTTTTGGACCAGAGGGTCGATCGAGAATCCGAGAGGATCTCGGCCCCAGCCTACTTTGCTGATCCAGCCCGCAGGTCGGACGACGTCGATCGCTGTTTTGAGGGTTGCTGAGACGCCGGCCGCATCGACGACCCCTTCGCAGCCGAGTCCATCGCGTTCGGTGGCCCAGTGCTTCAACTGATCGTTGAGCAACGGGATGCATCCAAACTCTTTGGCGATCGCAAGCCGCGATTGGTCTTGTGGCAGCCCGACGACAGCGACCTCGGCTCCGCGCAACCTTGCCATCGCCCCGCAAAGCAGTCCGATTGGACCGGGGCCGAGCACGGCGATGCGATCGCCCGGTAGGATATTTACGTTAGCGACGACGGCGCTGTAAGCGACGCAGCAAGGCTCGGTCAAGGCAGCGTAGCGTAAAGGCAGATTGTCGGGAACTTTATGCAAACAGCGTTCGGGGACTTTGACGTAGCGGGTCATGGCTCCGTGCGTTCCGTACCCAAACCCCTTGCGACTTGGGTCGAGATTGTATTTCCCGACGCGTGTCATCGGGGAATTCGGATCGATGATCGCGGCGGTTTCCGAGCAGACGCGGTCCCCTTCGCGAAACGCCGTGACGGCCGCGCCGGTCTTGACAATTCGGCCTGCGAATTCATGGCCCAAGGTGACGGGATAGTTCACGGGCCAACTGTGGAGTCCTGCCCACTGGTGCAGGTCGCTCCCACAGACCCCCACGGCAGCGACTTGCATCAGCGTGTCGTTCGGACCGATCTCAGGAACATCGATTTCCCTGAGTTCGACCGACATGGGTTCTTGGGCATAGTTAACTACAGCAGGTTGCTTGTTCATCGAAGTTACAGAGGGAAACGAGTAAAGAACGTGGATCGAAAGGAAGAAAGGATCATGGGAAACAAACCGGGACGGGTTTAGGCGTTCAAAGCCACGTTGGGATCGTCGGCGATGTTGACCCAGACGTGGACGTGGGGATAGCCTCGGAAATGCCACACAAAGCTTGGGCCTTCGAGTCGCCAGTTGTCCCAGACTTTGTCTCCGCCGGAGTCTTCGTCAGTGTAGAACGCAAGATAGAGTTTCTCCAAGCCACCTTGGGCTTTCAAACACGCGAGCGCTTCTTGGCGATCGATGGTTCGGAACGGTTCAATCAGCTTGGCCAAGACCTTGTCGAGCCCTTCGCGCTGATCGCGTGCGAGTTCGCTCACGGGGATGCCTGGAATGACGCCCGAGGCGCGAAAGGCCACCGCGCTTTCGCTCGGGGACTCTGGCACTTCGGCCATCTTGCGCTGTTTGCCATCGAGCATTTGGTAAACCCCATTGGCCGCAAGCGCTTGCTCCCAAAATACATTTCCCGGATGATCCGTTCCTTCGTCATCGGAGTTGGCCGCATGTCCATAGAAAATCGGTCCACCGAAGGCCACATGCTTCTGGGTATTGCCATCGCATCGCAGAGTCGAGTGACGACCCGTCAGTACGAATTCAAAGCGTTCGGAGCCTGGGGTTCCGAAGATTGCAAGGCTTTGACCTTTGCCCCACCCCCCCATGTCGTCCTTGAATTGGCGGTAAAAGCGATCGTGCCAACTCGGATCGATGATCCCCTCAAAAATCGCTTGGACCAAGTCCTTTTGGTCTTTCGTGTAGAAGTCGCTTAAAATCGTAGGCTTGGTGATATTCCAATTGTTCGCTACCCGCGTGCGGAGCAGTCCTCGGTCCTTGGAGATGTAGTCCCAATCGAAACAGACGCTTTGGCGTTGGCTGTCGGACAAGGAATCAAAAAGCGTTTTGACGAGTGTTTCGGGTGTCGCAGCAGGCCCAACCGCAGAGGTTCCATAGGCATTCGAACCGGAGAATAAACCGCTTGCCGAAAGGCCAGACGCGGCGATCAGACTGGCGGTCGAAAGGAATTCGCGACGCTTGACACTGTCTTGGGGGTGGGGATTCATCGAAACACCAGGGGGCTTGGAGGGAAGAACAAACAAAGTGGAACGACTTGGTTCGGGTTGCTTAGTCTATCAAAAAACCTGCCCAACTGAAATTCCAGGATGGCAGCAAAAAAATAGGTCAATCGGTAGGAAAAACGCTCCTAGGGGCCAAACCGCGCGAAGGTCATGTGACTTTTGGTATGGTATGATTGAAATCGGTTCGGCACGCCCTGATACTGAAAGCGCCCCGCTACTGAAAGCAAAGAGATGAGTGCTGACGCCGCACTGGATTTAAACGCCATTGTCATCACGCCGGAGAACATTCAGTTCGAGTACCGGCTTGCAGGTCCTTTTCGGCGACTTCCCGCGTTTTTGCTCGACCTGATGGTCCGTGCCGCTGTTCTGGTGGCGTTGATCATCTTTTTCTTTTGCTCAGGAATCACGCGTTTGCTGCCGGGCCTTGATGTCTTCGGCGGGATTCTCTTAGCGCTAAGCTACTTCTTTTTCGATTGGTTTTACGGCTTATTTTTCGAAACCCTATGGAACGGACAGACACCGGGCAAGCGGATCAGTGGGCTGCGGGTCCTATCGACCGACGGGCGTCCGATCAGTGCCTACCAGGCGACGATTCGCAATTTTCTTCGTTTGGGTGACTTTGCACCGTTTGCTTCGTTGCAGATGTTGATTGCCGAGGCCCCGCCGGTGTATTGGATGCCAACCGGAGGCGTAGCGATTTTATGCATGTTCTTGACTCGACGCCTCCAGCGGCTCGGGGATCTTGCGGCCGGGACCATGGTGGTCATCGACGAGCGCAAGTGGGTCCCTCCGAAATTGAAACTCAATGAACCGGCGATCAATGCGTTGGTCCCTGCGATCGCACCGAACTTTCGAATGTCACGCACAATGCTTCGAACCGTGGCGATGTACGTCGAGCGGCGTAGCCGGGTGCTCCCGCAACGCAGGCGAGAACTCGCCGCGATCCTGACCAAGGAGATCATCGACAAGGTCGGGGTTGCTGCCACGACCGACCCTGACTTATTGCTCTGTGCGTTGTACAAACGCGAGTACGATGCGCAGTGGAAAGGGAACGCAATTAGCGATAAGCCGATCGGTAGCGATAAGCCGACGGGTAAAGAATTCGGTAGTACCCTTGCGAGTGCGCCGAGGGGGAATTGATGAGAACAGCCGAACTTGTCGAACAGCGCCGCAAGGCTTGGATTTCCTTGGACGAGCTATGCGATGTACCGATTTCGCGTTGGACCCCGCAGCAAGCGTTGCGTTTTAGCGCTTTGTACCGTGACGCATGTTCGGATCTAGCGATGGCCGATCAACTCAGATTGCCTCCTGCGACGATCGAATATCTCCAGCGGCTCGTGGCTAGGTCCCACAGCCGACTCTATAGCTCGAACAGCTTTCCGGTGTCGCGCTGGTACCAATTCATTTTGAAAACCGCACCCCAAGCTGTCTTTAGCGACATCTGTGTACGGATCGCGTTTTGCGTCTTCTTTGGAATGTTCAGCATCGCCGCGTTCTTGGGTTGGGCCGAGGGCCTCTTTCCGAACTTCGCCGAAACCATCGTGGGCACAGAGCAAATCGAATCGATCGAGAGAATGTACTCCCAGCCGTTAGCAGGGAACTACCAATCGTATACGAGTTCGGCAGCCTACTACATCCAGCACAACACGAGCATCGGACTGCAGTGTTTTGCGCTCGGACCATTGATTCTACCGACGATCCTGAAACTTGCTTACAACGCCCTTTCACTCGGCGCGATCTTTGGTTACATGGCAAGGCCAGGGGTCAGCCAAGGGGACAATTTTTTTCAGTTTGTGACCGCACATGGGGTTTTTGAATTGACCGCGATCGCGTTATCGGCGGCTGCCGGCCTGCGGCTAGGCCTCGGTTGGATTGCAACCGACGGATTGACACGTTTGGATTCGTTCAAGAAAAACGCAGAGAAAGCGCTACCACTGCTCATCGTGGCCGTGATGCTTTTTATCCTCGCTGCCTTTACCGAAGGCTTCATATCGCCCTCCCCATTACCCTACTACCTGAAAATCCTCTGTTCTGTCGGCAGCGCGTCGCTTCTGATGTTCTACTTTTGCGTCCTGGGCTATCCTCCGGATACTATGCAGCCCAACGAGCATCCAAGGATCGGAAGGTAACGCGATGCATTTGGACAAAACGGCGATTGCCATCACTCAAAGGAACCTCGACGAGCTTTTGGACCTAAGCTTAGCGGTGCTGCGTCGCTACGGTCCACAACTCTTGCTCGCAGCGTTGCTGGGCGCTGTACCCTTCGCGATTCTCAACGGGCTGCTGCTATCCTCCTCGGTGGTCATGAAGGGCTACTTGTTGGATCAGGACCGCTGGCTGCGCTTTCGTTTCCTTCTGTGGATGGCAGCGTTGGTCTACGCACAAGCCCCCTTGGCAATGGCCGGTGTGACGGTGAAGCTAGGGAACATCATGTTTGGGATCCAAAGTTCCAAGCAACAGACCCTTAAGGCCATCGGTAAGCAATGGTTTTCGGTGGTTGGAGTTCTGGCGATCCTTCGCGGCGCGATCCCCCTGACCGCACTTGTCGCAGCGGTCGAAAATCTAATTCTCAACCGTGATTTTGCCGACGCGGTCGGGAGCTTCTGGATCTCTATGATTGTTTTGATCATCGCCGCGATTCGCAGCGTTCGCCCTTTCGCGCCCGAAATTCTACTCCTTGAAAAATGCCCAATGTTTGTTTTCAAGCGCAAGGAAAGGGGAAACCAAATGCGATTCGGGCAGCGATCGAAACGCTTGCATCAGGCAGGTGGCGAGTTGTTTCAGGCTACTTTTTTTTCGGGCATCGTCGCGGCCATGTTCCTAATGGTCCTGAATCTCACGTTTATTTTTCTCGTCGGCTCGCTCGTTGGAGCCTGGGAGTGGGGCTGGTGGATGGACTTGTTTTTCTATCCTCTGGCACTATGGTTCATCGCCTTTTGGGGAACGATTCTTCGGTTCCTTGTCTACATGAACACACGCATTCGAGGCGAAGGCTGGGAATTGGAATTGAAGCTCAAGGCCGAGGCAATCCGATTTCAAGAAACGGAGGCAAGGAACCGTGTGGAATAGATCTAAAAACTTGTTAGCTTTTCTTTCGCTCGCCACGAGTGCCTCGTTGGCTTTCTCGCAGGTCGGTCGCCTCAGCGACCAAGATGTCTTGCAACGCGGCACCACCCCTACTTGGGCCGATGCCCAAGAGCAGGATGTGCAATTCGGAGCGGCGCCCTTGAGTCGGGATAACTTGGTATCTCGCGGCGGCTGGACCCAAGAGGAATCAAACAAAGATTTTTGGTCCTGGCTTTTCGGCAACAACACAACCAGTTCCCAACCAACAGCGAACACAACGGGGACGGGCAACACCGGTCCCTGGTCTGATATTTGGGAGGGACTGGGCGACCTGCTGTACTACACCCTCTGGCTAGCTTTGGCCATCGGCATCCTCTGGTCAGGCGTTTGGCTCACGAAAAACCAAGAGTTTTCGATGTTTTTAAAACGATCCCGAAAAAACCCTCGCGACACGGAGGATGTTCTTGCACAACAAGCCAAGTACTCCGATCTACCCGTGGAACTCCAGAAGGGGCTCGTCGGACTGCGTGCCCAAGCCGCAGCGTATCGGGATCAAGGGGATTATTCGCGCGCCATCGTTTACTTGTTTAGCTACCTTCTGGTCGAACTCGATCAAGCCCAACTTATTTCGCTTGCCAAAGGAAAAACCAACTACCGCTACCTTCGTGAACTCAACCCACACCGTCTGCTTCAATCCCGCTTGCGACAAGTCGTCGCCCTGTTTGAAGAAGCTTATTTCGGTCGGCGAACGATCACCAAGGAACAGTTCGATTCGGTTTGGATGGATCTAGCTACCTTCGAGGCATCGATCCAAAGCGCACCGCATTCACCGAACCCATCCTTGATCGGAGCCCCTTTGCTCCTGGTTGCGGTCTTGGGTATTCCTGGACTCAGTGGATGCAAATCCAAACTTTCCGATGCCTACGGAACGAGTGAATCGCAGTCGGCCGAAGCGAGCCCAGGGGGCTTGAGCGTCCTGCGTGAGATGGTCAAAGCCCATGACCTACCCACCGAGACGATCGTGTCACTGAGTCCTTCGATGGAGAAAAAGTTTCAAACCATCGTCTGGACACCGAACTACTTCCCATTCCACACCAAGGCAACCTTGGACTGTTTCGATAGGTGGCTTCGCAATGGTGGTAAAACCCTAGTCTACGTCGGTCGTGATTATTCCCCACACACCGAGTACTGGGACCGAATCGCCAGCAATCCTAACTCCGGAATCAATGCGACGCAGAGAGCGCGAGGACTGATCCAAGGCGCCATCGCATCGACCCAATTGGATACACTACGAGATGTCCAACGCGAGCTGCTGATCACCCCCTGGTTTGCCTGGAGACAAGTTCCTGGCCCATTCCGCAAGGTCCAAGGTTTTCAAGGGGAATGGGCCGACGATCCGTTGCTTGAAAACTGCAATATCCAAGTCCGATCCACACTCGATCCGTTCGATGCCGTCGAACTCGACGCCTTGCGCAAAGAACTCGATTGGAAATCGACGGCCCTAGCACCGGCAGCGCCGCCGGGCAATGCCGTACCGGCTCGGTTACCTCAAGGCACCACGCCACCGCCTCCGCGAAAATACAACGGTTTTCTTAGGATACCGCTCGTCAAGGGACTCAAGACCTATAACAGAGTATGGAATACCGATGACGAAGAAATTTTGTCGATCGCCAAAGGGATCGCCCCGGGCGACTTCGACGAGGTGCGAGTACTCCTGGCAGCCGATGACGGCGCGCCTTTGGTCACTGAAGTTCGCTACAGAAGTTCGACCAGTAAGGTACTGATCCTCTCGAATAGTTCGATCGTTTCGAACTTGGGGTTGCTCGACCAAGGGAATCGTCGGTTGAGCGATCGATTGATCGACACTTTTTCGTCAGGTCGAGTCGGTTTCCTCTCGACCGATGAGGATCCGACCATTCGCCAAGGAACATCGCAGGAAAGCCACCAAGGCTTTGAAATGCTGACGGTTTGGCCTTTCAACGTGATGACCATCCACGCGGCCCTGCTAGCCATGGTGGCCATCATTGCTGCATTCCCCATTTTTGGTCGCCCGAAGTCCACTCCCAGAGTCTCTACCGCAAACTTCGGAGAGCATGTCGAATCGATTGGGGAACTGCTGCGGGCTACCAACGGCCGCGACTATGCCGTCGAGGCCATCTCGAAATACTTCCGCATCGTTCGACGCGACCAGAAATCGGTTTGGGCCAACCAAGTCTCACCCGGCCCACAGGCCGATGTGCCCAGTGCCGATGCGACTAGTGCCGATAAGTCGAATCCCGGCCAGTGAGATCATTGCAGATGGCGGCGGAAAAACGCATCGCGTCGGCGTTTGCAGTAGGGGGACGATCCGACACCATGGCCTCCGCCTGGGATATAAAGCAACTCGAAGTCCTTATCGGCTCGCACCAGTGCGTCGACGACTTGCATGGTCGATGCTGGATCGACGTTCGTGTCGAGTTCGCCGACAACCAACTGCAGATTCCCTTTTAGTCGATGGGCGTTGGTGACGTTGGAATTGACTTCGTAGTGCGGGCCGACGGGCCATCCCATGTACAGTTCGTTCCACCAAACTTTGTCCATGCGGTTGTCATGGCAGCCGCAGTCGGCGACGGCTGCATCGTAAAAGTCGCCAAAGAATAACAGCGCTGCCAAAGCGTTTTGACCGCCGGCCGATCCCCCGTAGATACCTACTTTTTCCAAATCCATCTCGGGATAAGATTTCGCGGCCGCTTGCATCCACAAAATACGGTCAGGAAACCCTCCATCACTGAGGTTCCGGTAGCTGACATCATGGAATGCTTTGCTGCGGTTCGAGGTCCCCATACCGTCGATTTTTACGACCACGAATCCCTGGTCGGCCAAATCATGGTACTCCGAAAGGGCGGAGTAGGACTTGGGCACAAAGGAATCCTGGGGACCGGCATAGATGCTCTCGATGACTGAATATTTTTTTCCCGGTTCGATCACCTTGGGGCGGACGAGTAAACCGTAAATGTCGGTGGTGCCATCGCGGCCCTTAGCCGTAAAACGTATCGGTTTGTTGCTCTCGGTCCACTGGCCTTGGGAATCGTTGCGTTCGAGTTCGAAGATCAATTCGCCGGTGCTCGAAGAGCGCAACTCGTGGACCGGAGGCAAATCGACACGCGAGTAGGTATCGATGAGCCATTGGCCATCGGGAGATAGTTCGACGGTATGGTCGCCATCGCCCTGGGTCAGTTGGGTTAGATTTTGGCCATCGAAATCCACGCGGCAATAGTGGCGATGATAAGGGTCTTGTTTGGGGGCGATTCCCCCTGCATAGAACCACAGCTGTTGTTTCAACGGGTCGATCCGCTCGATAGAACGAACCACCCACGGTCCTTGGGTGACTTGGTTGATCAGCTCTCCGTCGTCGGCCGAATAGCGGTACAGGTGGTACCAACCGTCGCGTTCGCTACCCCATAGGATTTCTCGGTCGTCTTGGATCCATTCACGGTAAGCCTTGGCGGCATAATCGATATAGGTTGGGCTGGCCTCTTCGATCAATGAGGTGACTTGGCCGGTCCTTGGGTCGATGGCCAAGAGTCGGATGACTTGATGCCCACGCTGGTTATAGACGAAAAGCAGCCTATTTCCATCTTGGTCCCAACGGATTTGATCGATCGACCATGGATTCTCAAAGAGGGCCGGATCCAAGGGGATCATTTTCCCCGACTCCAGATCGAATAGTCTTGGGTAGGGTCGATCGAGTTTATCGCCAGGCTTGTCGTAGCGGATCACCTTGCTCTTGGGTTGCAATTGATCTTTTGGGGACGACTCGACAAGAACGATTTCGCGACGATCTCCTTGCTCGATTTGGAGGGTGAACGCGAACTGCTGATTCGCCGACCAGAAGATGGGCTGATCGTATCGATTCGATTCGGTTCCTTGGGCATCTCCCAGATCGGCCGTGTCGAGCACGGTTTGTCCTGCTTGGGAAACGAACCGAAGTTGATGATTGTTCCTCTCGACGTTCCAGCGATTCTCAGCTTGGTGATTCGCTGGAGGATTGCGTGGTGCTCTTGCCTGGGGTCTGCGGCGAGCCTCGCGTCTGGGGAACAGGGACTCAGCATCCATCTGCATGGGCTGAATTTCTAGCACTTGACCCTTCTCGGTGGCTTGGCCGGTCCAAATAGGCTTTTTGCCGTCGAGCGAGGCGGCCCAGGAATGCCCGGCAAAAGTCGATTGACCTCGCGATTCGCCTGGAGCAAGGGTTCCGTAAGCCTTTGGGATTCCCTGGAAGTCGATCCAAAAAAGCTCGACGGATTGAAGGGTTGCGTTTTTGATTGCGATATCGATTCGGGCTTCGTCCAAGGTTTCCGAGGGTTCGATTCGGCCCACGGACGATCGGTTCATCAGAGAGACACCGGCCTGTTTTTCCAGTTCCTCGAGCGAGGCTGCCCGTAGGATCTTCTTTTCGCTCGGCGAGACCCAGACGAACTCCTTTCGGCCCGATTCGCTCAATTTGAAGTACCAGAAGCTTGTGCCATCGACCCAGCGAGCGTTGAGTTTCAAGAGCATTGGATCGGCGGCCTGGACCGCCGAGCTGGTCAGCGAAATCAACAAAATCGCTACAATCCGCAACGCGTAACCCAAGGCTCTCTGGGATGCAGAAGTGCCCATTATTCTACAAAATCGAACGTCCATTCGAGGATCCGTTTCCTTGGTGTGTTTTTCGTGTTCAGAACGCTAGGTTATTATCGTTAAAGTCGCCGGTTGCGACTAGCCAAGCTTACAAGCTTGAACCAGGATATATTTGCAGTCAAAAGGGGTCCTCCCTGATCGACTCGCGGTGAATGGAATCCGGACGTTATCCGCTCCTTGTTGAGGATGGATCGCCAAAGAATCACTCAAAGTCATGCAGCCAAGCAACCCGTGCCCCCCACAGTTCCTCCGATAGTTCTCCCGCTCGTAGCAACCCTCCTCGGCTTAGGGTTGTCGATTGCATTGACTCCGTTTGTGCGTCACTATGCCTTGCGGTTCGGACTGGTCGATTACCCTGATAAAAGGCGTAAGCTCCACGCGCAGCCAGTGGCTCGCTGCGGCGGAGTGGTCCTTCTTTTGACCTTGATGATCAGCGTCCTGTTGGCATTTTTGATTTTCCCAGACCAGTCGATCCATTTGGTTCAGCAGTCCTCCCAAGCCATCTCGTTGGGAATTGGGGCCTTGGCCATCACGGCACTTGGACTCATCGATGACCGATTCGGCTTGTTAGGTAGGCAAAAACTGGCGGTTCAGATTGTTATTTGCCTGGGAATTATTTCCTTTGGATTCTCAATCGATAAGGTTCAAGTCTTCGGTTATCCCATCGACTTCGGACTCATGGCTTGGCCAATCACCTTGGGTTGGCTCTTGCTATGTATCAATTCGATCAATCTGATCGATGGTGCAGATGGGATGTGCGCGACGGTCGGCTGGATCGCGTTTGCGGCCGTAGCTGCGATCAGTTCGTTTACTGGCAATCATATGGAAGCGATCATCGCAGCGGCCTTGGCCGGCGCGCTCTTGGGCTTCCTGTTCTACAATTTGCCCCCAGCGAGTGTGTTTCTAGGCGATAACGGCAGCATGCTGATCGGACTGTTCCTCGGGGTTCTGACGATGAGGTCTTGGTTTGCCAAAGACTCCTCGATGTCGATTAGCATTCCGATTGTTTTGATGGCCATTCCGCTATTCGATTCGGCGATGGCCATCGTTCGGAGAAAACTTACCGGTAGAAGCCTATTTTCCGTAGACCGTGGACATATCCATCATCATTTGATCCGGCATGGATTTCAGGACCGAGCCTTGGTCGGAATCATCGCATTGCTTTCGACGATAACCGCCAGCGGTGCGGTCGCCGCAGTGATGCTCAAATCCGAGTGGATCTCCCTTGCGACCATGGCGTTTGCTATCGGATCGCTGGTCGTATCGAAGCTCTTTGGTTTCGGGGAGTTCAAACTCCTGTACAAGCGTCTAGAGCGTATGGTCAGCTCCCTGCTGATCCTACCCGATCGAGCCGAGTCGAAGGTCCACGAGCAGGTCGTTCAACTCCAAGGCACCAGGGACTGGACTTTTCTTTGGCAAACCTTGGTCGAATTTGCGGAAAAGCATGAGCTCTATCGGGTTCAGATGGACCTCAATATGCCTTGGTTGCACGAGGGCTACCATGCCGAATGGCAGAAGTCCGAACTCCCCGAAATCCCGGAACGCTGGAGCCTTAAATTCCCCTTGTTGCTCGACGGGGAAAGCTTTGGCGGTCTAGAGTTTATAGGAAAACAACAAGAATCCGAAACTCTTCTAGCCCTTGCCCAGTTGACCGAACTTCTCGATGCGATGCATAGTCAATTTCAGGCATTTGGAAGGGATTTCAGAGAAACTAGCACTATTCCTTCCGGGCCAGTCGAAGAACCCCAACGACGCGGAGGCTTTCGAAAAACCGTCGGAAATCTTGGTTCGCAGCCAGATTCGTCCACGGCTTTGACCCAAGGTGTCACAGCGATTGCCGAAATCCCTTAGCAGGGCGGCAAGTCGCCGCGTCGGTTCGGATACTCGCAGAGTTGGAAAGTCTTCTAAGGATGCCAAAATACTACGTGCAGAGTGGTTCGTTTCGTGGGATTGTGGTTCGTGAGAATCAACAGGCTGCCGCCCGGTGGGCCGTGGAATTCGTGATGAATCAAAGCGATTCGAATCGCTCCGATTCCTCGTGTATCGAAAATTCACAGACAGAAATCGGCTTGTTCCGGCTCGGGAAAACCATCGGAGTCAGCCAGCGCGGCTTCTCTCGCAAAGATCGCACTCGCATCGCCACCTCGGCGGCCGTTCTCGATTGGATGATCGATCAGCATGCAAACCCAAGGCCCTAGCCCTAGTGCCCTAGGACCCATGCTAGCGAACTCGCCGACGATATGAATAATACTCCTGTGCGGTGACCTTTGCCTTCGGCGATTCCTATTCGTTCAGCAAGCGGGCCGCAGAGTCCCTCTCGTTTAAGCCCCCCAGATAAGCAATTCGGAAATGCAAATGCTGTCACTAAAGAAAAATATTCGTCAATCCATCGTTGGCTGGTGCTACCAAGCGGGTGGTGATATGTGGTCGATGGACCGTCTTTGCGAAGTCACCCGGGAGCTCGGATGCGATGCGGTCGAAATCGTACCGTTCGAGGATTGGGACACGCTCAAGAAACATGGCATCGGCTGCGCCCTGGCCCCCAATGGGATGCCTGGAGCCCCGTTCGTCAAAGGACTCAACAACAAGGCCTATCATGGCCAAGTCATCGAATGCATGACCAAGGCGATCGAGACGACCGCAGCGGCGGGCTTTCCCAATGTGATCGCATTCACGGGGTTCAAATGGCGAGATGCCGAAGATCCGACCAGCGGCGAAATCTCCCGCGAGGAATGCCTCGAGAATTGCGTCGCGGGACTCAAGCAACTGGCAAGCCTCGCAGAGCGATCCAATGTCACTCTGTGCTTGGAACATCTCAACACCCGAGATGGCACCCATCCCATGAAAGGACATCCGGGATACCAAGGCGACAATATCGATCTGGTCGCACAGATTGTCCGAGGCGTTGGGTCCGAGCGGGTCAAGATGCTTTTCGACGTATACCACGTCCAGATCATGCACGGCGATGTCATGCGGCGACTCGATGAACATATCGATATCATCGGACACGTCCATGTCGCCGGTTGCCCAGGACGCAACGAACTCGATGATCAGCAGGAAATCAACTTCCCTCCGATCATGAGGAAACTCTTCAATCTCGGCTATCAGGGATACGTTGGCCAAGAATTCATCCCGACGCGTGACGCTTATCAAGGTCTCCGCGAAGCAATCCTGCTCTGCGATATCTAAACTGCGCGATATCTAAATCGATGCCTCCGATCCAATCGCGATCGCGCGTCGGAGCGCACCTATTCGACCAATGCCTGCCTCGTTCTGGCGTAGGCATAGGGTGCAAATAGAATCAAGGGGATCCAGATCGCCAACGTCGGGGTCAGCAGCGTACTCGAACCACAGAGCATCGCAAGCGTCGCGGAAAAGCCGAAGAAAACTCCGTACGTCAGCAGACAAGCGATCGTCATTTGAACGATATTGCGCCTGCGACTCGTCAGCACAAACGGTAGACCTAGCAACAACTGCGTCACATCCAAAAACGGCTGCAAAAAACGCTGATGGATCAGCAACTGCAGATCGTCCCCGTAATAATCGCCCTGATTCTTCGCACGCCAAACCAAATCGGCCGTCGATGCAAATTGCTTTGCCGAACTACCTCGGAGCATGTCAAACTCGATGCTGCTTGGCAAGAAGCATTGGTCAGGACTCAACCAAACGGTATCCGACGGGAGGCGCAAGTAATCGACTCCATCGACAACGACCGAAGGCTCAGAAAGAAATTTCGCCGCACCAACTCCAGTAAGCAAGTATCCAGCCGCAACCCCGTCGGTTGGCTCCCTATAGCTCGCCGCTACCGCTTGGATCTGCGTCACGAGCGTCGATGGTGGACCGAAAAGAACAAAGACCGGGTTTCGGATCGTCTTGGATTGGCTTGCAATGCTCTTGCCCGCAATCAACAACCCGTACTCCCTGTCCTCCGTCGGGCGGATAGGCTGCACGCGCTCGGTCCCCTGGAGGTCCTGCGGGTTCTGCGTGAGGATATGACTGTACTGCGGAATCCAAAGCTCACGCGACAAGACGCTGGCACCAATCGCAATCCCACAGACCACAAGCAGCGGACGTACCACACGCGCTTTGCTGATACCGGCAGCCAACATCGCCGTCCACTCGTTGGTCCGATAGAGCCATGCGACAACAAAAAGAAGTGCTAGCAAAGCAGTCAGCCCACAAGTCCGATCGAAGATCGTCAGGAGCACAGGCCCAAAGTACTCGGCCAGTGCCAACGGAAGACTTCCTCGAATCCGACCGTATTCGATGAGCTCATCCAGGTTGGTAAAGATCTGCGCAATGATCAACAACCCGGAGAGCGTTAGAAAGCAAACCAGGAAAACGCGGGCAAACAAGACGATCAAGTACCGATCGATACGGGTCATGCATCGGAGTGTATCGATTTCACGGAAAAGGAATCAAGCCCACTGTGCGATAAACCCTATGGATTGCGGGTGTTAGAGACCGTTTCCATCGGCCCATTCCATTTGTCAGCGTCGCTGACGAGCATCCTTCCAAAAAGAGGCTCTTCCGCAGAATTTGTGGGTAAAAGGTTCTAACATTTCTAGGATGGAAGCGTTTGGATTTTTCGCTTTCCCCAGATAACAAGCCACAGGGATGGGAGGAAGTCAGGGGCCACCGTAGCAGCCCCTGGCTTGTTACC
>JAPLNM010000044.1 GCA_026692845.1 Planctomycetota bacterium | reverse complement strand
GCTTGGTCTGCTAAAATACAGTCGTAGGCGGGATTTTGAGGAAAAGCTTGAGTTCCTCCTGCAGTGTTTGCTCAAGAGCGGGACCTTCGAGGTTCGGCCGGAGCATGTGGAAGCGATTTTTGTTTACATTGCGAGCGCGAGTCCTTTGATACCCATAGAGAAGCTTACGATGACGATCGAAAAGTTGTTCCACACCCAAGTCGAGCCCGGTTCGATCGCTGACCGATTTATCAAGCAAGGCCGTCAAGAGGGCCGGCAAGAGGCGCTCAAGGAGGGCGAGATCCACTTGATACAAACATTACAGGAAATTTCAGATTTGCCCATCAGCGATCCAGCGATGTTCCAAGACCGGTCGCTCGAACAGTTGCAAGCGATCGCCACCGAGCTTCGTCAGCAGATCCGAGATCGCAAATAACTCGCCCCATTTCAAAAAGATTGTCCTCAATCGTGCGATCGACGCGCACCCAGGGCGTGACGCTAGATCTGGTGCCAAGCACCCGTTGTGTAGCAATCGCTTGGGAAATAAAAGCGGAACCACGCAAGCCCAATACCGTCAAATCGACATTTGGATCATTTTAGGAAAGATTGGATTTGAGTGTATTTCGGCGCATGCCAAGAGGTTTTTGAAAGCGGTTGGGCGCAAGCCCTCCGGTGAAGGGTAACGTGTCGTGTTCCACGCTCGAACACTCAGGAAACCACTGAATATTTAAACTCACCGGGCAGCTTGCGCTGCTCCGCTACTAGCCCTCGATGGTCCGAATCCTGGCAGGCCCTGAAAGGGCGGAACGAGGGTTGCGCCGCCCCTTCAGGGCTTGATGGGATAACGACGCAATCCAAGGAACCCAGAACGTTGCCCTGGGCTATCGCATTGCGCCGCGTTGCGGCTCAAAACATCGCCACGCTTCTGCCTAGCCATCGACAGAGCCCCTTTACGAAAATCGATAACGAAAATGCAACGCCACAAAAATAAGCATAAAATCTTACAAAGACAAAATAGGTCATCAAGCAAAGATGGATGGCCCCATAAGTCCGTCAGTCCCATGAGCCCATCACGACAACGAGGCCTGACCGCCCTTGATTGTTCTCACTTGGCAAAGGAACGCCCACGTAAACGATGGCCGAATGAAAGACGCCTCCGAAAAGAAACTTGTGCTTGCCGAGGACCTCGCGGAGCAATTCTTCGGGGAGCAACTCCGGAAGCCGTTCGACGGGAAAAGCACTAAGGACGCGCTGAAACTTGAAGGTGCATTGCTCCTTGATTTTGGTAGAGACATCCTACGAAAAAACCTTCCTTGGCTAGTTAGCGCTTGTAAGGAAGGTTCTGAATTTTAGCCAAGGCAGGTTTTTGAAGTCATCATGAATTGCCAAAGTTCTTGGAAGTATAACAAAAATCTTCCACGTGCCGCTAGAAAACTTGCGCTCTGACCCCAGGCGTACAGTGCCATTTGTTCCTGGCACCTACCGATGAGCCAATTGAAAGAGAGATTGGTATATCCGCCCAATCCAAACGCTTTCTTGTCTGCGATACCGGTATCGGTGTCCACGATCGAAATCCGCCAACATTGACTAGGAGCGAAACGAACCCCGCGACCGTAGGGGCGAGATGACAATTGACAAAGATCAAGACCAGCATTGCCCGGAGGAAATGCCGTGGGTGAAGTGTTGGCATTGGAACTCCATGAATGTTACGAGAACAGGTGGGTCATGAAACTCTGAGGAAATGGACTTCCATCGGGGGTACACGTACGAGTTTGCAATTCACAGCAACGGTCGGCCAGTATAGACGGATGGCCCCATGAGCGCCCCATGAGCCTCACGTCACCACTGGCAGTAGAAACCGAAAACAGGGTCACCTCCCGGGACATTAATTGACGGACGGTCATTGATCCGTCTACCTGGCTCATTGAAAGGATTGCCATCGCTGCCGCCCCCGATCCATACGCCAGGACCAACTGAAAACCAAAACAACCATCCTACAGGTGGATGCAACGGTTGAGGGTCACTGGGCGGCGGATACGTTGGTGCTGGGCATGTCGGACAAGGATATTCTGTTGGCGGCGGAGGTGGCGGATTGGGCGGGTCTGGTACAAAGGGATTCCCAGGTTCGTCAAACAATCCCCGTGAATCTGTTCTGTTAGGGACAAAATGTGCAGCATACAATGAGGCACCGTCTACATATCCCAGCGGATCTGGCATGATGAAACGGCCGAGCGTCGGCGAATAGTCGCGGTTGCGAACATAGGCCAGGCCGGTTTCTTCGCTGAACTTCAGCCCACGGAAGAGATGTTGCCAGGGCACGGCGGCACTGGTGGCGTTGTACCAGTCGGGATTGAGGAGGCTCACCACACCGTACGGTGTGTAAGCAAATCGATTCAAGACATCCCCATTCACATCGACCAGCGCCGTCGTGTTCCACAATGCGTCCTGCAACGCGAACACGCGCTGCTCCAAGCCGCCAGCACCCGTGGCGTTGTTCAGGTCGGCATTGCGATCCCGAAGAATCAATCCGTCGATGTACGCCACGCTCCAAACAAATTGCTCCTCGGCCTCACTCCCGAGACTGCTTCCTGTTCGGATCCGCTGCTCCAAGACTTGCCAGCCTACAGAATAGAACAGATCCCTTGCAATCGCTGACGGACCATTGCCAACAGTGGTCACAATCCGATGCTGAAGACCATTGTATTGATAGGCGGCCACTTGATCTCCCGACAAGCTCACGCGCACCAATCGGTTCCAAGCGTTGTATTGCAGTTGCCGTCCAACTTCGTCCTGAATCATGTTTCCATTGGCGTCGTAGGCCAGCGAGCTTGCTCCGACTCCCGTAAGCTCATTCTGCGAATTGTGCGTTCGGCTTTCGGGCGTGCCGTCGGAAGTGATCGTCGTCCAATTGCCCAACGCATCGAGGTTCCATTGCTGACTCTGCGGGCCCGTGCCACCACCGCCCCGTGCGAAGTCCACCAGGCGATCGACGCCATCAAAGGCATAGGTCTCGCTAAACGCTGCATCGAGCTGATTGAGTCGTGCAGTGCGACTGCTGTTGCGATCAAACTGGTAAGTGTACCGAGCGATATCGGTCGCACTGCCGCCACTCCCTTCGATCCAGCGCTGATCGACCACGCGACCGAAGCGGTCCAAACCCGTGTATGGATCCCCAGCGTCCCCAACACTTCCTGTTTGGCTAACCATCGTCAATTTGATTCCCGACTCGGGGCGCCCTCGTTCGATCATGGTCGATGCGCCGAGGTAGTCATACTCTTCGTAGGAGGTCAAACCACCCCCGACTGCAGATCGACCCATGCGATGTCGCCCAAAACGTTGCCCTCAAAGCCTGCCTGCTTCTGACCAATCCCGATGGCAAGACCATGGTGCTCAGTTGGCCCGCACTGTTGCGTCTCATGACTCTTCGCACGATCACCGATATGGCGCGCGCTCTTCGGAACGATTTGCTCATCATCCACTCCCATGCAATCATCGCCTTAGAGCCCGCGCGCGATCCAGACCACTGCAGTACGATCGAATCGCTCGAAGATCGTCAAGACGAACTGGCCATGATTCAATCGGTCGCACAGCAAATGCCAAAACCACTGCAACCCATCTGGCATCAACGCGCCCAAGGATTTAGCTGGAAAGCAATCGCCCAAATCCACGGCGGCCACCCGCAGACACTTCGGACTCGGTTCAACAAGGCTGTACGCAAAATCCAGATAAGATCTTAAAAAACAAGTCGGATGTACCGTCCGAGGATAATTGGCTGGTCAGCAGAATTTGTGGGTCCGTTTTGGCTTGGGAAGCTCAGTAAACCAATGGAATCGCTAGGGTAAACTGGTTCATCCCCCAGGATTGATCGCATCGTTGCCAGGTGCAAAGTGGCAGGTACCGGGCAAGAGAGCCCCATTTCGTTTAACAGTCAGCCGTAGGCGTACTAGCCGTCGAAGACGGAAATGAATCCAGTACACCTGCATCTGAGAGTTAAACGCGCTCACGCATGCAACTTATTCTGGCAAGGAGCGAGCAAATCATGCTCGTGCTTAGTGAAACGGTGCTCGTGCTCGTAATCGAATCGAGGTAAGCATGACGGAATAACTTTTCGCCTGAGATCGACTTATCCTTTATCGATCTCGAATCAAGCCTCGGACCGATTGTCGCGAACTTGACTTGGATGTCGATGAAATTCGATAGTGTCTCGGAGTCATCGAGCCAGTACAATTCTTCAGTCGATTACGAGCACGAGCACCGTCCGCCGCGGCGGACTGAGTACCGCTTCGCTGAGTACGAGCACGAGTACGACGAAATCCGATGCGAGGCACGAACGAAAAGATCACCCAGGCCCCCGGTCGGCTCGTCCGACCGGAAGCACAGCTTCATCTGCTAGCGGGAGGCTGCGTCGTAAAGTGGGGATGGTGGAGATGATCCGCCTAGCTGACGAACCATGGGCTCCGGTGGCTCAAGGCCACCCGGGGGCCGAGTTCGTACGATGAATGCGCGTGGCTCTGCGAGGCACGAACAGGCACTGGGTGGCGGTTGGTACTGATAAACAGTACTATATTCCTGGAATCTATTTTCTCCCTAAGGTATCCCGCAATGGCTCCAAAATTCCAGAACGATCAAAAAATGCTTCGGCGCAGCGCCTTGTTCGCAACCGCTTACGGCTCTCTGGCTCTGGCCGGTGTTGGTCGCGCCCAAGACAAATCGTCCATCACGGGGATCCATGAAGCAGTCGAATCGTTCGTCGATCGCAATGAGATCGCCGGTGCCGTGACGATGGTCGTCGACTCCAAGAAAACGCTGCATCTGGACGCGGCAGGCTACGCCGACGTGAATTCGAAAACACCGATGAGACCGGATAATCTTTTCTGGATCGCATCGATGTCCAAACCGATCACGGCCATTTGCGTGATGATGCTTGTCGACGAAGGCAAAATCGCTTTGGAGGATCCGATTGCCAGATACCTGCCCCAGATGGGGGGGCTCCGAAACGAATCGGCTGAGCGGGTGAATGTTAGCGTATTGCAAACCCTCAATCACACGTCCGGCATGCGAGAACTCGATGCTCCCTACGGCGACACTTCGCTAGCCAACGCGGTTGAAAAGTATGCCAAATCGCTCGTTCAATTTCAGCCGGGAACCAAGTGGCGGTATAGCCAGACGGGGATCAACACCGCGGCCCACATCGTCGAGGTGGTCTCTGAGATGAGCTTCGATGCGTTTGTGCAGAAACGCTTGTGCGAACCGCTAGGCCTTAGCGACACGGCGTTCTACTTGACCGATAACCAGCAGAAACGTTTGGCAAAAAGCTACACGCGGACTCCCGCTGGGGAGCTTACGGAATCCCCTATTTTCCTGCTCGCAGGAAAAAAGCCGACCGATCGCAATCGGTTGCCCGCAGCCAACGGTGGGCTGTTTTCAACACCTGCGGATTACGGTCGGATTTGCCAAATGCTTTTGGGCGGCGGGACTTGGCAGGGCAAGCAAATCCTCAGCAACAGATCAGTATCGATGCTCGGTAGACCGACCACAGGCGAACTGGTCACGGGCTTTACCGACGGGAACGCTTGGGGGATTGGCTGCTGCGTGGTGCAAGCCCCCCAAGGCCCGACGGCCATGCTCTCGAAGGGAACGTATGGTCACGGGGGTGCTTATGGGACCCAAGCTTGGATCGATCCGGTGCGAGGGAGAGCGTACCTCCTTTTCGTCCAGCGGGCGAATTTCCCCAACGCCGACGCATCGGATCTGAGAGTTGAATTTCAGAAGCTAGCTGCTGCTGGGGTTTAGGAATTGAGGGAGGAAAGAAACGCTGAGCCTCACTGGTTGAGAATCTTTTACGATTGATAAACACTCTCCGGAGGGATTCGACCGATTTGCCACGCTTCTGTGCAAGCGGAACGGCGCAAGCCGTCCGGTGTCGCATCTAGCAAACGTTCACCGGAGGGCTTGCTCCCTTCCGCTTTTAATGAGATCGAACCGGAGGCCTCGTCCGATCCGCCAGGCTTTCATGCCAGCGGAACGGCGCAAGCCGTCCGGTGTCGCATCCAGCAAACGTTCACCGGAGGGCTTGCGCCCTTCCGCTTTCAAAGAGAGCGAACCAGAGGCCTCGCGCCGATGCAACGCAAAACGTTGCGTCGGCGCGGAGCATCGACTAGATTGACAAGACTCGGCGCTAAAAAAAGGGCCATCGATGCGCTCAACCTTTGAACGGGATTCCATTTGTCAAGTTTCATTCCGTTGGCATCACGTTTTACGCGCGTATTGGGAATCACTCTACTCGCATTGAGCTTCATACCTCGAGTCACCGCAGATGAACCGATTCGCGTGCTTGTTTGGGACGAACAACAACCCGCCCAAAAAGAGGCCTACGATAACTTTCTGGGGAATGCAATTGCCGAGCACTTGAGGTCCAAGCCTGGACTCCAAGTCCGTTCTTCCTCGATCCAAGATGGAGAGCAAGGGGTATCGCCAGCCCTGCTCGATTTCGCCCAGGTGATCGTTTGGTGGGGCCATGTGCGACACGCTGAAATCAAATCGGAGCTTGGCAAGGATATCGTAAGTCGGATACAGCGCGGCCAATGCAATTTGGTCGCGATCCACTCGGCCCACTGGTCCACTCCATTCATCGAGGCGATGAACGAAGTAACTCGGATTCATTTGCGCGATGAACTTGCGAAACAAGGAATCGAAAACGCAAATATTCTGGAGGTTGCGGCAGATCGATTCAAGGCACCTGCACGCGATGCGAAAAGGACTCCCTTCTGGGAATTCGACTCGCCAAATTCCAGTGAATCCCCCAAGTCCAGATCCCTCAAGCTCTATCTTCCGAATTGCTGCTTTCCGGCTTATCGGAACGATGGCAAGCCGAGTTTTCTACAAGTCTTGAAACCCGATCACCCGCTTGCCAGAAACCTGCCCGAAAAGTTTTCGCTACCGCGAACGGAAATGTACGATGAACCGTTTCATGTCCCAGAACCCGACGAAACGGTCCTTCAAGAGCGATGGGAAGCAGGAGAAGCGTTTCGGAGCGTGATGCTTTGGAATTTAGGCAAAGGGAAAGTCATCTATATCCGGCCGGGCCACGAAACGTTTCCGATCTACAAAGACCCCAACATGCTGCAGTTGATCGAAAACGCAGTGAGGTTTCCTGTCGCTCCGTGACCGGATCTGGATCGGTGGACTAGCTGCGATTGCCGGGTTCTTGCAAGGCCCTTTAGCCGCCGCTGACCGGAGGGATCAGCGCCATTTCAAGCGTGTTTGAACAGGAGTTGCCCGCTAGGCCGATGGTTTCCTCGTCGTCTACGAACGACTCGGAGACGGCCAAGCGACTGACGCGGATCAGTTCAGCCGCTTGGGGATACCGTCGCGCTAAGGCCGCTTTGAGTTCCCCGGCGCGCGTTCCTGGCTCGATCTCGATGATCACCTTGTCGGTGCCAATCGCTTCGCGGATCCCCGCAAAAATCCGTACTGCATAGCTCTTGGCATGGTTCTTGGTCATCGGTTTCAAAAGCTCGATTGCGACGAGGGTTTGCATTGCCATCTGGATCGCGATACTCTAGCGATCTTCGGAGTCAGTCAGAGACATTTAAGCAACCGATTTTAGCAAAGTCAGCTCGTTTTGCAGACGGCTAGCCCAAGGGTTTTTTTATGGGAAAAGTCTTCGTAACACGCCGTATACCCTCGGTCGGCATCGACCGATTGCAAGCGCATCACCAGGTCGATGTTTGGCCCGGCGAGGATCCTCCATCTCGCGAGGTCCTACTAGATCGGGTGCAAGGCTGTTCGGGGATCCTTTCGATCCTGAGCGATCCGATCGATTCTCAGATTATGGACGCTGCGGGCAAGGCGTTGCGAGGGATCGCTAACTTCGCCGTCGGCTACAACAACATCGACGTAGCTGCCGCCAAAGCCCGCTCGATCCAGGTTGGCAATACACCTGGAGTCTTGACCAACGCGACGGCCGATATCGCCGTCGGGTTGATCCTTGCAGCCGGCAGGTGCTTCGGTCCGGCGATCCAAAATGTGGAAAAACTCCAATGGCGCAACTGGGAGCCCATGATGTTCCTTGGTCTGGAGTTCGAGGGCAAGACGCTCGGGATCCTCGGTATGGGACGAATCGGAATGGCGGTCGCCAAGCGGATGCATGGGGGTTGGGGCATGCGTGTTCTTTACACGTCCAGGCATCCGAAACCCCAAGTCGATCAGCAGCTCGGTGCAAGCCGCGTGGAGCTCGGGGAGCTCCTGAGCCAAAGCGATGTCGTAAGCATCCACTGCCCGCTGACCCCCGAGACCCGCAACCTGATTGGAACCGATCAACTCCAGCGGATGAAACCCCATGCAGTCTTGGTCAATACAGCCCGGGGCGAGGTCGTTGACCAAGCCGCATTGGCACAGGCCCTGAGCGAGCGACGGATCTTTGCAGCAGGCTTGGATGTGACCACCCCGGAGCCGATTGCCCCGAACGATCCATTGCGGCACTGTCCGCACTGTCTGATCCTCCCACACATCGGTTCGGCGACCGAGCACGCGAGAAATCAGATGGCGATGATGGCCGCAGAGAATCTTATTGCGGCAATATCGGGCAAACCGATGCCTTTTGGGGTGGGGCTATAATCAAAGTCTGCGATCTTTCCAGAAAAACCGGCCCCTTTCGACCCGTACTTCCGCAGGAAACTCCAAGCCAAAAGGGTCAAGCGATTTGACACCCCTGGCCCGATCAATAGAATACAGGTAGAACGCGAGACAAGCCGGAGAGCACTCCTGCCCTCAGTCCCCCCCATATTTCACCCCCCGGGGTACCGGTTATGTTTGGAATTGGAACACAAGAGCTGATGATCTTTTTGTTGATCGCAGTCCTTATTTTCGGTAGCTCCCGATTGCCATCCCTGATGCGCAATCTCGGACGCAGCGCTATCGAATTCAAGAAAGGGATGCGAGACGACGATTCGGAATCCCCTTCCGAAACCACCAAACCTTCCTAGTTCGCACCCCACTCGAGGTACGTCATGTTCGGAGGAATCGGCACGACTGAGATGGTCGCTTTTGGCGTTTTAGCCCTGATGCTATTCGGGTCAAAGTTACCTGACGTAGCAAAAAACCTCGGGGGAACGTACCGTCAACTGAAAAGAAATGTGGACGATTTCAAGCGGGAGTTCCACGCCGTCGACACCTACGAGCCCCCCAAGCTCCAGCCGAAGATGGACCTCGACGAACCGCAAATCGTCGAAACTTCGGCCCCGAAGTTTGAGATCCCAAAAGACGACAACGGTTAACCAAACCCTGGGAGCTTCTTTCGGAGGGCAAAGGAAACTGCCCTCGACTCGGACCGAACGGCCTGTGTATCTCTATCCGCAGTGCACCGTATTTGCGTTTGCGTTGCACGACAGATGCACTGTTAGCGAATCCGAGTCTACCAACCCAGGACACCTGATCCATGAACCGCGTCGAAAGCTTCTTGATCGGTTTGGCCTCCGGCATCGCCGTACTTTACCTCGTGATGCATTTTACCCTGGTGCGTGGAAGCGATGGTTTCCACTTCATCCCCAAACTCAACGCGAAGCTCGATATGCCTTACGAGGATGTCCGGGACTTCCAAGCCGAGCATTGGCAACGCCGGCCCGCATTGACGATGTCTATCCTTCGGGCTCGCAAAGGCTACCTGATCGATGAGCGAACGCAGCGATCCATACAGAAAACGACCCAGCAGATGCTATCCCAAGCAAGATCGGTGCACACGTCTGGGAATCTGACACTTGGAAACCCCACTCAAGGGCCTCAGGCCTTGCTCGCCGGAAACGCCAATGCAGTCCGTTAGAGATTCTTCGAGCCTCAGACGCTTAGCCTTCGCTGACTCTGAGTTTGAAGCATTGGGAATCGACGCTGCTGAGTTGCTCGATTGCGTCATGGGCTTTCTTTGCATCCGACTCGGTGCACTCGTGGGTCATGATGATCAGTGGAACTTTTTTCGGATCGCTCGCTTCGGCCGGTTCATGCTGAATGATCGAAGAGATCGAGATGCGATAATTGCCAAGAATTCCGGTAATTTGCGATAGGACCCCTGGTTCATCGGCAACAAGATACCGCATGTAATAGCGACCGAGCGTCCGAGAGTAAGGAGTCAATTCGATTTCGCATTGACGATCCGACCACAGTTGCAGTCGACGGAAGGTGATTTCGGTACGACCGGCTGCTGTATCGATCATGTCGGCGACGACGGCCGAGGCGGTGGGCATTTGACCTGCACCTTGGCCATGAAAAAACATATCTCCCACAGCATCCCCGACGATGGTAATGGCGTTGTAAGGCCCCCGGACCTCGGCCAAAGGACGACCGTTGCGAATCAAGGTCGGAGAGACGTGCAGTTCGAGGTTATCATCGATCAGTTGGGCGGTCGCAAGCAATCGGATCCGGTACCCAAGTTTCTCTGCATAGCGTATGTCTTCGATGGTAAAGGCTTCAAGTCCGTGGCGTTCGATGTCTTTCCAATGGATGCGAACACCGAAAGCAAGGTGAGCCAGGATAGCGAGTTTTTGAGCCGCATCGCTGCCGTCGACGTCCATGGCCGGGTCGGCTTCGGCGTAACCCAAACGCTGTGCGATCGCCAAGGCGCGATCGTAATCGAGTCCTTTCTCAGACATCTGGGTCAGAATGAAATTGCTTGTCCCGTTGAGAATCCCCCGCAACGAGATGATTTGGTTGGCTGTGAAGCACTGGGTGATGTTGGCGATGATCGGGATTCCCCCCCCGACGCTCGCTTCGAAAGCGATCGTTCTGCCGAGGCTCCTGGCGCGGTCAAAGAGTTCCTCGCCGTGTTGGGCAAGGAGGGCTTTGTTGGCCGTTACCACATCCTTACCCGACTCGAGCAACTTGAGCATGATTGTTCGTGCTGGCTCGATCCCTCCGATCAAATGGGCGACGACTTGGATTTGGGGACTCTCGAGGATCTCTTGGAGATCGTCGGTCAGGACACCTGCAGGCAAGCCACTGATTCCGCGGTCTTTGGAAAGGTCCCTCACCAAGGCCTTATTGAGCCACAAAACGCGTCCGGCATGCCTTGCCAAACGGTCCCCGTGATCCAGAAGTAGCCTAGCGACGCCGGTCCCGACGGTCCCCATACCGACAATCGCGACATGGGTTTTTTCCATCCCGCGCCAACGGTCCGTGCGCCAAGACTCTTTTGATGGTTCGTCCAAAGTATCTAACCTGCTTGACCTGTCACGACCTGTTTTTAACCGTCCCAATAATCTTCGGGATCTTAGATTTCCCTAGAAAAATCGCAATCCATTCTCGCTCGGGTTTTGAAGGGATTGATGAAAAACCAGGGAGTTTAAGGGACAAAAACAGATTTTCATGCCGAACAAATAGGAAGAAACCGATATTTCTCAAAAAATTCACCCTTCGCTCAAAACCCAGGCAATCTGCTTGGGTTAAGCTACTCGCAGTGAGTTGCAGTCCACAAGGCCATCTCGGAACGCCTTTGGACGCCAATGACAGCCTGTCGATCCGACGCTCGATTGCAAACTTACAGAAGACACGCACCCACCCACAGAACGATGCATGAAGGAACTTGCTCATGCTAGGCTTTAGAATTTTCCGCATTTCGTTTCGCCCATTTCTCGGACCGCTATCTCTTAGAGGTCTAGCTTGCATCTATTCCTTTGGGCTCACATTTGGGTTCATCGGCTCGGGAGGCATCGTAGGTGCCCAGGAGACGGCGTCGATGTTGACCAAGCAAGAAACGCAGTTTTTCGAAACGCGGATACGACCGATTTTGGCTTCCAAGTGCTATGGCTGCCACTCGGTCGAATCTGGAGAGGCCGAAGGTGGTCTGCGGCTCGATTCCCGCGAGGCGATGATTCGAGGCGGTTCGGGTGGTCCAGCGATCCAACCGAAGGAACCCGCAAAGAGCTTGATCATCAAAGCCATCGAGTATCACGACCCAAACTTGGCCATGCCTCCAAAGAGTGCTGGGGGCAAGTTAGAAGCAAGTGAGATCAAGGATCTGACACGTTGGGTTCGAATGGGTGCACCTGACCCGCGCAAGGAACAAGAGCATCTAATCGCTAAAGAAGAGATCAATGAATCCGCCAAGCAGTGGTGGGCTTATCAACCCCTGCTCAAGCCCACAGTTCCCGCTGAGGATTCATGGAGTTGGACCACCATCGATCGATTTGTGGCCGAGAAGCATCGCGAGTCGAAGTTGCAGCCCGTTAGCGATGCGAAACCCGAGTCGCTTCTGCGGCGTTTGCATTTCGACCTTACCGGACTGCCTCCGTCGATCGACCAAGTTCGAGCGTTTGGCGATGACTTGCAAAGAGGTATTTCTCGCCAGGAAGCGATCGAGAATGTCGTCGACCAACTCCTCGATAGCGACGCATTTGCTGTGCAATGGGGAAGACATTGGCTCGACGTGGCGCGCTACGCCGAGTCCTCCGGTCGCGATGTGAACATCCCCTACAATCAAGCTTGGAGATACCGCGACTGGGTGATCGATGCGTTCGCGAAGAACAAACCCTTCGACCAGTTCCTTGTCGAGCAAATCGCCGGCGATTTGATTCCAACGGAAAGCCAGCAGGAGCAAGCCCACGCGATCATCGCCACGGGGTTCCTAGCGATCGGATCGAGAAACATCAACGAAGGAAACACCAAGCTCTTTGCGTTGGACCAAGCCGACGAGCAGATCGATTCGGTTTTCCAAGCGACCATGGCCACGACGATGGCCTGCGCGCGATGCCATGACCACAAGTTCGAGCCAATTTCTCAAAAGCAATATACCGCAGTTGCAGGCATCTTCCTTTCGTCCGACACCCGCTTCGGTGCTTCGGGTGGTAATAACGGCCGCAACGGTTCCGACCCGATCGAGCTTCCGAGCGAGAGCGACCTACCGAGCCTGCCGACTCCCTGGGGCGAGTCGGAAATCGGCAAGAAACGCCAGGAGTTGTCCAAGCTTCGTAGCCAAATCGCCTCGATCGTCGATGAAATCGAAGAGAAACGAAAAGCTGCCAAAGCCAACGGTTCTTTCGATCGAAGCCGCCAGCAGGAACTGCGGAAACTATCGCAACAAGCCAATGAACTGGAGTTCCAACTCTCGGCGCTCAACGACGACGATACGGTTCGACCATTGGCCATGGGGGTTGTCGACCGACAGACGCAAGCCCCCCAAGCCGACTCCAATCGCGAAAAGATCAACCGGTACGTAGGTGCACCTCGCCGAACCGCATTTCCAGTAATCGACAACAGTCCATTTTTCGCAAGAGGCGATGTGGGCATGCCTGGTGAGAAAGTCCAAAGATCGGTCCCCGATCTTTTTGGAGATGCCAAGCAATACCAAGTGCCAACGAACGCCTCGGGTCGATTGCAATTAGCCAAGTGGATTGCAAGTCCAAGCAACCCGCTGACGGCTCGCGTGGCTGTGAATCGTTTTTGGCACTGGATGATGGGCCAAGGCCTCGTTGATAGCGTCGATAACTTTGGGACCACCGGTAGCCGGCCATCCCACCCTGAGCTTCTCGATTACCTAGCTGGCGAATTTATCTCCGAAGGATGGGATGTCAAAAAACTCGTGCGTAAAATCGCCTTGAGTCGCGCCTACCAGCTCTCGAGCATCGAGCCAAACCCCTCGGCATTTGCCACCGATCCTGAGAACAAACTTCTTTGGAGAGCCAAAGGCCGGAGGTTGCAAGCCGAAGAGATCCGCGATGCGATGCTGAGCCTCTCGGATCGCCTTGATGCACAACCGATTTTAGGGACGGCCATGGCCAAGAAAAACATCGGAAACCGGGTCGATCCAAGCTCGGCCAAGCGACGTGGCAAAGGAGAGGTCTTTCCCGAAGACATCTGCCGATCGATCTACCTGCCCATGCCGCGTGGGGCCTTGCCTGAAGTCCTAGAATTGTTCGATCTACCCGATGCGATGGTCGTCCAAGGAGCCCGCGAGTCGACCAACGTCCCCTCCCAATCGCTGTACCTTCTGAACAGCCCCATCGTCGCGGGCCATGCCGGCGCAGTGGCGCGTAGCGTACTCGATACGGTACCTGGCCGAGGTGCAGAAAACTTTGAAAAGCGTCTCGAGCTGCTCTATGAAATCATCCTGTGCAGAAAACCGACCGGAGATGAACTGTCCATCGCTGACGAGCTATATCGAAGTAGCGATAGCAGTGAAGTCGGTTGGGTAAGCCTTGCAAGAGGACTGCTCGCGACGGCCGAATTCCGTTACTTGGACTAGTTACACGCAACGAAGTAAAACCCTTTTTCAACCCCGAACTTCGAAACCACTTTCCCTTAGGAAACACGCTGATGTCTCTTTGCCAAAATCGAGTAGCTTTGCTGTCGCGACGGAGCGTCTTGCAAAACACCGCCTGCGGTTTCGGATGGTTAGCCCTTTCGGCCCTGTTGGCCAAACAAGGGCTTGCCAATGGCGAAGCCAAAGCAGCCGGAGCACATTTTCCGGCCAAGGCCAAGCGGGTCATCTTCTTGTACATGCGAGGCGGTCCTTCCCACGTCGATACCTTCGACTACAAACCGGAATTGGCCAAAGCCGACGGTCAGAACGGGCCACGAGGTGGAAGCAAATGGATGAAGTCACCTTGGAAATTCCAACAACACGGCCAGAGCGGATTGTGGATATCCGATCTGTTTCCCGAATTGGGAAAAGCCGCCGATGACATGCTTATTGTCAATTCGATGCAAACCGAGGTACCAGCCCACGCCCAAGCGACCATTCGCATGCACACCGGTACGAGCCAGTTTGTGCGCCCAAGTGTCGGCTCATGGGTCCTCTACGGCTTGGGAGCCGAGAACGAGAGCATCCCGGGCTTTATCAGCATCGGTGCTGCCGGCAGCGCACAAAACTATGGAAATGCCTTCTTGCCGGCCTACTACCAAGGCATGCGATTGGGAAATGGAAACCGCGAGGTCGATGAAACCCAAATCGCAAATCTTGCTCCGTTGGTCGGCAGCGAACGGCAACGTCGTGAATTGGATTTCATCCAAGGCATGAACCAAAAGAAACTCCAAAACGATCCAGGCGATCAAGAAATCGAAGGGGTGATCCGCTCCTACGAAATGGCTTATCGGATGCAATCGGAACTTCCCAAGGTTCTGGATATCAAGTCCGAGAGCGAGCAGACCAAAGAACTTTACGGACTTGACCGCAAAGAAACCAAGGGATTCGGCAGCAAATGCCTCGTTGCCAGGCGGATGATCGAAGCAGGAGTACGCTTCGTCGAAATCTCACAAGGATCTTGGGATCACCACTCCAATTTGAACCTGAATTTGACCAACAACTGCGGCGCGATCGATCGGCCGATGTACGGCTTGCTGACCGACCTGAAACAACGAGGATTGCTCGACGAAACGCTGGTCGTTTGGGCTGGGGAATTCGGTCGGACGCCTTATGCCCAAGGCCGCGACGGTCGGGATCACAACCATAAAGCGTTCAGCTTGTGGATGGCAGGTGGTGGAGTTGCCGCAGGGAAACAGTACGGCCGAAGTGGCGATTTTGGGGTCGAAGCGACCGAGAATCCCGTCCCGATCGTCGATTACCACGCAACGCTGCTGGCCCTTTTGGGACTCGACCACGAGCAATTGACCTACCCTTATGCCGGTCGCGATTTCCGTTTAACCGAGACTAAGGGCCAAGTCGTTAGGGATCTAATCGCCTGATTTTCCGAGGGAATTCCTCGAACCACGGTGCTTTTCGAATCCCGTCGAAACGCAGGTCCCAGAAAGCCTTAAAACTACTCGTTTCTCGAATGCAACCAAAGATTACCCACGAGAACAAGTCAATCCATGGCTGGATCTTGAGCGAATACTGGGAATCCATCAGCCGAACTTCACATCATTTATGAGCTCCATCTGAGCATTTACCGCCCTGAGGGCGGTTGCTTGTCCGATAGTACAGGTGTACGATTCAAGGAGTTTTACGGAGCCTTGAGGAGACCAATGGCAGTGAAAAAGTACAATCGAACGTCCACCGCCGGCTTTACGCTGGTCGAACTGTTGGTCGTCATCGCAATCATCGGAGTGCTCGTGAGCTTGCTCCTGCCTGCCGTACAAGCCGCCCGGGAGGCCGCCCGACGCTCGCAGTGCATGAGCCACATCCGGCAACTTGCACTGGGTTGCTCGAACTTTGAGAGCGCTTATGGCAAGTACCCTTACTGCCGCAAATACGATATTTGGGATTCCTACACTTGGACCAGTCAGATACTCCCGTACATCGAACAGCCGTTGATGTTCAATCTGATGTACACGATGCCCCAGACTCCCTATTCGACCACCGCTCCGGGCCCGAACTCCTTCATCGGCGACGATCCAAAACTGCGTGAAGCCCGGCGCAACCGCGTTTCGATTTTCATTTGCCCAAGCGATGGCAAACAACCTGAAAACGAGATGGATACTGGCGCTTACGGTTTTTACCGAGGCAACTATCGCGGTTGTGTTGGCCCGGGCGACATGTACGCAACGGCCACCGACACGAGTCCAGGTCCTTGGGGACCGGGTTTCTTTACCGTGATGCCCAACCAAAGTCTCGATACGAATGCCAGAGTTCGAACCATCTACAACCGTTCTAGAGATTGTACCGATGGATTGTCCAACACCATCATGCTCAGCGAAGGCCTTATGGCCAACGTCACTTGGTGGGGCGGAGCGATGGGAGAAATCCATTACGGGAACATGGGAGGTTCGCTGTTTTCAACCACGCTGACCCCGAATTCAACCGCACCAGACCGAATCTTGGGACCATGCCCCCAAGACCAAGGTGATTCAAGGTACAAGGCTCCTTGCTTGAGCCTAGGCGGGATCGCTTGGTGGACCCGCTCAGGGCAATTAGCCCATGCGGCAGCCCGAAGTCTCCACGGGACAGGCGTCGCGGTTTCGATGGCCGACGGAAGCACCCACTTCGTGACCAACAGCATCGAGTTGGCTGTATGGCGAGGGCTGGCAACGGCCAGCAACAACGAAAAGGTTCTCATGGAGTAATTTCCAGTCCGACGAACCGTTGATCTTAAGCCTAACTCCTCATGACAAAGCTTTCACCTGTGCCTAGATCCAACTCAAAGCCCGTCGGTACATGCCTGCTGATCGTCTGCTTGATCGCCTCGGCAATCGGCTGTGGCTCGTCTGCATCGACCGTCCAAGGGACGATCAGCTATCAAGGTGCACCGATTGAAAAGGGGATGGTGACCTTTACCCCTGTCGAAGGCAAAGGATCGGTCGTCGGATGCAACATCGAGAACGGCAAGTACTATGCAACGGGCGTGACGCCAGGCAAGAACGTGTTGACGGTCGCAGCGGTTAAGTCCGTCACATTTTCGCGCAGCTCCGACGAGATGAGCAAAATGGCCGCAAGCAATGCCGGCAAAGGCCCCATCGAAGGCTTGATCGACCCTGCCGACGTCGTTCCCGCAGATGCCATCGGCAACGGAGCCGAACATAGTATTAAAAAAGGCAGCAACAACCTGGACTTGCAACTCACGAAACCTTAGTCCTCTGGCCTTTATATATCAATCGCTTTTACCCTTCCCTGCCTGTGTTTTTGACTCTGGAGGATCGATCATTTTGTCTACCAAAATCCTAGGTGGTTTGTTGCTCGCTGCGTTTGTCACTGTCGCTTTGATATCTCTGAGTGACCGGGCTGAATCCAATCTTCAAGGAGAGAAAAAAACGATGCTGCGCCACGTAGTGATTTTTAAGTTCAAAGAAGCCAGTCCAGCGACCGAGGTCCAGAAGGTCGTCGATGGTTTCAGGGGACTCCAAGCCAAGATTCCCCAGATCGCCTCGTTTGAGTACGGGACGAACAATAGCCCCGAGGGACTCAACGATGGGTTCACCCACTGCTTCCTAGTGACCTTCAAGAGCGAGAAAGATCGAGAGGCCTACTTGCCGCACCCCGCGCACCAAGCCTTTGTCGAACTGCTCAAGCCGCATTTGGACAAAGCCATGGTTATCGACTATTGGGCCGCCGAGTAAGTCTTGACGGGCGACTTTGAACCCACGGACCTTTCAGATCCAGTCGTTCACCCCTTTCATTCACCCGTTCGGATACTGCCTGCAATACTCGTAGACAGCCATGGTCGTTGCCGTTGCGACGTTGAAGCTATAGGGCTGTCCGTAGACGGGAATCTCAATCACATCATCGAGCACATTGAGTTCGTCTTGCGATAGACCTTCGCGCTCTGCGCCGATGACCAAAGCGGTTTTAGGAGCGAATGCGTAATCGTAGAGGCACTGCGAGCCGGTCGTTTGCTCTAGACCCGCCATCCGGTATCCGTCCTGACGAAGCTGTTTGAGGACCGGGAGCAGACTTCGACGTTGCACGACTTGGACGTAATCGGCTGCGTCTCTTGCAATTTCACGATCGACTTTTCCTTGGCCACAATGAATGACCTCCGAAATCCCTGCGCATCCACAGAGCCTCACGATACGGCTCAAGTTCACGTTGCTACGCAACGGAGCAAGCGCCAAGATCAGTTCCCGAGGACGCTCCAGGAGTGTCGGAGGTTTATGACGCACATGCTCGAAGCGGTTCATGAGATCAACGCGTCGATTCGATCGATTAAGATTTTAAGAAACTCCCGGTCGCTCGATGGCCTTCCAAGGGCACTCGATGGAATCGCATCCGAATCGATCACACCGCGCATCGCAAGCACCATCGCAGCGTTGTGTTTGTACGCCGGCACAGGAGGACGGAAAGTAAAGCCCCCGAGCATCTGAAGCGCATCGTTGAGCTCATAAAATCGAGCGTCTGCATTCCCCCAGTAAACATCCCGCCTTGCAAACGCTTCTGGATAGAACGCCGAAAGACCGAGCAAGTAATCGCTTCCCCATTGGATCATGTCGATCGCAAGGTCATTACCGGTGTAGACGCGGAAGTCCGGCCGATGATGGTCCCTACAGGCCAAGCGTTCCCATTCCAGCGCTCGTGAAAGCGAGGAGTGTTTCAGTCCGCCCAAGCTAGGAATATCCAGTAGGTGGCGGAACGTATCGATCGAATAGATCGAGCCAAAGGGGGCAAACATCTTGCCCAGCTCAAAGCCCAAAAATCGATCGACTGATGTTCCGATCCGTCGATAGGTTTCCACGATTCGCTCCGGGGTTTGCTGAACCAATTCGGTACACTGAAACACGATCGGGGTTCCACCCAATGCTCGGATCTCGGTGGCCTGAGCGCAGTAGTTGGCGAGCATATCCCCAGTGAGATCCTCGACGTAGGCTCCGGCAACAAACGGTCGTCCGGCAGCCAAACGGGCTACAAGTTGCAGCACCTCGCGTCGCTGTGTTAGCGATAGCAGGTTTGCAAACCCGGTGTCCATGTTGATCGCTGGGGTCAAACCGCAGGCCCAGGTCCGCTCGAGTCCCCGCTCATAGGAATCGAAATCGATCCTACCTACAGGTTTCCATGGGAGGTAGGCAGCCGAAATGCCCTCGGGCTTCCTAGAAAAATGAATTTTGGGGATCGCAAACATGGTGGTCTTCTATTTTTGACGTCAACGGAATGCCCCGATTCTATCAGCAGCAACGCGATGTCCAACGGTTCCACGCATCGAATTTCAGCCTCGTGCGTTTGCCGCGCATCGCTCGCCAGGAAGCCTAGCCAAGCCCCCGGAACCGCCGGCAAGCCCCTCCGGCAACCCCATAAGGGGGGTTTTTAGGGGAAACGCGCGTTAAAATCGGCTATCTAGGCAAAATAGGACGTGCAAGAAGGAGACTATTCACTAAACTTTGCGGCTTAGGTTCCCATGAACGATTTTATGGGGAAACCTAGTCAGTTGGATCACGCGTCGACATCGAAGGTCGTGCGACATTCGATCGGCCCGCCCTCAGCAACGAGTATGCAGCCATAGAGTGAAAGACGCGGGAAGTGGTATACCCCTTTTTTGTTATTGGAGATTTTCGAATGCGTCGATTTATTATCGCTTTGGCGATCGTTGGATGTGCGATTGCTACCTCGTCGAGTGCTTCGGCTGGAATTTTTGGTCGCAAGAAGGATTGCAGCGGTGCTTCGGCCGATTGCTGCGCACCAGCACCAGCACCTGTTTGTGATGCAGCTCCTGCTTGTGCACCAGCCCCAAAGCGAGAAGGATTGCTGACTCGCTTGCATGCACGCAAGGCTGCTTGCAGCGGCGCTGCAGTCGCTGCTTGCGAACCAGTTGCTCCAGCATGCGATGCAGCTCCAGCTTGTGCTCCTGCGAAGCGAGAAGGCCTCTTGGCCCGCTTGCACGCACGCAAGAAGGCTTGCAGCGGCGCTGTCGCTCCAGCAGCTAGCTGCTGCGATGTAGCTCCAGCTCCCTGTGCAGCACCAGCTCCCTGTGCAGCTCCAGCTCCCTGTGCAGCTCCAGCTCCCTGTGCAGCCCCAGCTCCTAGCTGCTGCGATGCAGCTCCAGCTTGTGCTCCTGCAAAGCGAGAAGGCCTCTTGGCCCGCTTGCATGCACGCAAGAAGTCCTGCGGCAGCGCCGCTGCTCCAGCAGCTAGCTGCTGCGATGCGGCTCCTGCCCCAGCCCCAGCACCTGCTTGTGGCTGCAACTAATTTTGAATCCGTGGCCTAATGCCATGAATCATCGATTCATTGAATCTACAATAAGCGGTCTTCGAAAGCAGGCCGCTTTTTTTCTGCCCAGAGTCTGTTCCTCGATGAGATAAATCATGAGATTTAGCCTTTTTCCCACCAAGCACTTGGACCAAACCACCCTGGTCGATGATACCATCGTCCAAGCCGGTCAAGGATCCAAAGTTGTTGTTTTTCTACACGGACTATTCGGCTCCACGGAACATTGGACCGGGACGATGGACGCCCTCGCAGACGGATACCGATCGATTGCAGTCCAGCTCCCCTTGGACCGCAAGGGAGATCGGCGATCCGACGGAGTCCGCTCGATCTCGGAGCTAACCGCTACGGTAGAGCGAGCCCTCGATCGTGCTGGAGTCGAACACCCTATCGTTTTGGTCGGCAACTCCCTCGGTGGGCTTCTTGCGGTCGATTACACCTTGCAATACCCAGAACGCGTCTGCGGCTTGGTCTTGGCAGGCTCGGCTGGACTCCACGAACGGAGTTTAACAGACGGAAAAAAACCCAAGGCCACCCGCGAGTTCGTACGGTCCGTCATCAGAGGGATCTTTTACGATCAAGCTTTAGTGACCGATGAATTGGTAGAAGACTGGTTCGAAACCATGCAGGATAGGAACTACACTCGGTTCATCCTGAGGATGTCGCGTGCGACTCGCGATCGAAACGTGGAAAAAGAACTCGATCGGATCACCACTCCAACGTTGATCGTTTGGGGCCGAGAGGACCAAATCACCCCGCCGGAGGTCGGAATCCAATTCCAATCGAAAATCCGAGACTCCGAGCTGGTTTTCCTCGACCGTTGCGCCCATGTCCCAAACGTCGAGCAGCCCGAACTGTTCTATGAGCAACTTGCCAAATTCCTACCGAAGTGTTTCTCGTAATACGCAGATTGTCGAAATACGATGCGCTATGAATTCCCCCTTTTGTGGATCTTGTTGATCGCAGCTTTCCCTCGCTTGTCCTTTGACCTGCATGCGCAAGGCCAAGAGCCCATCGCGATTCGCATGGCAAGCGACTACTCCCTCTCGCCCGATGGTCAAACATTGGTTTTCCGTTGGGCCAACGAGTTGTGGTCCACATCGACCCAAGGTGGCAGCGTGAATCGCTTGACCAATCACCCGGCTGTCGACTCCGAACCGCGATTCTCACCCGATGGCAAGCGGATTGCATTTGTTAGCAATCGATCCGGTTCGAATCAAATCTACGTGATGGGTGCCCAAGGCGGGATACCCGAGCAGAAGACTTATCACTCCGAAGGCTATTCGCTTGCCGATTGGTTTCCTGATGGCAATAGCGTTTTGGCTCTCGCAAGCCGCGATCACTTCTGGCGAGGCGCTAGCCGAATGGTCCAGATCGACATCACGAAACGCGCTGCCGAGAAGGTACTTCTGGATGATACCGCAGCGAATCCGTCGCTATCAGCAGACGGGAAAAATATCCTATTTGTTCGGGAAGGAGAACGATGGTGGCGGAAAGGTTACAAAGGCGAACGCTCCGCTCAGATTTGGTTGCTCGATCTGACGACCAACACCACACGTGAACTTCTGCATGAACAAGTCGAATGCTTGTGGCCTCTTTGGATGCCAGGCGGAAAATCATTTTACTTTGCAAAAGGTACCGAGCATGGCCTCGACCTATGGCGTTACCGATTCGCCACCGGGGATCAACCGGCTCGGCAACGCAAAGTCTGGGGCTTCGACAACGACTCGATCGCAAAACCAGCGATCTCTCGCAACGGTTCGACCATCGTCTTCCGTCACCTCTTCGATACCTACGTCCTGCGACCTGGCAAAGACCAGCAGCCCACGAAACTCGCTCTGAGTGTCGCGGCAGATACGGACCTACCAGAGGACCTTTTACGTTCCTTTTCTAGCCGTGCCGAACAAGTCGCCTTTAGCGACGATGGGCTTGAAATCGCTATGACCGTCAATGGCGACCTGTGGGTCATGGACACCGAACTCAAAGAGCCCGTCCAAGCTACCCGCTCGGATGCTTATGAAGAATCCCCAGTTTTTGCGAACGATGGCAAGTCCCTTTGGTTTACCCGTCGCGAGAACGGACAAGTCGATGTGTGGAAACTCGAGCCGAAAGATCCGGCCAAGTACTGGTGGCAGCAAAAAGAGTTTGTCGAAACACGCATGACCGAATCGACCGGTTCGAAAACAAACCTGCGATTTACTCCCAACGGAAAGCATCTGCTGTTCCAACAAGGGCGCGGCACGCTCGTTACCATGAACCTTGAAAGCAAGGAAACGACCACCTTGGTCGATGGCTTTAGCGATGTCGGTTACTCGATCTCCCCCGATAGCCAGTGGATCGCTTATGCGTCCCAAGACGATGATTTCAACAGTGAAATCTGGATCATGCCGTTCGATAAGCATACCGATCCTGTGAATGTTTCGCGGCATCCCGACAACGACCAATCGCCAGTGTTCTCCCCGGATGGAAAAATCCTAGCCTTCACCGGCCGACGGTCGCAAGACGAGAGCGACATCTACTATGTTTATCTGCAGGAAGAATTCGACGACGAATCCTCACGCGATCGCACCATCGACAAGGCGATCGAAACGATGAAGAAAAAGCGTCCGAAACCGACCGCTGGCGAACCCAAAGCGGAACCCAAAGCGGAATCCAAAGCGGACCCCAAAGCAGAACCCAATCCGGCCGAAAACAAGACCGCTGGTAAGGACAATCCTGAGGTCAAAGACAAAGCGCCTGAAAGCAAACCTGCCGAGGAAAAACCCAAAACGGATCGCACCAACGATGCCGAGACAAAACCCGTCCGAATCGACTTCGATAAAATCCATCAACGCCTTCGACGGATCAATTTGCAAGACACACGCGAGACGAATCTGATTTTCAGTCCCGACGGAAAGAAACTTGCTTTCTCCGCCTCGGTCGAGGGGAAACCCGGTTGGTACAGCGTCGAATTTCCCGACAAACTAACCCCCAAACTCATGAGCTCGACGGTCCTCAACGACGCGCGATGGACCAAGGCATCGAGCAGCATCCTAGGACTTTCTCGGGGAACCCCAACGAAACTAGAAAACGGGGAAAAGGAAACCGGATACGGCTTTTCTGTCCTGCATGACCGTTCCCGTTCCGGCCGATTCCGAGAAGGCTTCAATGCAGCTTGGTTGGCCATGCACGAGATTTGGTACGACCCGGCCATGGGCAAGAACAACTGGGAGGAAATCCGACGCAAGTACGTCGATGCGGCTGCGAAAGCCTACGACGAACGAGGGCTCGGCGAAATCATCGAACTGATGCTCGGCGAACTCAACGGCTCGCACTTGGGCTTTACCCCTTCGATCGCAGAAACACCCGAACCGGAAACACCCAGGAAACGCGAACATCCAACAGCCCACCTCGGTGCAAGATTTGATCCAACATTCCTAGGACCAGGACTCATGGTCCGCGATGTGCTGCCCGAAAGCCCAAGCGACAAGGCCAAAAGCCGACTCAAGGTCGGGGATATCCTCCTGAGCATCGATGGCCAACGCGTCGACCCATCGATGGACTTGACCCAAATCCTTAACGGTCCCCTCGATCGAGATATCCAATTGCTCGTCCAACGGGTCAAAGACCAAGCGACCGAGGAAATCTCGATCACTGTGCGGCCCATAGCCTACGGTCGACTCAGGCCTCTGCTCTACGAGCAATGGCTCGAGCACAATCGGCAGATGGTCGACCAATTGTCCGAGGGCAAGCTCGGGTATTTGCACATCCAAGCCATGGACGAATCGAGCTTCCTGGAATTCGAACAGCAGCTTTACAACGTCGGATATGGAAAACAGGGGCTGGTTATCGACGTGCGCGACAATGGAGGTGGCTCGACGACCGACCATCTACTGACTTCGTTGACCCAGCCGAAGCACGCGATCACGGTCCCGCGAGGCGGGGGAGTCGGCTACCCACACGACCGAATGATCTACGCGACTTGGTCCAAACCGATCGTCGTGCTGTGCAACCAAAACAGTTACAGCAACGCAGAGATATTCAGTCATGCGATCAAAAACTTGGGTCGTGGCAAACTCGTCGGTGTACAGACCGCCGGCGGAGTCGTCAGCACAGGAGCGGCTCGAATCAATGACATCGGCGTTCTGCGGGCCCCATTCCGCGGTTGGTTCTCGATCCGTGACGGAAAAGACATGGAACTCAACGGAGCCGAACCAGACTTCATCCTGTGGCCGCTCCCCGGTGAACTTCCATCAGGAGTCGACAAGCAACTCGAAAAGGGGATCGAAGTACTGCTCGAAGAAGTCAAACAGGTTCCAGCAATGCCCAAACCCAAGTACGCCACAGGACACGAATAATCCGTGGCCGCCAAGCACCCAGGCCCCCAAACACCATCGAGCCCTTCTTCGGGAATCCTCCAGCGAGGACTCCCGAGCAGGCCTTGGTAGCTAAAGGCTACAGCCAGCGGCCTGGAATACCTTGTCTAGGACTTGCTGGGTTTGCAACGTCATCCGACCCCACGACTCATCGGGGCTGGAACCCCTGAGCAAACCGTGAAACGTATCGAACATATGGATCTCTTGGCTCGGAGCGTGGCCCGAATCATACTCAGCCACCGAGAACCGTTGGGACCGACGGTGCATGTGAAAATCGCAAACATCGGTGACAAACTCTGGACGGTTCAAATCATACCCGACATTGGAGCCGAAGCACGGCAGGACGAAATCGTCGATCCAAATGCTTCCCTTTTCGCCGCTGATGTGGCACCACTGCTGGTGCTCAGTCGCGAAAGAGCAATAAAAGCTTGCTGAAACGCCATTATCGAATTGCAATTCGGCGCTGAACTCCATCGGCACGGATTTAGGACTCCCCTGCCCTTGCAACGTCGATAGGCATCGCGCGCTGATTTGAGTCGGCATTCGCCATTGATTGATCCACAGGATCATTCGGATGGTGTACCAACCGAGATCGCCCAACGAGCCATGCGGCTCGTACTTGGAATTCGACCGAATGTTCGTGGTCCTGAATTCCTGATCGCTATAAAAAGAGAATTGAGTCGCGATTCTCTTGATCGAACCGATACCCGTTGGACTATCGAGCGTCTGACGCAATTGCTCCAAACGACGGCTGTGCATGAACATGACACCGTCCATGAACTGCACGCCATGGGTCTTGCAAACATCGAGGATCTCTTGAACATCGGCGGCCGTCAAGGCTGCTGGTTTTTCCGCAAGGATGTGCTTGCCATGCTTGGCGGCGGCGATAATCCATTCCTTGCGCAGTCCAGTCGGCAACGGGATATAAACCGCATCGATGTCCTTGCTCTCCAGAAGAGCTTGGTACGAACCCAAGGCCACAGGGGCCGACTCGAAGGGGCAATTGGCTTGGCATTCATCGATAAATCGCTGCGCCGCTCCAGCGTCGCGGCTTGCCACTGCCGAGACGATCCCGTGGGTACTTCGAGAAATCGCTCTCCAATTTTTTTTGGCGATCCCCGCCGTGGACAAAATCCCCCATCGACACGTATCCGACTTCAAAGGCATCATGGTCAAACCGACATCTCTCTTGAATTGCTACGAATAAGCCTGGATATCCAGGCGACTCCATCCAAATCCGAATGCAAGTTATACTAAAAAAATGGGCTGGTGTGATCCCTACGGTGAGATCCGGCTGCTGGAAGAAATTAACGCAAAGGCGCAAAGACGCAAAGGCGCAAAGGGCAGAAGAAAACTAAGGGAAACACAGAGGCACAGAGGTCACAGAGTGAAATGCTCTCGTTCCCTCTGTGACCTCTGTGCCTCTGTGTTTCAGTCTCTGCGCGACGGTAGGACCAAACGTTAGTGAGTAATCGTCGCCATTCTCACCGGGCACGCGATGTCATCATCGCCGTTAAGGTCTGCGCACTGAGGAACAGGCGGTAAGGATTTCCCGGCAGTTGTGCGAAATCCCATCGATGGTAAAACGCCTTGGCCCGATCGTCAACGCAGTCGAGGATGACTGCCACGAACGCAAACGTCTGGCCCGCTTCATAGCAATCACGAAGAGCCTGTGCCAGCAGCAGATCACCCAACTTCTGGCCCTGAAGGGTCACGCTAACCCCCAGCCAAGCGAGGATTGCAACCGGCAGCGCTCGTCGCGGCAGTTTCCGAGCCAGATCCGAGGGCAGGTCACCAAAGTCAACCTGCCCTGTCGCCAGCGTGTAGAAGCCGGCGACCGCTCTGTCTTGATCGATAAGCACTCTCGTGGCCGAGAGCCGTTTGTCTTGATGCTGCAATGCCTTAGTGTGCAACCAATCGTTGACCTCGCTCTGGCCACAATCAAATCGACGCCGCTGATGACTTCGCTGCAGCGGTTCGAGGGAGAACCCCAAAGGCAAGGCGACTCCGGTCACTGCGCGCCCCGCATGATGGCTCCGAGCCGTTTCTGGGCTGGTGTCAGTTTCGCTGGGGCTTGCAAAGCCAGCCAGAAAGCCAACTGCTCGTCTGGACTCAGAAGAACCGTCTGCTGGCGGGCACTGGCAACCTCCCGACGGGCTTGAGCAACGGTCACCGTTCGGACGTAATCACTGACGCTGATCCGGCGCAATTCCGCAGCGTCGGTCAGTGCCTGTTTACTCTCCGAATCTAAGCGTACCATCAAAGGACTGGCTTTTTGGGTAGACGTCAAGTTAACGCGTTTGGTCATCGTCGTTTCTCCTTGCCAGTATTGTATTGCAAAGTGCAACACGGACAAGACATCTAGAACCGCACACGCTCCTCCTTAATCGCAACACGCTCGATTGAAAACCCAGGGACTGGACCATGGCTCTTTCAATTCGGAAAGCCAGAAAGCCACGAAACGTTGTAAACACTGGGCGTTTGATGGGTGAAGTGGACCCCAAGGACGTCCAGCATCTGTTTGTTCATTCATTTACTAAACTAAACCTAACCAACGTTTACGCTACTTACGCTGAGCCAAAACAACCGTCTTCATAGACAGAATGAATCTTTCCTCCACTACTTGGGGCGTTAAGTTATACCGATTGCAACTGCCTCCTCTCTCGTAAATCGTAGTTCGAGAATCCGCCCGAGGGCATCTTGACTAACTTTCGCGCATGGAACGAGAAATCTTCTGGCGTTGTCTGAGAGACGGCCGTCGACGATTTCTTCGCCGTCAAGTTCCTTAACTTGATAGGCATCGATTACGTCAACTACCTCTTTCAAAAACTCTCCCTCGGCTACGTCATGCCTATCAAATCTAATGTACCAAAACCCAACGAGTAGCTCGCCGTAGCCTTCGTCGAGCGTTACCTCAAACCGAGGAAGGATTTGTCGCAAAATATTCAAAGCATGCTCAACGTTCGACGCGAGCGAGAGGTCGATAATCCAGTCTGCTGGATGCGTCGCAAATTCTATGCACCGATCAGTCCAGTCCTTCAAACTTGCTAGATCCAGGTAATTAGATTCGACGGCGGCAAAAATAGTAGTCAATAGCACTTTCAATGGCTTACCCATCTCCTCAGAACTCCCCTTGCCAAGTTCGACTACCAGTACTCGAATCCCGCAGTTGTTCACCGGTGATGGGATCACGACGATGGTGGTGAGGGTTTGGATGAAACTGTGGGCTGGTTGGGTCACGGTAACCGTGATGTGTCCGATGCGTTTGGCCAACTTGCCGACCGTACTCGTCGTAGTGTGTCGTACTCGAATACGTCCCACCTTTCGAACTTGGTTTCTCGATTGTTGCAGTTCTCGTCCCAGGTGCAATCTGAGTTGGTGCTTTCTTGTTGATCCAATAACTTTCAGGTAACGCTGTATTACTTGGGGTATTGCCTTGCGCCCCCGAGCTATTATGCACGAGCAAACCGATGGAGGTAACGCGAAAGACGTGTTCGCCGTGGATCTCAAGGTTGTAGACACGCTCTTGGCTACCGAGCTGCTCGATCGACTCGATCCGAACGAAGCCATCGAGATTACGAAGCGTGTCCCCAACACGAAGTTCTCCGGCTGGCACAAAGTCCGAGCGGTCGGCAGAATAGATCGAGTGATTCGAGGTCACCCCCAGGGGCTCTGCAAGCCCCGCTAGCTTGATCCGCAGGATCCCGCCCCGGACGCGCGTGAAGGTCCCGGTGACGACTCGACCGACCCCTGAGGAAATGCTAGGACACAAAAAACTCGGGGCAAAGTCCCCGAGTTTTCAATTGGCTAGTGCTAAGTGGCCAGTGGCTGCTCCTTCCAACCCCTAATACACACTAATGTTCGCAAATAGATAACTATTCATAGAGGCATTTTCCCTGTCGCTGTCCACCGCTTGGCAGCGGGTGGCTACGGGCAGCACTAGCCACCTGTCGCCAGACGGTGGAGGATTTCCTTGGCGAAGTCCGAAACAACATTTCAGTATGCTGTGGTTGTTTCAGCCCTTCGGGCCGCTGCGTTTACTTTCCCCCGGTTTCAGACGCGAGAAGACTACGTACCCGCTCTTCCATGCTTGCAGGGAAGATAACGACCAATCGACCCTCTTGGTCACGTCTCCAATCGTCCACACATTCTTGCAAGATGCTCAGATAGACCCCGAAAAGTTTGTCATCTCTAAACGTCTCACCACTATGCAACAGCACCACGCAGGATTGATCAACCCAGTGAAGGTCACGCAAGACCTCAGATAGCGCGTCAAGATTTGCGCCGAAGTAATCCGGCAATCCTAATTCTGTTCGAAGTACGTCGAAGAGCGAGTTCAGGCTTTCTAAGCCAGATGGGATCGACACTACTAAAGCATTAACAGGCAAGCGAGGCAAGTCGGTGAATACGAATAGAACCATGGTCGTACCTTCTATGGATTCAACGGGATGAAAATACGGTAATGGTTTGGCGTAAAGAACATCTCGCCGTTCTGACCTATGACTATCCGCTGTGCACCTGGGCCGCGACCGCCTGGCGTCGGATGAACGTACTCCTTCCAATAGCCAGCTGGCTTGGTTGGTAGTAGTCCTTCGCGATTTTGGAAGATACTCCCGTCATTACGATGCGGGAATCGAACTCCATTCCTTATCCGATCGAGTGTAGGTCCAAGATCCTTGACAACTCCGTTTGGTCCAGTCACGAACCTTGTCACTGGCTTACTTGAACCCTCCGCCCCCGAGCTATTATGCACCAGCACACCGCTGGAGGCAACGCGAAAGACGTGTTCGCCGTGGATCTCAAGGTTGTAGACACGTTCTTCGGTACCAAGCTGCTCGATCGACTCGATCCGAACGTCGCCATCGAGATTACGAAGCGTCTCCCCAACACGTAGTTCTCCGGCTGGCACAAAGTCCAAGCGGTCGGCAGAATAGATCGAGTGATTCGAAGTCACCCCCAGGGGCTCTGCAAGCCCCGCTAGCCTGATCCGCAGGATCCCGCCCCGGACGTGCGTGAAGGTCCCGGTGACGACTCGGCCAACCCCTGAGGAAATGCTAGGACATGGCTCGATGGCATGCACATCGGCCAATCCATCTAAACCCTGTTCCGAAATAACCAGGTGAATCGACGAGCCAACCCGTGCGTTGCAAGGACAAAAACTCGGGGACAGTCCCCGAGTTTTTAACACCGACATCTCTCTTGAATTGCTGCGAATAAGCCTAAATGTCCAGGCGACTCCATCCAAATCCGAATGCACGTTATACTAAGAATGGTGGAGGTGGGACCCCTAAGCTCCCTTCGCTTTGCGTCGAATGCTCCTGCCCGAGCCCAAGGAGTTCCCCTAACCTAAAAGCCAATGATGAATCGTTCGATCCGATCCTTCAGTCTCCTTGCATGGCTTGCACTGGGGCTCTACTGCCTTGGTCAAACCCCAACAAATCCCGACATTTTTCCGCTGGTCTTGCAGATCCAGCAGCCGGTAGCCAAGGACGCAAGGAACCATCACAGGATCCTTCAGTCCGCAGAATGGCCCGCGAAGAAAACCGCATTGATTATCTGCGATGTCTGGGACTCGCATCACTGCTTGAACGCGGTTCGCCGGGTGCAACAGGTCGCCCCTGCGATCGATCGCTTGGCCAAAGCCATACGCAGCCAAGGTGGAACGGTGATCCACGCCCCGAGCGACTGTATCCCTTACTATAAGGATCACCCTGCAAGGCAACGCGCCGAGAAGATCACCCTCCGAGACGACACACCGACGGACATCTCCAAATGGTGCGACCAAATCGACGGAGAAGCTCAGGATCCTTATCCGGTCGATCAATCCGACGGAGGGGAGGACGACGATCCAGCCGAACACGCGCAGTGGGTCGAACGACTGAAAAGTCTAGGGCGAAACCCGAAGTCACCTTGGATACAACAAATCGATACCATTCAAATCGATCCCCAACGAGATTACATCAGCGCTTCAGGCCAAGAGATCTGGAATGTCCTCAAATCCCAGGGGATTGAGCAAGTCGCCCTCTGCGGTGTGCATACGAATATGTGTGTCCTGGGAAGACCCTTCGGTCTGCGACAACTCAAGCAGCATGGGTTCCAAACCGTCCTGGTCAAAGACCTGACCGACACCATGTACAATCCAAACCGATGGCCTCACGTCAATCATTTCAGCGGTACCGACCGTGTGATCGATCATATCGAACGGGTGATTTGCCCTACGGTCACCAGCGATCAATGGTTAGGTGGAAAACCGTTTCGATTCAAGAACGACACCCGCAAGCATTGGGTCGTCCTGATCGCCGAAGACGAATACAAAACGGACGAAACGCTGGTGCGATGGGCACGCGAGCAACTCCACCGCGACTTCAAGGTCTCCTTGGTCCTGGCCGAATCCGATCACCCCAATCGTTTGGTCGGACTCGATGCACTTGAAGATGCCGACGCGTTGCTCGTTAGCGTCCGACGACGTCCACTGCCACCAGCGCAGTTAAACACCATCCGTGCTTTCATCGCATCGGCCAAACCCGTGCTCGGGATTCGGACAGCAAGTCATGCATTCAGCCTGCGAGGGAAAGCCCCCTCGGAAGGGCTCTCGGATTGGCCTGAATTCGACGCGGAGGTTTTCGGTGGTAACTACACCAACCATTTTGGAAACGAGGAGATCGCAAACATCCGCGTGGCTCCTCACAGCGATCACCCTTTAGTCAACTCAAAGGATTTTGGGAACGAACTCTACCAAAGCCTTGGCTCTCTGTACAAAGTTTCGCCACTACGACCCGGAACAAGCATTCTGTGGCACGGTAAAATTCCAAACCAAGACCCCGAACCCGTCGCTTGGACCTTCGTTCGCGCCGATTCGGGGCGTTCTTTCTACACCTCGCTCGGACACCACAGCGATTTTGAAAATGACCAATTCTCAGCCATGTTGCTCAACGCGGCACATTGGCTTGTCGATAGCAATCGACGCTTCCTACCAGCCGATATCGAACACCAACAACATATGGTCGAGCGCGGAGAGGGAAAACAACGGTAATGGACAGAGCGAAGTACCAAGAATTAGTCAGTACGTTTTTCGAGTGGAACCAACCCGAACTGGTGAAAATATTCGCCGAGCTACTCTCGGCGGCCGCGGCCGAAAATGCCCTGACCCCTGTTCAGATCATGAGCCAAAACTACGAGACGGCCCGCGCGAACCCTGAAATCCATGAATTGCCCGGCAACCTCAAGGATGCAAGGGATGCGATCTTCCCATACTTCTGGGGCACCGACAGTTGGAATAATCCTCTTCATTTGGAAAATGTCCGTGGACCGGCCAACCAAGCTTCACTCATCGGTGCAATCGCTTGCCTACTGAAAAACCCAAACCTATGCACTGATCGATACAGCCAACGCTCCAATGAACTCGAAGTCAAAGCGATCACCGCGCTTGCAAACCTGATCTTCTACCATACGATCGATCCCTGGGGAATCTTTACCATCGGTGGCACAATCTCGAATCTCTACGGCGCAAAAATCGGCCTCGAAAAGTGCGTGCCTGGAACGATGAAAACCGGCGTCTATGGGCGTCGTATCGTTGGCATCTGCTCCCAAGCTGGCCACTATTCGAACCAAACGGTCGCCGGTTGGCTCGGTATAGGTACCTCAAACCTAATCGAAATACCGACCGATGAAAATCTGAGCATGCGCATCGATAAACTCGAAGAAACGCTCGATCGTTTGTTCCAAGAAAAAACCCCTGTCGCTTACATCTGCGCTACCCACGGAACAACCGATGGGTTCGGAATCGATGATGTGCAAGCCATCCGCCAATGCGCTGAGCAAAAATCCAAAGAATACTCGGTAACGATGCCGCAAATCCACTGCGATGCGGCCGTCGGTTGGACGATGGCCGTATTGACCGACTACGATCGAACGGTCAATCCACTGAAGTTCGATCCTGGCCTGCTGAAGATGATCGAAAAAGCGCAAACGCAAAACGTAGGTCTCCGATACGCTGATAGCATCACGATCGATTTCCATAAATTCGGCCGAGGACACTACCCGTCGAGCGCATTTATCGTCAACCGAAAAGAGGATTTGAAGTACTTGGCTAGGACCGTCAACGATACTCCTTATTTTTCCGATGCCGATGCGAGCCGAGACCCCGCCATGTTCACTCTGGAATGCTCGCGGCCGGCCATTGGGCCTTATGCCGTCATCGCCTCTCTAAACGGCATCGGACTTGCCGGTTGGCAGATGCTCGTCGGTCGAAGCCTCGAGCTAGCCGAGCGACTCAAAGAGCGACTCGCCAAGGTGGAATACTGCAAGGTGCTCAATGCGGGCACGACCGGGCCGACGGTCAATTGGTGGGTCTTGCCCAAGGGCCGAAACGCTCAGGAAATCTTCGAACGGTTGGAACGCGACGAACTGACAGCCGAACAACGGCAGCGTTACACCAAGGAGATACGGCACTTGTTCGACAAACGCTTAAAGACCATGGATGCCGCTATGGATGCTAGACTTGGCTTTACCACAAGCTTTGGATACTGCCCAAACGGCTACGATGTCCCGGCCTGGAAAGCGGTCTTTTTCAACCCCCGCACAACCGACGAGATCGTCGATCGGATCGTCACGAGCATCGAGGAATTGTAATCCCTAAGAGGATTGCTCGCTTATTGGGCGGCCATCGAGATCCGTAAACGTCGGTACTCCATCTGGCCGTGGTCACCCTCCAAACCGATCGGACCCGTCGCAGGGAGTTTGAAGGCTCCTTCGATGACCTCTCCGTTGCAAGTGCAAACCGCGACGTTGTCCTTGACCGAGACGACCAACTCGTTCCAGTCCTGAGGTCGATATTGTTTGAGGTTTTTGTAAGGACCAGCCAATGGATAGTCGCGGCACTGGAGTTGGGGTTCGCGTATGAAAACACCACTGTCGGCGTTAGGTGTAGCCCTGAACTCGAGCTTCAGAACAAAGTCACCGGCAAACTCTCGCTGAGTGTATAGCTGCTGGATCCGTCGCCCCTCGGGTGGGGTCGTCACGACGATCTTGCCATGGATCGCCGCGTAGCGACCATCGGAGGTTGCTAGTTTCCCATCGAGGTTGTCTTCTGCAGGAGTCGTTTTCGAAGCAGCAAGTCGCCAGCCTGTAAGGTCCTTGCCATTGGTCAAGGAGACGAACCCCGGTTCGAGAGTGAAGGGATCCGGTTGGGTCTCGATAAGGCCCTGGGTAGCCAGGACCGGGCGGATGGCAGATCCCCATTTGGCATACCCCAATGCATTGGGGTGAAGCAAATCAGGAAACTCCGACTCCTTGGCATCGCCTTGCTCGTTGGCAAACAGCGTCCAAGTATCGACCATCGTGACTTGGGGAAAGTTCTTCGCCACATTGGCGATGGCTGCATTGATGGCGTGGATTTGATCGGCCGGCCGTTTTTTCGAAGCTGATGCGGGGAAGACACGGCAGAGAGTCACTGGCGTTTTCGGGGAACTCTTCTGGATCGCCGAGAGGATCAATTCGATGTTCTTCGATACGATCGCAGCATCGGCTCCTTCTTCCAAGTCGTTGGTGCCCATGAGCATCACAACCCCTTTGGGATTGAGATCCAGAACATCTTTCTGGAGACGCAGAAGCATCCCCCGCGTGGTGTCGCCACTGATCCCACGATTCGCCACTTGGAGTCCGGGGAAGGACTTGCCCATGTCATCACCCCAACCCTGGGTGATCGAATCGCCGAGGAAAACGACTGCATTTTGGTCCGCTTGCGTTCGCGTTGCCCATAGCTTGCGCTTCTCATTCCAAAGGTTTCGAAACCAATCGGCGCGTCGGATCGGTCCGACTCCAGCTAGACCGTCATCGGTTGCTGGAATCGCAAGCGAATCATCGGACCGTTGAGCCCAAGCGACCTGCGGTCCCGCCGCCCCGAGGAGGAACAAGGAAATACTGACAACGACGCCGCGAAAGAAAATAAGGTTTTTCATAGCCTGTATTTTGAACGAAACGCAGTGGATATGCAAGGGTTCCGATGCCTGTTGCCTTGACGATCAGGTATCGGCCCAAGCTCTGAAAACGCGTTAAACGCAATCGTTAAACGTAAACGCTAAACGCAAATCAGCAAAAAACGATGCGGAAATCTGAGGGGAACGCAAAGATTCAAAGGTGCAAAGCCGTGAAGAGGAAAAAACGAGCAAAGAGCGTGGACGATGGTCCTGGGATTCTTTGCATTCCCCCTCTCCGAGTTCGTCCATCAACTTCGCATCGCCTCGAAGAACGAGTTTTGTAATCGACTCGCATAGCGGTAGGGATTGGTGACCAAGATCACGGTCCGCTTCGGGCGAACCCCCGCGAGCGAGCGATAGACTCGGTCTGGGCTGCGATCTACAACCGCAGCCATTTGAGGAATCAAGCTCACGCCGTGCCCGAGCGAGACGAGTTCCTGAAGCATAGCAAGTTGCGCTGTTCGCTCCATGGTCAGCGGAAACATGTTCTTCTGGTGGCAAAAGGAAATCACATTGGTCGTCAAGCAGTGCGCTTCGCCCATTAAGATGAACGTGCGATGTTCCAAGTCGCTCCATCGAACGGAGTCTTTTTGTGCCAAAGGATCCTCATGGTTGACTAGTAGCTTGAGTTCCTCATCGAACAACGGCTCGACTTTCAAGTACTTGCTTTCGATCGGAAGCGCCGCGATGGCAACATCTACCTCTCCGTCATGCAACCTGCGTAACAAATTCGACGTCGTGTCCTCCTGAACAACCACTTTTGCATTCGGAAACTGGGACTGAAACGCTCGCAATCGCGTTGGAAGAAAATACGGAGCGATCGTCGGGATCGATCCAACGCGGATCGTTCCATGTTTCCCGTCATCGCTCAACTCGGTTTGGATGTCTTCTACACGTCCTAACAACTCCCTTGCTCGCAACTCCAACGTCCGTCCTGCTTCGGTCACGACAACTTTTCGGGATTGGCGATTGAGCAACGGGCGGCCCAATTGTTCTTCGAGCCGCAGCACGGACCGACTCAAGGCCGATTGGGACATTCCGATATCCTCGGCAGCCCGCGAAAAATTACCCCACCGTACCACACTCAAAAAATGCCGCAGTTGATCGAATTCCACCGTCAGGCTCCTTGCGTCGAATCCAAACAATGAAGAAAAACCCAATAAAAACACAGGCGATTCTTCTATGCATTAAACGCATGCAATGTATCGAATAAATGCATTGGACGCAACAATCCGTTTTGGCGATACTTATCAAACTCTTTGAATCGAGCACTCCTTGTGTTCGATGTCGATTTTTTAATCCATCCTTAGGAAACCATGCGATGAGAAAAACTCCAGCCACGTACCGGCAGTCTTGGAATCGGTTGAATGTCAAGAACAACCAAGCGAGGCGGTCGGCTTTGAAGCGGTTTGCCGGATCGTTACGAATCGGGCTAGTGATCTTTTCCGGGGTCGCTTGCAGCCCGGTTTGGGGACAAGCCCCAACATCGCCCGATGGGATTGTCGAACCCCCAGCGGCAACAAGCCCAGATGAAACAAGCCCAGATGCGACAAGCCCAGGCGTGTCGAAATGTCCGGTCACCGGTGCGTTGCAGCGATTAGCCTCTGTGAATACACCAGAAGGCGATTCAAAAGATGGGATGATGGCAGGGGCCAACACCTCAGCAGGAGCTTATGGGAACGCTCAGTGGTGGCCTGACCAATTGAACCTTAGGATCCTACATCAAAATTCTCCAAGCTCGAATCCGATGGGTGACGATTTCGATTATGCGAAAGAATTTTCGTCGTTGGATCTACCGACTCTGAAAAAAGAGATCGGTGAGCTGATGACCACCTCACAGGATTGGTGGCCAGCGGATTACGGACATTATGGACCTCTTTTCATCCGAATGGCTTGGCACAGCGCCGGTACCTATCGAATCAGCGATGGAAGGGGAGGGGCTCGCTACGGTACGCAACGCTTCGCTCCTTTGAACAGTTGGCCTGACAATGCAAATCTCGACAAGGCGCGACGGCTCCTTTGGCCGATCAAGCAGAAGTATGGCAAGAAGATCTCGTGGGCCGACTTGATGGTCTTGGCCGGCAACTGCGCGCTGGAGTCGATGGGCTTCGAAACCTTCGGATTCGGCGGTGGTCGTCAAGATGTTTGGGAGCCGCAGGAAGACATTTACTGGGGATCCGAAAGCAAGTGGCTCGGGGATCAGCGCTATTCGGGAGACCGAAAACTCGAACAACCTTTGGCAGCAGTCCAGATGGGGTTGATTTACGTGAATCCCGAAGGGCCCAATGGAAAGCCCGATCCATTTGCTGCAGCGATCGATATCCGTGAAACTTTTCGCCGCATGGCGATGAACGATGAGGAAACCATAGCACTGATCGCAGGTGGGCACACGTTTGGAAAAGCACACGGAGCGGCCAGCGCGAAAAACGTTGGACCGGAACCCGAAGCTGCAACGATCGAAGAGCAGGGTCTTGGATGGAAAAACCGCTTCGGTAAAGGAAACGCGCAAGACACCATCACCAGTGGACTCGAAGGGGCTTGGACCTCAACTCCCACGGCCTGGTCGAATGACTATTTCACTAACCTATTCGGTTACGAATGGAAACTCGTCAAGAGTCCCGCAGGGGCTTGGCAGTGGACCCCGACAGATCCGGCAGCCCAAGGCACCGTACCTGACGCGCACGTCGAAGTAAAAAAGCATGCACCGATCATGTTCACAACGGACTTGGCGTTGAAAATGGATCCCAAATACCGCGCGATCTCCGAGCGATTCCATCAAAACCCCAAAGAGTTTCAGCAGGCTTTTGCCAAAGCTTGGTACAAGCTCACCCACCGCGACATGGGACCCAGTGCCCAGTTGCTTGGGCCCGAAGTCCCAGCTCCACAGATTTGGCAAGATCCGATCCCTGCGGTCGATCACCCGTTAGTCGATGCCACAGAAATTGCTGAACTGAAGCAAAAAATACTCGAAAGCGGCCTAAGCATCTCAGAGCTTACCAGCGCCGCCTGGGCTGCTGCCTCGACCTACCGTGGTACCGACCACCGCGGTGGTGCTAACGGGGGCCGTATCCGTCTAGCCCCTCAAAAGGACTGGGCCGTTAATGAACCCGAAGAGCTTGCCAAAGTCCTCACGGTCATCGAAAGGGTCCAAAAGGAATTCGCTACTGGGCGAACCGATGGCAAGCGAATTTCGATCGCTGACTTGGTCGTCCTCGGCGGCTGTGCGGCGATCGAGCAGGCTGCCAAACAAGGAGGTACAGATATCTCTGTCCCATTTAGCCCTGGCCGCATGGATGCCGACCAAAGCACGACCGATGTCGAGTCCTTCGCAGTTCTAGAACCGCTAGCCGATGGCTTCCGAAACTACATCGCGCCTGCAATTCGACAAGCCGAAAAGGCCCGTCCAGAGGAAGAACTTCTGCTCGATCGGGCTCATCGACTGCGGTTATCCGCACCGGAGATGACCGCTCTTGTCGGGGGACTCCGCGTCTTAGGTATCAACACCGGCAACTCAGATCTAGGTGTCTTGACCCAAAAGCCGCAAGTCCTGACCAACGACTTTTTCGTGCATCTTCTCGATAGCAATATCGAATGGAAGCCTTCGAAAGCGAATGTGCATGTCTACGAAGGCCACGACCGGAAAACCGGCGCAGTGCAATGGAAGGGATCCCGCACCGACTTGATCTTCGGCTCGAACTCGCAACTCCGGGCCATCTCCGAGGTCTATGCGAGCGATGATGCCAAGGCCAAGTTCGTCGAAGACTTTGTAGCCGCGTGGAACAAGGTCATGATGCTCGATCGACCAAAAGTTGATCTCAAGAAGTAGACCGTCTGATGGATATCATTAGGTTCCATCGCGCAACTGGCACCCCCATTTGCGCGATGGCTTGATTCCCAAAACCGAATGCATCAATCCGAGTCGTTTGTGGCATTTTCTTCATCAAGCAATGGGGCTGCGCCAATCCGCTTGATGGCTTGCCAAGCTAAATAAACTCCCGCGATAACAAACGGCAGCACCATGTAAATCCACTGGGAGTCGCCTAAGACCAACAGGAATAAGGAATTGATTATCCCGATGGCCAGGGTCATGAAGGCCGAGGCAGCGAAGTTCGATACGTTCGGATTTCGCAATGAGGGAACAAGGAATATCAGAGGGTTCAAACACAGGATCAACCCGATCGCCCCAAATCGCGAGGAAGTGTAAGCCGTAACCTCGGGAACCAATACCGATAAGAATCCGACAAGTGATGCGAGAGTAAAGACGGCGGTGATCAGATACGTACCCAGGAGGCTAGGAACCGGTCCGGGGGGCCTGGGCAGCGTGTCGTTGCACCGGGGAGATTCGTAAGGGTTGATCAAAAGTTGCTCGATGTCGTGAATCCAAGGGGTCCGACGTGTTTATGGGCCGCGAGTATATCCTAATACTCCAACGCCGTGGGCCAAACCAAGACACGAATTCTTAGAACAACCGCTTGCGCACAGCCCAAACAGCCGCTTGGGTTCGATCCGTTACCCCGATCTTGCGCAAGATATGCTGGACGAGCACCTTGACCGACTCGTAACTTATCGACAATTCATCAGCGATCTGTCTGTTGGTCATTCCACATATCAGCTTGCTCAGAACGTAGGATTCGCGTTGCGTCAGGGGCATTTCCAAACGTGACACGCAAGGATCAAGTGAGAAACAAGCCTGAATGCGTTTCAACTCTTCCTTGTTCCAAAGAATTTGCTTGTGCAGGGCCAAGTCGAGTTTACGCAGCAGTGCCTGGGGACTATCGGTCTTTTGTACGGTTCCGATTATCCCGTTCCTGACGCCCCGCAAGAACAACTCAGGGGACTCCCCTCTGGCGAAAAACAACAGGGGAATCCCAGGCCGACACTCCGATAGATGCATAGCCACCAATACAGGATCCATATCGTGCAACTCGATATCGATCAGACCGATCGGAGTTGAGTTGAGTCCATCGAAAAACGATGCTGCGATGAGATTGGGTTTGAGTAGATGAACCTTGTAACGCATCGAATTGTCCAAGATCTTAGCAATACCGATCCTGTCGATGTCATAGTTGGTTACCAACAGAAGATCATGAAGAGGTGTCACGGTAAGAGAACTGTTGCGAACAGTTAAATCGGAAAGGATCAGGCGTTAAGAGTTCGACGGATTGATGAACAACACCGTCGAACCGCCTAATAATAATGGATCCCCATGGGGATTGAAACCGGGTTATCTGGTCGAACCAAAAATTATCTTCTGGCTCGAAGTACGGCGCAGGCACCTTCAAGAATCTCTCGATCCGTGGGGGCCTCAGGCAGCGGTTTTTCTTGAAACTCGCCGAGCAAATGCTCCCAGACGAGGCTCAATTGCGCTTGCATGTTGGTTGTATTCGCAGTCATCACGACCACCGCGTCTTGGTCGGGCAATACGATGCAAAACTGCCCGTCCTTACCATCGCCCCGAAACGCATTGTGCCGACATCTCCAAAATTGAAAGCCGTAACCCTGATTCCAATCACTCGCCGCATCGGTCCCGTTGGACACCTGCTTGTCGGTCGCCAGTTGGACCCAATCGCTCGGTATGAGTTGCTGGTTTTCCCAGACCCCTTTCTGCAAATACAACTGACCGAACTTGGCGATGTCTTCGGTCTTGAGATAAAGCCCGTACCCTCCAATCGAGATGCCTTGCGGGTTGGCATCCCATTTCGGAGCTTCGATTCCCAATGGATCAAATAAGCGTGTTTGCAGGTAATCGACGATGGACTGACCGGTGACCTTTTGGACGATCGCCGACTGCATGAAGGTCGCTGGAGTGTTGTATCTGAAGAAACTTCCTGGTTCCTTAGGGACCGGATGGGCTAAAAACGTCTTGATCCAATCTTGGGACCCGCGCATGTTCGGTTCGTCCTGATGGCCAGTCGACATGGTGAGCAAATCCAATACCCGCATGGACTTTAGATTGTCCGATGGCACTTCGGGCAGCGAGTCCGGGAAAAAACCCATGACGCGGTCCTGGAGCGATAACTTACCATCCCTGACGGCCAACCCGACGGCGGTCGATGTGAACGACTTGCTCAACGACCAGAGCACATGCGGTTTATTGGCCTCTTCGGGAGCCCACCACGCTTCCGCAATCACCTTTCCATGCCTTAGCAGCATGAAGCTGTGCATCGAATTGACTTTTTCGTCAGCGGCTTGGACGAATTTCGCGATCGAAGCCGACGAGACACCTTGGGATTCTGGAGTAGCTCTAGGCAATCGCACCGATTTCTTGACCGCCGCTCCGGGAGGCTGCGACTGGGCTTCCAAAGGTTTCTCCTGGCCGAACAGGAGCGGAGTACCCAATTGGGCAACGAACAAGCTTGCCAAAGCCAACGAGCAGGACCAAGCGCGCATCAGAAAAGTTCCTCGATTGAGCACTACCAGTAAATGAATTGAAGGAATCGCTCGCGATCTTCTGCGGGTAAGGCATCGACGTTCTCGACGACGTAGCGATTCTCGCACGTATCGATTAGCAATTTGCCGTTCTCGCTGTATTCGAGCGCCTGACTTTGGGTCCAACGCATCGTCAATTTGCATGGCCCTCGGTCGGTCTCAACCTCCATATTGAGATATCCAGATTCTAACTGATTTTTCCGTACTCGCAGTATCCGTCGCATCAAATACCGTCGTTCGATCATTTCCTCGACCAACGTTCGGTTCGAGCTGCGCCACTCCCCAAGATCGCGGATCATCCCGCACTCGTACTCTTCGCCGTTCTCCTTCCAACTTCGAACACTGAGGTATCCGACTGGATATTTCGATGGAAAGGTCTTCACGATAAAAACCGAAGCGGCATTGAGCTTACCATCGACCCAAAGCTCGATCCGATCGTGCGTGCCTCTTCGCAACTCGCATTGCGAGTCCTCAAACCACACGATCGCTGGCGCTGAGGTGTTTTGAGCATCGCCCAGTTCATCGCCCAGTTCATCGCCCACTTCATCGGTATCTGCATTGCCCATTTCCGAGTTGCCCATTTCCGAGTCGTCAACCCTTTGGGGCTCGTCGACAGTCTTTGAATCGCTCTTGCGCGATTTCGACTCAGGACGATCTAGGACCGAAACACCCGAGCGCTCGGAGTTAGAAACCGCCGCGGCTCGCTTGTTTTTTTCCGATTCGGCGGCGTTGTAGATCAACTTATCGACATCCGGATTTTTGCTGACCGAGGTTTGAATACGCACCAGCCTTGCATAGGTACCATCTAAGGCCAAGAGTTCGGCGTGCGATCCTTGCTCGATCAATCGGCCTTGGTCGAAAACGATGATTCGGTCGGCGTTGCGAAGCGTCGAGAGTCGGTGAGCGATGGCCAAGGTCGTACGGCCACGGATCAGCACTTTGAGCGCCTCTTGGATACTCTTCTCGGCCTCGGCGTCGATGTTGCTGGTCGCTTCATCGAGCACCAGAATTTTCGGGTCATACAGCAGCGTTCTTGCAATCGACAGTCGCTGCTTTTCCCCCCCCGACAATCCCGAGCCATTCTCTCCCAGAAGCGTTTCGTAGCCGAGCTGTTGTCGGCAGATGAAATCGTGCGCACCGGCGGCCTTGGCTGCCTGTAGCCCCTGCTCGACGCTTGCCATGGGTTTGCCAAAGCTCAGGTTTCTCCAGATCGTACCACGGAACATGTAGGACTCTTGGAAAACGATCCCTAAGCGATCGCGCAGTTGCTGGCTCGATAGGTCGCGAAGATCGATTCCGTCGACCAAGATTCGACCTTCCTGAACATCGTAGAATCGGCCTAGCAAGTTTACCATCGTGGATTTTCCGGATCCGGATCGACCTACGATTCCAACCATCTCGCCTGCCTTGACATCGAAACTGATATTCTTCAAAACCGGTTGGTTGCGATCGTACCCAAACGTCACCTCTTCGAATCGAATCTCTCCTTGGACGGTTTCCCAGGCGACCGGATGGCTCGGCTCGAGCACCGTCAAGGGTGTATCGAGCAACTCCAAAACCCGTTTGCTGCCGGTTAGAAAACTCGTCAACCAGGAGGTGAAGCTCGACAGGGCACTCAAAGGTGCGTAGAACATCCCCAGGTAGGCCAAGAAGGCGATGAGTTCCCCGAGGCTCATCGAGTTGCCGATCACGTCGCGACCTCCGACGTACCAGACAATCAGCCCGCCGAGGCTAAAGACGATCGACATGGCCGCAGAGTACCATGCGTTCGCGTTTTCGACCCATAGACGCCAGTCTCGCAGCTGCTCACTGGACTTCGAAAACCGCTCGTACTCTCGATCCTCTTGCGAAAACGCCTTGACCACTCGTATCCCCGTGAGCATCCCACTCAATACAGTAATCTGCTTGGACGATGCATCCCATAGCCGGTAGTAACGCGGATAAACCTTCCTCCAGAAAATTGAGGTCCCCAAAATAACCAATGGGACTGGAATCAATGTGAATAAAGCCAGCTTGGGATTGATCCAGACGAGCATCGCCCCGACTCCAATGAGCTGGGCGATTTGGAGCAAGAACCCCCCTGTGATCTGATACATCAGTCCATGCATCGCTTCGCTGTCATGGGCGACCCGGCCAAGCATCGAGCCGACCTGATGGCGGTCATAGTAAACGACAGCCAAACTCTGCAACTTACGGACCATCTCGGCACGCAGCGTACGGGTCAGTCCTGTCCCGATGTAGGTCGCTAGCTTGCCCTTGAAAACCGCAACAAACGACAGTAGCACCCGTGAGGCAGCCAGCGCCAAAACAATCAAAAGCAACGCGGTTTTGAAGTCGACTTGACGTGGATCTCCGGATTCGTCTTTTCCGGTCAATACATTGTCGATCATGTACTGCTGGAGCTTAGGTGGAATCAACTCAGCAATCACACCAGCGATCGTCAATAGACAAAGCAGAATCGCTCCGCGTCGATAGGGGTGGAGCAATTGATGAACCCGTCGGAGTATCTGCCCTTTCTGCATGCATCGAGGACAACTCTCCTCTTTGGTGCTCAGATACAACGCACATTTCGGACACTCAGGCGCATCGAAACTCTGACCGCTCGAATGCGGGTCATGCGACTCCGCGTAAACATCCTCCGACCAAGTCTCAGGAAACTCACGCATCTTTTCCATCAAGCGAGAAATCTTATGGAATCGCGTCGCATAGGCGTTCGAGAACCGAATCCAGTCGATCCAATCGTCCTCAACACGCAACTGCAATGTCCCGCTGCCGACCCCCGATTGAGTCCTTACGGACTTGATGTCGGTCCATGCAACACTCCGCAAAAGAACCGCTCCGGCCAGTCCCTTGGAATCCGGTTGCATGGCCAGAACCGATACCTCTTTGGAAGAAACCACCAACCATTCGTCTGACGGCCCACCGCGCAGAGAAACATCGGTAAAATTCGCGAGCCAAAGATTTCGATGGACCAATCCAGCCTCATCCAAACAACCGATCAAGACTCCAGGAACAAGTACGGCATTGGTTTTGTTTTGCATTTGTGTCAACCGAGGAGACTCCCACCCACGATAAAACAACGGATTTCGAATGGACGCTTAGAGTCCCTCACCTGCCTGCGGTTCCTTACGAACAGACTAAATTCATGCTATAATCACTGGTGATAGCTCCTGCCGATTCCTCCCCCTGCCTCCACGCGATTCATCATGCCGCCGATTCGATCGACGCTGGCTCTGAGCCTGTTTGGCCTGCTTGGCCTGCTGGCTTTTGCAACCGATTGCTTGCCCCAGGCTCTCTCCCAGGATCCAACGCCAGAGCCCCCGGCTCGAAGCGACAACCAAGTCGCCTCTAGCCCAATCCACTTCGAAACCGATGTTCGAGCGATCCTCAAAGCCCACTGCTTCCAGTGCCACGGAGAGCAGGAGCATCGCGAAGCAGGACTCGACCTACGGCTCGTGCACTTGCTGCACAAAGGCGGCGATTCGGGCTCGGCGATCGTGCCCGGAAACGCCCAAAAAAGCCTCCTGATCCAGCGTGTACAAGCCGGTGAAATGCCCCCGGGCGGGAAAACCATTCCCGATGCACAAAGACAGATCCTGCAACGATGGATCGACGCAGGAGCGCTCACCAAAAGACCCGAACCACAAACCCCAACGCTCGAAGACTGGTCCGAAGAAGAACGGAACTTCTGGTTGTTCCAACCGGTCGCTACGGTGCGCGTGCCCGAGGTTGCTTGCGACCAAGCCCACGCGATGAACTCTCCAATCGATGCGTTTGTATCGGCAAAGCTTCAGGAGAAACAACTACCGACAGCACCAACGGCCGATCGTGTCACACTCCTCAGAAGGCTAACCGTTGATCTACTCGGCATCCCACCGACCCAGGAGGAGATCCAAGCGTTCGTCGACGACCCCCGCCTGGACGCTTACGAAAGGACCGTGGATCGACTCCTAGCTGATCCGCGTTACGGCGAGCATTGGGGGCGGCATTGGCTCGACGTAGCGGGGTATGCCGATAGCGATGGATACAGTGAACAAGACACCGAACGCCCGTGGGCTTGGCAATATCGAGACTATGTCCTTTCGAGCACCAATGCCGACGAGCCCTACGATCAATTCGTCATCGAACAACTCGCTGGCGATGAGCTGGTGCCCCAACCTTGGGGAATCCTCGATCCCCAACAGCGAAGACTCCTTGCAGCCACGGGATTTCTCAGGACCGCACCCGACGGAACAGGCCATCAAGGCGTCGAGGCAAACGTCGCTCGAAACGATCTGATCGCCGACACGATCAAAATCGTATCGAGCTCTTTTCTAGGATTGACCGTCGGCTGCGCCCAGTGCCATGACCATCGGTACGATCCGATCTCGCAACGGGACTACTACCGCATCCGAGCGCTGTTCGAACCTGGCTTGGATTGGAAAAATTGGAGAGACAAAAACGCCCGACTCGTGAATCTTTGGAACGCCGAACAAAGGCAAAAAGCCTCCGAAGTCGACAAGGAGCTTTCGGACCTAGAAGCCAAACGGCTGATGGAACTCGATGGCATCGTCAACGAGATCTTTGACAAAGAAGTGATGAAACTTCCGGAGCAAATGCGTGAACCGGCTCGCTCAGCCCGCTCCACGCCAGCCGACAAGCGGACCGAGGACCAACAAAAGCTTATGCGGGATTACCCAAGCTTGAATGTCGACCGCGGCAGCGCCATTCTTTACGATGGCGCGCGGATCAACGAATTCAACAAGAAATACGAAACTCAGCAAGCCGAGATCAAAACCAAGCGACCGGCCGATGAGTTCGTGGCTTGCTTTTCCGAAGTCCCAAATGAAATCCCCACGACCTTTCTTTTTAACCGAGGGGATTTCCAGCAGCCCAAGGAACCCGTCGCCCCAGGCGGATTGAGCATTCTCGCAGAGCACGACAAACTCACGCCCGACGATCCGAGCCTAGCGACCTCAGGTCGACGTTTGCAGTTTGCCCGGATGCTGACCCAAGGTGTCCATCCGCTGCTGACGCGATCCTATGTGAATCGAACTTGGATGCATCATTTCGGCCGAGCGATCGCATCGAATCCAGGGGACCTTGGACTCCTCGGCGAACGTCCTACCCATCCGGAGCTGTTGGATTGGATGGCCAAGGAGTTCGTCCAATCGGCTTGGAGCCGCAAACGACTCTCCCGCGAAATACTTCTTTCACAGACCTATCGTCGCTCCTCGGGGCGAGCTGCCCAAGGTCCAGACAAGGATCCACAAAACCTCTGGTTAGGCAGGATGAATGTACGACGCCTCCAGACCGAATCGCTCCGAGATGCCATGTTAGCCTCAGCGGGGATGCTCTCGTCGCGGATGCACGGGGCATCGAGCACCGTCAATCCCGACGAAGTCGGTCAGACGATCATTGGCAAAGCGACTCGTGACGGAAACGGAATTCTGGTCGCCAAGCACGAAGAGGTTTCCGACGCCTACCGCCGCAGTGTCTATATCCAGATCCGCCGCTCGATGCCTCTTGGTGTCATCGAGCCGTTCGATCCGGCAGGAACAGCGCCCAACTGCGATCGACGCTCCGAATCGACCGTCGCCACCCAGTCGCTGATGCTCATGAACAATAGCTCGGTCATCCGCATCTGCGATCACTTCGCAAATCGTGTGATCCGCCAGGCAGGCGATGATCCGATGGCCCAAGTCGTTCAAGCTTGGCAATTTGCATTTGGAGTCGCACCGACGGAGTCTCAGCGAACTCAGACCGGACAGTGGCTCGTCGATCAGCGCGCGATTTTAGCACAACCGAATCCCGAACAGCCCACGTCCCCCAACGCTGGAGCGCTCGAGCCGGCCAAAGCCAACGAGCAAGCCTTGTCGCTACTATGCCAAGCATTGCTCTCGTCGAACGCGTTCTTGTACGTTGACTAGCCATCCAACAATCAAAAAAACAGCCACTGGCCACCCGCGTTGGAACCCGCATGAACACCGAAAAAAAAACCGATCCGCAGCGATGTTCTTCGCGACGGCACTTTCTGGCCCAACAAGGGATCGCGGGCGCAACGCTGTGCATCGCAGGGCTCGCTGCACAACAAGCCGCCGGTGAACCCCCTAAGCCGGCTCTGCAACCGATTCAGTATGATTTGAAACCCAAGCCGCCGGATCAGGCCCCACAAGCCAAAGCCATGATCTCGATGTTCATGCAGGGAGGTCCATCGCATATCGATCTTTTCGACCGCAAGCTCGAGGTAGAAAAGCGAAACGGCGAGAAATACACAGGCGATCTGAAATACGATAACGCCGCCGAATCGTCGGCGAAAATTTGGTCCGGACCCTGGAAATGGGATCGCTATGGCCAATGCGGAATGGAACTCAGCGAGCTCGTTCCCCATTTAGGTTCGATCGCCGATGACATCACACTCATTCGATCCATGAATACCGGTGTGAACAATCACGGGCAATCGATTTATGCGTTGCACCATGGCCGTGTGACCGAAGGACGCCCGGTCCTTGGTTCCTGGATCACCTATGGATTAGGGAGCGAGAGCCAGCAATTGCCCGCCTTCGTGGTGCTGACCGATCCAGGTGGATTGCCCGTTTTAGGAACGGATTGCTGGTCGAACGGATGGTTGCCGTCGCTATACCAAGGCACAGTGATCCGGCCCCAAGAGCCGCGAATCCTCAACCTAAACCCTCCGCCGCATTTGGCTGGCAGGCCCCAGAAGGCTTACCTGGAGTTGCTTAAACAACTCAACGCAGAGCACCTAGCTACCAGAGCCTATGAAAGCGATTTGCAAGCTCGGATGATCAGTTATGAACTGGCCGAAGCGATGCAAACCGCAGCACGCGATGCCTTGGACATCAGCAAAGAGACCGAGCAGACCCACAAGATGTATGGGTTAGATCAAGACGCTACGCGCGAGTACGGTACCCGATGCTTGATCGCACGACGACTCGTCGAACGAGGAGTAAGGTTCGTTCAGATCTACACGTCCACCCAGCAATGGGACCATCACGGCAACATCAAAGACGCCTTGCCCGGTGCTTGCAAGAAAACCGATCAACCCTCGGCAGCTTTGGTCAAAGATCTCAAGCAGCGAGGATTGCTCGATTCGACCCTGGTCCATTGGGGCGGTGAGATGGGACGTTTGCCTGTCGTTCAAAACGAAAACAGCGTAGGACGAGACCACAACACCTACGGCTTTAGCACGTGGTTGGCCGGGGGAGGAATCCGACAAGGTACGGTTTACGGCCAGACCGACGATTTCGGTTATCAAGCCGTCACGGACATCGTCCATCACTACGATTACCACGCGACGGTCATGCACCTGTTCGGCCTAGATCCCAGCAAACTTGCTTTCGTACGCCCTGGAGGCCTTGGCACGTTGCTTGACGGACAACCCGGCAAGATCGTCGAAGGAATCCTCAAGCAACCGTTGCCAAAATCCCAGGCTTGACTCGACTCAAAACCAACGGGGCATTTCAACCGATCGGGTTTCTGGCAAAGATCCACTCTTCGATCGGTTTTCCTCCGAGGATTTGCTCCTCAATGAATCGTTCGATCCGATCCTCGGTCATTCCACTGTACCAATACCCCTCGGGGTAGACCACCAAGATCGGGCCTGCGGTACAAATCCGAAGGCACTGGACCTTGGTGCGGTAACAAGCGCTTGGTGCATCGGACAACGAAAGGTTTCGGGCCTTGAGTTCGTCTTTGAGTTTCTTCCAAGCCCCAGCGCCGATTTGCTCGGAACAACAGTTCGGGCCGACACACAGCAGAATGTGCCGTTGGTAGTTACCGATTTGCAGTCGGATCGCGATTTCCTTGAGCTCTTCGTTCATGATCCAATTCAAGGCCACCCAACTACGGGTCACCAAACAGGAGCTACCAAATGGGGACTTAGGCAAAAGATTCGAACAAATTCCAAGCAGATCTTCAGGAAAAGAACCCCACGGATTGTCGCAAGCTTTCCATAAGGCTACACTGTTTGCGTCTTGAAAACCAGTCGAACCGAAGTCGAACAACCCTGTTCGACAATTCCGATCAGCCCCTTCCTACCCGCAGCCAATCCACGTGTCAGAAGAAGTCGCAACCCTTAAAATCGGCGAAAAATCGCTCTCGATGCCCATCCACGTCGGCACCGAGAACGACCGTGCAATCGACATCTCGAAACTCTTGAAAGAGACCGGACACATCACGCTCGACGAGGGCTATGCGAACACCGGCGCGACGACCAGCGCGATTACGTATCTCGACGGCGATCGCGGAATTCTCCGCTATCGTGGATACCCCATCGAACAACTGGCTGAACAATGCGATTTTCTCGAGACGAGCTATCTGCTTATCTACGGGGAATTGCCCACACCGGAGCAACTTGAGAAATTCAGAACGAACATTTCCCACCACACCATGCTCCACGAGGACATGCGTTCGTTCTACAACGGATTCCCACGCGACGCCCACCCCATGGCGATCCTCTCGAGTGTCGTAAGCGCTCTTTCAACGTTCTACCAAGACTCGTTGGATCCGCACGACCCAGAAGAAGTCGAAATATCGATCCATCGCTTGATCGCTAAACTGCCGACGATCGCCGCCTACAGTTACAAGAAATCGTTCGGGCAGCCCTTTATTTACCCACATAATTCGCTGAACTACTGCGAGAACTTCCTCCACATGATGTTCTCGGTCCCAAGCGAAAAATACGTCGCAGACCCAGACTTCGTCAAAGCCCTGAATCTGCTCTTGATCGTGCATGCCGATCACGAACAAAACTGCAGCACCTCGACCGTTCGTATGGTCGGCTCGTCGGATGCAAACCTCTTTGCCAGTATCTCTGCTGGGATCTGCGCTTTGTGGGGGCCACTCCACGGCGGTGCCAACGAAGCCTGCGTCAACATGCTCAAACAGATCGCTGACGACGGCGGCAACGTCAAAAAATACGTCGACATGGCCAAAGATAAAACGAGCAATTTCCGCCTCATGGGCTTCGGTCACCGAGTCTATAAAAACTACGACCCACGCGCAAAGATCATCAAAGCAGCAAGCGACATGCTTCTGAAGAAACTCAATCTGAGCGATCCGTTGTTCGAAGTAGCCCAAGAACTCGAAGCCGTCGCGCTGCGAGACCCCTACTTCGTCGAACGCAAGCTCTATCCAAACGTCGATTTCTATTCCGGTGTTATCTACCGTGCCATGGGAATCCCCGTTCAGATGTTCACCGTCCTCTTTGCAATGGGCCGACTGCCAGGCTGGATCGCTCACTGGGTCGAAATGCAACGCTCCCCCAACACTCGGATCGGACGGCCACGCCAAGTCTACACCGGTCCACTGGTCCGAGACGTCAAACGCTAGTCCAAGTCGAGTCAGAGTTTCGAACCAGAACGATGCCCATCGCAATGCGTTCAGTTCTCCATCGCTGCTCGCAATCGCCCGGCACAAACCTCTAAGCGACGCTGTGCCTGGATTTTGTCGACCCCTAGCGCATGGCTGACAATCGCCGTTTTGACCTCTCCATCGCAACGGACCAATAGAAGCTCGGATTCTTCGCGACTCAACCCGGTAATCCCGCTGACGATCCGAATGCTGCGATCCTTAAGCTTCACATTCGTTGCTCGCAAATCTACCATCCAATTGCCAAAGGTCTTTCCGATTCGGATCATGGTCCCTGTCGAGATCATGTTCAAAACCATCTTCGTCGCCGTTCCAGCCTTGAGCCTCGTCGATCCGCTGAGGATCTCCGGACCGACCACCGGCGCGATCAGTACATCGGATACCTGAGTCAACTCGGAAGCCTCGTTGCAGGTTACTCCTAGCGTCGCAGCCCCCAAGGATTGCGCATAGGCCAGCCCACCGAGCACATAAGGAGTCCGCCCGCTCGTCGCGATCCCACAGACCACATCTTTCGAATCGACCTCAACCGCTCGCAGATCATCCGCTCCGGCTTGGCGATTGTCCTCGGCCCCTTCGATGGCATTCGTTAGAGCCCGCTGGCCACCGGCAATGAGTCCGACCACTAAGGCCGCTGGTGTATTGAAAGTCGGAGGGCACTCCGAAGCATCGAGCACTCCAAGTCGGCCCGAAGTGCCAGCCCCAATGTAGATCAGCCTGCCTCCGGCCTGAACTCGCCGCGTGACTGTCTCGATGGCGCGCGCAACATCAGGCAAAACCCTTTCGACAGCAGCCACAACCTTCAAGTCCTCGCGGTTCATCAAGCTCGCGATTTGAAACGAATCCATCTGATCGATCGCAACCGATTCAGGGTTGTTTTGTTCGGTAGTTAAGTGATCCATGGCATCTTGTTTCTTTTGATCTGAGACTTATCCCACGACGCTTACCCAGCAGCCATGGAGTTCATTACAATGGGACAATCTACAGTGGTAAAAACAATTGAAAAGGACGATGCATGCAGATTGCGATCGGATGGGTTGATTTGGTGGTCTTGATCCTGGCCATGGCCGCATCGGTACTGATAGGCCTGAAGGTCGCCGGAAAAAACAACACGGTCGAAAGCTACCTGCTGGGCGATCGCAATCTGCCCTGGTGGGCGATCCTCGGCTCGATCGTGGCAACCGAGACAAGCACCGCTACGGTCCTGAGCGTCCCGGGGATCGGTTACGGTGCGACCGGATTTGCGTTTCTACAACTGGCCTTGGGCTACATCCTCGGTCGCTGGATCGTAGTGGCCTTTCTGCTCCCGAATTTCTTTCGAGGAAGTATCGTAAGCGCCTACGAAGTCCTCAAAACTCGATTCGGAAAAAACATCACACGCCTCGCTTCGCTGATCTTTCTTGTAACAAGAAATCTCGGCGATGGCTTGAGACTGTATCTTGCCGCCATGGTCCTGCAACAGCTCGTCGGCTGGCCGCTGATCCCAAGTGCCGTGGCTGTTGGCGGACTGACCCTGGTCTACACGGTTTTCGGAGGAATGCGGTCGGTGGTTTGGAATGATTGCATCCAATTGGTGATCTATCTCAGCGGACTCTTCGTCGCGGCAATCCTGCTTGTGCGATTGCTGCCCGATGGATGGACAACTTACCAGGAGTACATGGACGCGACGGGCAAGTGGAATTGGATCGATTGGGACCTAACGCTCGACAAGCCCTACACGCTTTTCGCTGGGCTCGTCGGTGGAACCTTCTTATCCCTAGGCTCCCACGGAACCGATCAAATCATGGTGCAACGCTACCTTAGCGCGAGAAACCAAACCCACGCTGCAACCGCAATCCTCGTCAGCGGAGTCTTCGTCTTTTTCCAGTTCGCATTGGTCCTATGGATAGGAACGCTTCTGGGCGCCTTCTACACCTCGAATCCATTGCCCGAGGGGATCGCGAACGATAAGGTCTTTGCGCATTTCATTACCCACCACTTCCCTGCGAATGTAGGGATCATCGGTTTGATGCTCGCGGCCATCCTCGCAGCTACCATGTCCACCCTTTCGAGCTCTCTATCGTCATCGGCCTCGTCAGCCTACAGCGATCTGTGGCTATTGGGCCTGCGGCACGAACCGACCGAGCAATCGCGGCTTTGGTTCACGCGTGTTGCCACTGTGGTTTTCGGTACCGTTCAAATCCTCATTGGAATCTGGGCCAATCAGTTTTCTAACAGCGTCGTCAACAACGCACTTACCATCGCTGGCTTTTCCTCGGGTGTCCTCCTAGGTTGGTTTTTCCTAGGGATTTTCCAACCACGCGTCAATCAACGCGCCGCCATCGCCGGTGGGATCGCCGGACTGTCGGTGCTTCTTTGGATCCAATTCGTTTTGAATCGACCCGATGCCATCCGCATCGCCTTCCCCTGGCTCTCGTGCATCGGTTCTTTAGTGACGTTCAGCTCAGCAAGCATCCTTTCCATTCTCCCCTGGTTTCGAATGAATCGATCCTCATGAAATCTCTCCTTTTAACGGTCCTGCTATGCCTTGGGGTATCCTCCTGGTGCCTTCGAGCCCATTGCCAAGAATCCAATCCGATCGCCACCGATCGGTTGGAGGCCTTCGACGCGGAAATCCGTCGCATGATCGAATCTGCGATCGCAGAAAGCAAGATGCCCGGTTGCGTCGTCGGGGTCGGCAATCGCAGCGGATTGATCTACCAAAAGGCATTCGGAAATCGCTCCCTCGATCCGGTCAGTCCCATGACACTCGACACGGTCTTCGATATGGCTTCGATCACCAAACCGGTATCGACAGCCACCTCGATTCTCCAATTGATCGAAAAAGGGGAACTCAGACTCAAGGACAAGGTATCGAGCGTTTTTCCTGACTTCGATTCGAACGATAAGGACCCGATCACCGTCGAACACCTGCTCCTGCACACCAGTGGACTGATCCCCGATAACCCCATGGCCGACTATCTCCAAGGCCCCGAGCAAGCTTGGAGCAAGATCTGCCAACTTAACCTAACGGCCCCCGTTGGGACGGCTTTCAAATACTCCGACGTGAACTTCATCGTCCTCGGAAAATTGGTCGAGAAAATCTCCGGCATGAATCTCGATGCATACACTCGGGAACATATCTTCGCGCCTCTAGGCATGAAGGAAACAGGATACTTACCGGCCGAGAGCTTGCACGCGCGCTGCGCGCCGACGGAGAAACGCGATGGGAAATGGATCCAAGGCCAAGTGCACGATCCGCGAGCCCATGCCCTCGGAGGCGTCGCTGGTCACGCAGGGCTTTTTTCCACCCTAAACGATCTTTCGCTCTACGCGAAATCCATGCTGGGTAACCCACCGACACAGATCCTATCGCCTTGGACTCGCCAAAAAATGACGCACGGCTACCTGGTCCCCAATGGGATTCGAGGACTCGGTTGGGATAAACGCTCCGGGTTTTCCCTGAACCGTGGGGACCTATTCAGCGACCAAGCCTTCGGACACGGCGGATTCACCGGAACGGTTCTCTGGATCGATCCTGGTACCGATTTATTCTTTATTTTTCTGAGCAACCGTGTCCACCCAGATGGCAAAGGACTGATCAATCCGCTGGCTGGTAAAATCGCCAATCAAGTCGTCCGATTCTTCGGCGACGCACGGTCGCTAGATCCCAACGCATCGCCTAGAAACCTAGGCTCGGTTCGAGCCGGAATCGATGTGCTCGAATCGCAGGCTTTTGCGCCCCTAAAAGGCCAACGGATCGGACTGATCACCAACCATACCGGCCGAAACCTCGAAGGCCTAAACACCGTAGAAGTACTGAGCAAAGCGCCCGGCACTACCCTGGCCGCTTTGTTCAGTCCCGAACATGGATTCGAAGGCAAACTCGATATCTCTAAAGTCGATAACTCCCAAGACAAAGCTACAGGACTGGTCATCTACAGTCTCTATGGTCAGACCCGAAAACCCACCCCGGAAATGCTCGCACAGATCGATACGATCGTGTTCGATATCCAAGATATCGGCGCAAGGTTCTATACCTACGTCTCGACCATGGGAGAAGCCATGAAAGCAGCCGCCGAAGAAGGCAAGCGATTCGTAGTCCTCGATCGGCCAAATCCCATCGGTGGACAGATCGTCCGCGGACCGATGCTCGATGCCGGCCAAGAAGCCTTCGTCGCATTTCACTCCCTCCCAGTACGCCATGGTATGACGATCGGGGAACTGGCCAAGATGTTTCGCGACGAACTCAAACTCGATCTGGATCTGACAGTCGTTCCCTGCGAGGGCTGGACCCGTTCGATGAACTGGGATTCGACCGGACTTACCTGGATCAACCCCTCACCGAATATGCGAAGCCTGACTCAAGCTTTCCTCTATCCTGGAATAGGACTGCTCGAAGCGACCAACGTATCGGTCGGGCGAGGAACCGATACACCGTTCCAAGTCGTAGGAGCACCTTGGATCTCGGGCACAGAACTTGCGCATGAGCTAAACCAACTGGAACTTCCCGGAGTCACTTTCGTTCCCATCGAATTCACTCCTGCATCAAGCAAACATGCCAATTTAGCTTGCCGAGGCGTTGAGATACTGGTCAAGGATCGAAATCGCTTCGAATGCGTCGCGACAGGCTTGGCGATAGCCAAGTCGATGCGCAAGCTCTATCCGGAAGCTTGGGAGACGAAAAACCTCAACACGCTTTTGCGGAACGAATCGATCCGCGACGCGATCCTAGACGGGAGCATCGATCCGAGATTCGATCCACGGCTCGAAGTCGGTCTTTTTGAGTTCCATAACCGACGTCAAAAGTATCTGATTTATCCCTAATCGTGTCCTCTTGAAAGAGCACCGACGGATCTAATTGGCGAGTCGGAACGTCGTCGTGGTCGTTCCTTGGATGGACTGATTGACCTTTTGGCCTGCGACGTTCAAGTTCATATCGAGATTCTGACGTTGGATCGATTCGAAAACACATCCTAGTTCGGCATCAAAAAAAATCTCGCCATCGCTGCCGGTGTCCTTAAGCGTCACTTCGACACCCGGTGGGCTTTGCACCAATTCGGTAACGGCATCGACATGGAATTTTGAAAATTTACGACCATCCCGATCGGTATTCCCGTCGAAACGGAATTTCAGGACCGATTGGGTTTGCATGCCATTTACATTCGCCTTGAGCGTTTGCTCCCAAGTATCCCCGACGCTGAAATTCAACTTAGGAAATTCGATTTGCTGTTGAAACGAGGACTTGAGCGACTCGGCGCTCAGCGGGTTGGCTGGATTGGATTTTTGCTCAACAAGGCTGGGAGGGAGTTTCAGTTCGATCAAATTCCCAAGTCGTCCCATTTTCAGTGAGATCGGTACTCCAAGCACGGGTTTGATACCCAAAGCGAATTGTTTGCCGACCGGATCGGTCGGGTCGCCTTGGTCCGAATCGTACTCCACGTTGATGATCGGCGATTTCATCGAGGTCCGCACCCGTTTGACGGTCTGCTCAATGGCGAAACTCTTGTCATCCGAAGCGCCGACGTTCCACTGAACGTCGATCATTTGCTTCATCGGCAACTCCTGCTTTGCTCCGTCGGGTAGTATCATGCTCGTAACCATCTCATTGACGGTTTGAACATCAAACGATTGGCCCTTTTTGAGCTTCCACTCGATCGTCTGTGCTTGCACACTTGCGACGAACACAACAAGCGGCAGCCAGATCAAGGCTCTAACAAGCGATTTCATGATGGACCTTGGGAATGATTGGTTTTTAGCACCAGAATATGCTTTTGAGTCTAGGCAATTGCACGCATGGGATCAACATGGATCCGCGAATCGCGCGAAGGGCTTCGACAGCAATATCGAAACCCAAAAACGTATCGCTTGCAACTGCCCATGGTAGAACGATTGTCCCAATCGTTCCTGCCGAGGCGCAGCCGAGGAAACAGCCTCCGGCAGCCTAAAACAAAAGCCCAAAGCCCCGACGTCAACAACCAAAAAAGAGCACTGTCGAACTAAACCTTCAATCCTCCACTTTCACCACTTCCCCACCCAATACTTCAATGAACCGCTTGATCAAATCCGTGGCCATCACCTCGCGAATCCGCTGCGGTTGCGAAACCCCTTGCGTCGACTTGGGCCCTTGATCCAGAGCATCCGATTGGTGTGGCATCGGCTCGTCGGTTACGACAAATTCCAGCGCGATTTCACGGCCCGTAAGTTCCCTCAGACCCTCGGTTAGCTTCCGAAGATTCTCCGGACTGGTGAACTTTGAGAAGGTCCATTGCGCTTCCTTGGCAAGCCTTACTTCCCAACGGTCTTGAGGCTGCTCGATGACCTCAAGCGCCAAGCTGGCCAATTGCCTCGCAAGGCCCTCAAGCCCCAGAGCGACTTGGGCAAGTTGCTCGCGTGGCTCACCGAATCCCAGTGACTGACCATGCGTCGCTAACGGCTCGGGCGAGGTTTCTTCGGTAACCGCCTGAACTTGCCCGGTTGAAGTATCCTCAGAGATCGGCTCATGGACTGCACTTGCCTCAAGAGACGACGGTACCGCCGAAGTCCCTTGGCTAGGTTTTTGGGTCAGGGACTCTTTTTTTTTTACGTCGGGACTCGCAGCAATGTCCACTGCGGGCGGCGCTTTTGGAGGCGCTTGCACCGATGGCAATTCCGGCCGCTTGGGCGCTACACTGGGGTTTAGATTCTGCGCGATCCCCTGGACGATGTCGGAGATCGACTGAAGATCGGCAAGATTGCAAATCTGAACCAAAGCCACTTCAAGCAGGATTCTGCTTTGCACGCTGTGCTTCATTTTGACGATGGTCTCGTCGAGCAATTGAATCGCCGAAAGAAGCGTCGATAAACCCCAAGCGTTTCCGTAGGCTTGAAGGTCCGAGTAATTGCTAGGGTCGGCGGTTCGAACCAACTCGGCAGGTGCTCCGATGGCGATGGTCATTACGTCACGCATGTATCCGAGGAATTGCTCGGCAAGTTGTCCGGGATCGACTCCGTCGCCGATCGCCGCATTCAATTCCGTGATGGCTTTGGCCGCATCGCGGCGGACCATGCACTCGGCGAAAAGGGCTAGACGACTCTCATCAGCCGTTCCTAGCATCGCGTGAACTTCGTCCACCGTGATGTGCTTGCCCCCAAAGCTGAGCATTTGCTCCAAAAGCGACTGGCTATCGCGCATCGATCCAGCAGCGCGCCTGGCGATCAATTTGAGCGCGTCGTCGTCGGCCTGCGTTCCCTCGTTCGAGCAGATGAATTTCAACCGCGTAAGGATTTGATCGGTATGGACCGGTGGGAAGTCGTAGCGTTGGCAACGGGACAATACCGTGATCGGAATTTTGTCCGGGTCGGTTGTACAGAAGATGAATTTTACGTGCCCAGGCGGTTCCTCAAGCGTCTTGAGCAACGCGTTGAACGCCTGCGTCGTGAGCATGTGGACTTCGTCGATTATATAGATTTTGTAAGGTGAGCGTGTCGGTCGAATCGATGCGTTAGAACGCAACTGCCGAATCTCATCGATTCCGCGATTGCTTGCCCCGTCGATTTCAATCACATCCATGTCATCGCCGGAGTCGATTGCCAAGGCAATCTCGGACTTCGGATCGAAATGACCTTTTCCGTCCGCCGATGCATTGAGAGCTTTGGCAAAAATCCGTGCCGTACTTGTCTTACCTACCCCCCGAGCTCCCGTAAAAAGATATGCATGACCGACCCGATGGGTCTCGATCGCCCGCAATAAGCCCTGGGCGACGGTGTCCTGGCCGACGAGCTCTTCAAAGGTCCTGGGCCGATAACGCCGCGCCACGACGGTGTATTTCGAAGCCTGATCGGCTAGAGCAAGGTCGGTTGTGTTCTGCTGATCGTCGGCCATCGATAGTCCTCAGGGTAAATGAATGCGTTGTGTATTGTCGCCTACATGAGCCCATTAGGAAATCCCCAAGTCGAAATGGCTGTCTTGCAGCGATTTTTGTTCGGCGACACTCGGGCCAGATTCTACCAGAACCGACGCTTTTCCGACGTTTCGGGCCCAACACCCCATCGGATCGTACTCAAGATGGACCGGCGTTTTGGGTGTACAATACCCCCAACAACCCAGGGAGAAACATGATGGCCAACGACCCGAACCGACCGATGGTACTAAACGATTATCTGACCGACATCGAAGCTCGATTGCTCATCGGGTACCTCGAAGAGAACGAAATCCCTGCGTTTCATAGCGGTATAGGGGGCAATACCGGATGGCCCGATGCGGGTGGATATGCACAAGTCGTCGTGAGGGCCTGCGACCTAGATCGAGCCAAAATTGCAATGGCCGAATTGCACGACGGCTCCAATCCCAATCAAGATCTACCGGGAGCCTAAGGTGTCTAGCGATCTGATGAAAGCGTGCCATTGCTGCGGCAAAGTCCACCGTCTATCGGGCGGCCAAGCCACCCCAGCTCCCGAGGGGTACTTGGTCAGTTACGCCTGCACTCGCTGCGGAACGACGATCGCCAATTCAGCCAAGTCCGAGCGTGCAAGCCAGCGGACAGCCGCTGCGGCTCTGGCAGCCCTGCTGCTGTTTCCCGCCGCGATCCTTTTACCGATTCTTGAAATCGAAAAACTCGGGCATCGATACCACAGCAGCATCCTGGGCGGCATCGTCGAACTCTATGAGCAAGGAAGCTGGTTCGTTGCGACGATCATTTTCGTTTTTTCGATCCTCTTGCCAGCTTTGAAACTCGCCACACTCCTCGAGCTCTGCTGGCTCAAATGGCTCGAACACCACCACCGCGCCTGGGCCTATCGTGTCATCGAATTCTCTGGCCGCTGGAGCATGCTCGATGTCATGCTGCTCGCGTTTTTGGTGATGCTGGTCAAATTATCCGGGCTCGTGGAATTCCATGTCGGTCCGGCGGTGATCGCGTTTGCCGGTTGTGTCGCGATGAGTATGATCGCCTCGATGACCTTTGACCCGCACTCGATCTGGGGCGATTGATGCTTGCAGATTCCTCTCTTAGTTGTATTTGTTCTATCCAATGAAAAATTCGCTATCAACAAGAAAAACGCTTTCCGTCTCGCTTGCGGCTTTTCTAGCCTGCTTGTCGGTCCACTTCGGGGAATTTGCCATTGGCAAGACCCCTACGGTTCAACGATCAGAAACCGCTGCAGATCTCGTCATCTACGGTGGGACCAGCGGTGGGGTCGCTGCGGCTGTTTCAGCCTCGCGATTGGGCAAATCGGTTGTCCTGATCGAACCGACAGGATTCCTTGGAGGGATGACCACCGGTGGGCTCGGAGCAACCGACATCGGAAACAAACGCTGCATCGGTGGGATCTCCCGAGAATTCTATCGCAGGATATTCAAACACTACCAAGACCCTGCGCAATGGACCCATGAGACTCGCGAAAAGTATTTCAAAGGCAGGACGGTCAACACTCAAAACGAGGACTCGATGTGGACCTTCGAGCCGCACGTTGCTTCGATCGTCTTTGATCAAATGCTCAAACAGACCGATGTACAAGTCGTCTTAAACCAACGCTTGGATCGCAAGTCAGGGGTCCGCAAAAACGCAACGGCCATCGAGACGATCCAGATGGAAAACGGCAATGTATTTCGAGCAAAGATGTTTATTGACGCGACCTATGAGGGGGATCTGATGGCTGCCGCCGGGGTCTCGTACCACGTGGGTCGTGAAGCCAACGCCACCTACGGTGAGACGATCAACGGCATGCAAAAAGTAAAAACCATCCATCACCAATTCGTCAAACCCGTCAACCCCTACATCAACCCCGGAGACCCCACCAGCGGTCTGTTACCGAATGTCATGCCGCCACCGCAAGGATCCGACGGGGATGGAGATCATCGTCTCCAAGCCTACAACTACCGCATGTGTACGACCGATGTCCCTGAGAACCGAGTCGCCTGGCCCAAACCCCAGCGGTACAACGAACTAGATTACGAACTGCTGCTGAGAAATTTCGAAGCCGCCGATACGCGCATCCCTTGGGCCCCGATTTGGATGCCCAACCGCAAAACCGATGTGAACAACAATTTCGCCTTCAGCACCGATTACATCGGCAAGAACTATGAATACCCCGAGGCGGACTATCCTCGCCGTGAAGAGATCCTCCAGGACCACGAAGATTACCAGCAAGGCCTCATGTGGACCCTGGCCAACCATCCAAGGGTCCCTGAATCGATACGGCAGGTTTTCCAAAACAACGGACTTGCCAAAGATGAGTTTCTCGACAACGGCAATTGGCCCCGACAACTTTACGTGCGCGAAGCTCGACGATTGGTCTCCGACTACGTGATGACCGAGAAAAACTGCAAACGCATCGAAATCGTCCACGACAGCGTCGGTATGGGAGCTTACAACATGGATAGCCATAACACGCAACGCTACGTGACTTCCGAGGGACTCGCCAGGAACGAAGGAGATGTGCAGATCCCGACCAAGCCTTATCCGATCTCCGCAAGAAGCATTTTCCCGAAGAAGTCCGAATGCAGCAACCTCCTGGTCCCCGTATGCATGTCGGCAAGCCATATCGCCTATGGAAGCATCCGCATGGAACCGGTTTTCATGGTCCTAGGCCAAAGCGCCTCGGAATTGGCCTGCTTGGCCATCGACCATCAGCAATCGGTCCAAGACGTACCCTATGCGTCTCTCCAATCGCGATTGCAAGCAGCAGGCCAAGTTCTCGATTTCGAGTGATCTAGGCAATGCGTATTCTCAGGCAAGGCTTGCCAGAATCGCCTTTAGCCTCTTCGAGATTTCCTGGCAATTTTGAGGTCGCTTGGCAGGATCTTTTTCAAGCATCCGCATGATGAGCTCAGAGAATCCCTCCGGGCAATCCGGCGCTAGGACCCGAGGTTTCTCGGGGGTGTGATTGGCCAAGGCAGACAATGTGCTTAGGATGTTCTCGCGATCAAACGGCCGTCGTCCAGTGGACAGATCGTAAAGGACGCAACCGAGGCTGAAGAAGTCAGCACGCTGATCGATTGTCCCTCCACTGGCCTGTTCGGGAGCCATGAACGAAGGGGTGCCGATGAAGGTCCCGGTCCGTGTCAGTCGCATCTCTTCAGATACCGCATGAGCCAACCCAAAATCGATGATCTTGACATTGAGTGTCGTCGATTCGATCCAAAGATTCTCCGGCTTAATATCGCGATGGATCAACCCGCATTGATGCACAGCGGCTAATCCATCCGCGGTCTCGATCGCGATGCGCAGGATCTCCTGAATCGGTAAAGTCTGGAAACGCTGTCGGTACACCTGGAGATTCGTACCGCGTAAAAACTCCATGACTAAGTAAGGCAACTGACCAACCTCACCGACGTCTCGGACCTCAACCACATGCGGGCTTCGGATTTGCTGTAAGGCCTGCAGCTCGCGTAGGAAACGCTTTTTCGCTATCGCCTCTCTGGAAACTTTCGGATGCAACACCTTGATGGCTACCGTTTGCTCCGTACGGGTGTCGATTGCTCGGAAGACACAACCCATTCCACCTTCCCCGTGCTGGGCTAGGACTCTGTAAGGCCCGATGCTGGCGAAATCCGATCCGGAAATCGAGGGGGATAGATAGCTCCCCCACTGAGTCGGCTCACTTTCGGAACGCTCGCTTCTTGACTTCAGCGTTCCACCCTCCCAAGTGGATTGAACTCCTTGGACCGTCAATGGGGAGTCTAAACCGAATTGAATCGTATTTTGGACGTGCAATTTTTCGGTATCGCGTCTGGTGATATTTCTAATCAATCGAAACGTGCAGAATGGATCGCCTTGCAGCATGCAGGAGTCTTTGTGGACCTCGATGACCTCTTGAAAGTGATCGGCCAACCCATGGATGATCCCGATGGCCAACTTGCAAAGCTTCCGGTCGGACGAATAGAGCAACTGCAATTCGTTTTCCGACAGGCGAATCGCATCAAGGACTGGAGGTACCGCACCGGGATTGCCAACACGGACCGCCGAATGGATGAAGGTCTCGGTGTTTTCGATGATATCTAGCGTCCGCCACTCTGGCTTGATGACGCGGGAATAGAGCCTGATCAATTCCGTCGACAAAAACCTTCCAAACAACTCGACGACTTCGTCGACCGGGACTCTCAATGTCTGGGAAGCTAAAACAATCAACTCGAGGGCTTGTCGGTCTTCGTAAACCAAACCGGCTGAAAATGAGGTTTGATCTAAACCGGATTGGGACAACGCCCTACGCCACTTCTCGGGGCCGAACGTCTGCTGAGCGAATTTCTGAAGCTGTACAAGAATCAATCCATGCATGGGACGTACCCGAAAGGTGATGTTCGCCGTCGGGCATCGTAATAGCGATCATTATTGTCAGCCATGATACCCTTTTTGTAAACCACGGAACTCGGACGAAAGTTGGATGGGAACTCCGATTTCCTCAGCCAATTGCTCAAGAAACGCGATGAGATATCCAGCTCGCTGCCTGGCGATCTGCCTGCCAGATTCGGTCTGCATGGTCGCTGGCAGCTTGAGTAATTTCGCAAAGAAATGGTCGACCGATTGCTGATCATCCTGAGGTTTCCGAGTCGTCGGGAACGGATCGTCAGGATGGTAGAGCCGTTGGCCCATCGATCCGCCGGTCATCAAGCATCGGGCCAGCCCAATGGCTCCGAGGGCTTCGAGTCGGTCGGCGTCCTGGAGCACCTGCGCCTCCAAGCTCCGGCAAGGGATCCTTGCAGAAAAACTGTGCGATTCAATCGCATGCGCTATCGCCGGATATTTCTCCGAAGGATAACCGAGTCCAGAAAGCAGCAACACCGCTTGTTCGGCTGCGATACAGGATGCTTGGGATCGTTGAGGGGAATTCTTCGGTACATAAACGCAATCGTGAAACCAAGCTGCCGGCAGCAGGACTGCGTAATCGATTTCCTGACTTTCGCCGATAAGGCGATTGTCAACCAGGTTCTGAGCGATCAGGCAGGCGTTCTTGACAACCCGTTGGACATGTTCCAGACCATGGGCCGCGTCGGCATTGGCCATCTGAACTCGCAAAAGTTCCAGGACGGACCGACCCCACTGTTGATCCCAAGCCTCGATCGTTACGCCTTGGCCTTGGCTCGGATCGATGCTCTCGCGTTTTTCGGAATTCATGGGGTTAATCCAATGCGCTGACAAGACTAGCGGTCTTCGACGGATAAACCTCTGCAAAATGCGCTAGCTCCATGGCTTGCTGAACATTGCGAATTCCCACGATTGCGCCCGTGACGGCTGGATTCTTGAGCACCCAAGCGATGGCAAGATGCCCCGCAGAGAGGCCCGCTTGCGTTGCAGTCTGCTTGACCGATTCGGCGACGGCTAGATTTTTCGTCAAGAGTGGTTCTTGGAAGTTCGCACTGCGCGTGCGCCAATCGTCAGGCGGAAGCGACTCGATACGCTCGCGACTCATCGCGCCGGTGAGCATGCCTGAGCCCATGGGTGAATAGGCGATCACGCCGATTTGGTGCGATTGGGCATAGGGGAGAATTTCGTTTTCCGTATCGCGGCGGATCAGCGAGTAGGGTGGCTGTAGCGAAGTGATCGGCTCGATCGATGCAATTCGCTGCATCTGAGTCGCATTGAAATTCGAAACGCCAATCCATCGCACCTTGCCTTCACGTTGCAGGTCAGCTAACGTGCTCCAGCCTTCCTCGATGTCTTCTTCGGGCTCGGGCCAATGGATTTGATAGAGGTCGATCGTTTCGACCTCAAGGCGACGCAAGCTGTCCTCGCACTCCTTGCGGATCGATGCTGCCTTCAAACTCTTGACGATCTGGCGATTGTCGTCCCAAGCCCGCTCGCATTTGGTAAAGACATAAGGTCGATTGCCTGAGGTTTGTTTCAGTGCCTGAGCGACGACATGCTCGGAATGCCCCAAGCCATAAACGGCGGCCGTATCGATCCAGTTGATCCCTGAGTCAAGCGCCGCGTGGATCGCCCGGATGCTCTCGGCATCGTCCTGCTTGCTCCAGGAAAATGCCCAACCGTCGCCTCCGATGGCCCAGGCTCCAATCCCTATCGGGGTAATCATTAGGTCTGAGTTTCCTAGTCGGCGTTTTTCCATGTGCGATGGACCTTTCCGTAATCAAGAGACTTGGGGATTTGTTGGAGTTTAGCTCCCCGGTGCTGCTTCTATTGTTGCTGAAAATATGCGAAGATAACATCCGTCTTTTCGTTGGTAAGCCTTCCCTTTGAATGATTTTCTGTGTCTCAAGCCCCCGTTGCTAATCGTGTTGGGGAATTGCGCGAAGCGGTGTCGGCCGCTGATTCGACCGTTTTTTTGGTCGAAGGCCGGATCATGCGCAGATTGCTCCGAAAGCGAACCCAACATCCAAGTCTAGCCTTGGCGCTGCCTCACGAAGAATCGCATGTCGCACCAGCCGAACAGGTTCTGGGCAGTATCCTGCCCGATGAACTTGGACTCCGCAATATCCAGCCGATCTGCGGCGATGTCCTGCTTATAAAACTCCCCAACCCGGACCAAATCGAACATTGGCCCCTAGATGAACTTAAACTGCTCCTCTGGCGACGTTTGTTCCATGCGCAGTTGGATCGCGCGCTGCTAGCTTTGCGAACCCCCGAACGATTCGCTTTCGTGCAATCCCAAATCGATGCGCTCGGACAGGTGGAGTTTGACGAAGCCCACCACGTGCTCCGCGCCGAAATGCGATTGCTCGACCCCGACTCGCGCGTCGAAGCGTTTTGCGAATGGGTAGCCCTCTTTTGGGAATACCGTTACTTTGATCCAGATACCCTCGATACCTGGTTCCCCTCGATCCAACGTATCGATGGTGTCGCCGACAAGATGCGGTTGGATCTGCCCATCGAGGAACTGCTAAACCAATCGCGGATCTCGGGTTCTGCATCCATCGATACTCAAAGCCGTGAGTCGCAGGACGAGGTGGTCCTAAAGAACACACAGAAACGATGGTCCGTCGGTCTGGCACAAGACACCTCGGAGCGTAAATACCTTCGTTACATGCGCAGACGCGACCGTGCCACCGATCGGGGCAATACCGTCCACGCGATCAGTTCCTCGCTCCGCGCCGCTCGCTCGGCCCCCTCGAGAAGCAAACGGTCCAAGGCCGAGTCGACCGCCGAGTCCGATTTGCGTTTGTTCGTCAAACGCTTGCGCGAAGCGATCGGCTTCCCCGCTTCGGATAACAACGACTGGCACGCAGTCCTCTTGGCATTGGCCAGAAACGCCATCCAAGGCTTCTGGAACTCTGAAAAACGCCTCCTGTACGACCTGCAGAAAGTCTGTCTCGACAAAGAACGCATCTCCTACCGCGTAGATCTATTGCGTTGGGTGACCTCCCTGGGCGCTAAACCTTTGAGTCGGCCACTTTACAATCTCCAAGAAGTCTTGATGGCCAAGCACCTTGCCAGCGCCACAGCTAGGCTGACGCACGTGCGGCTCAGCGGGGTCGAACGCGATCAATTGACCCTGCTGCTCGAACAAGCGTCGCATCAAGCCGACTCTCAGATGCGACTAAGGATCCGTGAACCCCTGCGGAACACACTGCTGGAGGTCGGTATGACCCCCAGTTCGTTCCCGGAACGCATCGCTATGGACAAGCTCGTCGAAGACGCACTCGATTGCATCTCCGAGCGAGGATACATTTCCATGGGCTATTTCCGCGATGCGGTCAGCAAAAACGATTTGAAACTCCCCGATCTCCACGGTCTGCGTGAAGCATGGAGCGGCGATCGACTTCTCAAAGCCGACGATCGCCTCGACCAAGTCCTCGATGGCGTCTATCGCAAAGGCGATTTCTACCTGCGTTGGATCCAAATGATCAGCGCGATGTTCTTCGGGACCACCAAAGGACGTTTCGCCACGCTATTTTTGATCATTCCCTTCGGCGGTGCCCTGGTCCTAATCGAAAGCATCCAACACATTTGGCACAAAATCCAAACCTGGACCAGCGACCATCCCCGAGCCCACTCCGAATCGATCGACCCGATTCCGTTTGCCACCGAATCGCAAACCGAACCAGCATCCACAGTCACCAAAACCGCAGACCAAGCCGTCGATCAGATCGTTTCGAACCAACTGAATATCATCCCCCTGGTCATCGTCGTCGGACTTTTTTTGATGGCGCTGATCCACTTACCCCGATTTCGTTTGGGGCTTTGGAAAGCCATCCGGTGGGTCGGTCAGCTGATCTACGCGATCTGCATCCGTCTGCCTCAAGAACTCCTGCCCTGGGCCTCGATTCGTTCGTTCTTCGAGCACCCTTGGACGCAAACCGCCTGGAGCTACTGGATCAAGCCTGCGACTTTGGTCCTGGCCACCGAATGGCTGATCCAAAGATCCCCGAGCGTCCTGACCCACCCGAACCTTCGCATGGCCTGCGAAGCGATCGTCCTGAGCGCACTGATGAATTCCCGTTTGGGCCGAGACGTCCAAGAACTTCTTTTTGAAGCCATCGGAAGCTTCTGGAATCTGGTCCGACTGCGCTGGGTTGTCATCGCCATCGATTGGATCGTCGAGTTGTTTCGAGGCTTGTTGCTCGCATTCGAAAGATTTCTCTATGCGGTCGACGAATGGCTACGATTCCACAGCCAAGAAAGTCTCCTGTCGCTCATCGCCAAAGCCATCTTGGGATTCTTCTGGTCCGTGATCTCCTTCCTGATTCGAATCTATATCAATCTGCTCATCGAACCGACGCTCCACCCCGTCAAGCACTTCCCTGTCGTGACCGTCGCCCACAAGATCTTCCTGCCTGTCCTGCTGATCCTAGCGGTCAACCTCGAAGCGTTTCTGACCCAATACATGAACAAACCCCTTGCGATTTCCATCACCTGGTTCAATATCGTCTTCCTGCCCGGTTTCTTCGGGTTCGCCGTTTGGGAGCTCAAAGAGAACTGGAGATTGTTTCGACAAAATCGTCGAGGGATCCTTGGGCCCATTCCAGTAGGTAGCCACGGTGAAACCATCGAGCGTTTGCTCCGCCCCGGATTCCACTCGGGCACCTTGCCCAAGCTTTTTCGAAACATGCGCAGACTCGAAAACCAAACCGCTTCGGTCAAACGGTTTACCAAACGACGCAGCGCCTACAAAAAACTCCACCACGTAACCGATCATGTCCACCGATGCGTCGACCGCGAATTGATCGCCATGGTCAATCAATCCCTAGCCAACGACGCGTATCGCTTGGAGTGCTCCGAGGTGATCGCGGCAACCAATAGCCTAACGATCCGAATCAAACCGATTTCACCGAATTCTCAAGAGCATAAACCGGATCCCTTCGAACTGGTAATCCAAGAGCAAAGCGGCTGGATTGTCGCTTGGACTCGCCAAACAGGAGGGCTCGATCAAGCGCCCGAAAAGGTCCAAAAAGTCGTCGACTTGGCAATACTCGGTTTCATGCGCAAATGCGGTGTGTTTCTGATCCGCGCCCAAGTCGAATCGGAATTCTCCAAAGGGAAACCCTACGATGTCCAAGACCACGGACTGGTCGTCTGGTCCGATGAATCCTTCCTCCATCCATGCACCGTGGAATTCGATGGTCCCCATGTCGCGAGCTTCCAACCCAGCAGCCTCGCAAAAACGCTCGGACTAGCCGACATCCCAGATCGCCGCTGGATTTTCGCTGCAAGCCAAACAACCTGGACCCAATGGGAACAGGCATGGAATCAACTCGCAGAACCCCAAACCATCGCCGATCCGACCCAAGACCGATCCACCCATTCTTAATCCCTACCGGGCCACGGAATCCCCACAATCATCAAATGCGATAGAATGGCGAGATTCCAAGTCAACAGAGGACTCAGATGCACATCAACCGCGAACGCCTGCTCGACCGCTTCCTGCAATATGTCAAGATCGGGACAACCGCCAATTCCAACACCCAAGACTACCCGAGCAGTCGAGGGCAATGGCTCCTCGGCGAGATTCTTGTCAAGCAGTTGCGCTCCATGGGGATCGACGATGCAGAACAAGACGTCCACGGACTCGTCTGGGGGACAATTCCCGCAACTTGCCCAGGACCTGTCCCTACGATCCTTCTGAATGCACACCTGGACACATCCCCCGAAGCCCCTGGAGATCACTGCAAACCAGAAGTCATCGGCCCCTATTCTGGAGGCGATATTCCACTTGCCAACGGAGACTTCATCGAGCTATCCGATACCCCCGAACTCGCCTCGCTCGTCGGCAAAACCCTGATCGTGACCGATGGCAAAACACTCCTAGGTGCCGACGACAAAGCAGGTGTGGCCTCGATCATGGAAGTGGCCAACTACCTGATGGAACGCCCGAACATTCAACACGGGCCGGTTCGTATCCTGTTTACTTGCGATGAGGAGATCGGACGAGGAACCCGTCACTTCGATCTGTCCAAATCCGGTGCGATCGTCGGATACACCCTCGACGGAGGTGCGTCGGGAACCATCGATGTCGAAACCTTCTCAGCCGACTTGGCCACCATCAAGTTCTACGGCCACAACACCCATCCCTCGGTCGGCAAAGGAAAAATGGTCAATGCGTTGAAAGCAGCAAGCCACTTCGTCGCCAAACTGCCGATCGACCGCCTCTCGCCCGAAACGACTTGCAACCGCGAAGGCTTCTTGCACCCTTATGTTTTCCAAGGTTCGGTGTCCGAGGCGAGCGTGCAAGTCCTGCTCAGGGATTTTGAAACCTCGAACCTTGCCAACCATGCGGATCTGCTGCGTCAATTGGCCCAAGACATGCAACAAAGCGAACCGCGACTTCGAATCGAAATCCACATCGAAGAGCAATACCGAAACCTCGGCGACAAACTGCGCGAATTCCCCCTGGCGGCAGACTTGGCCGAACAAGCCTTCCGAAAACTAGGCCGATACTGCAAACGCGACGCGATCCGCGGCGGAAGCGACGGGTCGCTGATGTCCCATCTTGGACTGCCTACCCCAAACCTCTCGGTGGGCCAATACAATATTCACTCGACCAAAGAATTCGCTTGCCTGGATGAGATGGTCCAAGCCGTCGAGCACGCGGTCGTCCTCTCGGAACTGTGGGCCCAACAAGGCCGGTTCTAGCCGATCAAAGCGGCCCTCTGAGATGCCCGCTGAGATGCCCTCTGAGATGCCCTCTGAGATGCCCGCAAACCGCAACCGAAACGAAAGCCCACAGGAATGATCAACCGTTGGATCGATGGTACTCTCAGGCACGGACAACTCCTCCTGGCCTTTGCTCGCAATAGTCTCCTACGCGATATGACCTTCCGAGGGAATTTCATCATCGACTGCGTCTCGAGCCTTGCTTGGCTGTCGATGAACTTAGGGTTCTACCTTCTGATTTTCTTTCACGTGCGCAGCATCGGAGCATCCACAGGCTGGGGACGAGATGAGTTCTACGTGTTTCTTGCAACCACCTGGATCGTCAACGCGATTGTCCAAGCCTTCCTCATGCCCAACGCCCAGGAATTCAGCGAACTGATTCGAACCGGAGGCTTGGACTACGCATTGCTCAAACCGATCGACACGCAGTTTCTGATCTCCTTCAGGCGTGTCGAATGGGCCTCGCTAAGCAACGCCGTCGCGGGTTTAGGCATCCTGGCCTACGCGCTTTGGCGACTCTCCTCGCGCACCGATCCGCCCTGGGAATTCTCAATCGGTATCGGCCTGCTCTACGGGGTCTACCTGGTTTGTGGCGTGGCCCTTTTTTATAGCCTGATCGTCTGCTTGGCAGCCACGAGCATCTGGCTCGGTAGGAACCAAAGCCTCTATGATTTTTGGTTCTACATCACCAACTTCTCTCGCTATCCGATGGAGATCTACCAAAGCGGTTGGGGGATCCCTTTGTGGTATATCTTCACCTTCGTCTTTCCGATTCTGGTGATCATCAATGTTCCAGCAAGGCTGCTGGCCCAGCCCCTTTCGCCACGCCAAGGCTGGGAATGGGGGCTAGCGGTTTTCGCCTTTCTGGCTACGATCGTCGCCCTCATACTGAGCCGATGGGTCTTTCAAAAGGCCCTCCGAAGCTACTCGAGCGCCAGCAGTTGATCGCTGGCAACTTCGTATCGAAACGGAATCGAAAACATGAATACCAACTCCCCAGTTCGCCAATACATCGCCGAACTGCTCCCGCAAACTCAAGTCGACGCGGTATTCAAAATCGCCGATCGGCAATTGAGATCCAACCGCCAAGGCAACCCGTACCTGCTGCTCCAATTGCAGGACCGTAGCGGCATGATCTCTGCGATGCGTTGGAACGCCGATGAACGTCTTTGCGAAAGATTCCCCAAAGGGTCCTATGCTCGCGTCCAAGGCATGACGCAACTGCATAACGGAAATCTGCAGATCATCGTCAATCAAATGCAAAATGTCGATGCCGACCAAGTCGCACTCGAAGAGTTCGATGCGCTCGATCGCAATCAAGTCACCGCGCACTGGGAATCCTTGGGCTCTCTGGTAAACACCCTCAGCGACCCGACTGTCTCGGCAATTTGCAAAGAAATCCTCTCGGATGATCGGACCAGCAAACGTCTGCAGATCGCTCCCGCAGGTACCAAAACCCACCACGCTTATCCAGGCGGATTGCTCGAACATATCGTCTCGCTGATGCAACTGTGCGAGTTTGCAAGTCGACACTACGCGCAGGTCGACCGCGATCTGCTCATGGCCGCCGCTTTGGTCCACGACCTAGGGAAAATTGAAGAACTCTCTTTCGAAAACGAACTCAATTACACCGACTCCGGACAACTACTAGGCCACTTGGTCCAAGGTGTCGTGATGCTCGATGCAATCGCGAATCGCTTGCAAGCCAAGGGCGTTGCGATCGACCCACAGAAACTTCTGCGATTGCAACACATCGTCGTAAGCCACCACGGATCCCTGGACCACGGTAGCCCAAAAGTCCCCATGACGCTCGAAGCCCTCGTGTTCCACTACCTAGACGAGATGGATGCGAAACTCAATACAGCACAAGAACTGATCGCCCAGGACCGCTCGTCGGATGGCTGGACCCCCTTCCACCCCACCCTGGCCCGACGCCTATTCAAAGCCAGCCTGAATCCCAAGTCCAAGTAACCTCACCACTGAGCGATTCAAACGGTGTGAGCTATAGCTCGCAAGAGGCTCCTTAGCCCGGAGGATGACTCTCTAGCCTCCAGCTCTGGTTCGTCTCTCCGTGACCTCCGTGACTCTGTGTTTCGTCTCTTCCCCCCACAAGCTCCCCATGGCGTTCCGCCTAGTACTGGCAACCTCCTCGCCGTTGGCTGCGGGTTAAACAACAACCCTTCTGGTCGAGCTTACTCGTGCCGCAATGCCTCGATCGGATTCATTTTCGCAGCACGCATCGCAGGGTAGATTCCAAAAATCAATCCCACCGCAAGCGATATAAAAAATGCCCCAGGGATGCTCTCTGGAACAATCGATGGCTTGACCACTCGCACCACCTCGGGCAAATCCGCCATCTGCTTGGGGAACCAAGCGGTCGCAAACTCCCGAGCCAAGTCGACCGCTGGACTGCAAAACAGCCCGAAGAGAATCCCAAGGATCCCACCGGTGAGACTCAGCACGCTTGTCTCGACCAAGAATTGACGCACGATGTCTCGACGTTTGGCACCTAGCGCCCGGCGGATCCCGATCTCACGCGTTCGTTCCGTGACCGTCGCTAGCATGATATTCATAATCCCGATCCCACCGACAAGCAGCGAGATCGCCGCAATCATCCCCATAAACAACATGAACATCGCTCTCGTCGTGCGAGCCTGTTCGAGCAACTCCAAAGGAACAACCACCGAGATGTCTTCCATCTTCTCGTGACTCGACAATGCGGCCTGCACCAATTCAGCCGTCTTCTTGACCTCCGAAACATCGCTGCATCGAAGCGTGATTTGATTCAACTCGATGATCTCCCCCTCGCGAGATCCGGAGCGCATGGTCATGACCGTATCGCCGATGCGTTGCTGGAGCGTTTGGATCGGGATGTAAACGTCGTTTGAGAAGTCTTGAGCTGCCATCGATCCGCCGATGGCTGCCGTGGCCCCCTTGGGCTTCAATACCCCGACAACCAAATAAAAGTCTTGATTCTCGGGCATGTAGATTCGCTGCCCGACCGGGTCCTCGAAGGGGAAAAGCCGCTCGGCAACTCTGGCCGACAAGACGCAGTGGCAATCGCGAGAGAAGTTCTCTGCATCGCTGAGGAAATGCCCCGAGACGATCTCGAGCTTCGTCACATCGGCATACTCCGGCGTGCATCCTACCAGCCGACCATCGAGCTTGCGATTCTTGAACTGAAACTGACGCCGCATCTCGCGGATGGGAATCGCGCTTTTGACCGTCGGCACCGTAGCCACAAGCATGTCGTACTCTTCGCGCGTCAAGCCGTAGGGGGTCAAGCCTTGGCTGGACATTTTCTCGCTCGGTGGCTTGACTGTGCGGATCATGATCGTGTCGGCGCCGAGACTCTCGATTTGACGCTGCGCTTCGTCACCGATCCCTTTGGAGATCGCAAGCAACCAGATCACGCTCGCCACGCCGATGAAGATCCCAAGGACCGTCAAGATCGAGCGCATCGGGTGAAGCCACAGGCTTTTGATCCCCAGCCCGATGGTACCAAGCAGAATTGCCATGACGATGTTTCTCCAAGCTCTCAGCGTGTGTAATTAAACTTCTACGGGCATGTTATCGATCGCATAGCGTGCCGCTTCATCGCGGAGCTGCTGCTCGTTGATCTTGTCCCATTGCAACCGGCCATCCTTGAGTCGCACCACCCGCTTGGCTCGCTTCGAAACCTCGTCTTCGTGCGTGACTAAAATGACCGTTCGGCCTTCGTTGTTGAGACGCTCGAAGGTTTGAAGAATCTCCTCAGTCGTCCGAGAATCCAAGTTTCCTGTCGGTTCGTCAGCGAGGATAAAATAAGGGTCGTTGACCAAGGAGCGAGCGATCGCAACGCGCTGCTGCTGTCCCCCCGAAAGCTGCGTCGGACGGTGACCGAGACGATCGCCTAGACCTACCATTTTTGCCAAATCGATGCTGCGATTTTTCTGAGCCGCTGTCAGCGCCTTGCCTTGATAAAACAGCGGGACTTGAATGTTCTCGACGACCGTCAATTGCTGAATAAGGTTGTACGACTGAAAAACAAATCCGATCCTCTGGGAACGAATTTCGGCCAACTGATCGTCGGTCATCTTGGCCACATCGTCATGCCCGAGCCACAAACTCCCCGAGGTGGGCTTGTCCAAACACCCAAGCATATTGAGCAAGGTACTTTTGCCGGACCCTGAGGGTCCCATGATCGCAACGTAGTCCCCGGTCGGAACATCGAAGGTTACCCCTCGAAGCGCGCGTACGGTCTCGCTTTTGAGCACGTACTCCTTCTTCAGGTCAACGACTCTACATGCATATCCTTCGGTCGTAAAAGCGTCTTGCATAGTGATTAAAAATAGTACTCTGAAGTGTTTCGATCTACTGCTTGCTAATTTGCTGGCGCACCAGGCCCGCGACTGGCCCCGCCACCACCGGGACCACCGCCACCAGGACCACCAGCTCCTGCTGCACCCATGGCGGCCATGCGTTTTTTGAATCCGGCGGCCAGTTCGCTACGGTCGACTTTTCCGTCTTTGTTGGCATCGTAGTCGCCAAAGGAGCTTTTCATCCGTTCATCGGATGCGACCTCTTCTTGCGAGAGGCTACCATCGGTGTTGGTATCCATCCGTTGCATGATCATTCCGACGATCGCATCGGAGCTCATTCCCGCTGCCCCTGGGCGAGCAGCTCCGGCTGCATTGGGACCACCGGCCCCTGGAGAGGCTGCTTCTGGGGTCGCGGATTTCGGAAGAGGTTCGTTGGACATGGCCACAAGTTTCGAACGGTCGTCGACTTCCATGATTTCAGGAAGATTCATTTTATCCATATGGTTCCTTGGGTCGAGCACAACGTTGTCGTCGGGCTTGATCCCCTCTTTGACGGTGACAAATTTATCGTTGGTCGCACCGATTTTGATTTCGCGTGTGTCCCATTTTTCGCCGTCGCGGGCAAGGACAAAGTGGTGCCGTTTGTATTCGTAGACGGCGTGTACAGGGAGCTGGAGCGCTTTGTCGATTTGTTCAACAAAGATTCTCACTTCGGCCGTCATGCCGGTTCGGATCGTCTCGGGTGGCTCGACGATTTGAATGAAGGTGGCGTATTCCTTAACGTTCGAACCCCACCAGTTTCCAGGCTCGGCGTATTTGTTGACTTTGATCACTCGTCCGAGCAGCTCGTATTCAGCCGCATTGACACGGATTTTCACCGGCATGCCTTCGCGGATCAAGCTGATGCGAGATTCGTTGATTTTGGCTTTGACCTGCATGCGCGTCGGATCGGGAAGCAGAAAGATGGTCTGTTGCTCGCGGACCAAAGATCCAGCTTCGACGATAAATTCGCCGCCACCCCGGCCGGAGCTCTTGTTCGCATAGACCACTTGGCCGTCTGCCGGTGCGATGATCGTGCAAGCTTTCGTTTGAGCTTGGATTTCCTGAAGCTTGTTCTTTTCTTCCCCCAAGGTGTTTTTATCGGATTCGAGTTTGGCTCTGGTCGTTTCGATGTCGGCATCGAATTGGACGAGCATTTTCGCTTTGGTCAGTTCATCGAGAACTTTCAAGCGGCCCAAGGCCGACTCGAGGTTGCTTTTGGCATTCTCCACGGAGAATTCTTCGGCCTCGATCTGCAAGGGCTTGAGGGTCCCTTTGGCCGCCAGCCTCTCGGCGCTTTCGAGCGATAGGTCGGCTTTTCGAAGCGACTGTTGGGCGACGGCGATCTCGCTGACGATCGATTTTCGCTCCGTTAGAAAAGTCCCTTCGAGGTATTCTTGGCGAGCGATCACCGCTTTGTTGACGGCAGCCTCGGCGCTGATGACAGCTGATTCGGCCGAACTAACAATAATCCTTTGGTTTTTCGCGTCCTGATCCAGTGCCGAGGAATCGAGTTGACAAAGGGTTTCCCCTTTCTTGACCAAAGTCCCTTCGGCGATGACCGAAAGAATCGGGGTACCGCTGCCTCCGCGTCCTTTGACTTCGCATTTGACTTCGTTGTTGCTGCTCGATTCGATTTCGCCTTGTTCCAAAACGATGTGGTCAAACGGCCCCTCGGCGACCTGATGGAACATCGGCTCGGTGGAGCTTTCCAAGTTGCTGCCTGGACGGTTGATGAACCAGTAGTAACCACCGCCACACAGACCGCTGACGGCCAACAGTCCCAAGATGGTTCCGCGTACACCGCCTCTTCGCGACCGGCTAGCAGGACAAGTCGAACGACGATGGGAGCTTCGATTAATTTTCATGATTGGATGTTCTGGGGTGTCGGGAGGAAAAACTCGACCGAGATTCCCCTCAGGGGCTGGATCGGGTCGCAACTCATTGTAGGAGGGGTGGAAATGGTGGTGGGGTTAAGCCATCGGCTTAGGGATAAAATCGCCCATTTCAATGGAATTGGCTAGATAGATTGCTTGGAATTGCCAAAAAGAGCATTTGTCGGCTGGATTCCTTTTTGGGGGATTCGATTTGGGCACTTTGGGATCGCTTGCGTTTTGCTTGCAAACCTGTCGGTTCGGTAAGGTATTCAACACCTCTGAGTCCAAAAAGTTCTCCCTGGAGCACACTAGGATCTGGTGCGACCCGGATTCCGATCTATTATCCCGGTTTCTTCTGCCGGGAACCCGCAAAGTAGCCTGGACGGGTTGGCATAGTTAGGCTAAGATTTTGGCCCCTAAAGGTACTTACAGCGATGCGCAAGGACCGATAGAGGGTAGTCGCACATAGAAGGATTCGATGTGTGGCCAGAAATAGCGAATTTAGAAATTTCGAGGCACAAGCAGTTTCGCGAACCGAAGCGAGCGCAGATAGGTCACTGGAGTCAGATGCATGGTTAAGTTGCAAGTCCGCGATCGAGAGACGATTCAGGATGCGGTACGCAGGTTCCGCAAGTTGGTTGAGCGAAGCGGATTGAAAAAGGAGATGCGACGACGGGAATTTTACGAAAAGCCCAGCGAGATCAAGCGTCGCAGCAAGCAACGAGCCGAGCGTCGGAACCGTCGGATCCGATTGCACGGGATCTAAAACACGGCGATCTCCGAGCACCTGGATTCGATGCGGCTTTGCACATCTTGATCCGGTCAAATCGGGCGAATAGCTCAGTTGGTTAGAGCGCTACTCTTACAAAGTAGATGTCGGGGGTTCGAGTCCCTCTTCGCCTATTCTTAGGGAAAAGCCAGCGTCGGCCAAAAGACGACAGATCGCGACAAACCCAAGGGATTCCTTGGGTTTTTTCGTGTCATCGTCCAAAGGCGTCAGGCCTCGTTGATTCGCCTCGTTCTTTGTACGACGGACTTCCAGTCCGTCGGTCCCACAACGAACTGGTAGAAAAGAAAAGGGTTCAGGCCTCGTTGATTCGCATCGTTCTTTGTACGACGGACTTCCAGTGCGTCGGTTCAACAACGAACTGGTAGAAAATCAAAGGGTTCAGGCCTCGTTGATTCGCATCGTTCATTGTACGACGGACTTCCAGTCCGTCGGTCCCACAACGAACTGGTTGGAAATCAAAGGGTTCAGGCCTCGTTGGTTTGCCTCGTTCTTAATCAACGAAGATGAAATGCGATATTGTCAGTGGGCGCTTTAAAGGGGGCCATTATTTGTTTTCTTGAAATCCCCTTACGCTCTGGTCCCTTTTGGAGCTGGGCCGGATCCTCATGAAGCATGCTCTCGGGCGGCTAACAAATCGGTTAACAAACCGCTTTTTTGAGGGAGTAACGTCAACTTAGTTTTGCAATCCAAGAGCTTCTGAGTTTCTAGGATTGTAAACATTGCTTCAGACGTTTCTTTGTCTGCACAGATCTTCTTCAATGCATTTCCAACAAGCTCTGGCCGAATTGCGGCGGCTTTTGCAAATTCGATTGCAGCTTTGCGATCGGCGGTACTGGTAATGATGCTCACTTGATTGGCACCATCCTGTTTGATGGCACTAGTCACTTGCCGCAAACGATTTACGACCTTGCTTTCAATCTGCCGAATCATTTCTGCATCACGAAAATGAACTTTGCGGATGTATACCGAACCGAGTCGGTAGCCCCACTCATCGGATCGAGGCGAAACTTCTTCTCGTACGGTCGAGCTCATACCGTGACGGTTGACCATCATGAGTGCAAGAGGCAAATTGCTGAGGCAACGGACGGTGGAATTCGCAACATTGGCTGACAACGAGCCGCGAGGATCCATATTTTTAAAAAGGTATGCCACTGGGTCGCTTATAAACATTTCGTACCAAATTCCAATTCCCATCGGCGCGCCTTCTTCGGAATTGACCGGAGCACTTCGCAGATAGACCTGATCCAATCGCATGTCCAGGACATAGCACTTACCAAGCCAGTTAACAACCAGAGCCCTCCAGTCCATGAGAGGCCATAGAAAATGAAGTCCAGGCTCGTCGATAACTTCGATAACCTTTCCGAAAAGGACATAGACATGACATCGGCGTTCCTGGACGATGGTGTACACCCCGAACATGCGTCCAATCAGCAATGCGATAGGTACGATGAAGAACGACAATACAAACGTAATGGCGAATGCAGCAAATCCAATCATGAGTCCACCTCCACAAAAGCTTGTTCCGAGCGACCGAATAGCGACATCCTGACGTTTCTAACATATGCCTTGAGTACGCCCGAACCATTTTGCTTTAATGACTCAAGCTGCGTCGCCATTCTCTCTAATGGCTCGATTTCTGCCTGGGCTTTCAAAGTTTCAATCTCTACGGCACGCTTGGATTGAACGATTTTTTGATCTGCAGCAGCTTGGGCTAAACTTATATCGGACGATACTTGGTTGTGTGCTGTGTTGATGGCAGCCAAGGCCGATTCAACCTCGGGGGGCGGATCGATTCCGGTGATGAGCGATGCGTCGAGTACCATTCCGTACCTGGCTGCAGAAGAGTGGCACTCGCGATCCATGTGTTCGTTCAGGTCGCGCAAGTTCTTTCGTAGGTCATTGATTGAGACACCAAAGTTAACTGTGGTGTCCGCCTGAGTCTCACCTGCGACAATCACCGGAGGAATCGGAGGGGCTTCGAAGTTCGCGATTCTTTCGCGTAGCACGGACACAAAATAGCCCATCACATGCGCTATTGGATTTTTAACGCCAAACAGGTATGCATAAAGATTGGCTTCCGAGACCCCATAACGAATCTGTCCATCGAGACCAATATTAAGTTGATCTTTGGTGACTGCCTCCAAGATAGTTCCGCCCTGGTTGGCTTGTGGCTCATCGGGATCGTATGCCATATTCATGGTGGACGTCGCGATAGAAACGCGATGCACTTGTTGCCAAGGCCATTTCCAGTAGAAACCCGGCTGCACGACGCGTACCTGCGGATAACAATACCGCTCTTGTTCATCAGGGACCAAGGCTTCGGCAAGCGGTAGATCCAGGGTCGTAGCTTCTCCGAGTCGATCTGCTCTGCCAAATGTGGTGATTAAGGCTCGTTGATTTTGATCGATGATATAGAAGCCTGCAAGGAAGTATCGAATGACAAACCACGCGACAAAACCTGCAATGCATCCAAGAAAAATTTCCATCGGCGAATCCTCGATTGAACCAGCATGAAGTGATGCACGCATATTAGGCAATCAGCTCAGATTAACCCAATATAGGTAGAAGGCTCGAATGATTCCCAGAATCGGGCGCTAATTCTTGTGGATTGCGTCGAAAAGCACACAGCGCGTGCCTGCCAACGCTAGCCGATGGCGGCCAGAAAGGCAGTCGATGCATTCGTTGTGTCGACTGGCCTACAATGGTTCGAACTGCACCAAGACCATGGCATTTGCTGTCACTTCTGTGTTGGCTCTCGTTGAGTGTGCATCGTCTCAAAGAGATTTGCTCCCATAGAAAACCAAAGGGGCCAGGCCTCTTTGTTGGTTCGTTCTTGGTACGACGGACTAGTACGACGGACTTCCAGTCCGTCGGTCGGACAAGTACGACGGACTTCCAGTCCGTCGTACCGCTTGGGGCCAAAGCCGGTTTTCCTCACATAGATAATCGCACAAAAGGAGGCTAGTGGTTTTGGGGGCTCTGCCCCCAAAACCCGAAGATTTATCGCATCTTGGCCAAAAGCATGCAGTGCAGCATGCAGTGCAAGGAATACTAGAAAGAACCGCCCCCAGGCGTCAACCATGTCCGCTGTCAACCACGTCAATGATGTCAATCTAGTCCGCTGTCAATCACGTCAATGATGTCAACCACGTCAATGACGTCAAAAAACCCGCCGCCGCAGGCGGCGTGACGCCCTGAACGCCGCCGCAGGCGGCGTGACGCCCTGAACGCCGCCGCAGGCGGCGTGACGCCCTGAACGCCGCCGCAGGCGGCGGGGTTGGTATTTTGACGTGGTTGACGTGGTTGACGTGGTTGACGTGGTTGACGTGGTTGACGTGGTTGACGTGGTTGACTTGGTTGACGTCGTTGACAGCGGACGTCGTTGACAGCGGACGTCGTTGACAGCGGAGGTCGTTGACAGCGAATCAAAAGGCTCAGGCCTCTTTGTTGAGCTCTTGGGGAATCCAACGCGTTTGCGTCCGCCTGGACGCAAACGACTCCGGCCCGTGCGGCAATAAAGTAGCCAGCCTCGGGGCCACCCAGCCAACCGCCCAATCCCCCATTCGATTGTTAGATTTCCAAGAACCCTGAGTACGCCTTGACCGACTCGCGGGTCGCTCCGATAATCGCGTCCTCGATGTTGCCAAAGCCCCAATCGTGCGGGCAAAGTCCATCTACCTACCCTCTGACGTCACCTTCAAGCCCCCACTGAGTACCACTCGATGAAAATCCACGAGTATCAAGCGAAAGAACTATTTCGCGTTTTCCAGGTTCCCATTCTCCAGGGGTATGTTGCCAAGACGCCAGAGGAAGCTCAGGCTGCATTCGACCAACTTGGCGGATCGCTTGCGGTGATCAAAGCCCAGGTTCACGCCGGGGGCCGAGGCAAGGGAGCGTTTATCGAAGTCCCAGCCCAGCGTGGGGTCCAATTGGTTCGCAGCGGCAAAGAAGCCGCCGAGGCGGCAAAGAACATGATCGGGAATCGTCTGGTGACGATCCAAACCGGACCCGCTGGCTCGCCGGTCCATCAAGTGTTCCTCGAGCAAGGCTGCCAGATCGCCAGAGAGCTTTATGCTGCGGTCGTTTTGGATCGCGCCGCCATGAAACCCCTGTTGATGGTCAGCAGCGAAGGTGGCGTCGATATTGAAAAGGTCGCCGAAGAGACCCCTGAGAAGATCCTGCGAGAGCATTTCGATCCGGCCCATGGCTTGATGCCCTTCCAAGTTCGCAAGCTGTGCAAGAAACTCAACATCTCGGGCCCAGCGGCCAAAAACGCGGACATTTTCTTCAGGAAACTTTGCGACTTCTTTGTCAAGCTCGATTGCTCGATGGCAGAAATCAACCCGCTGGTGATCACCAAAGACGAAAAGATGATCGCCCTCGATGGGAAAATCACCTTTGATGACAACGCGCTTTACCGCCATGCGGACATCAAGGAACTTCGCGATGTCGCCGAAGAAGAGCCGGCCGAACTCAGAGCCTCCAACAGCGGCCTGAGCTTCGTCAAACTCGACGGAAACATCGGTTGCTTGGTCAATGGTGCAGGCCTTGCCATGGCCACCATGGACATCATCAAGTACCACGGTGGGGCACCTGCAAACTTCCTCGACGTCGGCGGGGGGGCCAACACTCAGCAAGTCACCGAAGCGTTCCGAATCATCCTCTCGGATGCAAACGTCGAAGCCATCCTCGTGAATATCTTCGGCGGGATCGCACGGTGCACGACGATCGCACAAGCCATCATCGATGCGTCGAAAGAAGTCGGGTTCAAAGTCCCACTGGTCGTTCGACTCGAAGGAACCGAAGTCGAAGAAGGTAAAAAGATGCTTCGCGAAAGCGGGCTTGCCATCATCTCGGCAGATGATCTGACCGATGCAGCCAAGAAGGTCGTCGCCTCCGTCGGCAAGTAAACCCATCCGAACCCAACCTACACAAGTAATTAGCGAAATAGATAGCCATGAGCATTCTTGTCAACAAAAACACCCGGGTCATCTGCCAAGGAATCACTGGCAAATCCGGTGCCTTTCATACCAAAGGCTGCAAAGAGTACGGGACCAAGATGGTCGGTGGGGTAACACCCGGCAAGTCCGGTGAGACCGTCGAAGGATTGCCCGTCTTCGATACCGTCGAAGAAGCGGTCCTGCAGACCGGTGCCAACGCAACGATGATTTTTGTCCCACCTCCCTTTACCGCCGACGCAATTCTCGAAGCCGTCGACGCGGGCATCGAAGTCATCTGCGCGATCACCGAAGGTGTTCCTGTTTTGGATATGGTCCACGTCTATGCTGCCGTCAAACGCAGCAAGTCCGTGCTGATCGGCCCGAACTGCCCTGGGGTCATCACCCCAGGAGAATGCAAGATCGGCATCATGCCAGGTTACATCCACCAACCGGGCAAGGTCGGCATCATGTCGCGAAGCGGTACGCTCACCTACGAAGCCGTCTGGCAAACCAGCAATCTTAAACTCGGTCAATCCAGTTGCATCGGTCTCGGGGGCGACCCAATCGTAGGTACCTCCTACATCGAAATGTTCGAGCGCTTCGAAAAAGATCCGCAAACCGAAGTCATCCTGATGATCGGTGAAATCGGAGGAGATGCCGAAGAAAAAGCCGCCGAATACGTCAAAGCCCACGTGACCAAACCCGTCGCAGCGTTCATCGCCGGACGTACCGCACCTCCAGGCAAACGCATGGGCCACGCCGGGGCGATCATCACCGGCGGCAAAGGAACGGCTGCGGAAAAAGTCAAAGCCCTCGAAGCTGCCGGGATCGTCGTTGCTCCTTCCCCTGCCGATATGGGTGCTGCCGTTGCAGAAGCCTTGAACCGCAAAAAATAACACCCTCTCCGAATCCAAAGCCAATCCATGACGTATTCTCAAGACCGGTTTCGTCGGCAAATCGCCTTTAAACCGGTCGGTGAAGACGGCCTACGCATGCTCTCCGATGCGCGCGTTGCGGTGATCGGACTCGGTGCTTTAGGTTCCACAATCGCCGAACGCCTCGTGCGTTGCGGAGTCGGTTACCTGCGATTGATCGACCGCGATTGGGTCGAACTCGACAACCTGCCCCGTCAAGCACTCTACACCCTGCATGACGCGGAATACCACTCGACAAAATCGATGGCTGCCGCAGGGCATCTTGCAGCCATTGATCCGAACACCCACCTCGATCCGGTTGTGACAGATCTTACCCACACGAACATTCGCCAAATGCTCGAAGGGGTCGACATCGTCCTCGACGGCACCGACAACTTTGAAGTCCGGTATCTGATCAACGACGCGTGCGTCGCCCTAGGCCTGCCATGGGTCCATGGTGGAATCGTCGGGGCGTCTGGACAAGCCATGTTGATCGAACCCGAGCACACCGCATGCTTCCGATGCCTGCTGCCCGAGGCCCCTTCGCCAAACACCGCCGGTTCGTGCGATACCCTCGGCGTCCTAGGACCAGCCGTCGGCCTGATCGCCTGTTGGCAATCGCTCCTAGCTGTCCAATGGATCGTCGAACGAAAGGACTCCGATGCCCCGACACGTCCAAGCGTCCTTACCGTCTTCGACCTGTGGCACGGGGATGTTCGCAAGATTCAGCTCAAGAAGGTGCCAGATTGCCCCTGCTGCGGTCTCAAGGAGTTCCCGTTCCTCGACGGACATCACAGCACCGACGTCCAAGTCATGTGTGGAAAGAACGCCGTTCAGGTACAAGTCCCAAGTGGAACTCGGATCCATTTGGCACAACTGGCCGAAAAACTACGTGCCCACGGTGAGGTCGTCGAGACGCCGTTTCTGGTACGATTTTCCCAAGGCAATAGCACCCTGACGGTCTTTGCCGATGGTCGAGCCGTGGTGCATGGAACCGAGGATCCGGTTCAAGCGCGCAAAATTTATCAACGTTGGGTCGGCAGTTAGCAATATTTTCGCTATGCTAATGGCAGGAAAGGGCGCACTAAGGCTTTTTTCGCAGTCGCCCTACCGCTACTTACCCTGACCCAACGAGCCGACCATGAGGTATGCATTCCGACTTGCCGAACTGCTGGGACACACTCCAGACCGCAAAAAACGCCCAGGGACGATCAAATCGATCGTGGAATATACAGGACTAGATCGCCACCAAGTCGCGGCATTGCTCAAGAACGAGGCCAAGTACATCCCTCTGGAGGCCCTTTCGCGATTGTGCGATTATCTGATTGAGCATGGGCATGCTCGGGCAGACGAATTGCCCGGTGCTTTGTTTGCCGTAACCCCGGAAAACTTCTGGGAATTGCTTGCCCGGCGATCCCGTTTGGAACTTTGCGTCGGAGTTCGCAAGCCTCCCGAGGACGATAGCGCCGATACCGCATGGATCGTCGCATCGGACAATGTGCTCGCCGGCGAAGTGCTCAATGGCGTATCGACTTTGGGTGGGACAGCCAAGGCGATGAAAAAGGTATCGGGCAAGGACATTCCACACATCGAACACCTCCGCCAGACGTTGGTCTGGAGCCCGGGCACGATGGCTGTTGAGCAGGTCCATGCAAGGGCCCGTGACGTTTATGAGGAGTTTGGAGAAATCGCAGGGGACAAAGCGCTGGTCTGTCTAGGGAGCGTCAAGAGCAATCCGACCGTCGAGTTGGTCTTGGGCGAAGCATTCGGCTGCGAACCCTTTGTATCTCAGGACAATGTTGCCAAAGCGACCGATCGATCGCTTCCCTTTTTCTTGCGATTTCGAGACCGCGATCCCCAGCCACCCGCTTGTTCGGCAGGTATGCAATTGAGCAAAGCGGAAAAGGTGACTGAGCCTGGTTTGTACTACGAGCAAGCCGACGGAACTTGGACGTTTGCTGGCGGAGCGACGGCTGGCAAGGATGCGGCGTTGGTCTTCTACATCTTCCGCGAATCGCTTGGCCGATTGGACATGGTCCTGAGTGGATTTTCCGGTCGAGCAACCCGGCTTTTGGCAAGAACTCTGGCCCATCGCGCCGAAGACTTTTGGCCTCCGGTTTTCCATCAAGATTATCTCCAAGTGGGTGCTTACATCGTCACCTACGAGCCTTCGGAGACCGTGGACGAATCGAGCGACATTCTGTCGACGGATTTGATGGCCAACGCCACAGTGATTCCCTTGCCGGTCGAAGCCCTTGCGCGACGATTAGGTAAGGCCAACGCTTGAGCTCGCCCCATGGAGTGACTGCTGTTTTGGATACTTCAAATTCTTCAACTGAAACCTCTTCAACCGAGATCGACCTTCGCGTAGAGCTTGGTCGGCTGAAGTTAAAAAACCCCGTGATGGTCGCATCGGGGACCTTCGGTTACGCCAAGGAGATGGCCGACATTGTCGACCTGCGCGCCTTGGGAGGTATCCTCCCGAAGACCATCACCCGGGACGCTCGTCCAGGCAATAGGCCATGGAGAACCGTTGAGCTTTCGGCTGGACTGCTCAATGCGATAGGACTAGACAACGATGGGATCGATTACTTCATCGAAAATCATTGGCCTTATCTGCAATCGACCGGCGCACCGATTGTCGTAAGTGTCGCGGGCAAATCTCATGAGGACTTTGTCTACCTTGCTCAACGACTCGCTCCGTTAGGGCTCTTTGCTCTGGAGCTCAATGTGTCGTGCCCGAATGTCAGTGGGGGGATCGATTTTGGCACCGATCCACAAGCCTGCTACAAGGTCGTCTCGGGGGTTCGCGAGGTGATCGATTGCCCGTTGCTGACCAAGCTTACGCCCAACGTCACGAGCATCGCGCAGATCGCCAAAGCAGCTTACGAAGCAGGCACCGATGCGGTCACCTGCATCAACACAGTTTTAGGCATGTCGATCGACTGGCGGCGACAAAAACCCATGCTGGCCAATAATGTCGGCGGTATGAGCGGACCGGCGATCAAGCCGATCGCGTTGCGATGCGTTTACCAAGTCGCATCGAATGTTCCGGTTCCGATCGTTGGAGTCGGTGGCATTGCCACCATCGACGATGCGATGGAATTTTTTGTCGCTGGAGCTTCGGCTATCCAAATCGGTACGGCCAACTACTACGACCCTTTGGTCAGCACCCGGCTTGTGGAACAACTACCCCAGGCGGTACGTGAGTTAGGCTTAAGCCGCTTGCGCGATTGCATCGGATCGCTGAAAATCAATCCACCGAGTCCTTCCGCACCTGAGCTTAAACGCTCCTAATTCCGAGTTCTATTTTCTGATGCGTCAGGCATCCTAGCGGCCTGCATCCAAGCGCCCCCCCCTGCACCCTTTTTTACCATCAACAGGTTTCCATGAGAGTTTTGAGCGGTATTCAACCCACCGGACGTTTTCACTGGGGAAATTATTTCGGTGCGATCAAGCAGTACATCGAATTGCAGCACGAGCATGACGGCTATTACTTCATCGCCGACTTGCACGCGCTGACAACCATCCGCGATCCAAGCCTCTTGCGGGCGAACGTTCGAGATGCCGCTTTGGACTTGCTGGCTTTGGGACTCGATCCGAGCAAAGCGACGCTGTTCGTGCAATCGCACATCCCAGAGGTCTCCGAGCTTTATTGGATCCTCATGACCGGCGCTCCGCTTGGATTGCTCGAACGATGCGTCGCTTTCAAAGACAAAGAAGCGCGTGGGATCAAGGCCGATGCGGGCTTGTTTACTTATCCTGTCCTGATGGCCGCCGATATTCTCGCGTATGATTCCCAATGCGTTCCTGTGGGTGAAGATCAAAATCAGCACATTGAGGTCTGCCGCGATCTGGCCAGGAGTTTCAACGCTCAGTTCGCAGATACCTTCGTGATGCCCACGGCTCGGATCGTCAAGGATACGGCCAAGGTCCCTGGGACCGATGGCCAGAAGATGAGCAAGAGTTACGACAATACGTTGGGACTCTTCGAGGACGCCAAGGAGTTAAGGAAAAAAATCATGCGGATCAGTACCGATTCGCGGCCGATGGAGGAGCCCAAGGATCCCGATACGGACCATCTGTACCAGTTGTATTCGCTCTTTGCGACCGATGAGCAACGCCAGGAAGTACGAGCGATTTACGAGCGCGGTGGTTTTGGGTACGGGGATATCAAAAAGCGACTCGCAGATGCCGCCGACGCGTTCCTCAATCCGCTTCGCGCTCGACGTGCGGAACTCGCAAGCGATGATGCTTACGTCGCCAAAGCGCTTGAGGACGGAGCCCATAGAGCCCGAAAGGTTGCTCGTGAGGTTTTGTCTCGCGTACAAAAAGCTTGCGGCCTCACCTAAGCGACTCTCACCTAGATCCGGCTGCTCCCCTCACACCTCACACCTCACGTCCGCTCCATCCAACCGCTTGGCCCCCCTTCTCCACCGGGGCTTTGGCCGGGGGAGTAAGGGGCGGGGGGGGTTGAGGGGGCCGACCGCGCGTAAGGCTGCTTGGCTGTAATGGCCACATATGGCCACTAATCGACCCAGGCGCAAGCACCACGCTCATATTCCCAGAATAACAGTCCGCCATCACATGCCCTTGGTATCCACCGAGGATCTCATCTGGCCCATCGAAGCTCTTGCGCATATCGATGGGCTCGATTTCTGTGGATACCGACCGAATCCTGATGCTTCTCTCGGAGGATCCACCAAAGCTCCGTGCCCTCTGCGCCTCTGTGTTTCAAAGAGATTGCGTCGGTAATCTTTGACGTATGGGTATCGCCCCAAAGAGGGGCTATTTCAATTGCTGGAGAACTTGGCCGTTGTCCAATTGCCAAATCCATAAAACCCCGTCTTGGCCCCCCGCCATGGCCACGACCGGCACGCGACCTGCCACAACCGAACAGTAAACCGCTTCGGCAGGCCCACCTATGGCGCGGACCTGTCCACCATTGCTCACATCGTGAACCCGTACTTGTTTATCTGCCGAGGACGAGACCACTTGATTGGTCCGCCCAACAAACGCCAAGGCGGTAACCTCTTTTCCAAAGCCTGGTATGGTTCGAGTCGCAGACCCGGTCTCTACATCCCAGACCTTGATCGTATTGTCGGCCGAGGCGCTGGCAATCCAGTGGCTATCGTCGTGCCATGCGAGCCCTAGAACGTGGTGCGTATGGCCCTCGAAGGTCCTCGTCGGAGCCTCGACATCGACGCGGTGGAGACGTACCAATTTGTCGGCCGCGCCGGTCGCTACGGTCAAACCATCGGGTGAAAATTTGGCGACCAAAATCGAGTCGCTGTGGACTTGCCCCCAATCCTTGGCGACTGCACCATCTGCAATTCGTACCATTTTCAATTCACCGAATCGGCTCGGTGCGCCGCTTCCGACGACCAAGTGTTGACCATCGAGACTCCAGTCCATCGCCGTGACCCGATCGCTGAATGGAGATTCATTGATATCGCCGATGGTTCGTTCCAAAACCCATCGATTGGACCAATCCCAAGTCAAGGCTCTGCCATCGTCGACGTTTTCGCAGATCCAGCCGTTGGCCGTTGCGATCAAACCGCTGATATTGGCAGCACCACCGGCCAAGACGGTTTGCTGTAGTCCTTTGTCGCCTCGCAAAATCGAGAGCGAACCGTCATTGCGAGCCGTCACAATGCTGCGATGGTCTGCGGTGAACGTTCCTCGGATCACAGGCAACGGAACCGCTCCTGCTTGCACCTGGGTCAATCCCTGTTCAATCCCAGGTGTCTTTTGTTTCTCTTGCTCGAGCGTGGCTTGGAACTGGGCCAAAATCGCGGTGGCCTTCTCGATCGCTTGAGCTGCTGTCGCGATCGTTTTATCCATCGTGGTCAGTTTGGTCTCGACCTCCATTTTTGCTTTGGTCGCGACAGCCTGCGTTTGCTTCTTGGCCTCGACATCTTTTCCAGCCGCTTCCATCTTCTTCATCGCTTCTTCGACGGCTGCTTTGGCGGCGACCATGGCCGCTTCGCTGTCGACGACCGCCTTGGTCTGTGCGTCGAGCTCGGTTTGTTTTTTCCCAAGCTCTTCCATGATCTGCGTGCGCGATGTTTGCAGTTTGCCATGTGCCTCGGTTTCGGCTTGCTTGGCCTTCTCAAGCTCAGGAACCTTGGCTGTCGCTCGATCGATCCTGGCCTTGTGTCGGGCCAAGCCCAATTCGGCTTGATCGATCCTGCTTTGGCCTAATGAATCGACCTTTTGCTCCCAGAGAATGGCTCCGTCGGCGGACTTCCAAGCTTTGATCAAGCCATCGGCGCCGATGGTTGCGAACTTGCTCGAATCCCCCGCAGCGATCACATGCGCGATCGCCGCGCCGTGGCCGACCGTTCGCAAGACGGCACCATCGGTTCCTTGGACCACCCGGACGTTTCCATCGCCAGTGGCTACCAAGATTCTCGATACCCCCGCTTCTTCGTAGCGTGCCAAACCGATGACGTCGGACACATCTGCCAAACGCTCTGTTTTCTGAAGCGTCGAGGGGACCTCGGCAGTGGCTACCGTCAGTCCCCACCACTGTGTTTTCTTATCGGCAGTGATTCCGACGAACGATTGCGCATCGTTGGTCACCAAGGACTTCAGGGGCTGCTCGATCTTGCCGATCATCGCTGGCTTGATGGCCACGGCCGTCGGAGTCTCGTTGGCTTCAATCGCGAACTGATACGCCGCGGAATCTTCGCCGATGACCCACAAGCGCGTTCCATCATTGCTCCAAGCCATCGAGGAGACGACACTCGGGCATTCCAGGCTATGGGAGACGACGGACTTGTCGGCCCGGACAATTTCTAGCGTCGGGGTCCGCGTCGCCTTGGCGATCGCTATCCCATTGCTTGCCATCGATACCACGTGGGCACCTTTGAGGAGCCCACCGAGTCCGTCTTCCGAAACTCCGGTATTGCGTTTCCAGATTTTCACGTCGCGGAATCCGCCGGTCGCTAAACGGGTCGCATCGGGACTCATGGCGATCGATTGGACCATGTCCAAGTGAGCGACCGGCAAGTTGGTCTTAAGCTGCGATTGCGAGGCTGGATCGACCAAATAAGCGACATCGGCAGCCCCTTCGAGCGATGGCCATCGGTAGACCAACGTCTGATTGCTTCGTCCGGTTGCGACCCATTGCCCGTCTGGACTTGCCGTCATGGCGTACATCGGTCGGACCGTATCGGGAACTTGTTTCCACTGCGAGGTATTGGCAGGCTTGAGCACACCGGCCGGAGCGCCGGCATCGACCCAGGCTTGGAGCAATTGGACCTCTTCGGGAGTCAGTCGCTTGGCACCGACTGCATTCTTTTCTGGAGGCATAGCCGACTCATCGGTAGCGAGGATGCGGCGGACCAACTCGCTTTCGCTACCCTTGCCTGCTAGGACCGTTGGCCCGCTATCGCCCCCCTTGGAAAGCTTGTCGTAGGACTCGAGGTTCAAGCCTCCTTCGGCCTTTTGCGTGTTGTGGCACGCCAAGCAATTGGTTCTGAGGATCGGCAGGATATGGTTCGCATAATCCTTGACCTCCGCAGGTGCTTGAGACAGAACCGTCGGGGTGCACTGCCACAGGGTGCATGTAAGCACCGCCGCGATCGAGAAGAGGTAGGTGGGTCGCATGGTCAGGAACATCAAAAGGCCTCGCGGCTTTTAAAAGGATTTGATCGGTTGTTTATTTGGGGGCTTCAGCCGCCGGAACGATCCGTAGCCGAAATGGGGCGCTGGAAAGAAAGGTAGGGAAATCACGCGGCGCGATCTCTTTGGCAAGCGCCTCGATCTTGGGGTTGGTCTCGGCGATGATCTTCTCGGCCATCGGCCGATCGCCGGCCCAATTCGGATCGGCGAGCTTGGCCTGGATGCGGTCGCGATACGCCACGAGTCGAGCATGGGACTCCGGGTGCAAGGATTGCTTGAGAATGATCTCGGTTTGAAACCAGACGGTGTATTCACCTGGAGTCGCATCGGCTGCGACCTTGATCTCCGGAGTTGCTTCGGCGGCATTGGGTGGAAGTTCGAATTCAGCGAACGCAACTTTTGCAGGTAAATTTTGCGGTCGCATCACCCCTTTCTGATCCCCGCCAGCCCTTCGCACCGCCTTGATCGGTAGTTTTCCACTCCCACCTAAAGGGATTTCCAAGACCCACTCGGGGCCCTCCCCGGCGCGGATCTGGATCGGTGCAACCTCTTGTTCGATGACTTTCAGTTGCCATTGGCTCGATAGACGCGATTGAGGCAACCCTCGGTCCCCCGAAGCGCTAAGCGCGATCGTGGCGGCTCGGATGGGCACAGCAATCTCTTGGGGAGCATTGTTCGGATCCGTCCAAGTCCCTTTGGCTAGCGGTTGGATCGTTCCGACCCATGCGGTTGCATTCTCCTCTGCATAAAAGATCACTTGAGTCTCGGATTGCCCCGGAGCGATGATCGCCGGGCGCATAGAGACTCCCGGAGGCAAGCCCTCGCAGGTCACTTGGATGGGTCCAGCAAACCCGCCAGCCCGCCGGATGCTGACTTGCAGGGCGCATTGGCCCCCTTTGCTCAACGCCACTCCCGTCGTCTTGGCTTGAACCGCGTTGTTGGTATCGGGGACCCAGTGTCCGACGGCATGGAACCGAGGAACTGCCGGGCCGACACGAAGGGTCAATCGCGTGGGCCATTTCCTCGACGCAGTCATCTGCAGATCGGAGATCGAAAGCCGAACGTTTTTAGTCACTGGTCCGGCGGGGATGCTCGCGATCGGATCCGGTGAGGTTAACCCCACGGCTCGTGTCCCGGCTGCGGGTCCATCCTCGGCGATCGTGATTATCTCGCGTCCGATCTTTTGAATTCGAAGTCGATAGTCTTTGATCCGCTGTTCCAAGTTCGGGTCCAACGCTGTGCCCGCAGGAGCGTTCGTATTCGCTTGAATCTCAACCAACTGCTCGGGCGTCGGCGCCGGAGAAACTCGATCGGCTACGATCCGTATATCGGACATCTGCCCGTCGGCCGCAGAAAAAACCTCGCACTCATAAACCAGCCCTTCGGCCACAGGAAACTCGATCTGCGCGATCGGGTTTTGCGAAGTCAATTCGATCGATGTTTGCCAAGCCGGGGCCGGAAAAAGACCGCCTGCAGGTATCGTGTTGGGGTCGACCACCGGCCAGGTCGCTAGCGACTCTTCGAAGACGCTGAACGGTGGCTTCCAAGCCGAACGGGTCAAAAGGGGATGGTTCTCGGGCGGATCGATCACCAACGCAAAGGGCGCAGTCTCGGCACCACGATACAGGAAGTCATAGATTCGCAGGTACACCTCGTCGAGCGGCTCGCGTGGAACGATCGTTGGTGTCTCGAACAAGATCGGTCGTTTGCCCTGAGCGCGCAGTTGGCTCAGAACCGTCTGTTTGCTGTCGGTCACTGTCAGGGCCGGAATCGTGGCTGCATCGAAGACCTGGGCTGCGATCAAGCACTTGGGCCAATGGTCTGTCTTTTTGGTTTTGACGACGACCTTATCGCTTCGCTTGGTGGTCCCGACGTAGCAGACCCCAGGTTTGACTTCCAAGGGATTCTTCGGATCGATGCTTCCTGAGAGCAGTTCCACCGGGGTGGAAACGACAGCGACAATGCGCGAGTTCGATATCCCATATCGACCGGAAGCCCAAACCTCGTAATACCCAGCAGGAGTGGCCGGATCGACCGTGACGGTAAAGCTCCCGTAGTTCTTCTGCGGGACCTCATCGAGCGTTAAATTAGGGGCTGGATCAAGGACAGCGGTGATCCGAGGGTCCGAGAAGACCAACGCGTCGATGTCCTGATTGAATCTCCCTGCAGTGATTCTTACTGGGTTTGCATGGGTCGTCGAAAGCACCGGCGGGTAGACCGCGTCGATTGCCAGGATGGGAACTTCGGCAAACGTGATCCCACAGAGCAACCCTAGGATCAGCAATGCGATTGCCGGTCTGATCAAACGAAACGATCTCATGGACTCAGTCGGCTTAGTGGTTGAACAAAAATTCTTTGCTATTGACGATGCCCCAGACGAGATCTTCGTAGGCCTCCTTGAGTCGGTCCGCACGTTGCATCAGGTACTCTAGCGCGATGGCTTGTTCGGACTCGCTCGGTGAGCGTCCCAGGCTGCGTTGGTACAATTCGCGTATCCGGTCAGGGGCGGTCTTGCGAATATTCTCCACGGGGCTCAGGGCCGCATCGCTGATCGCAGAGCCTGCCCAAGTGGCCGCACGGCTCGCGTCAGAGGAGAGCTTACCTTGCATTTCCTTGGAATTGAGTAGATGCAAGCTTTGAGCCAGCGTCGAGGAATTCGTCCGTTCACACTCGCAGGCCGTCGAGGAATCGGGGCGCCCAAAGACGGTCAAGAAGTACGACGCAAACGAGGTGTCCGGAAGCTCGATCGCTTTGGTTCCGACGGGCAACCCATCGAACTGCGAGATGCTGCCGCTGACGGTATCGATGCAATCGAGCAGGATCTCGGCCGACAGACGCTTGGGATAAAACCGCGAGTAGCAATTCGTATCCTTGATGTTCCATTCGTTGGCAGTCGAACTGAGCTGGTAAGTCGTCGAGGTGCAAATCGAGCGGATCAAGTGCTTGAGATCGTATCCAGAGTCGACGAGTTGCTTGGCCAATGCATCGAGCAGTTGGGGATTGGACGGAGGATTGGTGATCCGCATGTCGTCCTCGGGTTCGACGAGCCCTTTGCCTAGAAAGTGCTTCCAGTATCGGTTGGCTACCGATTTGGCAAAGAATGGGTTGCTAGGCGCGGTCATCCACTCGGCCAATGCGCCGCGAGGGTCTTCGTAATTGGCCAATTCCACTTTGGCCGAATCCAATCCGACGGCCGAAAGGGCTTGGCCGGTCTTAGGGTGGTTTGCCGCCGCGGCGGCTACTCTAGAGCCGAACTTCGGTTCGCTGGGCAAGGCTCCTTCGCGACGCTCGACGGTCGAGAAGAACGCGGCCATTTGGAAGTAATCCTGTTGCGCCCATTTTTCGTAGGGGTGATGATGGCAGCGTGCGCACTGGAGGCGTTGGCCCATGAACAATTGGGCGATATCTTCGGTGCGGGATTCGGTGTTGTTCACCTGCCGATACCAGATCACTGCGGGATTGGACTCGGCATCCCCGGTGGCTGTTAGAAGCTCACGGACAAGTTGGCTGATCGGTTTGTTTTCGAAGAAACCCTGACGGAGCCAATCGTGAAAGGCATAAGCCCCATAGCGGGTGTCTTCGCCGGTTCGGTTGTTTCTCAGGATTGCGGACCATTTCGATGCAAAGTTCGAGGCGTAGTCGGCCGACTCCAAGAGTCGATTGACCAATTCGATGCGTCGTAGCTGCGTCGCTTCGGGGGAATCCCCACCGTTGGCAACTGCGGCACGATAGGCGTCGACCTCCTCGAGGCTTGGCAAACGGCCAGCGATATCCAAGGTGACGCGTCGCAGGAAGGTTGCATCATCGCAAAGTGCCGAAGCGGGAATCCCGAGGGCTTTGAGCTTGTCGAATACCGCTACGTCGATCGGGCCTTGGGCCATAGGCAGCGCTTGGGTCAGGGTACCGAGCGGGACGCTTGCGCGGAAAACGGTCACCTGGCCTTGGTAGCGCGCCATGATCGAGACTTCGCCGCCGAAATCGCGGACACTGACGAGTCCTGCGGCGCTGACATCGGCCATATCGAGGTTGTTCGATTCGTACTGGACGGTTCGCGTGACATCTTGGCTGGATCCATCGCTGAAGTTTGCAAGAACGCTCAACTGCTGTTGGGTGTTGCGAGCCATCTGGCGGGCCGATGGGGAAACGACGATCGATGTGATCTTGCGTGCGTTCGGATCTCCGTAAGGCATGGCTTGGGAGATCCAGCGTCGAAGGACTCGGTATTCATGGCTATCGAGTTCCATGCGTTGGCCACCCCCGTGGGGTACCGTACCGATCGATTTGGTCAGCAGCAGACTCGTATCTGCAGCGGCGGGGAACAAACGTCGGCCGCGTGATTCGCGGACAAGATGCTCGTAGTCTTCGGCCGGCTCGGAGCCCAGAAGCGAAAGGCGGAACCCATTTTGGCCGGCGATCTTGCCATGGCATCCTCCCCCATTGCATCCGAACTTGGTAAAGATCGGGACGATTTGGTTGGGGAAATTCACGGGTTCTTCCACACCCGAAAGTTCGACTCGGATGGGGATGATCGCTGGGGCATACCCATCGGCATGCGCCGTCAGGTTTAGTGCACCGGTGGCCATCGGGGTGATTAACCCAGCCGCATCGATCGCAATTAGCCCGGGTACGGAGGGTTCGAACCGGACGTTTCGGGTCAGGTCGATGACCGCACCGTCGGTGCTCGTTGGGGTATGAACAAGCAGTTGCGCCCGAGCATCTTCACCGACCAAGGTGATTTCTGGGGTATCGAAAACCAGGGGTTGAAGGTCCTGTGCGAATCCTGATGTCGCCGGGGCCAGAAGCCCGAGCAGCCCCAGAGTTCCCAACAAGAGGGCAACAGAGTACCGAAGGCCGAAATCCAAAACGCAATCTTTCACGGTGGCCCCTAGATCAGTTCGCGGATAGGTTCGTGGTCGACCAAAAATTGGGGTCGGCCTGTCGGATCGACGATGGTGTTCGTCGCGGTGTTGATGCCCAAATTATGGTAAAGCGTCGAGATGATCTCTTGCATGTGAACCGGTCTTTCCTTGGCGTATTCACCGAGCCGATTCGTCGCACCGATCGCTTGCCCGACGCGCATCCCGCCGCCGGCCATCCATGCGCTGCTGACCTGGGCCCAGTGATCGCGCCCTGCCCCGTTGTTGATCTTCGGGGTTCGACCGAATTCACCCCAGACGATGATGGTGACATCATCGAGCATGCCTCGGGCCGTAAGGTCGTCCATCAAGGCGCTGAGGCACTGATCGAGTTTGCCCCCGTGGTCGCGGACTAGGTCGAAATTCGCGCCGTGGGAATCCCAACGTCCGTAGCTAAGGCTCACGACGCGGACCCCGGCCTCGATCAATCGTCGGGCGATCAGGAGGTGATCGTTGCAAGTCGGTGCTCCGTCGTACTGGTATTTGTAAGGTTTACCATCCCCGTAGCGTTCGATCAATTTCGGATCCTCTTTGCTCAGATCCAAGGCGTCTAGGAGTTTGCTGCTGGTCAGTACATCCAGGGCCCGTTGTTCGAATGCGTCCATTCCGGCCATGACTCCGGAGTTATCGATATCGCGGCGCATGGTATCGAGACTGGTAAGCAAACGGCGTCGATCCTTGAGCCGATCTAGGCCGATCGACTGGAGTTTCATGTTTTCCATCCCGGGTCCGTCGGGTTTGAAGGCCGAATAAGCGGCCCCCAAGAAACCGGCCTCACCGGAATTGGACCAGGGACCATGCTGGGTTTTCGAGGCGAGCCCAACAAACGGCGGAACAGCAGGGTCGACCGACCCTTGGAGTTTGGTCACTGCCGAGCCGATCGAGGGTCTACCGCCGAGAGCTTTCAGATCGTCGGGGAACCAACCGCTCATGCACTGATGGGATTCGTGTCGGTCTTTGCAACCGACGACAGATCGAATCACCACGGACTTATCCATCCGCTGAGCGAGTTGCGGGAAGACCTCGCAAATTTGGATACCGGGAACGTTCGTCGCGATTGGACTGAATTCGCCTCGGATTTCCGAGGGTGCCTCGGTCTTGATCTCCCACATGTCTTGGTGAGGGGGACCACCACCGAGAAAAATGTTGATCAGACCCTTGTGCGAGCTCTTTTTGCCGGATTGTTCTTCGGCACGGAGCAGATCGGCCAAACTAAAGCCACCTAGCCCGAAACAAAGCGAGCCCGCAGAGAGAAAACTGCGTCGCGAAAGCCCACTGCACATCCGATGCGAATCGCCAAAAAAATTCAGCATGGCACGATTCCGTGTTGAAGGGTTTGGAGGTAGGGAGGGGTCAGCCCGGGGGCCGATGGCGGGAACCCCAGTGATGGGGCTTGGATTGCCGACGCGTATTTTCTACCGCCAGCAAGACCTAGCTGTATTATGGATCCTTCGTACAGACTCTTGCAAGTCCAGGAGGATAGGATTCCATCATTTAGAGGGGTTGGAGAAAATATTGCCAGTCGCCCCGATTATAGCGGTTCTCACGGTGGTTTGGTCGATGGGCCAGGGATTGCGGACGAAAAGAATGGGCTGGGAGCCCGAATCGTAGCCATCCGCTGCCAAGTCGTAGCCATCCGCTGCCAAGCGGTGGACGGCGGCGCGAGTAACGCCTCCACCGTCTGGCGACAGGTGGCTACGGGCCACTTGAGTCCGCCGAAGGCGCAATATCGTTTAACCCGCAGCCAACGGCGAAAAACTTGACCAAGCCCGCCAGGATGCTGCGTTTGGGGCAAAACGGAGGAGGCGACACCACCACCTTCGCCACGCCAGCGGCCTTGGCAAAATTATCTTCAGTGACAAGCAAGTAACTCTGCTGGGAGATACGTGGTGAGTTGCCGAGCCAGGAGCAGACGATGTGCAGCGGAAACTCTCGCTGCAGTTCTGTTTGCCTGCTGGCCCGCATCGAATGGAACAATCGTGGCCAACCCGAGACGCCGGCGCGGCGCACGAGTCGCGTCATTTCGGTCCGTAGATTCGAGATCTTCCAACCCATCGCTGTATTGCCAGCCGCACGGTACGGCGGTGCGGCGACCACATACTCGATACTCGCTCTTGTCGCCGAAAAGCAGGGAACCACCGAACACACCGAACACACGGAAGCATGACATAACGGTGGGAGGATTTATTTCCGTGTGTTCGGTGTGTTCAGTGGTTAAGAAAAACGGGATAGCGACTCAGCCCCAGGATCACTTGCCAAACCGGGTTTGCCTTCTTCATCAGCTTGTCGACCACTTCGCGTGGTACAAGCTCGTTGACTTTGACGGTGCTTCGCTGCGTTCGAACCTTGAAAAACGGGTTCTCGTCGATGATCTTCCAATCGACCGCATCGTGAATGAATTGCCTGGCGAATTGGATCCGTTTGTGGATCGTCGTCGTAGCCATCCCTCTGGCTTTGAGCTTCTCGTGAAGCTCCTTCGCATGCCCCGCAGTAATCTGGTTGATCCGGATTCCCTCAGGCTTTGAATCAAAGAGACCTAGAACCGGTTCTTTCCCGGGTGCTAGTAGGTTCCGCCACGCTCGGGACATCAACGGCCTTCCAAGGAAACATTCTTGCGCTGACGAGCATCACCTTGACGACAGGTGCAACCATCCTCGATGGCAGCGCATTGGCGTTGAATGGCGCGGTCACACTCGACAGCAATGAGATTACCAAGAGCAGCAACCAAGCGGTGCCGGAACCCACGTCGATGATGATTGTGGCCTCGCTTGGTGGAATGTCCGGTTTCATGCGTCTGCGAAAGAAATTCGCTCGTAGTTGGTGATGCTGTAAGCCAACATCGCAATTTTTCGTATCTGAGGAAAGCATGCGTTTGTGCCTCGCATCGGATTTTGTCGTACTCGTACTCGATGGCTGTTTGAACTGCGGCGATGCCGATCGTTGATCGAAGCGGTTCGCGGTGACTTGCAGACCAATGGGCCGGATTGCTATACTAGATCGAATTGAGCACGAGCACGAGCACGAGCACGAGCACGAGCACGAGCACGAGCACGAGCACGAGCACGAGCACGAGCACGAGCACGAGCACGAGCACGAAAAACAGCCAGAACAAAACCATGCACCGAAGTGGCCGGTCGTCCGCGCTTAATTTTAGAAACTCCTTTGGCTGCCACTCGGTGATGGTTGCCGTTCTCGGGTCACATGTTCCCTCATCTCACCCGCCCCTTTCTCCCTCGTCAAAGCCCGGGAGCGAAGAGGATCCAACCGGTTTGGCTGTTCCGGATAGTCCATAGTCCGTAGCCTGTAGCCTAGGCCCACGCAATTAGTTCGGCGACTTGCTAGGGGCAGAATAAGGCTGAATCACCCCATCGTTCGCTTGCCGAGCACCCTGGGTACTGCGGCCTTCGTCGATATACTTTTTCAAAAGCGACTTCAGATTGCTTACGATCTCGGGCTCCTCGAAGTACAGATTGCGGCGCTGTGCGAAATCATCGCCAAGATGATAGAGTTCTCCGGGAGCCCGATGCGATTGGTACCCACGCTCGCTTTTAAGCCACTGCGGCTCCCCGTTCGCTCCATTGTCATCGCCCGTCGGCGCGTCGATCAGTACCCAGTCCCCCTGCCGGATTGCGAACTTCCCCCTAGCACTGTGGTGGACGATCGCTTCGCGCATCGGACTGTCCCCGTGCTTGCCGAGCAGAATCGGCAAGATGCTCACGCTATCTTCGGCCGCATTCTCGGGGAGTTTTTGCACGAGGATCTCCGCGAGCGTTGCCATCAGATCGGCATGGCAGATCATTGCATCGCTGAACGTTCCAGCTTGGATTTTACCAGGCCAGCGAGCGATGAATGGAACTCGGTGGCCACCTTCCCAAGCGTCCCTTTTTGCGCCGCGGAGATCGCCGGAACTGCGATGTCCGAACTGTTGCACTCGATCGTAAACACCGGGATTTACTTCGCCGGTAACTTCCGCTCCATTGTCGCTTGTGAAGATCACCAGCGTATTGTCGGACACTCCCGCCCGATCGATCGCATCGAGGATTTGACCAATGCTCCAATCGGTTTGATACACAAAGTCACCGTAAGCGCCGACCGGGGTCTTGCCAACAAACTCTCGGGCCGGCACGACCGGGTAATGCGGAGAGGTTAGCGAGAAATATAGAAAAAAAGGCTTTCTTGAATGCGCTTGCTGTTCGACCCAATGCACGGCATGATCGGTAAGCTCGGGCAGGATGTTTTCGAGCTTCCAGTTCGGTACCATCGGACCGGGGATATTGAAGTTCCGCCCCTGCATCGGGAGAGATGGAATTCCGACGGTTCGATCGTTCTCAAAGAAGCAGTAGGGAGGGTAGTTCGGTACGATCGTACCGAAGTAATGATCAAATCCCCGTGTGATCGGCCCATCGCTCATCGCTTGGGTGAAGTCCACGTTGCTCAAAGCGTTCTTAACTCCGCCGATAACTGGCTTGCCGTCGGTGGTCGCGTAGTTTTGTCCAAGATGCCATTTGCCGATACAAGCCGTAGCATAACCTTGCTGCTGAAGCAATTTTCCGACAGTCAGTCGATTTTCAGCAATAAGAGGCTTGTCCCATGGCCCCAGCACATTGCGTTGCAAGCGGGTTCGCCATGCGTAACGCCCGGTCAGCAACGCGTAGCGCGTCGGCGTGCAGACCGACGAAGGGGAGTGCGCATCGCGAAAGCGCATTCCCTGGGCTGCAAACCGATCGAGCCTGGGAGTAGGGATCTTTGAGTCTGGGTTGTAACATCCCAAATCTCCATAGCCCAGGTCATCAGCAAGAATATAGACGATGTTGGGCGGGTCGGTCGATTGGCCCCTCTGGGCTGATAAGGCAAGCCAGAGCAACAGCATAAAAAACGACACGGCCGAATTAGGCCTACTCCGTCGCCGGGAGAGAAATTGATGGTGCATTTTATCGCGTTGCTGATGGTATCGAATTTCCGAAAACGAGTCTCGTGGAGGGATTGATTATAGCATCCATGGAACGCCGTCCAGTGAGATCACGGCCATTTCGGAATTACTTAAAAAGCTGGGGTTCTAAGGGGCGATCCTCACCATGCGCAACGTGAACTCGATCTCGCCTGATTTCGTCTTAGATGCATTGGGATAGACGAAACCCTTTTGCTTTTCTAGGCGATTGAGGATAGTCTTTAGTTGCATCTTGCTTATGCTCGGACTGAGATTGAAGCGAGCAACACACCCATTTGTTGCAATTGCCAGACCCTACTGGTGTTTTGGACCAGCGTAAGTAGCGTAAAATCTACTGAGGTTGCGGCGAGTGATGCTCGTTCTCCTCGATTCGAATATCCTGCTCCGCCCGGCGGCTCGTGCCCATCAAGAAAGAGACACCGACAGGACCAGGCCCAATACCGTCAAATCGGGACATTGATGAAGTTGCATTTCCTAGCAATCGATAAATGTTAGCCGAGCAGCAATCTGCCCGGTGAGTCTATATATCCAGTGGTTTCCTGTGTGTTCGAGCGTGGAACACTACACTTGACCCTTCACCGGAGGGCTTGCGCCCAACCGCTTTCAAAAACCCCTCGGCATGCGTCGAAATACATTCAAATCCAATCTTTCCTAAAATGATCCAAATGTCGATTTGACGGTATTGAGACCAGGCCAGAGGCGTAAGGCCGATGCTTGCGACCAAAGCTTCCTGCACACCTCCCGTCAAAGTCGCCTTGGACATACCGATTTCATTGGGAAAACGGCTTTTTTGCAACCGACACGGGTCGGATTCGAACGAGAAACGTACCTACAATGCTCGATGGACCACTATTGCTAGTTGTATCTCGGAGTACGCTCTATTATAACTCTAACTAGTGTAGAACTGTAAGTCGCCGGTCAAGAAAGGGAACTCAAATGTTTTGGAATCAGCTAAATGGCATCGCCTTGCTCGCACAACAGAACGGCTTGAGTGCCTACAACCTTGGCGCTTGGGTTGGACGCATTGTACTTCTCCTTTTGGTCATTGCCGTGATCGTCAATTTTCTCAAAAAGAAATAATCGACGTCTCGCTGCTACTCGACCAGAAAACGATCGACATTCCGAGCATGCTTGAGGAGCTCATGGATCCCGATGATCGGTAATGCTTGCTTAACTGTGGCGTCTCGTAGCAAGCATGCTATTTTTCCGTTCCACTGCCCGGTTCTTCCAAGCCGGTTTGAATCGCGATTAACTGCCGCCGTTCTTGCGTATCGCAGCTTCACAAATGCAGGCAGGATGTCTTGCAGCGTCGATACTTTAGAGAATAGATTGTATAAACAGGCTGCGTCTTCGATCGCAAGGCAACCTCCTTGACCGAGATTCGGAGTGGTTGGGTGTGCGGCGTCTCCAAGGAGTAGGCATCGCCCTTTGTACCAATTCCTGTTAGGAACGCGATCGATAATGTCATTTTGAAAGAAGGCATCGTCGGGTGTCGAGGACAACAGTTCAGGAACGGGCTCGGCCCAGCCTCTAAATTTATCGCATATCCAAGTTCGTTTATCGTCAACGCGGAGATTCCCTTTCGAGCTTTCCGGACGCGGAATCGATGCACAGGCTTACTTGTGAATTTCGGAGATCCTGTATCCCGGATGTTTCGGATCGAAGAGGTCTTCTTTCCATCGAGCCCCTAGGCCAGGTCTTTCTGGCAAACTCAGGTGGCCTTGTTCGACCCGCACCTCGACATCGATCAGCAGCGGATAAAGGGTTGCAAGATGCGCGCGGACGGTCTCTTGGTAAGCTACCCCGCTGTTCGAGCCAGCGATGTGCAAGCCGGATAGAAGGGTCATCGGCCCGGTGCAATCGTGCATCAAGGTCGGAACGTTGTAGGCTTGTGCCAGCTCCGCAATTCGACGCGTCCCGGAGATTCCCCCGACCCAGGTCGGATCGATCATGACCATGTCGGCCGCTCCGGCTTCCAAAACCCTTCGATAGTCATCGATCGTCACGAGCATTTCGCTCACCGCGACGGGCAGGTCGATGCTCTTGCGAAACTCGGCCATCGCCTGCACGCAGTCGGGCCTGAGGATGTCTTCGAGCCACAAAGGTCGGACCTCTTGCATCGCCCGAGCGATCTGCCTTGCTGCGGCCAAGGAAAAAAAGCCGTGTCCATCGAGCATCAAGTCGATCTGGTCTCCAACCTTGTCGCGAATCGCCCGAAAGGGAGCAAGCCCTTCGTCGATATCCTTGGACGTGAGCAATTGACCACCCTGCCGTCGATAAACGCTGTCGAACGACCAGAGCTTCATGCCTCGATACCCCAGTTCGATCAACTCCCGGGCCAATTCCTCGGGTTGGTTCATGCTGGCCCAGTTGTCCTCGAGCCGACCTGGCTTGCCCGGATCCCCATGCCCGGGCCATCCCGAGGAGGCTGGCAACTGCTGGTTGCTCCTGCCGTAACTCGGGCCACCGCTGCTGTTGTACACGGGGATCGAATCGCGGACCGGACCGCCCAGCAATCGCCAGATCGGTTCCTGATGGATCTGGCCCGAGAGGTCCCACAAGGCCAGGTCTACGGCCGATAAGGCTCGCAGTTCAGCCCCTGTTCCTGCAAAGGCGATCATCCGTTCGTACAAGAAACGCCAATGGCTCTCGATGGCCAACGCGTCAGCGCCGAGCAACCGAGGCGCAAAAAAATCATGGATCACCGCCGCGACCGAGGTCGGAATGTAATACGTTTCGCCATGCCCGATCCAATCCGAACCTCCGGCGTCTTGGACGTGCAATCGCAGCGCCAGCAGTCCAGGCATGATATCGTGGGGAACCAGCGTTTCGATCGCTACGATTTTCGGCGAACGACGGTAGGCGTGCTGCTGGGTGAGACTCGAGGCCCGCTCGAGCTGCGGATCGGATCGTTTTTCAAAAGTTCTCATCGCGTTTGCTTTCTGGGGCTTGGCATTGGGGCGTCCCATCCTAGTGCCGGTTAACGTCGCAAATAGTACATTCGTCCGTCCTCGGCTCCGCCTAGGAAATCCCTTAGGCCATCGGAATCCAGGTCGATGGTCGTGGGACTGACGTCATGTCCCTCGATGTTTTTGTCGGCCAATGATCCGCTGTTCTGGAACATCCAGCGTGGGAGCTTTTCGGTCGTCTCCGACGGGGTTTGGGTCATCAGGTCGGCATTTTTGGAATTCAGAAGCCAATCGAAGCGACCATCGCCGTTCCAATCGCAAACCGCTAGCTTACGTCGTCCCGAGCCACCGTGGCGAACCGTTCGAAGTACACGAGGTAGCCTTCAGTGTCGAGCATCGCCAAGTCCATCAGGCCATCTTGGTTGAAATCGTAGACGACCGGGGTCGTTCGCCATTGGGTCAGAAGCTCCTTGCCTATGGGTTTGAGCCATCCCCACGCCAGTTCGGGTTGGAGATGATCCCAATCGACTTCGATCGGTTTGGGACCGGCCAGGACCGGTGCGCCATGCTGACCGATATTCTTGAGCCACACGACGCGACCTAGGATGCTGTTAAGGACGATGTCCTTTAGGCCATCGTTATCCCAATCGGCGACACTCAAGGTGGTATAACCCCACTTGGCCTCCGCCGGACCTTGGATGCTACCGTTGGGCCCTGCCATGACGCGAAAAACACGTCCGTCGGCCCATAGTTTCTTGGGGCGGTCCCAGCGTGGAAAAGCGACGCCAGGACCGCTGAGATTTTCGAAAAACTCGATAGTTCCGGCCGTGTTTCCCGAGAGGATGTCTTCGTCTCCATCGTCATCCCAGTCGACGCCGACAGGGGTGGCCAAAGCCCCGCATTTGAGCGTATCGGCAAATTGCTGAAAGTACTTGGGATCTTCGAAGATCGGCGTTTGATCGGCCGAGCGCGTGCCGGTGTTTCTGACCAGCGCGACGCGTCCGTCTTCGTCTCCGACAATCAGGTCCGGGAATTGATCACGGTCCCAATCGAAGGCTACCGGGACGATCATCTGCAGTTCCATCCGAAGGGCTTGGCCATCGACGTTCAAAACCCGTACCGCATCCTGGTAGATCGGTTGTTCGCGAGTGCCGACATTTTGAAAGTAAGTAAACCCGTCGAGGAATTCACCGCACAGCAGGTCCAGGTCGCCGTCTTGGTCCCAGTCCAGGACGTTTGGAGAGGGGCAGCCGAAGGTTTCCAGCGGAGTTCCCGAAGCATTTTTAAGGGCGATCGGTTCAGCAAATTTGCCGTCTTGCAATCCGCGCAGAAGATAGATGAACCCGCGTAACGGACCTGCTAGCCATCGGCCTTGGGCGTCCCAGGCATCGTCCCATCCATAGAAACTCCAATCTTCGATTCCGACGACCAGATCGAGGGTTCCATCGAAATCGTAATCGACATAGCGCCATTGGTTGTGGCGGATCTTCGGCCCTTTGGTTTGGGTTCCTTGTGGCTTGTAAAAGTTCGCAGGAACACTCAATTGCTTGGATTCATGGGTCCCTGTTTTGGTGAATTGGAGATATTCCTTTCCGGGGCTCAGGACCCGCATGCCATCGGCGGTGTAGCTAGGCATGACATAGTGCACGGTGCTGCTAAGCCGCACCGGTGGTTCGAATACCGGCAGTTGAAGTTCACCGTTAGGGCCGTTTGCAGAAATCCCGATTCGGTTCTCGAAGAACCAAATGCCATTGGAGGGTTTGTCGGGGCACGAGACGATCAGGTCGTAGTCGCCATCGGAATCGGCATCGCAGGGGATGGGCCAAGCCCACAGGCCGACCCCAAGATCGACGACCAGTCCTGGATTGTTGTAGGGAAGCTGAACTAGTCCTGAAGAGGTCCCAGAGGAGGTCCCGGAGGAGGTCCCAGAGGACCGCTCCGAGGGCGTCGGGATCTGAGCCGAGGCCGAGATCGCCGTCATCGCGACGAGCAACAAAGATCCGATCGAGAATCGATTGCGAATGTTCATCCCAGGAACAAGGGTTTCATGTGTCGAGTGTAGAGGTTGTCGAAGACATTTTTGCCGATGATCTCCGAATGCTTTTTGAGCAAATCGGTATAGCGGGTTCCCTTCTTGGCAGCGAGCTTGAACGACACGTGCAGCAATTGCCTGACGTTGGAATTGTACTGTGGATGCGTCGGGATGTGGCGCAAGGTATTGGCCCAGCGTGGGCCGTCCCAGGTCGCCACGGCGCTCGAATCAGGAAGTTCCGCCATGCGGATATCGATGACGCTCGCGTAGGGTTCGGTTAGGGCTCCGATTTGTTCCAAGGCCAGGGTGTAGATCTCTCGAACGAAAGCGACCCCATCGTCACCCGATTCGGAAAGACCGATGAGTTCCTCGAGCCACGTCGTTCCTGCGGTTTTGATATGCAGACCTGCGCCGCTTTTGGCCAAGGCTTTTCGGATAATCGGATAGATCGAGAACTTGTCGCTCCCGCTGTGGACGCTGAGTTTGAGGTTGCTCGGTAGGCCGTAACGCTCGACGGCATGCGCAAGGACGCACAGATCCTCGTGGAACTCTTTGGCGAACTGATCGAGGTCCCCGACGTAATCGACCCCTTTGTTGAAGCGACCGGTGAATTTCGGGGCGATCGTTTGCAAGTCGATCCGTTCGTCGGCCAAGGCCGCTAGGATCACCAGGAGCTCTTGGGGGGTCTGCGGCAAGTCGGTCTCATCCATCGAGACCTCGGCAATGAAGTTCCCTGCTCCGAGCTTGTGCTCGATGTGGCGGAAGATACGGCCGGCTTCCTGGGCCGCCATCAGGTACTTTGAAACAGTCTCCTCGAGCGCATCGCCGGAGATAAAAATCGATTCGTCCATTCCCTGTATGTGGAGCGTGCCGAAGAGTTCCGGATGGTGCTTGAGAAAACGATGGACGTCTTGCGAAGGGGCCTGTTTGCCGATCGAGTCGGCCACATCGATCGTAAAAAAATCCGAACTCCCTAAGAAACGATCGACGGTTTCGAGTCGGATATGATCCGCATCGGTGTGCCATGGAAGCGACCAAGCCGACTGCTGAACGGCTTGTTCGGCTGCGGCACGAACACTCGATGGTTCGGAACCGATGAAGGCGTGTTCGCGGTTGGATTTATTCCAAACAGGAACCACCTCGACCCCTTGGGCGAGAATCTGCTCAAAAGCCCGCAATTGCGAGGAAGCTTGGTGCGCAAAGCGATCGCCGACACCGAACGAGAACCGGGAGAGTCGAAGCATCAGAGGCCTTCTTTGGAGCAGGTGAAAAGTGGGGCAGGTGAAATGAAATTCCTAGACGAGATCCTACCGTTTTTTTGCATTTTTTCCAGTTTGGGATGATTTCGCCAAGCTCCCGTGACCAGACGTGTCAAACCCACACGCGATAGTCATTGGCACAGTAACTTCAACCGATGGAAAAACGAAGGACGATCATGGGAACCAGCGAATATACGATTTTGAAACAAGCGATGGTCTGTCCGGACGATTATGCCGTTCGATTGCGGTATCGCAGCAAAAGCGGAGAGTTGACCGAGAGGGTCGTCAGCCCGATCAAGATGACCGACTCGCGGTCGCTCTTGGCGTTGTGTTTATGCCGGGAGAATCCTCGTCGGTTCGAACTCGATCGATGCAGTCACCTAGAGTTGGTTCCTGCCCATGAAGTCCTCATGCCGATGGAGTTGCGGATCCTCGAGGCAGCACCTATCAAAGCGCCCAAGGGACCGCAAGTGTCGGCATCACGAGTACCTGCTTAGCGATTTGAATCGAATCGCTCGGTTGCATAGGGCCGTTGTACTGAGTCCTCGGAAGCTATGCCCTGAAGACTGTATGCCCTGAAGACTGTATGCCCTGAAGACTGTATGCCCTGAAGACTGTATGCCCTGAAGACTGTCCAAAGGCGTAGAGCGGGTGATGGGATTCGAACCCACGACTTCCAGCTTGGGAAGCTAGCACTCTAGCCGCTGAGTTACACCCGCACAAACGGACCACAGAGACGATATCCGATTGGATCAGGATTACAACCCATCAGCGACGGAACTCGACCCGGTAGTTTTCGCCATCCAATTCGTAGCTTGCAGCCTCCCAACCCACCACGATTTTTGATTCCGAGTCGGCGAATTCACGGATCCAATTGCCCCGTCGCCAAGCAGGTGAGTCGGCAGGCGGCATGCGCATCGAGCGCTGGATTTCTCGCTCGGAAATCAACGGCGACAATTGCAGATTGTCGATCAATTGACGAAAGTACCCTTCGAAGCTCAGCTCGTGGTACCGGATGTCGATTTTTTTCTTGACGCTCCAATCGGTGTCTTTGCCCAGTTGTTGCAGGAGCCACAATTTGCTGATCCAGTCGATGCGGCCGACGAGGAGCATCGGAGGCTGATTTTGATTCTTGGGCATCGCTTCGATCTGATTGAGCGTCATCTGCCAAAGCTCGATGATCTCCCAAGCTTCTCTGGGAACATCGGATTTTTTTTCGAGCCAACTCTTAAGAGTTCTCAAATAGATACGAGAAATGTCCCTGGACTTGTGGTCGACCCCGGCTCGATCGGGCATCGAACGCACCAGCATCCAGTCTCGGGCATACTCGCGGATCGCGGCGGTGGCTGAACGCAACTGGATTGCTTGGACCGACCGATTCTGCTCAATCCAGTCGAGGACCAGGGCCGTCGAGCCGATCCTAAGCCACTGCGATTGCTGACACATCCCCGAATCGCCGATAGCAATCTCGATCCTTTGGATTGGACGGAGTAGCTCGAAGAAATTCGCAAGGCTCCAATAAGGCCCCGATAGGAGCTTGCGCAACAGAGGATCGCACCGGAACATTGGACGATGCGCGTTATAACTTCCAAATCCGATCTCTCGATCTACCAACGCGGCCCGGGAACTGATCCAGAACTTGGATTCCGGATCCAAGTATCCTGCTCCATCCAAAAGGCAGCGGGTGGCTAAGAAGGCCGATGCGTTTCGCCGATGCGGACGCAAAGCGACAAAGCTCAGGAGCCGCCCAAAAAGCCATACGATCGGAGCGTGGAGTTGACGAAGTCCCCAAGCTCCCAGGAGCCACTGCCAAGGAGCCATTGGGAAGCCTAGCAGGCGCTCGGAACTAGTCAGTGGATCAAGCTTGTCGGCCGATGACTTGCTAGCGCCCCAATCCGCAACGCGAAGCCCTCGAAGGCCTAGCGATAACAGGAGCATGCTACCGAGCCAAAGGCTTGCAAGACACCGGTAGACGATCAACGGCAAGAGCAGCAGGGTCAGACCGATCCACCAAGCGAGCAACCACGGTCCTTGTGCGATGCGCATATCGTAGGATTCATGTTGGCCGAGGGTATGTCCATAGGCATCGCTATTGGATTTGATCAGCGACCAAGTTTGTACTGGTCTGTTCGCCTCAAGGGCCTCTTGGAGGAGTTGCTCGTTCGCCAACTGGTAGCAGACGACTTCACGGGGACTGCGTGTCTCGGGCGTTGCGACTTCGATCAACGCAGTGGACAGATCTGCCGAGCCCCCCATTTCGAGCGAGAGGCTCGAACCGTTGGCTAGGAACCAGCGGAGGGCTTGGTCGCTCGGCGCTATTGGGAGTCGTTCTTGGATCGATCGCAGGATCGCCGAGAACTCTTTGAACGAATCTTTTTGGGCATCCTTTGGATGCCTCAAAAACATTTCCGATTCGAGGCCGATGTACCGATGGAGCAAACGCGGGCTACTCGCCGCTTTGTCCCGCGTCGATCTGCTCCAAATAGTCTTGGACTTGCGTCTGAGTATCTTTCTCAACGGACTTGACCCACGCTTTTAGCCGACTTTCGATCGAGGTTACGGTTGGGGCCGATTCAGGAGTCCTTGATGCCGACTTCTCGGGCGCCGACTTCTCGGGCGAAGTACCCGGTTGTGACGTTACATCGTTGGGCGCCGATGCACTCTTCGGGATCTCGATTCGTTGGCTTTCCATCGAAGTATCTTTCGTCGTGCGCGTTGTCTAGCACTTCGGTTGCATGAGCAGATTCACTACAGAATCCAACTCGGAAGGACCAGCCCTCAGGTCTAACTTCCGACACGATCCGTTTCAAATTGGTTTTTCCAATCCAGTTTCGTTCGGTATCGATCACCACTAACGGCACGATTATATCGTTAATTGTAGCGCATTCCAAAGCCGAACCACGTGCAATCTCAAAAAATCGGTTCGTGTGCCTCAGACTTTGTTTCCCGTTGCACTCGGCAATGTTGAGCGGAATGGATTGAGCCGCCCGCAGTCATTGATCCCGAGCGTGGCGTTCCGGACCGTTCAATGATTTCGCGATTCGCTAGGACGAAGCCACGTACTCGGTCGCAAGTCGATAGACGTTTAGTCGCACGTGGTCGAAGATTGGCTCTGTCATTTGCGGTCTTTCGAGTACGAATACCGCTTCACTGAGTAGCGACTAGGCGCTTTCTTTGCGTTGCGGGACCGATTTGACAGGGGCGACCTTGCCGGATTGCTCATCAAGGTCGATGGTATAGACGGTTCCTTCTTCCTGTTCGGGAAGGTCGAACATGACGTCCATCATGATTTCCTCGACGATGCTTCGCAGGCCCCGGGCACCGACACTCTTGGTGTGTGCCTTTTTGGCGATGGCCATCAGGGCGTTCTCGGTGAACTGCAGTTGGCAGTTTTCCATGCCGAACAAGGCTTGGTATTGTTTGATCAGCGCATTTTTCGGTTCGGTGAGGACTTTGACCAATCCGGCGACGTCCAAGGGAGCCAGGGCCGTTACGACCGGCAGGCGGCCGATGAGTTCGGGGATCATGCCGAATTCGAGAATGTCGTCCGAGTGGACTTGGCCCAGCAAGGTAGCGACGTCTTTTTCTTCCTTGATGGATGTTCCGGAACCGAACCCGAGCGATTTCTTGCCGAGACGTTTCGAGATGATTTCATCGATACCGACGAAGGTTCCACCGCAAATAAAGAGGATATTGGTCGTATCCATCTGGATGTATTGCTGCTCAGGGTGCTTGCGTCCACCCTGGGGAGGTACGTTCGCGACGGTTCCTTCGAGCATTTTCAGGAGCGCTTGCTGGACCCCTTCCCCGGAGACATCGCGGGTGATCGAGACGTTTTGGCTGGTCTTACCGATCTTATCGATCTCGTCGATATAGAGGATCCCTCGCTGAGCCGCATCGATATCGAAGTCGGCTGCGTGGAGAAGTTTCAGCAGGAGGTTTTCGACATCTTCGCCTACGTATCCAGCTTCGGTCAGCGTGGTCGCATCTCCGATAGCAAATGGGACGTTGAGCATTTTGGCCAGAGTGCGGGCGATGAGGGTCTTGCCGCAACCGGTGGGTCCTACCAGTAGGATGTTGGATTTTTCGATCTCGATACTGGCGTCTTCCCAATCGGCGCTGAGACGTTTGTAGTGATTATGGACTGCGACGGCCAGGGCACGTTTGGTTTGCAGTTGCCCGATAACGTATTGATCGAGGTGTTCGACGATCGAGCGTGGGGTTGGGATATCTCCGAAGAGTTTCTTTGTCGGCCCACGGCGACGCTGCTCTTGTTCTAGCATCGAAGAGCACAGCTCGATGCATTCACCGCAGATGTAGACTTCACCGGGCCCTTCGACCAAGGGACCGACATCCCGATAGCTCTTGCGACAAAAAGAACAATTCTTTTTGGTATTGCCATTGCCAGTAGTTTTCCTGCTGGCCAACACATCCTTACCTGACGACATACTCGACTCCAAATCTATCGCTTCGTGTGGGTACTTAGGGTGCACCACAACCGGCGAGGGGGACACGGGTTGATTGCTCGATGGTCCGACTTCGTTTTTGAAACAGTGATTTTTAAAATTGTGATTCTAAACGATCTTTCAAACCGGCAATCCGTGCCATGGCTTTCGAGCTTTGGGTTTTGGTTCCTTGAAAGATCGGGATCTGACAAGTTCGGCCTCCCAGACCGATTGATTTTGATTGCGGATCTTGACGACGCTTTTTTATGGCGCTTCCTGACGGCGAACTATCTTACCACGGGAATCTCACCGGAGACCTTATTTGCTTGATTTGCAATTTGCTTGATTGGCAGTATTTGCATTCGGCATCCTTGGATCCGATTTCGAAATCGCTTTCGAAATCGTCTGGGGTCGCCTTCGCTAAATTTGGTCCGATGCTATTGGTGGTTCGACGAACGCTCGTTCGTCAACTCGGGACGTTGTTTGCTCGATGGGTTTCTTGCAAGCAACGCCTCAATCTTTCGGAATTCCTGGTCGTCTAAGTCACCCTCGGTTCTCATTTCATGAAAATTCCGTCGGACAGCCTCCTCGATTTGCAGATTGTGAGCATTAATACTACGCAGACGGGATAAACCGTACAACGCGATCAAACTCACAAGCACCAACACAACGATCCCCAGGATCGTTTGTGTGACGGGATCTTCGAGAAGTGCCGGGGAAATCATTGAGTAAAATCCTCCAGTGGACGGTTGCTCTATCGGCGGGTTCCTGAGCGATCTGAGGTGGGTTACTTCAGATCCGGCATCGATCTCTAGATTTCCGTTCCGAGTATTCTCGTTCCGGAAACGTTCTTCTAGGCGATATTCTAGGCGTTATTCTAGCCGAGACGATGGGGCCCCGTTTTCGCTGCGATGAGCCTCTGGGGCGCTTTTGGAACAGCGCAAACGAACGACCTTCACTGGTCTGACGAGACTCCTTATTGGGTGAAACCTGACTAGGGGAAAACCAAAGTCATCCACGCGACAATGTTATCCCTCAAGGAGGGAAAGAGTCTAGGGATTTGTGGCGAAAATTTCTCAATTCGCTCAAGTCGCTCAAGCCAGCCCGTAGCGTTCCTTGGGATCCTTCAAAGCCTGGTGGAGGCGTTGCAGGGCTTCGGTCTCGATTTGTCGGACCCTTTCGCGAGTCAAACCCAGCTCGAGTCCGATTTCCTTGAGGGTATGGGGGGGGGTGTCGTCCAATCCGAACCGCATCCTCAGGATCGTCGCCTCGCGAGGATCGAGTGTGCCGACAAGCTCCAGCGCTGTTTTCAGCACGTCATGGTCCAAGAGTTCGTCTTCAGGACTCTTGAGCCGCTCGTCCATGATCATCTCGCCGAGCGACCAACCTTGTTCGGACTGGTCCCCTTGGGGAGTGGCGTTATGGATCTGGATTGCTTTTTTGATGATCGGCAGTTTTTTCTTGGGCAATCCGAGCAAGCGAGCTGTTTCTTCTTGGGTAGGAACGCGTCCGAGGGCCTCGGACAATCGGTTCGTCGCCCGTCTCCATTTGCTGAGCAATTCGACCATGTAGGCTGGTATGCGAATGGTCTTCGAGGAATTGATCAACGCCCTTTTGATCGACTGCTTGATCCAATAGCTCGCATACGTGCTAAATCGGGTACCCATCTCGGGATCAAAACCCTCGACCGCCCGAAGCAATCCAAGGTTGCCTTCTTCGATCAGGTCCTGCAAACCTAAGCCCTTGCCGGCATAGTTTCGGGCGATGTTGACAACCAATCGGAGATTGGCTCGAACCATCCGGTCGCGAGCCTCAGCATCCCCTTGGCCCACAAGCCTAGCTAGTGATTGCTCTTCCTGCGCGGTGAGCAAGCGTGTTTCGTTGATTTCGCGAAGGTAGGTCTCGAGCGGGGACTGCAAATGGTTCCCTTCGGGCTTGACCTTGCGTTTGTTCAACAAACGAACTTCGTCATCGCCCAAATCCTCCGCGTCGCCGTCCATTGACCGTGGGTAAACCATGAATGAGCCTAAACGAAGGGGTGGGTTGTAGGGGGCGATTCCAAGGAGCCGTCGGTCCAGAGCTAGGCTCTCGAAAACGGCACACGCGCCGCTTGTCTCTGGCATCGGCGTTGCGACGAAATAATTGCTAAGAAATCCCAAGGGAACCCACGTGTAACGGATTTGCGGTGTACGTAAAGCGACCCAGGAATGCTACAATCGAGCGCCCCTTGGGAGAGCCTGGTAAGTCGGAGCGGTCCTATCGCGACGGTTGGCGATTGCCGATCAAGACACCAACCTCCCATACCGATTTGCTACCCGTCACTAGATTTCGCCCATCACGAGACTCCTAAGGAACAAAATGCTCACTTCGATGCCTTCTGTCGCCCTCTCATCCCCCTGGCGGACTTTGGCCGCCAATGTCCTCGATGGAGCTGACGTGTCGAAGGCCCAGGCGCTGGCCATTCTCGACTCGAGCGACGAGGAACTCTTGGAGTTGGTCAACGCTGCATTCGAAATCCGCAAGAAACACTTCGGAAAGACCGTGCAGCTGTATTTCTTGATGAACGCCAAGAGTGGGCTTTGCCCGGAGGATTGCCACTACTGCAGCCAATCGAAAATCTCCGATGCTCCGATCCCCAAATACAACATACTCAGCCGCGATAAGCTCCTCGAGGGCGCCAAGCTCGCCGCCGAACGTCAAAGCAAAACCTACTGCATCGTCATCAGTGGCCGGGCCCCGAACGAGCGGGAGATCCAAGCGATCGAAAAGATCGTCCCTGAAATCAAACAGACCTTCGGACTGAATATCTGCGCATGTCTGGGACTGCTCAACGAATCCCAAGCCCAACGGCTGGCTGCCGCAGGGGTCGACAAAGTCAACCATAACCTCAATACCAGCCAAGATTACTACCCTCAGATCTGCACGACCCATACCTTCGAGGACCGCATCGAGACGCTCAAGAATGTCCGCAAGGCTGGACTGGAACTCTGCAGCGGGGGGATTATCGGGATGGGCGAAAGCCGCCAGGACATCGTCGAGATGGCATTCTCCCTAAGAGAGCTTGCCGTCGAATCGATCCCCCTGAATTTCCTTCACGCGATCGATGGCACTCCGATGCAACAAAAGGAATATCTCTCAGCCCGCGATTGCATCCGAGCCTTGGCCATGTTCCGCTTCGTCAACCCGAGGAGCGAACTGCGGATCGCCGGCGGACGCGAACGCCACCTGCGATCGCTCCAACCTCTGGGCCTGATGATCGCCAACAGCATCTTCATCGGGGATTATCTTACGACGCAAGGCCAAGCCCCCTTGGAAGACTACCGAATGATCGAAGACCTCGGCTTCGAAATCACCGGCCAAGCGGCTCTGCCCGAAACAACGCAGGCTGATATTCCACACCCTGAAATCTCACAAGCCAAATGCCAATCGGCAAGCGACCCGACGCAACGCTCCTGCTGCGGCTGATCCAGTTTACCCTCTTCCTAAAAAAATCTGCGAAACAAGGTTTATGATGCCAAAACTCACAGTCGAAGGTCTCGGCGAATTTGAAATCCCGACCGGCAAACGGCTCGTCAACGCCCTGCGAGAAGAGGCCTCGAGCGATCAGCTCCATGCCTGCGGTGGCAATGCCCGATGCACCACCTGCCGCGTCGAGTTCGTCTCGGGCGAACCTTCGAAAATGACCGTTGCTGAAAAGCAAATCCTCGAAACCCGAGGACTTTCCGGGGTCCGACTCGGATGCCAAATCCTATGCGAACAGGACATGTCGGTGCGGATCATCAGTCGACTCGAAGGCAGCGGACGCAAAGATTGCGGATCGGCCTGCTCGCCCGACCTGGCTCCGCAACCGGTCGAATGGACGACCCAATCCTAACGGTCCAAAAATCCTAACGGCCCAAAAATCCTGGGGCAAACAAGCGATGTTCCTGGTCGACAACCCAGTCTTACAACGCGAACTCCTCTCGAACTTGCGCACCAACCGTGCGTTTGTTCTGCTGCTGGTCTACCAGATCGCACTGGCCTTGGTCATCGTCATCGCCTATCCGCGCGAAACCCGGATCGATCTGAGTGTCGAATCGGCAGCCGCTTCGAGGCTCGTCGACTTTTTCTTTATCGGCCAATTCGCGATCGCATCGTTGATGGCACCGAGCTTTGCCGCAGGCGCAATCACCGGCGAAAAAGAACGCAAAACGTACGAAATGCTCCTGGCCAGCCCCTTAAGGCCCTGGAGCATCGTCCTGGGGAAACTCATCGCGGCCTTGACCCACTTGGTCGTGCTGATCATCAGTTCCCTGCCGATCATCATGCTCTGCTTGCCCCTGGGGGGCGTTTCGATCTACGAACTCCTGGCAGCCTATGTCGGCCTGCTTTTTTCGATCCTTCTGTTTGGATCGATCAGCGTTTTCTGCTCGTCCTACTTCAAAAGGACTTCGTCATCGCTGGTCGTCAGCTATGTGATCATCCTGCCCCTGTTGATCCTCGGCGTACTGACTTGGACCATGCTATCGTCCAGAGCCGATATCCGATTGATTGCCATCAGCACCATCGTCCCGAGTGTCTCGATCGTCGTCAGTGGACTGCTGCTTTCGGTGGCGGCCAACAGGCTTTTGTATCCCCCCGATATCGGTAGCCAAGGCAACGAAGTGGTCGATCTGGAAAACGAGCAAAAGAAAGCCGTCGGATTGGTCATCCATCGAGACCAATTTCCAGACAACCTGTTCGCCCCCCCTAGGCGTCGAACGCTCATGGCCGACGAAGCCAATCCGGTCTACGACAAGGAGATGCATGCGGAGTTGTTCAGCCAAGGCACCTTGATGCTGCGGCTGGTAATCCAACTGAGCATGATCCTGGCGATTCCGCTGATGACCATCCTTCTTTTTTGGAAGCCAGACCTTGCCTATATCTACGTAGGGTATGTGCTGGTTTTCAATATCCTCAGCGCACCGGTCTTTACCGCCGGCTCGATCACTGGGGAACGGGAGCGTCAAACCCTCGATCTGCTGCTGACGACCACCATTTCCGCTAGCCAGATCCTCTGGGGTAAGCTCCTTGCAGGATACCGCGTCTCGGCGGTGCTCACCGGATTTTTGATGTTCCCGATGCTCCTTGCGTGCATCAATCCCGAAGTGGCCCGAAACTGGCTTGCGATGATCGCCTTCGTAGGAATTTGCTTGGTCGCCTCGGTCTTCAATTCCGTCGTATCCCTTTTTATCTCAACCTTGGTACGCAAGACCAGCACCGCATTGATGGTCTCCTACATCACCCTGCTGGTGCTTTATTGCCTACCGATGGCGGTCTACTTTTTGGTCTGGAGCAGCGCCACGGAGAACCAGGACCTCAGCGCCATGCGTTACATCGGCATCAGTAGCCCGATGATGGCCGCCGATAGTGTCCCGATGACCTCCGTGCAATCGGGACTCGAGATGTCCAGGACCAAGCGGGGGGACTGGATCCATGTTGCTTGCTATTTTGCTTTCACAACGATCCTGACGGCTATACTTTTCTCATTGACGGCCCTTTTGTTCCGAAGTCGCTGGCGACTGACCGGACGCGGCTGATCCAATACACCGCTGATCCAATACACCGCTGACTACAACGTTGGCCAAAAGCAAACCGAGTCGAATCTATGCAAATCCCACCCTTTGGATTCGGGCCCTCCGAAGCCATCAAACAAGTCTCCCAGTGGCTCGGGAATCCTGCGTTGAATCATGCAATCAAAGAAGCCGCACAAAAACTGGGGATCAAAGAGGTACCCTCGGCCACAAGCGTCCAAGAAGTCCTCAGGCAGGCAGGCAAATGGCTCGAACGCACCGCGGAGCCGTGGATGGCACCCGGCGACCCATCGGCACCTCGTTCCTTGGAAGTCGGCATCAACGCCACAGGCGAGCGGTTTCATCCGCGTTGGACCGCCCAACCCTTGAGCCAAAATGCTTGCCGCTTAGCTGCCCATTTGCACTCAGGGTATTCCCAAGACCCAGGCATTGGCCAGGACCTACAACGCCTTTTAATATCCGCCACCGGTGCGGCGGATGCTCTGGTCCTTCGCGACATTCCGACGGCCGTCGGACTGGTCGTCCGAGCCTGGATGCAAGACGCCTCGATGCGTCCTGAACCTCACATCGCACCGCATGTCCTGCTACCTAGAATCGCCTGCCTGCGTATCCCCGTCTCAGGAACCGATGCAGGGGTCCAACTGCGTCCGCTGATCGATGCGACCGGGGCCCAAGTCACCGAGATCGGAAGCAACTCCGATTGCCTTCACGATGACTACGCCAAAGCCACCGCGATGCACCCGCATTCGCTGATCTTCCAAGCCACACCGATTACTTCTACTTCCCAGAACGATGACTATGCGGTCATCGATCACGCCCGAAGTTCTGGGTCCCTGGTGTGCACCTTAGCATTCGACGCCAGTTTAAACGACCTCGACTGGACCGAAAGCAAAACCCCTGCCCTGACGCGCCGCTGGGACGCAGGCCCCGACTTGTTCATCGCCCCGACTCAGTACTTTTTGGGCGGGCCCGATGCGGTGGTGATCCTTGGCAAGAAAAACGCGATCGATCGAATTCGACCTTGGGCCGACCAACTCGGTGCCCACGCCGATCGGCTGACCCAAGCCCTATTGCATTGCGCGCTGAGCGAATCGCTTCAACCCGAGAGTTGGGCTAAAACCCCACTCGGGGCCATGCTCAGCACTCCGTTGGCCAACACGGAAAATCGAGCCACAAGGCTGGCGATCCAATTGCAAGGCCTTTGGCCAATCCAACGCACCGAGGTTTCCACCCAAGCGATGCGAATCGGCAACGGGATTTGGCAATCCCTCCAACTGCCAACGGCCGTTCTGAAGATCTATCCTCAGTCCATTTCGGCTGCAAAACTCAGCGAGGCGCTCGCGCAGAACCAACCACCGATCTGGACACAAGTCTACTCAGACCGTATTGAACTGGTCCTACGAAGCATCGATCCGGCAGACGATGCCCAGATCGTACAAGCCCTCTCGAAACTCCAACCCGCAGCTTAGGAATCATCTTGGCAGAACAAAGCGACTCGACAGCTTGGATCCATCTCCACCCTAGCGACCATTGCGTCGTGGCACTTCGGAAACTGACCAAAGGAGAGTCGGTCAACCTACCGGGTAAAGCCGCCGTCCTGGTCAAAAAAGATATCCCTGCTGGTCACAAAATGGCGATCGAGCCACGGCCATCCGGAGCCCCTGTCCATAAATACGGTTGGTCCATTGGGGTTGCCACCCTCGACATCGCACCGGGCGATCATTTGCACGATCATAACCTCAAGTGCCATCATACGCTCGATTATCAGGGCCTAGCCTCCGAAACGCCCCCTGCTGCGCCGAAGCTATCTGGGCGGAGCTTCCAAGGCTACGTTCGACCTAGCGGCCGCGTCGGAACCCGCAATTACATCGCCGTGATCTCGACGGTCAACTGCTCGGCAGGTGTTTCCAAGGCCGTCGCAAGGCACTTCGATCAACAGGCATTGGAGGCTTTTCCCAACGTCGATGGCGTGATCGCTTTTACCCACGATAGCGGTTGCGGCATGGCCCTCGATGGGATCAAGCATCGAACACTCAGCCGCGTGCTTGGCGGGATCGCCAAGCACCCGAACATCGCTGCCTATGTCTTGATCGGACTTGGGTGTGAACAAAACACGTTGGGCCATCTACAAAAATCCCAAAAGCTCGTTTCCCTTCAAGGGGTCCGATGGAAAGCCAATCCAGGCCAGGCCGAAACGCAGGAGGTTCCCGTCCTTTCGATCCAAGATACTGGCGGGACGCGGGCGACGATCCAAAAAGCCGTCGGCATGGTCCAAGCGATCCTACCCCAGGTCAACGCCATGGAGCGAACCAGCGTTGCGGCAAGCGAGATCGTCTTGGCCACCAAATGCGGGGGTTCGGATGGATACTCAGGCATCACGGCCAACCCCGCCTTGGGGATCGCCTCGGATCTGCTTGTGGCTCACGGGGGAACTTCGATTCTCTCGGAGACCACCGAGCTCTATGGAGCTGAACAACTCTTTACCAAGCGGGCCGCGAGCCAAGAAGTTGCCAAGAAGCTCCTAGACAAACTCGTTTGGTGGCGCGACTACACCGCGCACTACGGCGAGGACATCGATAACAATCCATCCCTTGGAAACAAAGCCGGAGGGCTGACGACCATCGTCGAAAAGTCCCTTGGGGCGGCAGTCAAAGGCGGCCAAAGCGCTCTGCAAGATGTCATCGAGTACGCCGAGCAGACCAGCAAGCGAGGGCTGATCATCATGGACGCTCCGGGGTTCGACCCCGTGTGCGTCACGGGGATGGTCTCAGGCGGGGCCAATGTGGTCGTCTTTACCACAGGCCGCGGTAGCTGCTTTGGATGCAAGCCCGTGCCGAGCCTCAAAGTCGCCACCAACACTGCGCTCTTCGAGAGGATGAATGACGACATGGACTTGGACATGGGAACGGTCCTCAAAGGCGAATCCCTTGAAAAAGCCGGCCAGCGGCTCTTCGATGCGATCTTGGAAACCGCCAGCGGCAAGAAGACCAAGAGCGAGTTGCTCGGATACGGAGAGGACGAATTTACCCCTTGGGCCATCGGTCCGACGCTATAATTCACGTCGGTGATTATTCCGGCGATCCTATCGTCCCTAGGAAACCAACAAGCATGTCGACGGCCGTCTACGAAACCTCTCGCAAGATCATCACGAACGTCGAAAAGTGCATCGTCGGCAAACGAAAGCAACTCGTGTTCTCCTTGGTCTCTTGGTTCTCAGGGGGGCATGTGCTATTGGAAGATGTCCCAGGCGTTGCCAAGACCATGCTCGCCAGGGCCCTAGCTGCCAGCGTCGGAGGACTTTTCAAACGGGTGCAATGCACTCCGGATTTGCTCCCGGGCGATATCACCGGCTCATCGATCTACAACCAAAAAACCTCGGACTTTGAATTTCGCGCTGGGCCAGTGTTCGCCAATATCCTCCTGGCCGATGAAATCAATCGGACCACACCCCGCGCGCAGTCGGCTTTGCTCGAAGCGATGGCCGAAGGCTGCGTGACGGTCGATGGAATAACCCATAAACTCCCTCCCCCCTTTCTGGTGATCGCGACGCAAAACCCTGTCGACCACGAAGGAACCTTTCCGCTCCCAGAGGCCCAGCTCGATCGCTTCTTCATGAAGTTCACCCTCGGGTATCCGTCGATGGAAGAGGAGCTCAAAATGCTTCAGATGCTCGAAAACGAGCACCCGATCCAATCCTTAAAGCCTGTCGTAAGCATCGAAGAATTGCTCGAAGCTCAAAAACTGGTCCAAAAGGTCTACGTCGACCCCAAGGTCCGACAATACATCCTGCAGATCGTCCATGAAACGCGCGGTCATAGCGACCTTGCACTCGGTGCTGGCCCTCGCTCGACCATTGCGTTGTTTCGAGCCGCCCAAGCCATGGCGGCCATTCGCAGCCGAGACTTCGTTCAACCCGATGATATCAAGCGGATTTTGCAACCCGTCATGAGCCACCGGCTGATCCTCAGGCCCGAGGCTCGACTGCGCAAGATGACCTCCGATCGAATCCTCGAAGAAATCGTCGCTGAGATCGCCGTTCCGACGCTCGAAGAAAACGGGCGTTGAAGCGATGGCCATCCTCCCGCTGATCGCTCTGTTGCTCCTGCTGGGCATGTTGACCGGAGCGAACTTTTTTGCGCTCGGGGCCTGCACGTTTCTGATTGTCATCCAGTTGGCCAAGCATTTTTCGAGCCGATGGATTCAAGCCCTCGACGTTCAGCGATTTGTTGAAGCACAGGAGATCGACGTAGGGCAGAGCGTGGGCGTGGGAATGAAGATCTCCAATCAAACCGGGTATTGGATTCCCTGGATGCTCATCAACGACAAAATCGCCAAGCGGTACACCAAACAGCCCCCTTTTGCATTGACGATCCTTTCGGCGACCGTTCAGATCCTCTCCTTTGGGCCGAAAAAAACGACCCTTCATCGCTATGCCGTCGAGGCCCATCGTCGGGGGTATTACCAACTCGGGCCAACCCTGTTGGAAACCGGCGACCTGCTGGGTTTGCACCGAAGCTTTCGAATCGCAAACCAACCGAGCTACATCACGGTCCTGCCGAAGCTCATCGTTTTGGAATCCGTCGAGGTTTCCAGTCGCCGACCGATGGGAGAAATGAAAGTCGAGGATCGGCTGCTCGAGGATCCGACGCTCATGAGCGGCTTGAGAGAATACCGAGCCGGCGACCCGATCAATCGCGTCCATTGGAAAGCCACGGCCAGGACCGGAGTCCTCCACACGCGCGTCTTTCAGCCGACGTGCGTCCAGGGCGCCATGCTGCTCTTGGACATGCACGAATCGACGAACCCCCGAAAGCACGAGCCGGTCCGAACGGATCTTGCCGTCACCGCAGCTGCCTCGATAGCGCATTGGCTTTACCGCAACAGCGAACCATTCGGATTGGTCAGCAATGGGCGCGATGCAGCAGACCGGATGCGGGAGCTCAACAAACGATCCCAGTATCAGGACCGCGAATCGGCCACTGCGAACATCGAGATGAAGACCCAAAACGATCGCCTAACCCCGATACTCTTGGGAGCCAATCGGACGCCCGAGCATTTCGCTGAGGTGCATCGCATGCTCGCTAGACTGGAAAGGACCGATGGACTGAAGCTCGATCAGTTGCTCCTTGAGACCGAAAGTCGGCTTCCGAAACTCCTATCGCTCATCGTGATCGTCCAGCAAGTCGATGAAGCCGGGCTGATGGCATTGGAGATGATGCGTCGCCGAGGTCACTCCTTGACAGTACTGCTTAACTGCCACCAGGAGGAGTACTACGATCATGCGGCTCGGTTGATCGCTGCCCGATTGCCCGTCGTGCCTTTGCATGACGAAGAAACCCTGAGCGAATACCTCAAGGACCGATCGGCTCGCTAGAGAACGTAGAGGCTTTGTGAATCGATCGGAACAAAAAAGTTACAGCGACCAACTCAGTTTTTTGGTGCCGTAGCTGGAGTCGCAAGACTTCAGGTGCTTGCTGTGACCCCTGAACTCTTGCGAGTCCAGCTACGTGATGCGTGGCCGTAGCTGGAGTCGCAAGACTTCAGGTGCTTGCTGTGACCCCTGAACTCTTGCGAGTCCAGCTACGTGATGCGTGGCCGTAGCTGGAGTCGCAAGACTTCAGGTGCTTGCTGTGACC
>JAPLNM010000043.1 GCA_026692845.1 Planctomycetota bacterium | reverse complement strand
CCGAAACAGCCGGATCTCTGCGGGAGTTCCACTACCGAAACAGCCGGATCTCTGCGGGAGATCCACTACCAAAACAGCCGGATCTCTACGGGAGATCCACTACCGAAACAGCCGGATCTCTGCGGGAGATCCACTACCAAAACAGCCGGATCTCTACGGGAGATCCACTACCAAAACAGCCGGATCTCTACGGGAGATCCACTACCGAAATAGCCGGATCTCTGCGGGAGATCCACTATCCGAAACAGCCGGATCTCTGCGGGAGATCCACTACCAAAACAGCCGGATCTCTGCGGGAGGTCCACTACCAAAACAGCCGGATCTCTACGGGAGATCCACTACCGAAACAGCTAATCGAGCGAAGGGTAACACTTTTTCAGGTGTTCAAAGCGAAATTACACTTCTTCAAACAACGATCTGCGATCTACTCGGATAGTCCTTCCCACTTAGAAGATATCCGGCTCTTTTCCATAATCGCCACCTTCAAGAAAATCGAAGTCGCACCCACGGTCGGCCTGCGTCACATGCTTGGTGTAGAGCCACGTATAGCCTCTGGAGGCATGCTCGGGGGCCGGTCTCCATAGGGCCTTGCGCTCCGCGAGTTTTTCTTCGGATACCAGCAGCGAGATGCGTCGTGCAGGAACGTCGAGTTCGATGATATCGCCGGTTTGTACCCAGGCCAACGGTCCGCCGAGTCTCGACTCGGGCGAGACGTGCAGAACGCAGGTGCCGTAGCTAGTTCCGCTCATCCGTGCGTCGGAAATTCTTACCATATCACGCACGCCAGCCTTGAGCAATTTCTCTGGGATAGGCAGCATCCCCCACTCAGGGAATCCCGGTGCGCCCAGTGGGCCTGCATCTTTGAGGACGAGCACCGAATCGGCCGTGACGGGCAAATCAGGATCGTGGATCCGCTTCTTCAGATCCGGATAGTTCTCGAAAACCACGGCCGGTCCTCGGTGCTGTAGCAATCGAGTCGTTGAAGCCGAAGCTTTGATCACACAACCATTGGGAGCCAAATTTCCACGCAATACACAGGTCCCTCCTTGTTCGACGATCGGGTTGCTCGGCGTGCGAATCACGTCGGGGTCAATCACCCGCGCTTGGCAGATCGAGTCGGCAAGAGTCCGGCCATCGACGAGCTTTGCTGACGTATCGAGCAGTCCTTGCAATCCGATCCATAGACCTCGCAACCCTCCTGCCTTGTGGAAATCCTCCATCAAGTATTTGCCGCTTGGGCGAATATTTGCAAGGACTGGGACTTGCCTGGACCAAGCATCGAAATCATCCAAGGTGACTTTCAGGCCAGCTCGGCCGGCCATGGCGATCAGATGGACGATGGCGTTGGTCGATCCCCCGATGGCCAGTTGGGTGATCATGGCATTGACAAACGAACCGGCCGTGAGCAACCGCGATGGTTTCCGATTGGTCCAAGCCAACTCGACGGCTAGTCGGCCCGTACCGAGAGCAAGTCGGCAGTGTTCAGCCACGACGGCCGGGATGGAGCTAGCCCCCGGGAGTGTCATTCCGAGGGCTTCGGCGATACAAGCCATGGTCGAAGCAGTACCCATGGTCATGCAGGTACCCGCCGAGCGTGCGATGCAATTTTCGATTTCGTTCCATTCCTCGTCGCACAGGTTCCCAGCGCAGCGTTCGGCCCAATACTTCCATGCGTCGGTTCCGCTGCCCAAGGTCGTATCGCGCCAATGGGCATTGAGCATCGGGCCGGCGGGAAGGAACACACTTGGAATATCAGCGCTGATGGCTCCCATGAGCATCGCAGGAACCGTTTTGTCGCAACCGCCCATCAAGACGGCTGCGTCGATGGGGTGGCAACGAAGCACCTCTTCGGTCTCCATGGCCAGCAGGTTACGGTAGAGCATCGTCGTGGGCTTCATCAGCATTTCACCCAAGCTCATGACGGGGATTTCCACGGGGAATCCACCGGCTTGAAGCACCCCGCGTTTGACCTCCTGGACCCGTTCGCGAAAATGCGAGTGGCAGGTATTCATTTCGCTCCATGTGTTGAGCACACCGATGATCGGTTTGTTTTCGAAATCTTGATCATCGATCCCCATGCCTTTGAATCGCGATCGGTGCCCGAAACTGCGCAGATCATCGGGTCCGAACCATCGCTGGGAACGGAGTTTACTAGGGTCATTTACGGAAGTCATGGTGGGTTAACGATTGCCGCCTTGCAGTATCAAGTGTGCGTTATGCTCTGGTATTGAAGATACGATCGCCGGCATCGCCTAGGCCCGGAACGATAAATTTCTGATCGTTGAGTTCTTGGTCGACGGCCCCGACGTAAATCGATACATCGGGGTGTTCCTGATGCAAAGCGCTGATCCCTTCTGGAGCGGCGATGACGCTCAGGACACGTACGTCAGTAACCCCCCAGCGTTTCAAGGCCGCCACGGCCACACGGATCGAACCACCGGTGGCAAGCATCGGGTCAAGTACAAAGCCAACTTGGGCTGGATTGTCTTTCGGAAGCTTACAATAGTATTCGATCGGCTTTGCTGTCTGTTCGTCGCGGTACATGCCCAAGTGCCAGACTTCGGCGTCGGGAATCAGTTCGAGGATCGGCTCGACAAGTCCGAGTCCGGCTCGAAGGATGGGGATAATAGCGATTCGTTGGGCGATTTTCGAAACCCTCATCCGCGTCAATGGGGTTTCGATTTCGAACTCCGTTAGGCTCAGATCCTCGGTGGCTCGGACGGCCAAGAGCATCGAGAGCAATCGGATTTGGTTCCGAAACAGAACCGGAGGAGTCGATTGGTCTCGGAGGATGGCCAAGTGGTGTTTTGCCAAAGGGTGATGCAATTCGACGATCTTGGTCATTCTGGTAAGTTTCCTATTCGAGTCCTGAAATATCGATGTAACGATAGGTACCACGGTTGCGTTCAGCGAGTTCACGGATCCAAGTTCCGTCGTTGGGGGCCGGGCCCCAATTGAATTGGATCGTATGGATGCTCGTCGATGAACGCTCGGCACGGTTTTGGATTTCGATCAGTTGCGACTCAGAAAGCGATGGCTCAGCCGCATCGGTAAGAAAGAACAGCACCTCCGGAGCAAACGATAGTCCCATCTTGAGCCCAGGAATGTGTTCGGTACCACCCGAAGGTTTGATGGCCTTGACGAATCGCGAAGCTTTTTCTTTATTGATATCGTTTGCGGCAAGAAGTCTGCCACCGGATCCCCCGTTGCTCAAGGAACCGGGGGACTCATTGTAAAATACGATTTGGAATTGGTTCTTCTCGGCCAGTGATGCGATGCTCTTGAGCAACTCGCTTCGGGCAAACCGCATCGGTGCACCATTGAATTCCTCCATGGATGCCGAACGGTCAAGCACGTAAACGAAATTGGATCCCGAACCCCGCAGGCCCATGAAGGTCGCCGAGCTCGAAGCCCCGGTGCCTTGAGCCGTGTTCCCCTGACCCCCAATACCCGAGACGCCTTGGCCTAGCTTGCCAACGGCGTTGGCCGTGGCCTGCCCGTCGGTCGAATATCCGATCAGATCCTTGGTCAGTTCGCTCAAGTCCACTGGGGCGGCGTTGGCTCCCTCAACCGCTAGCGTTGCCCAAGCCGAGGGTTCGCCTACGGCGTTGCTGTCGGTCAGGGAGTACTGCTCCCCATTTTTGGTTTCATGGAAAACGGCGATCCCGACGGGCCGATCGATCAGGTCTGCGGTCCCGCGTCGGGTTGGCTGCCAGAATAGAGCCAGGGCGACAAATATCAGTGTGTGAAGTGCCGAGCTGATCATCCAAGCTCTGGCATCCTTCCACGGACTGGGTCTGTAGGCAAAGCCCTGGCTGTTCCTACGGACCATCAATTGCCCTGCTCCGATCGCTGGCACTGGCGGCTCGCGAGGGGGCCCAGGGCTGGACGATTCCAACGTAGCGGGGTCTTGCATGGCTCAGGGGGTCATTTCGACAGAAAATTGAGGATCCAGCGATAACAGGCCATCAGAATGATATAGTATAGACCGCTCGTTTACTGGCATGGAAGCCTCCGTGCAAAAACCCTTTTCCCAAACCCTTGATCAACACTCTACAAGGTTCCGTCATGAAGCGAATGGTCTTTTGTTGTTGGTTTGCCGCGTCGGTCTTCTGGGCAAATACGCTCTTGGGTCAGACTGCCGATCCCTCCAAGGAAAACAGCACCAAGCAGGACGTCAAAGAAAAAGACGAGGAGATCACCGCCAAAGTCACCAAAGTGGTCGATGGCGATTCGATCAAAGTCCGATCGGCCGATGGCAAGGAATACGAAGTCCAGCTCGAGGGGACCGACGCACCGGAGATCAAGCAAGAGCATGGCAAGGAGTCCAGCGATGCGTTGAAAAAGATGCTCTTTGACTCCGACGTTCGGGTGACTTGGAAGAAGAAAGACAATTTCGACCGTCCATTGGCTCAAGTTTACAAGGGCGAGACGCATGTCAACGCCGAAATGATCCGTACCGGAAACGCTTGGCATTTCAAGCGATACAACCAATCCAAAGCCTTGGCAGACCTGGAGATTGAGGCGAAAAAAGAGAAACTTGGGCTATGGAAAGCCGAAAGTCCAGTCGCACCTTGGGATTATCGAAAAGAGAACCGCACTCCTGACAAACCCGACCGATAACCCAAGCTAGTTGAGTACGACCCTGCCCAAAATCCGCTTCGGAGGATACACTTCCTGCGGAAATAGTTTGAAGCGACCGATGACTGCCGTGAATGCCTCTATGCGATTTTTCCATTCGATCCAACCCGACGATTCATTTAGTAACCCGCACGAGCGCTCTGGAGCGATTCTGGGCTATTCGATTCTGGGCTATTCGATTGGCAAACCGGTCTTGGGGGTCCGATGAGACAAGCGTTGGTCAGCGACATCCATGGGAATCTTGAGGCTTTGAGCGCTGTTCTTGCCGACATCGCCGCGCAGTCGATCGATGAAATCATCTGCTTGGGCGACGTGGTCGGCTATGGCCCCAATCCGATCGAATGCTTGGAACTGGTGATGAAGAAAGCCAAGCTGACGATTTTGGGGAATCACGATCAAGCCACCGTGTTCGACCCAAATGGCTTCAATCCGATCGCCATGCGAGCGATCCTCTGGACCCGCGACGAACTTGGCAAAGGGAACTCCAAAGCGGTCAACAAACGCTGGGATTTCATCAACGATTTGCCCAAGTCCCATCAGATCGACAAGACACTCTTTGTGCATGGATCGCCCTGCGATGCGACCAACGAATATGTCTTCCCGGAAACGGCTTATGACAAAAACAAAATGGACCGCCTTTTCTCCAAGGTTCCGTTGTTTTGCTTCCAAGGCCACACGCACATCGCCGGCGTATTTACCCCCGACCCGGGCTTCATCTACGCCGAGGAATGCGACCATTGCTTTACCCTCGGACGCGAGAAACTGATGATCAATATCGGCAGTGTTGGCCAGCCACGCGACGAAGACCCAAGAGCTTGCTATACCATCCTCGATCAAGCAGCCAAAAAGGTTTTCTTTCGGCGAGTCCAATACGATATCGATACTACGATTGCTAAGATCTACAAAGTGCCCGAACTGGATAACCAACTGGGGGACCGCTTGCGGACCGGAAAATAAGCCCAGACCTTTGCTGAACCACTGAAAGTATCCACCTTGAGAACCGCAATCCTCAGCGACATCCATGGCAATATCGAAGCCCTTGAGGCGGTGCTCAAGGATATCGAATCTCAGAACGTCGACCGAATCGTCTGCTTGGGAGATGTCATCGGATACGGTCCAAATCCCCGCGAATGCTTAGACCTCGTCATGCAGATGTCTGTGTGCGTCATAGGCAACCACGATTATGGAGCGATCAACGATCCGGAAGGTTTCAGCGCATCGGCCGAACGCGCGATTTTTTGGACCCGCCAACAAATCGAGCACAGCGAGAATTCCGAGGATGCCCGGCGACGCATCCTGTATCTTTTGAAGTTACCTAGGATTCATAGCGAAGAGGGGCTGCTATTTGTCCACGGCTCGATTCGCGATCCGATCAACGAATACGTCTTTCCTGACGATATTTTCAACCGTCGCAAGATGGAAAAACTCTTCGGTATGATTCAAACCTTCTGCTTCCAAGGTCACACACACACTCCCGGAATCTTTACCCCTGATTACCAGTTCCTGTCTCCCGATTCCTTTAACTACAAATACCGGCTGACCGAGCCCAAGGCGATGATCAACGTCGGAAGCGTTGGACAACCACGGGACGAAGATTGGAGAAGTTGCTATGCCATCTTCGATCCTCCCTACCTGGAATATCGCAGAATCGAATACGATGTGGATGCCACGGCGAACAAAATCTTCCAAATCCCCGAACTCGATCGTTTCCTAGGCGAACGCCTTTTCCGCGGAAATTGAGCCAAACGAGCCCTCTCAAAGGGACCAACAAATGATCCTCGAAGGGATCCTGACAACCCAATCGGCCGACGATCGGATGCACGTATCCCCGATCGGTCCGCATGTCGACCGCTCCTTGGAAACCTGGGTTCTGAAACCCTTCAAGTCGTCGACTACCTTTTCCAATCTCCACCGAAGCGATCGGGCGGTGTTCCATATCGTCGATGACGCATTGCTCTTGGTCCAAGCCGTCTTGGGAATCTGCAATACCCAAGACGGATCTCCTGCTGCCGATTACCGACCCTCCGTCGGCTGGGTACTTCGCGGCGCATGCCGAGCCATCCCTCTACAAATCGACCAATGGGATCTGTCCCAAGAACGCGCTTCGGCAAACTGCCGCGCCGGAAGGTGCATCGAGATTCGTCCGTTCTGGGGCTGGAATCGAGCCGCACACAGCTTGGTCGAATTGGCTGTTGTCTGGAGCAGACGCGACCTAGTCGAACAAGCTTTTCTCGATGCGGAGTTCGAAAGACACAGGATCGTGATCCAAAAGACTGCGGGAGACCGCGAACTCCAAGCCCTCGCATTGTTGGAACGATCCTTAACCGATCGCTCCAAGGCCTAGGGACCATTCCTAAGGTTCGATTTTTTGTTCGCCTTGCCAGTCTATGGCAGCGTCACTACGATGCCATCGTTGCGGCCAGCCATCGCACGATAAATCTGCATATCGATGTTGCTGCCGATCGTATGCGTCGAGCCATCCATCAACAGGAACAAACAACCGCCGGTGTGCGGACTCCAAAATCCCCCCGGGCTACCCGTCGATGCATTCGGCCCGCCAGAGCGTACATGTACTGTTGCCATCGTAATCGCCGGGCGGGCAGTTTGGCCAACAGTCTGTTGACGCATCTGAGCGATCGTCGGAGAGAAAACCGTCTGGGCCGTCGGAATCACTCCGGCCCAACCATTGGGCGCAAACATGCTTGCCCGTTCACCGACCCCCAGGGTGTTGGATGTCCCATCGGTAATGTCCACATGACGGATCGCTTGATTGCGATGAAACATCCCATTGAAAGGGGCCTCCTCGTACAAGGCCGTATAACGTGGTGCGTTGGCAGGATCTCCCCCGCCAAGTGAACCGATATAACTGCAATGCGCAAGATCCCGGATCCCGATCGACGTAGGCCAAACCGTTACTGGTTCGTTCCAAGCGTCCGAGGGGCATTGGTAAGACGACACCCGCGTGCTGCGGGCAACTTGGTTCGCCGAGGCAGTAATCGGTTCCCCAAACTGGATCGACTGGTGCAGACTCGTTAACTCCATATTCGGCAAGATCATCGCAAACATGCTCCAACCAGGGCCCGCTTCGCCGATCGGATCATTCCCGACTCCGGACCAAACCCCCGTAACCCGCGAGATAAATCCAGGCGCAAACCGCCGGTGCATGCCTTCATAGTTGTGCAACGCCAAGCCGATCTGCTTGAGATTGTTCGAGCATTGCATGCGGCGCGCCGCCTCGCGAGCCGCTTGAGCCGCAGGAAGCAAAAGCCCGACGAGGATCCCGATGATGGCAATAACCACCAAAAGCTCCACCAAAGTGAAGCCTCTCTGCCGACGCTTTGGCAGATTCAAACCGTCATGCGGACTTAGGAAAAATTGGGACATTGAGAAAAACTCCTGACAGCGAAGAACGATGGTTACCGAATCGTCAATTTGGCTGGCTAGGGTCCTTCGCTCAGCGAACGAGTCCCGATGGCTTGCTATTTAAGCTATTGTTACTGAGACTCAGTCTCATTACAATCCTTTGCAATTGGTTTTTCGCACATTTTCTTGTGGAAAATGTTTTACCAAGCAGCGTTTCAATCGCGCCCGACGGAGCAACGAAAAGATGGACGAAAACAATCGCCAACAAGAGGCTCAACCGAGCCCAGAGCTAGGACGCGAAGACTCCGTCGGGAAGACCACCGAGCCACGCCTGCCGAAGATCATTTCGTTTCGGGATCTATGTCGATGCGGCGACGAGGTTTGGATCGAACATGCCGGGCAGCTTTACCGACTCCGGTGCACCAAACAAGGAAAACTCTTGCTGACCAAGTAGCCGCGGATTTCGCGCAGTGGGAGCCTTCCAGGAGAACTCAGCGGAATCGCATCAGGGCGAAGCTTGTTGGTCCGCATTCAAAAAATCATCGATGAACGCCTCGAGCAACTCATAAAACGCAGCATCATCGCCAGTCGAACGAGGTTTACTGGCAAGCTCGCCGCAGGATACCAGTTGGGAAAAACGCGGCGCGTCGGACTTGAGTTGCTCGAACCTTGCTTGAAAAATCCGATCGTTGGACTCTTGGGGGATGTTCGATGGTGAAATAATTGCAAGATCGTCAAAAAACATCTCGAGGGTCCAAAAGGTTTGCTTCGCAACCCATTGGTTGCCCAGCATACTGCGGCGTTGTTGGAGGAACCCCCTGAGCCATTGCTCGGCGCTAGCCTGATCAAAAGGTTGTGACGCCAAATCGATAAGTTGCAATTTTGCGTTGGCTCTTTCGGAGGCGAAACCATCGATGGCAGCTTGGATCCTGCTTCGGTCTCCGAAGGGCTTGGCATTGAGCTCCTGATCGATCAAACCTTGCAGCGGCAAAAGTGGAGCCAGTTGGGATTCTTCGGACGAGCTCAGCATCGACTTGGTCCAAAGCAACCCTAAGGGTCTCCCCGGGACTCTTCCTGGAGATCCGACGGACCCTCGAATTTTTTTATAGAGGGTTTGATGGCAACCGGCGCAATCGTACAGTGCATAATCGCCCCAATTCGTATCGGACTGCGCTTGGTTAAGCAGCAGATCGTGGTGGATCAAGTTGGCGGTCATCTGGCCGATACGGCTTTGCTGGGTCTTACGGAATTGCACTTGAATCGTTTGGTTCAAGTCGGGGCTATCCGTCGAGAGGTGATTTCGAAGGTAAGCGACGCGTGCGTTTTCTAGCTGCAAATCGATCGGACTCTTAAGCGTAGAAAGCTTGTTCGATTTCTCGCTGAGCGTCGTCCAGTGCTTGCTGCAGGTTTCATCGAGGAATTTCGCCAGATCGACCGGTGGCAATGGCGGATGCCCGGCGGCGTACATTTCGTGAGTGATTACTTTGGATTCCTCTGGGCTTCCAAGATGGCAGCTCAAGCAGACCCGAGCCGCGATGGCACTGTTCTCAAGATCGTAGAATCCTTTACCGAGTTTGAAGCTCGTTGAGCTAGTCAGCCAACCTGAGTAAATGTGATCGACGAGATAACCTTTGCCTTGGCCATGGCATGCTTCGCAACCGATCGATTCTCGCGCGATTGGCTCGTCTTCGGCTTGAAACTGCGCCCAGGTTCGGCCTGGATTCGCGATATGGTCTGCATCGGGTCGCAAGCCTGCGTGGCAGGTTAAGCATTGGGAACGGAACGGCTCGGAATCCTTCTGGATCTCGAGCACACGGAGGATTTCCTCAAACGCCTTGGTCAACGGTCCGTTCTTATCTCCATCTTCGAACACCTTGCTCAAGGCGCGTGCGTGAATATCCCGTTGGTCTTGAACGTAGGTTTTTTTCTCCGGATCGAAACCGAAGAAGGTGCTCGCTTGGTGGAGTCCGATCCATTGATGCTGCGCTTGAGGATCAAGGTTGTCATGACAAGTCACGCAGGCTTTATCATAGGGTTGAACGGTGCTTGGATTCGTCCTATCGGCGTCTTTGAACGATGGGATCTGAAAAGCCATCGCCTGCGAAACGACCGAGCATAGTGCAAGAAGGACCAAGCAAATCGAGCGCAGGGCAACGAACAGCATATTCAAGCGACGTCGGTGGCAGGAAGTTGGGATCATGGTCTTGGCCGAGCATAGGGAGTGCGGTGTGAAGGTCGCTCAGGGGCTTGGGAACTCAGGGTCTTTGGAACTCAGGGGCTTAGGAATTGGAGGATCAGATCCAAGTCAGCCAACCAGGAGTCCGATTGTAATTCGCTGGAATCTCCCAGGCTTGATTGGGGGGTCGGAAAAACCGGAGACTGAGTAGTTTCGGGGAAAACAAAGCGATTTCGCAATCGGTCCATCGGAACCTTAGCGTCCTGATGCGGTGAGCTAGCCAGGGTGGAAAGGTATGCCAGGGCCGCTTGTTCCCAGTTGCCTGATGCAGCGGCCGACTCCCATTTTTCTCGCGTCCATGTTCGATGCTGCTGTGCGGTCCATGCAGGTGCTGCAGAACGGGTTCGGCCGGCATTTGGACTGGAAAAAAAGCTTTGCAGTTCCTCGCGCTTCGCTTCGATCTTGTCGAAGAGTCCTTCGAGTTCCGATTCCGTTGCTCCGCGTCCGGAGCCTGCTCGTTGGAGCGAATCGAGGAGTTCTTTGGTTCCCTGAGAATCAGAGCCTAGGATTCGATCGACAGATTCGAGACCTTCGAGGTTCCACATCCGCACGGATGCATTCCCGAGATTCGAGGGAGTCTCAGGAAGATTGCCGGTGGCCTTGAGATTTCGATCTTCTGTAAAGTTGGTTAGCGGTTGGTGGCACGAAGTGCATTGGTAGTTGGAAAACTCGGGCCAGATCGAGTGCGGAAGAGCCGAAGCGATGCGAGACTCGATCAGTTCGAGCTCGGAATCTGCCTTGGTCACTTGACCGATCAACCAACGCTCAAGAGCTTGGATAGGCTGGTTTTGCGGTTCCTCGCGCCAGTGCTTTGGATAGGCCTTGAGGTACGTTGCATAGTCAAAGTACAGGGCGGGGTGCCCTGCGGCGATGATGTCGTGGTTCATATCGCGATCAGGGCCTCCGATATGGCACAGCGAACAGGCTTTTGCTCGGACGATTTCCGAGCCCGTGTTGACCATTCCGAGTCGTTCGATCGCTACTTGCACGCTCCTGGGGCCTTGGTAATGGGAATAACTCCAAGCTTCCGAAGGTCCGTGGCAAGCTTCGCAACCGACACCTTCAGGGATTGCCGGCGAGATCCCGTCGCTGGTCAATTCGGTCGATGTGTTGTGGCATGCCAAGCAGTTTTGATAGGCAGCGGTGTTCGCGATTTTTCCGTCGACAAGGATATGCAAGCGTTGAAGGATCTCGACGGAGCGATCTGAATTCAGGGTTCTCCAGGAACGCGCATGAGGGTCACTTTCGATCCATAGAGGGTACTCGGAACCCCTGGGAGCCTGGAGCGATGAGACCCCGGCACCAGGCCCTCCATGACAAGCCGATGCCGAACACGAAGATGCACCGAGCCATCGGTGGGACGCTTGCGTCAGAGGCAAAACGCCCCAGGGGTCGCGATGGGGCGCAGTTTCCGAAGGGATTTGAAACGCCTGAGACAGTTGCGACGGACCACCGAGCAAAATGGCGAACGAGCCGCATAAAAGAGAGTGTTTTAATGAGATTACCAAGGTTTTAATCCTTGGCCATCGATGAACAATCATGGAACACTCTTCCGTTGGAGGTTGCTTCGATGAGGAATTTTCGAAGCGTGTTGTTACGATTATACTGCAACGATGCGTTTAGGTTCCAACATTCCGAAACGCAAAAAATATGGGTAATGATCGGAACACGCCCCCTAAACGAGCCAACCAAAGATGCCAATACGAATCGATCTACTTAAGGATGGAACGAATGTAGGGAATATCCTAGTCGACGAGTACTTAGAATTGGGGCGTCGAGACAAATCGGATATCGGAGAGGTGGTTCCGTTTTTGACGCGTTTTGGGAATGTGGCGCGGTGGGTGGTAACCGACACCGGGGGGGCCAACAAGGTCCCTCGCAAGGTCTGTGGCCTGGAGTACATCGATGGCAACCGAGTTAGGGTCTCGAACATTCACACCGCGAATCGCGAGCTTTGGATCCAAAAAGGGGAATCGAAAGTCCAGATTCTACCTGGGGATTCGATCGACAAGCCCTTGCCGGTGACGGTCCGGCTTCCTGAAGGTCTAGCCGTCGAGATCGCGTTGGTCGAGATCTCGGAGATTGAAGCAGAGCAAGGGACCTCCCATCCAGAATTCAATGAACAAGTCAATTCGATCCTCGGAGGATCGGGAACGTCGCTATCTTTTTCGAGCGGTTCAAGTTTCTTATCGCAAAGTTCTATCGGAGGATCTCACACAGTTTTCTCGAAGGATTCTGAGGTTGGAGAAAACAGCCGTTTGTTTTTACAAGCCATGAGCCATGTGATACCAGCACTTCAGGAACCTATCAATTCTCCGAAGTACCTCCAAGGCATCGCAGAGGCCGTCATCCGCGTGATGGATATGGATCGCGTGGAGATCATCACACGCAAGGACGGCAAATGGATCTACGATGACACAAATCAATTTCTTCGATCCAAGTCGCTCGAGCCAGAATTGCCTTCTCGTAATCTACTCGAACGTGTCTTGGCCACAGGCAAATTATCCACTTATCCAGACGAAGAGGAGGATTGCGCCTCGGAAAGTTTGATGGAGATGCAAACAGCCATCGCAAGCCCGCTGATGGATCCCACGAACCCCAAAGGTGGCTTACTCGGGGTCCTGTATGCAGATCGACGCTGCAAGATGGGATCGGGTCGATCGGCGTCGATCTCAAAAGATGAAAAAGGATTTATAGCAATCCTAAGCGCCGCGACGGCCAACCGCTTAGGAAACGTCAAAAAGGAACAAGAACTTCATACCTACCAGCAATTCTTCTCCCAAAAAGTGATCGCGAATCTATTGGAAAAAGGGGATGCTTTTCTCGATGGTAAGGACACCGAGGTGAGTGTTCTTTTCTGTGACATTCGTGGATTTAGCAAGGCGACCGACTCGATGGAAGCAAACGCGGCCATGCAATGGCTCAGCGATACCCTCAGCGAGCTTTCCCAGGTCGTGCTCGATGCCGATGGAGTGCTCGTCGACTATGTAGGGGATGAATTATTCGCGATGTGGGGTGCGCCAGACGAAGACCCCTCGCACGGCTATAGCGCGATTCGTGCCGCCCTGCAAATGATGGAAATCAAGCGAATGCTCAACGAGCGTTACCAAGGGAAAATCAGTTTCAAAATCGATTTCGGCATCGGGCTCAATACCGGGAAAGCTCGGGTCGGAAATACCGGCTCGAGGCAGAAGTTCAAGTATGGACCGATGGGCAGAACCGTGAATCTCGGGAGCCGGATCCAAGGGCTGACCAAGCAGTGGCAGGTTTCGACACTCATGGCCGAATCGACCGCCGAGTGTGTACCTCCGGACACCCCAAAAAGGCGACTTTGCCAAGCCAAGGTCGTCGGACTCGATGGCCACGTAAACCTCTACCAACTGATGAGCCAGCAAGAGGCTAACGACGATTTGATTTCTCGGTATGCAGAAGGCCTAGCGCTTTTTGAATCCGGGAAGCAGTTCCGTCAATCGGCCAAGCTTTTCGGAGAGTTGGTCCAACGCCACCCCGAGGATGGCCCATCGCTGATCATGCTCGAACGCTCGGTCAGTCAATTGGTTCATCCCATCGGTACGTTTTCGCCGGTTTGGGAAGCTTTTACCAAGTGATTCCCAAGTAATTCTGAGTCCGTTTTGGCTTGGTAAGCTCAGGAAACCAACGGAATCGCTCGGGGAAAGAATCGCTGGGGGAAAATGGTTCATCCCCCGGGATTGATCGCATTGTTGCCAGATGCAAGTGGCAGGTACCGGGCAAGAGAGCCCCATTATCTGGATTGCTACATGCTTACAGGTTGGCGCGAACCAACACGACTCGGAATCCAACGCTGAGATCCAGGAAGCCCTCGATGTGCTGGTCCAAGCCCGGAGGGCAACCTATCTCGGGAGCAGGCTTGAGGGTACAAACTTACCACTTCAAAAATCAACAATCATCACTCGACAATCATCAATCCCTCGCTGGAAGAAGTGCGGGGACCGTCCGCGGGTTATTTAGGGCTCTTAGACCGTTTTACCCAAAAATTCTTCGGAAGACCAATTTTCCCCCTCTCGGCTGAAATAAAATCAACCAAGCGGTGACTTAGCCTTAGCAGAAGTGCCTGCTACTCGGTTGTAGTCATCCTCTACGCTATTTCTCTCATGCATTGCAACAACCTCCAGGAGCTATTTGCCAGTCTCAGCAATGCCCTGGTGTTGTACGCTCGGCAGTGGTGCACAACCCCAGAAGATGCCGTCCAGGAAGCCTTTATCGACCTGGCGAATTGCTCCCCGGAACCAACTTACCCTAAGGCATGGCTCTACACGACAACCCGTCGCAAAGCACACAACATCGCCCGAGCCGAATCCCGACATCGCAACCATCTGGAAAAGCTGATTCAGGAAAGCAGCGTGGATCGTGCTGGGCAATATTGGTTGGAACCAAACACCCGAAACGGGATCGCAGCATCGTAAGTACTTGAGGGGCTCGACTCCCTAAAACCTGACCAGCGCGAGATAATTATCGCCAAAGTCTGGGGAGAACTTACTTTCGAAGAACTTGCTGAGCTTATGAACTGCTCACCTGCGTCGGCTTACAGGCGCTATGTCTGCGCACTTACCGATCTCAAGCAGGTGGTGCTTGCAGCAAGCACACCGTACGCCAATAAAACCAATTCAGGGCAACGACTGTGAACGAACCAAAATTTCCTGTGCATGAAGCTCTTCAATCATTCGAGCAGGACCTTAGGTCCCTCACACCAAAAAACTTTTTGGAGGTACTACCAGTCAAGGCCAAGCCGTCCTCACACGACTTGGTGTTTAGAAACGAACCTGTTGTTGGACTGGTCACGGACGAGCCACTGCATCGATTGCCCATGCAGAATCGTAACTGGCTCAAAATCGCGACGGTCTCTTGGGTGATGGGATTGGCTGCCGGGTTACTCGTGTCGGCGATTTGGATGAGGTTTATGAAGGAAGACCTTCTCCGTACGGAGCCAATTCTCGCATCTCAAGATGTGGCTATATCGGAGGTGATATCTGCACCCCCAGAGGTTGCATTAACTCAAAATCCACCCTCAGCGGAATTGTTTCGCTCCCAGCAGCCCGCCGCTTTCCAAGATGAATTTTTTGGAGGAACCAGCCGATTCAACGCGATCGACTTGGCAGGTGACTACGTTTTGCGGACCATCATGCGGCAAAATGCCGTCAACGGCAGCATGACGTTCGCCGAGGTGGATTCAGCATCGCCGCCAAAGAACGGACAAACCGATGTGCCAAACTCCTCTACGAAATCCCCTTCAACGCCAATTCCTTATTCATTCCCAAAGTGCCAAAGTCAGCGTCAGTTGCTCAAGATGCTACTGGAATCCGATACCTTGAACTCGATATGAGCAATCACGAATCTTCCCAATCCTAATCCCAACCCTAATCCCGATCGGAGTTTCAACGATGACAAAAACTAGCTTAACCAAACTCTTGAAACGCGGCATATTGGCTGCAATACTGATTTCGACTGGTAGGTCTACCGGCTACTCACAAGACGGCAACTCACAAGAATCGACCGCCGTCCCAGCAGAACAAATCTCCAGTCGAGAAGGAGCTTGGGAATTTTCAAGGGGGAGGATCACAACGGCACGCCGGACCGTTACGTTAGCTCCCAAAGCTGAGCATAAGCCAGCACTTTCCATTCGCTTTATCCCTGATTCCTTCAATGCAAAACTAGGCAACGCTGCCATTTACTATCTTAAAGCGGGAGGATTCTTCGAGCAAACGGCAGCATTGCAGGCAAAGCAAAAATTTGAAGTCGATTCGAGGGCAGCCGCAGGCGACAGAGAATTCGCTCCCTTTATTTGGTTAGAAACAGAGCTGAAAGATCTCCCTGTTGAAAAGGTCAAAGAGTATTTGGTCTACACATCTTTTCAACCCCTTTTTCTCGAAGAAGCTGCTTCGCGATTGCATTGCGATTTTGATCGCCAGATAAAAAGCGTCGAAAATCCCGTCGGCTACTTGCTGCCAGAAGTTCAGGCCATTCGCGATGTTGCGCGCATCCAAGCGATGCGGTTCTTAGTTGCCATGGCAGAAAACAGACCGGATGACGCCGTCAAAATCCTCGGGCAGTTGATCGCCATGGGACCGCACCTTTGCCAGGAGCCCTTCCTGGTATCGAACCTCGTCGGAACCGCCTGTGTCAACATCGGCTTGCAACAAGCTTACTATCTTTCCGAGCATGCCGATGCACCGAACCTCTATTGGGCGATCGCTCAACTGCCCAAGCCGTTGATCCAAATGGATCAGTCGCTGGCCTATGAACGCGAGTTTTTGTTCGAACAGGTCAAAGCATTGCGAGAGGTAGATAGTATCCCTAAGCCAGATGGATACTGGAGTGAGTTTATCGATAGGTTTACCGCTGCAATGAAAGGTATTGGCTCCCCATTCGACCAGTCAGAGGCTATCGGGAAAGCAGGTATCACCCTGGCCATCGGTTCCAATGTACCCAAAGCTCGCGAGTATCTCGTTGAGATCGAAGGTATGAGCCACGACACATTGGATAAGCTACCTAACGCGCAGATTTTCTTTCTTGCCGTGCGTCGTTTTTACGAACGGTATCGCGATGAGGAATTCAAGGTTAGCTTTTTGCCCGAACACGCACGCAACAAAGCAAGAGTCACTTCGAAAGAGTTTGGTGAATTTGGTTTGCGATATGGTTTAATCACGCTACCGACTTCGGTCTTCCTTCCTGCCGTACAAGCGGCTCAAGGTGCATCGCTCAGAACCCAGCAACAACTCGCACTGTGGCAAACGGTCGAAGCTCTCCGAAACCATTTGGCCACCCACGATAACAAACTCCCGGCCACACTCGAAGAACTGGAACTCCCCGCACCCCATGACCCCCTTACCAACGGACCGTTTGAATATATAGCCCATGCAGCAGGTGCAACACTAAAGGGAGCCGAACATCCAGGTTTACAATATCAATTGGAACTGCGCACGAAACCGATCAATCCATGACGGGTACGGACAGGAAATAGTTTATTGACTAAGACCTTCAATCGCTTTATGCGATTCACTACTCTGCATCTGGAAGAATTTGAAACCTAAAAGAGAATCACTGCCATGAATATGAATTGCAAAAAACCGTTTCTGTCTCAGCTTTTTTGGGTTGCCTTAGCGCTAGGGAGCACAAGCCAGAGCCTGGGCCAAGACCGCGTAGTATCCACACAGCAATCCCTCAATGCATCCTCGATGCTTTTGCTTAAAATTGACTCCGAGCAACTGGCGATTCCAAAGAAAATCGAGCAGATGCGGGATGAGCTCAAGGATAAGCCTATCGCATCTTTGATCGAGGCCTCCCAACGCAATCTTGTTTCTATCCGTGAGCTTACCAAGGGGCAGACGGTTTACATGTCGGTCGATTTGCCTTACACCGCAGCGGTGGCTCTACATGCTGTGGCTCCAAAGTCCGTCCCTGCTTCTGATTTAGAAAAACTCGCGAAATACATATATCCTCAAATCGCTGTTTCGGATCGATCCACTTTGGAGCTAACGAAGCTAACCATGGGTACCGATCTAGGGTCGGCAACCCCAGGCGAACCGCCTGCAATGCCTGCTGAGCAAGCTTCGAAATGGCAGTCGGCTTTGGAAGCTACCAAAGAGTTTCCCGTCCAATGCGTTATGCTATTGCCTGATTACGTGCTCAAAACATTCCGAGAGATCAAACCCGATTTGCCCGAGGAACTCGGTGGAGGATCAGCTGAGTGGTTACTCGAGGGCGCACGATGGATTTCCATCGGTCTGGACACCAAGAATGCTACCGCCCGAATTGTGGTTCAGTCCGGCTCTGAGGAAGGGGCCAAAATCTTCGCGAAGAATTTGCCCAAGCTGATCCGATCCGTCGTAAACACGACCGTACCGGACAAAGAATCCGCTTTGGCTCTCTGGGTTTTGATTGGGATGATCAAACCGGTGCTATCGGGCGAGCGTGTTGTCGTATCACTCACAGACGATCAGACCAATCAATCGCTTCTACAATTCGCAGCCACGGTGGCGAATTCTCTCATGGCCCCTATTACCGCAACCACAACGTCGAATCGCATGAAGCAATTTGCATTAGGATTCCACAACTACCAAAGCGCGTACCAAGCGTTTCCGACCTACTTGAACATGGCCAAGACAAAAGCAAAAAGTGGGCTTAGTTGGCGTGTGCATCTTTTGCCTTTCTTCGGTTTTGCTGAGTTGTATCAAGAGTTCAAGCTCGACGAGGCATGGGATAGCCCGCACAACATCAAGCTGCTTGCCAAAATGCCAGCGATTTATCTCCCCACTGGCGATATGAACGAGACGGTGGAGCTCAAACCCTATCACACCACCTATGTTGCACCGATCGGCAAAAAGACGGTTTTTGGACAGAGTGAACCTATGCAGTTCCGAAACATCACCGATGGTACGAGCAATACGATTGCCTTTGTCGAACTCAAACGCGAACATGCCATTCCCTGGACCAGTCCTGAGGAGTATCCGTTTGACGAGTCCAATCCGACCGCCAAGCTTCGCGATTACAATGGCAAGACGGTCATCGCGATGTTTGATGGGTCGGTTACCAACCTGAAACTGGATTTACCGAAAGAGACTTGGCTAGCTCTCTTCTCTCGCAATGGCGGAGAGGTCGTAAACCTGGAGTGAAAACGAGCAATTCACCTTTCCAACTGAACTGTTAGGCACGATTTCGAAGAAATATCCTACGTCATTGTAGATCGATTGTCCCCAATCGGCCAAACTTTTCGGAGAGTTGGTCCAACGCCACCCCGAGGATGGCCCACCGATGCGTTTTCGCCGGTATGGGAAGCTTTTACCAAGTGATACCGACGTATCGATTGGCTGGAAATTTGACAATTTGTTAGATGCGGTTTAGAGTGAGCCCTGATGGTCGGTGCTCTGTCGAGCCGATAAAATGCAATGTAAGTGGAATTCGGCTTCCGTGTGAAGGGTTACCGTCGTGTTGCTGGCTCGCAAAATGCACCTTCATTACGGCCCGATCGCCTTGGCCAGCCTGCTGATCCTAGGTGGTGGTTTGTGGCAGTATTCCCTGGGTACCAACGAGGACCCAGCCTCCGGAAGCTCACCGGCGGGTTTGGTTGTCGGCAGCATCGCGGCTGGAATTATCCTCTTTGAACTGCTGCTGTGGCCTCGAAAACGACTTAGAAAATATAAACTCGGGCGTACGAAATTCTGGGTCGCCTATCATCTTTGGCTCGGGCTTGCTTGCGGGCCCCTGGCCTTCATCCATTCTGGATTCCGCTTTGGGGGCACCTTTACCACTTTCTTAATGGCTCTTCTGGTTCTAGTTCTTGCAAGCGGCGTATTCGGCTGGGTCATGCAGGTGTTTATCCCCCGTTGGATGCTCGGCAATCTACCCCAGGAAACGATCCCTAGCCAAATCGATGATGTGTCCTTGCTCAGCGCACTAGAAAATCGGCAGATGCTCACCGTAACGTTGGGCCCCAAGCCACCCAATACCGGCAAACTGGTGGTTCTTGACGACCAGCTCGATGCATTGAAATCAGGACGTTCACTACCATCGATGACACTCGATCCAACGACCCCTGCGATACAAAAAAGCAAGGCCATTGTCGTTGGTGCCCTGCAGCGAAGAGATCCTCAACGGGTTAGTTTTGGCCAAGAACTAGCGGATGATTTGAATGCATCGGATCGAAGTGAAATCTGGAAGCAATACACGCTGGTCGTCGAGCCCTTTTTGCTTCGCAATGTGATCTCAAAGAGTACGCAAGTCGCAAGCCGCTCGCCGATTCGCAATCTACAAGGGGCCCAGGAATGGTTCAAAAATCTACAGACTTCCTGCTCCGACTCCGCCAACCCCATCCTCATCGCTTTGCAATCAACCGTTGAACAACGACTCCAGTTCGATGCGCAACGCATGGCGCACGCTTGGCTGCATCGCTGGATCGCCTTTCACGCAGGAATCAGTGTCATGCTCGGTGTTCTGCTCCTCGTGCATATCATCCAATCCCTACGCTACATGTAACCGATTGAGGCTCTAGGACCTACCAAGCTATGGCGATTACAGGCAAGCAGCGTTCACGTCGAATCGACCGAAACTATTCCTCCTCTTTGGATCCATCGATTCTTTGGAAAAGGAGGTTCGGTTGGGCCGGTCTAATCTTTGGGGTCGTTTATGGACTTTGGTTGCTTAACCCCTCAGCAGCAAAACAACTCAGTACCGGTACACTCTCCAAAGCCCACCATGCCTGGAACGAAACCGGGTGCGATAAGTGCCATGCCCCCTTGAGTCCCATCAAAACCACCAGCGTCGCAAGATCCCCTCATGCGATCGCACAGAACAACCAACGCTGCAACGCATGCCATAAAATGGCAGACCACTATCCAACTGCGACCAAACTCGCAGTGCAAGCCCTCGAATCGTGTGTTCAATGCCACCACGAGCATTTAGGGGCCAACCACAACCTGTTGGACATCGCCGATGAATCCTGCGTCCGTTGCCACGCAGACCTGGCTCAATTCGTCGAAGATGCGAATCGACCTCTCTCCAAAGTTACCAGCTTCGACTCGACCAACGGGATTTCCGGACATCCTGATTTCCAAGGCTTAATCCGTGATCCAGGAACTATCCAATTCAGCCACACCCAACACATGCGTCCGGGTCAATCCCTGAAAACCGGTGATCGGTCGGCCAAAACTTGGGACTCCCTGCCCCTTGGATTCCAAGACCAATACCAAAAACCAAACAATATCTCCGATCCAATTCAATTGACTTGCAGCGATTGCCACGAAAGAGATCATCCGATCGCAGGATACGAAGCGCTTGAGGGTCCGAACGCGACTTCAGCAACCAATTCTCTAGGCCGTCAAACCAACGCGCACGTACTCTATAAGCCGGTCGAGTTTAGCAAGCACTGCGAAGCATGCCACCAATTGGACCTACCCCATAAACTCGATTTCAAAGATCAGAAACACCTTCTGGATATCGTCGCTACAAGCCAACAGCAACGCCTTGCTCGATCCGAGCGTTTGCAAAGCACCTCCAATCCATCCGAATCGTCCGTCGACGAAGAAAACCGACTTCGAATTGCAGGGACGGCTTCGGGCGCAGATCTCGTCGGACTCATTAAGGAGAACAACCCTCTTGCAAAGACCGAGATCTTCAAAACCTACGCTTGCTCAAAGTGCCATCAACCGGCCACCGATCTAGCTTCCAATAACAAACTTGAGTCCATCGTCGCCCCAAGTTCCCTGCCCACTCGATGGCTTAAAAAAGCGAGCTTTTCTCACGGTCCACATATCAATGTTCAATGCGATGATTGCCACAAAATCCATCTCGATTCGAACGCGTTATCCTCAAACGACCAAAATCATTCCATAACCACCACGACCCCGTCAGAGTCCACGCCCCTCTTAGGTAACCTTGCAAGCGATGTCCTTATCGATGGAATCCAAGGATGCCAAGTATGCCACATCGTCGATGAGGCGAAGCGAAAGGAAGCACAACTTGCAGGGGTGAAAAATATCGCCCGAGCCGATTGCATCGATTGCCACCGATACCACGACCACGGTCCGAAAGGAACGGCAACTGGATTATGAAAAACCGGAACTCAGGGATCCACAGGGACCGCTTCCCCATGAACCAGATTTGGACCCGAGCGATCCTCAGCCTGATTTTCGGTTCTGTTTCCCCCCTATCGGTTGCTCCCCTATCGGTTGCTTGGGCCCAATCCCATTCGATCCATCGAGCCAACCCCGATTTCTTCGTCAAACGCGATTGCAACTCGTCGAACTGTCACGGGAATACGGTTGACGACGCATTGCTTTGGAACCAGTCTGGCGAAATTTGGTTTCAGCACGATCCCCATGCGAACGCTTATGCTCGGCTTCTGAATGCCGATTCTCTGCGAATCGTCCAAGCCCTCTGGGACCAAGGCAAATCCTTCCCCGAAACGACCGAAGACCCAGCCTATCTTGAGTTTCTGGAAACGCGCTGTGTGGCTTGCCATGCGAGCGAACTGGCCCCAAAGACCCAACGTATCCAAGGTGTCGATTGCCAAGCCTGCCACGGTTCGGCGATCCATTGGGACGACTCCCACTTTTCAAGCTCCTGGAAAGCCTTAGGAGCCCGGCGCTTTTACGACCATCACTCGGCCGAAGGACGCGTCAATACCGAATCGGCTTGGCAACTCGCTCAGGTGTGCGGATCGTGCCATATCGGGCAACTCGGACGAACCGATGAGGTGCAATTCAACAACCAGTCCTCCATGCCCCTGGGCCAACAAGAGGTTTCTCACCAACTGATGGCCGCCGGCCACCCTCCGACCTATTTCGAATTGAGCAATTTCTTGACCCGTTACCCAAAACACTGGTGGGATAGCAATAATGTCGCCGCACCGACGGCCAAGCCAGACGTCGGACCAACCATTACAATAAACCCCGTGGCCGAATCGCTCGATACCTGGCGGATTGGTAAATTGGTCAATGCGAAGCAACGCCTCGAACTCCTTAAGAATCGCCTGGGCAAACCCGAATGGCCCGAGTTGACCGAGCATCGCTGCACAAGCTGCCACCATCCGATCGACGCGACTCGAAAAACGATCGCTCCGGCAAGTCAACCCTACGCCGAATGGGATGGATGGTACCTGGAACACATCGATCTGGCTCTTGCTATCACCCAATTCCCCAGCGCCTTTCTCCCCTGTGGTCCGATGGCGATCACGCCAATTCCTTTCTTGCATCCAAGTGTTCAATCCTGGGCTTTGCACCATAGCACCCTTAAGCAATTGCTTTTGAATCCTGTTGCCAATCATCCAACGGGACAAACCGCCGAAATTCGGACACACATCGATGCATTGCTGGAGATTCTCGAACCGATCATCCATTGCCAATACCCGATCGTAACGCCCGATCAGATCCCAACGATCCAAAAAGCTTGGAACGCTAAGCTCTCGCTTTCCGTAGCCCAGGGACACTCTTGGGAGTCTGCCGTGCAATGGACACTGGCATATCAAGCCCTCGGCGAAAAGGAAATCCCCGGACGAATCTCCTTGCGACCCAAAACCCAGGACTGGGATTTTCCCACAACCATGTGGACGCGGACTCAGCAGATGCCCTACCAAGCTTCACGCTTTTTCGATCCAGAAGATTTTCAAAAGCAGCTTCTTGATATCATCGACTCCCTCAAACGATAAGCCATGAAATCTCTCGTTGAACGACAAGTCGGAACCCGAATCGCCAAGATGCTGCAAGATATACAGCATCGGCAGGGGTATATCAGCGATGTCGATATCGCGCGGATCGCCGGTCAAGTCGGTGAGCCGGCTCGGGTGATCCAAGACGTGGTGAGTTTCTTCCCCCATTACAGCCGACATGTCCCCGCCAAGTGCACGGTTGCCATCTGCCGAGACATGAGCTGCCGACTCCGAGGCTCGGTCCAAATCGCCCAGCAACTTCAGGAGCTTGCAGACCAAGTCGGCCACGAGAACCTGCACGTTCACGAAGCCTCCTGCCTCGGTCGGTGCGACCGTGCACCAGCCATGATCATCGAGGGCTCAGCCTCAGATCCAGCTTCCCACGGACAATCACTCTTTGTCGGTCGCAAAGTCGACGATTACCGCCGGATTGTCCAAGCGATCCTCGAGGGAAATCCTCCCGAAGCCGATTCGGATGAAGCGAGTGCTCAGGCTACGATGGACCGCTCGGAAATCGACTGCTACCGCAGCGGTGCGATCCAACATAAATACGCAGCGGTCAAAGCGTATTTGCTCGATCCGAGCAATGAACGCATCATCCAAGCCCTCAAAAATGCAGGGTTGCTCGGAATGGGAGGTGCCGGCGCTCCGGCGTTTTCGAAATGGGACGAAGCGCGCACAGCGCCGGGTGAAACCAAATACGTCGTGTGCAACGCTGACGAAAGTGAGCCTGGAACATTCAAGGATCGCGAAATTCTCCTAGCTGCTCCCCATTTGGTCATCGAAGGCATGACGATGGCCGCTTTGGTCAGCGGAGCCAAACAAGGCTACATCTACATTCGGCACGAATACCAGGAACAAATCGATCGGCTTCAAGAAGCGATCGAGCAAGCCGAACGCCTCGGGGCATTGGGAGCCAATATTTTTCAAAGCGGACGCGCCTTTCGCCTCGAGGTGTTCATCAGTCCAGGTGGGTACGTCTGCGGCGAGCAGACCGCGCTGATCGAGGCGCTCGAAGGGAAACGATCGGAACCGCGAAATCGTCCGCCTGAATTGCAAACCAACGGCCTTTACGATCAACCCACGATTCTCAACAACGTGGAAACCTTTGCATGGGTTCCATCGATTCTTTTGAAAGAACCCGCCGAGGTGAGCTTAGCCAAGGAGCAAACGAACAATCCAACGGCCACCAAACAAACACCAGGACTATGGTACAAGTATGCCGGTCGCAACCGATCCAAGGGAAAACGATACTTCAGCATCAGCGGTGATTTGAATCGACCTGGAGCTTATGAGGTCCCTTGCGGAATCACTCTCGGGGAACTGATCGACCAGTACGCAGGTGGAATGAAAGACGGGATTCCCTTGCTGGCAGTAGCGCTGAGCGGCCCCTCTGGCGGTTTTCTACCCGCCATGCTGCCCGACAAGGCGATTCGCCTACCGAAGATCCTCGACAAAGAGGGGAAAGAAACCGCCGAATTCAAGTATCCGACATTATCCAAAACTCCGACCGATATCAGGCTATTGCCGCTCGACGTCGACGCATCACGCGAAATTGGATTCATGCTCGGGGCCGGGATTGTCGTTTACGGTTCCACTGCGGATCTGCTCGATCAAGCGATCGCGTGCAGCCAGTTCTACCAACGGGAATCCTGTGGCAAGTGCGTTCCTTGCCGTCTGGGATCCAGAAAAATCGTCGACATGGCCCAGCAGCTTGCTAGTTCCCAAACCGACCAAAACCTCGTGCCGCAGTTCGTCGACCATGCTAATCTTTTGTCCCGAATCATGCGCACGACAAGCATCTGCGGGTTGGGACAAGTAGCCAGCGAACCGTTTCGAACCTACCTGCGATACTTCCACTCGACGAACCGTTAACTTTCGATAACGACTGTCTTCAATTATGGCTTCAAACCAAGAACTGCTCGATGGCAACGAATACATCAGCGCCCGCGAGGAAGCACTCTTTGCACGCGATGTCGATGGCCAACTCATCCGCCGTGCCGATGCCTCGCTTACCGATCTGGAATTGGATGTCCGTATCACGATCGACGGCCAAGCGATCGTGGTCAAAAAAGCCGTCCCATTGCGCAACTCCCAAGGGGTCGTGTTGGTCAACGATCGAGGCGAGGTCATCCCAAGACCCACGACGATCTACGATGCTGTGACTCGAATGTATGTGCGCAGCGTCGAGGACATCAACCCGGTGCCGATCCTTTGCCATCGCGAACATCTTCAACCCGTAGGGGTTTGCCGCGTATGTATGGTCGAAATTCAGGAGCAGCGCAAAAGCGGACGGGTCAAAAAAGACTTGGTCTCTGCTTGCACGTACCACGTCAAAGAGGGCATGGTCATCACGACCTTGGCTAGCCAGGAGAACCCAAAGACGGTCGAGGTTTTAAAGGATTCCGTCGGAGTGATCGTCGAGCTGCTCGCATCGGAACACCTGAGCCAACAAGACCGTGAAAATTTAGTCAACGCGCCAAAGCGATACGAGCCAAACGAGTTAAAGAAACTGGTCCATCGATTCGTGCCGAACCCAACCCAATTGAGGTATCCTCCTAGCGAACTCGCAGGGAAACGGGGTCTGGATTCTTCCTCGGAAATCATCTCGGTCGACCACGACGCGTGCATTTTGTGCCAGCGCTGCACGCGTGCCTGCAACGAAATCAAACACAACGATGTCATGGCCCGCGATGGCAAAGGCTACCCTACAAAAATCGCTTTCGACACCAACCTTCCGATGCTCGAAAGCTCCTGCGTTTCTTGTGGTGAATGTGTGATTTCGTGCCCAACCGATGCGCTGCAGTTTCGACCTTTGGTCATCGAAAAACAAATAGCGAAACTCTCCGACGATCTTCATCTGACTCAAAGCAAAAGCAGCAAGAATTCCACCGAAGTACTTTCCCCCGAACAAATGCTCGATATCCCTATCTTCAACGGGATTCCTTACAAGTTTCTACAGTTCAACGGCGGAGCTTGCGTACGCCGAGTGCTGCAACCCGGCGACGTCCTATGCAAAGAAGGCGAATACGGTTCGACCGCCTTTTTGATCCAACGCGGGAAATTCGAAATTCAAATCTCCCGATCGCGCAGTAAAGCAGCCAAAAAACCCACGGAACGCAAAGGCTTTTTCAATCGGATCTTCTCAAGTAGCTCCACCGGCATCGCCACACTGGCAACCGGTTCGGACCACTCGAACACCAACCAAGAAACCAGGTTTTTCCGAGGCCCAGAGGACGTTATCCTCGGTGAAATGGCTTGTTTGAATCGAAGCCCACGAAGCGCAACGGTCGTTGCCGTCGAGGAATCCGAGGTCATCGAAATCGGAAGCAATGTCCTTTACATGCTGCAACGCAACAGCGCTAGCCTCAAACTGCTCAACGAAGCCTACCGCCGACACGCTCTGAACTCGAACCTTAGCCGTACACCCCTGTGCCGGTCGCTGTCGGTCGCGGAATTGGATCGGCTCGCTCAAGGTGTAGAACTCATCAGCGTTGAACCAGGGCAACCGATCTTCAAAGAAGGTGAGATCGGCGACGAGGTTTACATGATTCGACTCGGGTACGTGAAGTTCTCCCGCATGCAAGGGATGCGTGACCAAGTCATCACCTACATGGGGCCACCGAATATCGAAGGAGAAATCGGGGTGTTTGGCGAGGTCGCCGTGCTGTCGAAACTCTACGAGAGCGAATTGGCTGATGAATTGCAGGCATTGAATTTCCCAGCCGGCGTACGAACCTCAAGTTGCACCGCCTTGGACCACGTCGAACTCGTACGCATCCAAGGGACGCTGATCCGTGAACTGACCGAGACAAATTCCGAGTTTCGAAAAACACTATTGGATCGCGCCGAATCGCTTTTGCGACGCGATGCGAAACGAGAGGTCTCCGAGAGTACCTTCAAAGCGAATTTCGTTGCGCAGGGACTCTACAACGCCCAGAGCCTTTTGGTCCTGGACCTCGAATCATGCACCCGTTGCGATGAATGCTCGAAAGCTTGCGCCGATGCCCACGAAGGGCAAACCCGTCTCGTGCGCGATGGACTGCGCTTCGAAAACTTCCTGGTCGCAACAAGCTGCCGCTCCTGCACCGACCCGTATTGCTTGGTCGGTTGCCCAGTCAACGCGATCTTCCGTGAGGGGGATAAGGAGATTGTGATCGAGGATCACTGCATCGGTTGTGGGCAATGCGCAACGAATTGCCCCTATGGCAACATCACCATGTACGGGCATCAAGACGGATATCGTCTAGAGGGAAACCAAAAAGTACCGGTGGTTCGACAACGGGCAACGACCTGCGACCAATGCAAGAGCATCGGGGGCACGCCCCGATGTGTCTACGCTTGCCCTCACGAGGCTGCCTTCCGAATGTCTGGCGAGCAACTCACAACGGTTGTCTCGGAACGAACCACCTCTTGAAGGCTTACCGGCTTAATTCCAGCAGCAGTATCTCGGCGTGTAGACCAGGTCCAAAACCGAGCACCAACCAATATCCATCCTTAGGCCCGTAGTCTTCCCCGGTGTTGGAAAACAAGATCTCCTCGATGATAAAGAGAATCGTCGGGGAGGACATGTTTCCAAAGTGGGCTAATGTCTTGCGAGATGCGGCAAGCTGCGTTGCGCCCAAACCCATCGCCTTGTCGACCGAATCGAGAATGCGGGGTCCTCCAGGATGAACGACCCATTGCTGAATGTCGGCTAACGAAATTCCTAGCCCAGCAAGCCAAGCAACGATCGGTTCGTTGAGCCGCTCCTCGATCCGCGCCGGAACAAGCGACGAGAGGGTCATCTGAAATCCATGATCCCCTATCTTCCAGGTCATCAAATCGGCTGAGTTTGGGATCTTCAACGACAAAGAGGATACGATGCGCAAGTGGGCTTGGCCCGGTTGCTGGTTCGACCGCGATGCGTTGACAACCACCACCGCGGCAGCTCCATCAGAGAACAGCGAATTGGCCACAATCTGCTCTGGATCTTCGGTGTACTGTTGATGGATGCTGCACAATTCGACTGCGCCTACCAATACAACCGCTTTGGGATCGGATTCGGCAATCGCTTGTGCGACACGCAGCCCGTTGACCATCGCGTGGCAACCCATGAAACCGATGTGGGAACGCTGGGTCGTCAGGCTTAAATCCAGTGATTCAAAAAGAACATTATCGAGTCCAGGGGCGCAAAATCCTGTACAGGACACGGTGATCAAATGCGTGATCGCCGATGGTTCGATCCCCGCTCGTTGTATCGCAGCTTGGCAAGTTTTAGTCAGCAACGGCCCGGCATGCGTCGCGTAGACTTCCATGCGTTCGGCCGTGGTCGGGCCAAAGGGAGCCGCCTGTGTCGGCGGCTTGTAAAAACTTTGTCGCGCGTCGGGCTCGTCTCCCTCAGGACTTAGCAGGACGCTTGCTCGTCGCAATACCCCAGACTTAAGATACAGTTTCGGCAGCACCTTGTTCCAGCGTTGCGTCAAACCTAAGCGTTGGATCACCCCAGCCGCGACCTCTTGGTCGATCACCCCGTCGGGGATCCTTGTGCCGGTTCCAATAATCATCGCCCCGGATTGCTGATTGGACATCACTGTACCGCCTTCTTTAATATGCGAGTTCGGAACCCAGGAATCCAATGACAAGCTTGGATGACCCACTGCGAGCGGGTCGGATGCCTCGCTTGCTTTGCGACCCAACGGCAAACACGGTGCCGAAATCGCCTCTGCTTTTGGACATAAGACTCCCATTCCCCAATCGATTGTGTTTGGGACTGTGGATCTTGCACGATCCGCACAAGTCTCGGAGCGAGCATCTCGGCGTTGTCCAGGGCCCATGACATCCCCTCGCCTGTAAAGGGCTCAACGTAGCCCAAGGCATCTCCGACGAGAAAAACCCCAGGTTTGGCGACGGTCTTGGAGGTGCGTGTAAGCAAACCAGTGGCCATCCAATGGCAATCGTCCAAGGCTCGGTGCATTTGAATTCCGCAGTCTTGCAGAATCTCGCAGACCACTTGGCGGATCCCACCGGCGCTAGAAACCCGTTTAGGGTCCAGAGCAGCGGCCATGTCGATGAGCTCTCCGTCGGTCAAGCAGATTCCGACATAGCCATGTTGGGACGATAGCATGTGCAAACGCCCCCGACTGCTGCTGAGCATCTGGAAGAAATCCGGTGCCGTCTGAGCGAAACTCTTGAGTTCGACCAAGGCTTGTGCTCCAAGCCGGGAATCGGGTTCTATAACCGAGGGCCAATCCCGCTGGAGCCGCAATGCAGAGCGATTTAAACCTGCTGCAATCACAACGCAACGGGACTGCGCTGATTTCGGTTTGATCTCGATGTGATTCCCGTCCTGAACGCCCTCGGTGCACCTTAGCTCAACCTCAATTGATTCGGTGGCCGGGGTATCCTCGGCTGGCAACACCGCGGTAGTGTTCTGCAAAAATTCGGCTCCGCATTCGATCGCGCGCCGAACCAAAATCGTATCGAGTGTCGAGCGTCGAACGCTCAGAAGCGATGGGATCGACCAAATACGTCCCACCTGTTTGACTTGAACATGCAATTCGTTAAGCGGTACAGAACCGGCCCTGAGAAGCTCCTCTTCGACTCCCAGTCTTCGTAGCGCATCCTGGGCTCGAATATTCAAACAGCCACCGCACACCTTTTCGCGTGGGAAGGATTTCGATTCGACCAAAAGTACCTTCAAACCAGATTGCGCCGCCAGGATCGCTGTTGCCGAGCCGGCAACCCCTGCCCCAACGATGATCACGTCCCAAAAACGCTCGATCGCCGAGTCGTAACGGATTGTCGAACACAATGGATCTTGGGCTTCGCTCGGGGAACTCATGATGGCAAGGGCGACCTTCTCCATACCAACGCATAGCGTTCCGGCCAATGCTTCGTTATGCGATAGTTCTCTAAGCCAGCCCGATCAGCAATCGATGCGATTTCCGTGCAAGTAAACGCAGCCCGGACCGATTGCGGACCATCGAAGCGAACGACCCGGGAGCTTGAAAGCAACCAACAACCGGTTTTCGCAAGAAACCAACCTAGTTGCGTGCGGTTCAGATCGTCGGCTACCACCGCAACGCGTGCCAACTGCGCACTGCGAGAAAGCAAGTCCACGACCGAGGATTCCTCGAAATGGTGCATGAATAGAGAATTCATTACAATGTCCGCGTGTGGCCCAGTGTCGATTGGCCCAGTGTCGATTTCCCCAAGCGCGTCGACAACCTCGAATCGGAGTTGGTCCTCCGAGAGCCCCGCAGAGCTCGCCAAAGCCTTAGCGCTTTGAATCGCATAGGGACTGATGTCCCATCCGATGCAACGGACGGAAATGCTTTTTGCCAACTGCCGGTACACCGCCAACAAGTTCTCTCCGTTGGCACATCCGATGTCCAGGAGCACCAAGGGCGATTGCAACCCGGGCGATTGTCCCAAAGATGCATTTGCTGGCTTGATCAAATCGAGGATCGTCGAGCACAGAGAAGAAACCGTTCCTGAGAATCGGTTGATCCGACGAAGTCCATGCAGTGCAAGTTGGTGTTCGGCAGCCGGCAAATTCGGATCGTCCATCAGTTCAGGGACAAGATGCCGGGATTTCAAGTCAGGAAAAAACAACATCAACCCAAGATTTCCTCTCAGTAAACGATCCGTGAGGGCTGTAAGATAACAGGTAGCAAGGCGTAGGATAAGGGCGTCTCGGATATAAGTTAGCGTCGAAAGCTAGCTATATGCTTCGTTTAACAGTCAGCCGCAGGCGTACTGGATCATTACCATCTTCGACGGCCTGTACGCCTGCGGCTGACTGCTAAACGAGACGGGGCTCTCTTGCCCGGTACCTGCCACTTGCATCTGGCCACAAGGCGATAAAAAACTGGGGATGGACAGTTCCCCACGCGATTCCGTTGGTTTCCTGAGTTTACCGAACCAAATCGGACCCACAAATTCTGCGAACAAACCATTAAAAACAGCCTGCTTTGTTTTAACAGCTTTCTGCAACGCAAGCCCCGATCTGGGTTTTATCCGGCAACAGTCCGTGGATATACTGCCCAGATATCCGGATGGATACGGGCTGATCTTCATGGGTTCAGAGAAATTGGAGTTGCAGGGATGATGCCAAAAATTTTCATGCATGGAATCCTCAACGACTGCAGCCTACCTCTGGGACTAGTTCTCAGCTTGTCTGTTGGTTTGATACTCTGCCTGACGAACCGTTGCGCGGGGCAAGAGGAGCTTGGCAAAGGGCCCAAGTCCGTAGAGCTCCGGCCCGGTGATCTGAATCTTGAGTTCAGTCGCGTCTACATCTTTGTCGACAAAACCAACAACCTCGGGCACTCGCATGGCGTCGAGGGCAAGCTCAAGAGCGGTCGGATACTATTCGATACCCAAGAGCCAGTTTCCTTGGTTTTCGACATGAGATCGTTTGTCGCAGACACCCCGACGGCTCGCAAGGTGTTTGGTATCGAAGCGGAGATCGATGCGGCGACGGTGAAAAAAGTAAACCAGAACATGTTGGGTAAGGAAATTTTAGATGTCCAAGGATTCCCTGAGGCCATCTTCCAAAAGGCATCGATGAAGAAAACTGGCAAGCAATCGACGCGCGATCTACCCGAGTACCAGCTCGAAGGGGAATTCACGCTGCATGGAGTCACTCGGAAAGTGACGTTCCCTTGCGACATGGAGATCAAGGATGGCTGGCATCACATCCGAGGCAAGTTCACGATCAGACAGACCGATTTTGGTATCAAGCCTTATACCAAAGCCTTTGGTGCCGTGGGGATCAAAGACGAGTTGGTGATTCAAGGCGATTTATGGGTGGTACCTGAGCGATGATTGAGTTTCCTGATGTGGCTAAGGGAGTGATTCGCAACCACTACGACATAATCACTCCGTTCTACCGGATGTTTTGGGGTCCTCATATCCATCACGGATATTGGGAAGGGGGCGAAAGCTCCGAGCAAGCCCAGATTCAGCTTACCGAACGGCTAGCCAAAATCGCCCGAATTGCTCCTTCGAGTACTGTCTACGACATCGGCTGTGGAATGGGAGGATCAAGCGTTTGGCTTGCTCGCAATCTCCAGTGCCAAGTCACCGGGGTGACCCTCAGTCCGGTTCAGCGAATGTACGCTGCTAGCGCCGCGACGCTTCGGGGCGTCAAGCCTCGTCCCAAATTTCTTTGTGCCGATGCCGAGAAGATCGCGTTCGAGCCAGCTTCGGCAGATGTCGTCTGGAGCATCGAATGCACCGAGCATCTGTTCGATAAACCAGCCTTTTTTCGCAAAGCTGCGACTTGGATCAAACCCGGCGGACGGTTTGCACTATGCGCTTGGTTGGCCGGCGAGCCGCCTCTGAGTCAAGAACAGATCGCCTTGACCCAAAAAGTCTGCCGAGGCATGTTCTGTCCGTCACTCGGAACACAGGCCGACTACTGCCAATGGTTCGAGGATGCTGGACTGAAAGTCACTTACCAATCCATTTGGACCAAGCAAGTCGAGAAGACTTGGGAGATTTGCTTGGAACGAGTAAACCGAACGGGTATTAGGCACTTGGCAAAAGTCTTTGGTGCCAACCACGTTCTGTTCTTGGATCACTTCCAAGCGATCCTCGATGCGTATCGCACGGGAGCGATGGAGTATGGTTGTTTCCTAGCAGAGCGAGGCGGTCAATGAGTCAGGCAAGTGTACAGGTGCAGGAGTTCTCCGGCTCAACTTTGTATCGAAGATTGGGCAGGGTCGCCGGGATCGCCTTTGGGTTAGGGACCCAGATGCTGTTTTTTTGTACCGTAGTTTATTTGTTTTTGTTTTTGCGTTACGGCGGTTGGAGCCAGTACCGACAAGCCTGGATTGTAGATACGTTGCTTGCAGTTTGCTTTGCCGTTCCGCACAGTGTTCTGCTTGCACCTCCGATCTCGAGATGGTTGCGACAATGGATCCCGAGCGGTTTGCTGGGGTGTTTGCATTGCTTGACAAGTTGCTTGAGCTTGCTTGCGATGTTCCACTATTGGGGACGTATTCCCGTGGAGATTTGGCACGCCACAGGCTGGACAGAACAGGTCCTCTTGGCATGCTTTTATGGATCGTGGGTAGGCTTGCTCTACAGTCTTTATTGGACTGGCTTTGGGTACCAAACCGGCTTGACCCAGTGGTGGTATTGGTTTCAAGACAAAGAGCCACCCAAGCGGGCCTTCGTAACCCAGGGCGCATTCCGGTACATGCGGCATCCTGTTTACATGAGTTTCTTAGGACTGATTTGGTTTACGCCGGTCATGACGCTCGACCATGCGATCCTGACGGTCGTTTGGACGCTGTATATCTACGCAGGTAGCTACTTCAAAGACCGACGTTTGCTCAAGTTCATCGGCACCCCTTACTACGAGTACGGCAAGCGGATCGCTGGCTTACCTATCATTGGATTTGGGTCTCTGAGGTTTTTTCGATAGTCGCCAAGCCGTACTACGGACTTCCAGTCCGTAGAAAGACCGACGGACTGGAAGTCCATCGTATAGGTCAATAGTACGACCGACGGACTGGAAGTCCGTCGTCCTGGTCCGTCGTGCAAAGAACGATCCAACCCGGGGGAGACACCAAAGGTCGTGCCTGGCACCAGATTCAGGAACACCTCGGGGCTATTTTTTCTGGTGTTCCAGGCACCGCATTCTTCTGGCAAAAATATTCGCACAGCCTATCAAAGCGTTAGACCAAACAAATCACCCCCATGGCTCGGGCCGGTGCCACCACGGAGTTGCCCCTGAAATTTCTTCACGGCACTGTCGCGTTTGACAATCTCCGGCTCGGCTTCGTCCTTGACCTCGGATTGCGAAACACCAGGCTTGGCCTGGGTTGCCTTGAGCGACAAGCCGATCCTTTGAGCGTTCTGGTCGACGGCCAAAATCTTGACCTCCACCTCTTGGCCCTCGGCTAGGACCTGAGAAACGCTGCTGACGCGTCGATGGGCTAATTCCGAGATGTGGATCAAACCCTCGATCCCGGTAGAAATCTTGACAAACGCGCCGAATTCGGCCAGACGCGATACGGCGCCTTTGACGGTCGAGCCCACGGGAAAGCGAGCCTCGACATCGCTCCAAGGGTTATCCTGCAAGGAGCGGTAGGACAAGGAAATTTTGGCGGTTTTGGGATCGAATTTCTCGATCCGTACCTGAACCTTATCTCCCTCTTGGACCACCTCCGAGGGATGCTTGATCTTCTCCCAGGAAAGTTGCGTGATATGAATCAAACCGTCCAAGCCTCCGATATCGACAAACGCCCCGAAATCCATCACCTTGCGGACCGTACCTTCGCAAAGCTGTCCGATCTCTAGCGTCGCGAGTCGCTCTTGTTTTTTCTCTTGCTTTTCTCGCTCCAATACCGACCGGTGCGAAAGAACCAGATTTCCACGCCGTTGGTTTGCTTCCGTGACGAGGCAAAGCAGTTTTTGTCCAATGTAGTCGGCGGCCGACTCGATGCGGTATTCAGCAAGCTGGCTGATGGGAATGAATCCTCGGATGTTTCCTACCTTGCACTCGACCCCACCGCTATTGGCACTCTCGATCTTCGCTTCGACGATGGCTCCCTCCTCGAGGTCGGACCAGTCGTTTGCCGTGACGGCCTCGCCTGGCAATCCCAACTCATGGAGGCCTTCTTCGGCGTTAAAGGAACGGATCACGACATCGATTTGCTGGCCCTCAGTCGGCATGTCGAGGAACTGCAGCAATGGCACAACGCCCTCGTTCGGGCCACCTAAACTCACAAAGACGTTGGCGTTATGAACCTTGATTACCCGGGCTTGGTATCGATTGCCTATCTCCAAGGCTACCCCCACGCGGCCGGTGTTCTTTTCACCGATCATCAGATGCTCAAGGTCAGCACCTTCAAGCGCTTGGTCTAATTCGGAATCCTCTTGTTGGTCCTTGCGTCGCGACGTCGGAACGGGAACCTTGGTCGCTACCCCAGCTGCCGAATCCTTGTTGGATCGGTATCGCTCGGGCATGGCTTCTGCATCGATTTTTGGTTCATCGGTATTCCGGGTGTCGGTCGCGTCGCTTGGATTACCCGCGAAATCGCCAGAAGTTCCCTTAGAAACCGCTTGTCCCGCAATAGACGGCTCTTGCCGCTTTCCTGCTTGGCTACTTTCTTGTCTGCTTTGCGGTCCGTTGGGCCCTTTGCCACGCCGCGATTCGGGTTGCGAATCCCGATTGGTTTGTTCCTGAGCCATCCTGGCTCGGCGAATGGCCTCCAGGTTCAGGGGACCAGCGGCGACTTGTTTTTGCCCATTTTGGGCCCCAGAATTGGCCGTTGGGGACTCCGGGGTTTGCTCTTCGTTTTCAGCCATGCCATCGATCCGTTGAATACCGGAAATTGAACATCAAAAAATAGCTCGGCGGTTGCCGTCTGCTCAAGCACTCAGTTTATCAATGAAACGCGAAGTTTCCAGTGACTCTGGGTTAACCAGGGTGCCGAAACCGTTATCCTTTGGTATCCTTTTGCACCGGATTGACCCTGTTGACCCCTCGATCCAGCCTTGGCTCCTTCCATTAAAACTAAATGATAAACTTTTTTTCGGTTTTTCCCCTGGCAGTCAACATTTTCGGCCAAAGCGTCGAAAGCTCCGACTTGGTGGTCATCGGTTTGCTAATTGTCCTCGAAGGGCTCCTGTCGATCGACAACGCGTTGGTGCTCGGAATGCTCGTCAAGCGTTTGCCCAAGCACCAGCGGGCCAAGGCCCTTTCCTACGGATTGATTGGAGCGTTTGTTTTTCGCGTCATCGCTATTTGCTTGTCTGCCTATCTGCTCCAATGGACGATCGTCAAATTCATCGGCGGAGCGTATTTGGTCTACATCGCCGTCAAACACCTCTTTTGGGACGATGCCGAAGAAGAATTGGTGGTTCTGGACAAAGAAGGTCAACCGGGTCTCGTTGACGCTTATACCGGCGAGGAACTCAGCGAAGAACGGCTCAAAACGGAAATCGAGCAACGCGTCCCGATCGCAGCGAGCCTCGTTACCGAAGAGCGCATCGAAATGCCCTCTGCCGACACGCTGCCCGAAAATGCCGTCTGCGATGTGCCTTGCCACAACTCGTGGAAGTTCTGGAAAACCGTCGCGGTCATCGAACTGACCGACATCGCATTTGCCGTCGACTCGATCCTGGCCGCCATGGCGTTGGCCGGCTCGGAAAAAAATAAACTTTGGGTGGTTGTCGCCGGCGGAATTCTCGGCGTGATCCTGATGCGATTCGCCGCTTCGGTCTTCGTGAGACTGCTCGAGCGCTACCCTCGCTTTGAGGTATCGGCCTACTTGCTGGTCATCGTCATCGGTTTGAAACTCCTAGCCGATTGGGCCTTCAACAGCGATTGGAGCTACCGAGGATGGAACGTTTTAGGTTCCTGGCAAGAGACTTTCGCTTCGATCGAAAACCAACGCCGAAGCTGGACCGAAGCCTACCTGCATTGGATCGACTCCTCATGGTTCTTGGGAAGGGCTGCCGAACAGCATATCGAGGGTATCGAACATGTCCCGCACCTGCTGGATTTCCATGACCTGCGAAGACCTGAATGCCTCGGGTTTTGGTTGACCATGCTCGCCTGCTTCCTATACGGATTTATGCCCCGAAACGAATCTCCCGAAAACACACAGAGCATTCCCCGATGAAAGATGTCGCTGTCATCCTGGCTGCCGCCGGACGTAGCACCCGCTTCAAAGACCCTTACCAAAAAAAGGTCTACGCCAGCGTCCACGGCAAACCCGTGTGGCAATATAGCGCTCAACTGTTTGCCGACCACCCGCGTATCGGACAAATCATCATGACGATCGCTATGGAAGACCAGGAGATGGTGCAGGAAAAATTTTCCGGCAACCTGACCCTATTCGGGGTTGAAGTCGTCCTCGGGGGCGAAGAACGCTCCGAAAGTGTTCGAAATGCCCTCAAGCGGATTCGACCAGGGATCGCCTTGGTCGCTATCCATGACGCCGCTCGACCTTGCCTGTCGCGTCAAAGCCTCAATCAAGTCATCGAAGAAGCTAGCAAACACCGTGCCGCCATTCTCGCCTCGCCTATCCGAGCCACGGTCAAACGGGTCGATCCGTCCAACCACCAAATCGTCGAAACGGTCCCTCGCGACGGTCTTTGGCAAGCGCAAACGCCCCAGGTCTTCCGAACCGAAGATCTCCAACGCGCTTATGCGAATGCCACAGGAAAACTCACCGATGATGCCCAAGTCATCGAAAAAATGGGGATTGCCATCCGGGTCGTCGAGGGGCACGAAAGCAATATCAAGATCACCACCAAGGAAGACCTAAGGACCGTCGAAGGGATCCTAAAGTCGCCAGCTAGAACCCGCGATAACCCCTTCTTCTAAAAACCGGAACCTCGCAGAGTTTACCGGACGGACTCGGTCGCTTGCATCAAACCTCGCATGTAACCGTAAGCAAAAAGCCGACCAAGCATCGTGTAACCCGGTTCTCCGTCGTCCTCTCCGACCATCTGAGGCACGTGGTCCGGTCGCACCGGACCATCGAATCCCACCTCCCTCAACGCCCGCATCGCAGCGACCATGTCCGTTGGCCCATTGTCATGGAATGTCTCCTCGAACGCTTCGGGTGTTCCTCGCACATCTCGGAAATGGACATATCCGATCCGACTTCCAAACCGATGGATCGTCGCCGGTACATCGCAACCCATCGTCGCAAACGTTCCCTGGCAGAAACAAACCGCATTGCTTGGGGAATCGTACCTTTGAAGCAACCGATCGAAACACTCGACGCTGTGCATGATTCGTGGCTTGCCCAATAAAGAGGCCAACGGCGGATCGTCCGGATGCATAGCCAACGTAATTCCACACGACTCGGCAAGTGGCAAAAGTTCATCGAGCATCCGACCAAGATGCTCCCATAGTTTCTCGGGCGTCTGTGATCTGGCGATCTGCTCATGCTGCTCATCCGAGGGCCTAGCCCCAAGCATCACCGAGGCTTCTACATCCTTCAAGTAAAACGCAGTAACCTTGGCACCACCTCGCTCCGGTGCATCGAGCCGAGTGCGGGCCCAATCCGTCCCTGCCATGAAGTTGTAGCAGAGCAACCGCACCGAGTTGTCGCTCATCGATCGAAGCAGATCCTGCATCGCACGGAGCTCCGAACCATCGTCGATCCCAAGCTTGAGCTTCTCGATCGGCAAGTAGCCCTCTACGACCCCGATCTCTAACCCATAAGCCCTCGCGCGTCGGACCCATTTGGCGATCGCATCGGGCTCCGTACCTGGATAGCGTAGCACCAAATCGCTCACCCCGCACTGCGCAGCAAGCTGCAGGTTTTCGTCAGAAACCGGCGTTAAGACGCTGGCAAGTCGCATCATGTTGAAACCGTTGCAGAAGGGATTACTAAGCTACCGAGGGTGAGGGTGAGGATGTCTGAAGCGGCTTGGTCGCATCCATCCCTAAAGCCGCGCAGCCTGCGATGAAAAATGCACAGGCGCATGTGATGAATACCAAACTTTGTCCCGAACCAGAACTCGAACCGTAAGCGAGCAAAAGCGGCACGACTTTCGAACTGACCGATGCGCCGAAGTTACCCCACATGTTCGCCCAGCCAAAGATCGCACCGGTATTGCGACCCCCGACATCCTGCATAAACGCCCAGATCGAGGGATTTGCAAAATCGGTCATCAACGAAACGATCGCGCAGCAAATCACTACTCCCCATACCGAGTCGATCATCAAGCAACCCAGATAGGAGCAACCCGCGATGCAATTGGCAACGGCAATCGGCAGGACTCGTCCTTTGCGCAATCCAAATCGCTTGACGCTCCAATCCGTCGCTCGCCCTCCGAGCAACTGCCCGAGCATCCCCGTTGCCAGTACGAGTGTGACCATGAATGCCCCTTGCTGCTCAGAAACCTTGTGGGTCTCCTTCAAATACGTCGGTAACCAGGTGACCAAAAAAGCCCAACCGATGTTGACGCAGAATTGGCCCAGCGAGTTGAGCCACAAACTTCGACTACCACAGTACAAACCGATCATCTTGGCGATGTCCCGCAACTCGGGCTTCGCATCGTCAGGCATCTGGCCGATCATCGCCTGCTCGGCTTGATTGCAAACCGGATGCTCTGATGGACGATCCCTGACGATCCAATAGTAAGCCCCAGCGATAGCGATTCCTAGCAATCCGTAAACCGACAAGACCGTTCGCCATGAACCCACCTGCAAGATCAGCAGTGTCGTCAAAAATGGAGCCAGCGCCCCGCCCAACCTTCCACCAAATGCGATCAAACCACTGGCTCGCCCACGGCTCGACACCGGAAACCATCGCCGCACAATCGCACTGCTTGTCGGATAAGCCCCAGACTGAGCAAAACCAAAAAAGAACCTTGCGAACATCAATCCGTAGAGGCTACCTACCCAGCCGGTCATCCAGGTCAGGATCGACCAAGCGAGAATGTAAAGCGTCAACATACGCCTGGCTCCCAGCCGATCGCTAAACCATCCGGCAGGTACCTGAAAAAGTGCATACGAAAAGAAGAATGCCCCAAGGATGCTTCCTATCTGATTTTTGGAAATCCTGCGAAAACCCTTTGCCCCCTGCGATTCAAGTTCCAAGACCAACGCATCGGCTTGGTCGGACCTCAGTTGATCGGCAACCATGTACGGCAATTTGATCCGTTCAAAATCCAAAGATTTATCGTTCGGTGACTGCCTCGATCGCAACCAGGATTGGACTTGTCCAAGCTCGATCCCGTCGGTCAATTCGACAGAAAATCGCGTCGAGGGAGCCTGTACCAATGCTGGATCCTTCAAAAAGGATTCCGATTTGACTATCTCACCTAACGAGTTTCGCGTCAGGTACAATCCAAGCGCCATCAGAACGCTGACCCAGACAATTTGAAGGCGAACCGACGTCGCGGATGATGTGGATGAATTCATCCCGATTAAGATAACACATTCCTATACGCGACGCGAATATCTGCCTGAAACCCAAAACCCCAGACAAGAGAAAACCCTCCCATGACCGACCCTAAAAACCCAAGCCACTTGGTCCCAATTTCCCAACGTTTGTTGTCCTTGGCCGCCTGCTTTCTAGCGTGCAGTGCGGCGTCTTGCTGTGCGGTTGCCCAAGAAACCAAGCCGCTATTCGACGGCAAGACTTTCGAGGGCTGGGAGGGAAATACCCAAACCGTTTGGAGAATCGAAGAGGGAGCTTTGACGGCCGGCTCCCTGACGGCTCGCCAAAAAGAAAATGACTTCCTGGCTACCGTCTCGGAATACCAAAACTTCGAACTCGAACTCGAATGGAAACTCGAAGGTACCGAAGGCTTCATCAACGGCGGGGTCCAATTCCGAACCAAAAGGATCCCCAACCATCACGAAGTCTCCGGCTACCAAGCCGACCTCGGCGCGGGCTTCGATGGCGCTCTGTACGATGAAAGCCGCAGGAACAAAATCCTGGCGAAACCCGACGAAGAAACCCTCAAGAAAGCCACCAAACCCCTGGGCCAGTGGAACCACTATCGCATCCGAGCCCAAGGAAATCGCATCGAGCAATGGCTCAACGGAGTCAAAACGGTCGACTTCACCGAAACCGATCCCGATATCGCTACCAAAGGGATCATCGCAGTCCAAATCCACGGTGGAGCCACTGCCATCGCTCGCTACCGAAAGCTGACGATTAAGGAACTTCCGTAGACTCCTTATCCGATAATCCGCAGTTCAAACAGCCATCGAGTACGGGTACGACGAAATCCGATGCGGGGCACGAACGCCTAAAGGCCTTTGGAGACCTTGAGCAAAAAGCTCGGATTGGAAGTTTCAAACCGATGCTTGTCTAGTTGATAGGTTCCCCTAGATATCTGCACCATAGACAGATGTGGCTCGAGCCCGAGCTTTTGGATCAGGTATTGCTGGAGCTCGGATACATTCTCGATGCTCATCATGTTGACGACGAGCGTTCCGCCAGGTTGCAAGCGAGGCCAACAGCCTTCGACCAACGAGACGACCGTCCTGCCTGTCCCCCCCACAAAAATCGAATGCGGATCGGGCAGTTGCTCCCAAGCCCGGGGGGCTTGGCCTAGAACACCTACGAGATTCTCAACGCCAAACTGGTTGGCGTTTTCGATCATCATGCCATAGTCCTCGGCATCCATCTCAATCGCATAGACTTTTCCGCGCGATGCGATCATCGCAGCTTCGATGGCCACCGATCCACTCCCGGCTCCAATATCCCATACGATCGAATCGATTCGCAAATTCATCTCGCTCAAAGCTATTGACCGCACCTCGCTGGTCGTTAAGAGCCCACGCTTCGGACGACTCTGCTTGAAGAATTCATCCTGATTGCCAAACATTCTTCGTTGGCTCGAAAGGATCTGCTGGTCTGGTGTCCCATTGTGCCGCAACAAAACCAAAACATTCAAAGATGTGAATTTTTGCTGGACTAAATCCTTGAGCTCAAGTTTCGTGACCCGCTCGTCGGGCGCTCCTAAATTCTCGCAAACATAAGCGGTAAAGTAACAGATCCCCTTAGAAATCAACAACTCGGCGATCCGTGCTGGGGAAATCTGCTCGGAGGTGAAAACACCGGCTTTTTCCGAGGTTCGTATCCGATCGATGATCCGATCGAGAGGTTGATGGGCGACATTGGCTAAATACGCCTCGTCCCAACTCTCCTTGACCCGTGCGAATGCAAGCTGCATGCTGCTGACGTGCGGGATAACCTCGAAGGTGTCTTTGCCAAGCCGCTCGCAAAGAAATCGTGCGGTTCCGTAAAACAACGGGTCTCCGCTTGCAAGCACCACGGAGCCCAAAGGAGCTTGTTCGAGCTCCGCGGCCAGACGATCCAAGTCCGGTCCGAGAGGTCGCTTGTCTCCGGCAAACGATGGAAATCGATCGAGCATCGAGCTGGAGCCAAAAAGGGTCGTCGCCTTGGAGATGACTTCGATCGCCTGCTGACTAAGACCAGGGGAACCATCATCGCCGACTCCTACGATCGTAATCTTCGACTGCGTCATGGGTACCTAGGTTCCTGGCTGCATGTTCATCATGCGGTAACGAAGAAATGCGTCAAGGAAGCCTTGTAGGTCCCCTGCAAGCACCACATGGAAGTTTCCCATTTGGTGGCCGGTCCGCGAATCTTTTACCCGTTGATCAGGGTGCAAGAAATAGTTTCGTATCTGGGAGCCAAAACCTGTCATCGATTTGCTTTGGTACTTTGCAAGCTGCTGTGCTTCGCGTTTTTCTTCTTCGACACGGGCCAGTCTCGACCGAAGCATTTTCCAAGCCGCCGCACGGTTCTTGTGCTGACTGCGTTCGTTCTGACACTGAACGGCCATGCCCGTCGGGATGTGGGTCAGACGAATCGCTGAACTGGTCTTGTTGACGTGCTGTCCCCCAGCCCCCGAGGCTCGGAAAACATCCTCACGGACGTCCTTTTCGGCGATATCGATAACGATCGAATCATCGATTTCCGGAGAAACATCGACGGCGGCGAAACTCGTCTGGCGTTTGCCTTCGGCATTGTAAGGGCTGATGCGGACCAAACGGTGGATCCCCTCTTCCCCCTTGAGGTAGCCGTAAGCCGATTCGCCACGCACGACGATCGTCGCTTGGGTGATCCCTGCGGTTTCATCATCGGTACGGTCCAACAACTCGACACTATAACCGCGCTGCTGGGCCCAAGAGGTATACATCCCCAAGAGCATCTCGGCCCAGTCGTTCGCATCGAGACCGCCCTCGCGTGCATGGACCGAAAGGATCGCTCCACAGTCATCGTTTGGCCCACTAAGAAGAGAACGAATTTCGAGCTGTTCAATGGTCTGTTCGAGCCTCGCAAGTTCCGATTCGATCTCCTGGCCGAGTCCAGGGTCTCCATCGGCCATCTGAGAGAGCTCCTCAAGATCGATGCAACCAGAAACCACTTCTTTCAGAGGTTCGATCACTTTGCGGAGATTTTTGATCTCCATCACCACGCCTTGAGCCCGTTCGGGAGCATCCCAGAACGAGGGCGAAGCCATCTCGGCTTCTAGAATTTCCATCCGTGCTGTTTTGCCGTCGTAGTCAAAGACCTCCTCGCAACGGCACCAGCCGTTCGCGGAGTTGATCGATTCGAGGTTGCCAGGGAGTGCTCGTCATAGGGTTCCCAAACTAAGATTTTGTAACGGAAATCTCCTCGCTAAATTCCGACGCGAGGCAGTTGCCTACTGTACCGAAAAAAGTGGTTGGCGACTACTGGGTAAGCCGTCATCGGGAGCTGGTTTCTACGGCGCTTTGGACTCGCCTCAGAGCCTCAAAAAGATCCGTTTGTTGTAGAGCCAAGCCAGCAGTAGGCATTTGCAACCAAGAGCACCTCCAAGGAGGATGATGGACCCATTTTCACCAGCAACGTTCGCTATTCCCTGAAGAAAGAACTTCGAGATCGAAGAAAACGGAACGATCCGCTGCAACATGTAGATGGTGATCGCATTGGCACCGATGACTACCCAAATCCATGCCCAACGCTTAAAACCTAGTCCATCGATCACCCCATAAAATAATGACAAGAGCATCAAGCTCCAGCCTCCAGCCACCAATACGAACGAACTGGTCCACAAATTCTTGATCACTGGAAAATAATTGCCCCACTGGTTCCCCGCAATGACCAGCAACGCACCGACGGCCATCAATCCCGAAGCCTTCTGCAAGTGGGTCGCTGGACCTTGAAGCCAACGCCCGGCGCCGACCCCTAAGAGCACCGTGGCAACGGCTGGAATCGTCGATAGCAATCCCTCGTTGTCGCCATACCCGTAGTATTTTTCCAGAATCCTTCCAGGCAGTAAGGTCCGGTCTAGATAGCCTGATAAGTTTCCCGCCGGAGACAAATCCCCTGCAATTCCTCCGGGAACGGGGACCCAACTCAGTATTCCCCAATACCCAAGCAAGATCGCCAACCAAACGACCAACAGGCCACGAGTGCTCAAATGTACCGCAAGCAACGCTGCGATCCCGTAACCGATTCCGATGCGCTGCAAGACCCCCATCCATCGAAGTTGCGCCCAATCGAAATTCTGGATGCCGTTGTAAATCAACCCCATGAAAACCAACAGCAATGTTCGCCGGACAATACGCCAATGCATACGGCCCTTGTCCTGCCCGAGCTTGCCGAGCGAAAAGGGAATCGAACACCCGACGAGGAACATAAACAAGGGGAAGATCAGATCGTAAAAACGAAAGCCCTCCCAATCAGCATGCTCGAATTGATCCCCAAGGCCTGCCACCCAGGCCGTCGATATTCCTGCGACACTCGCAGGTACCAACGCGACGAGTTTGGCCGCTAAGGTATCGGCTCCCATGATCCAAAACATGTCGAACCCCCGAAGCGCGTCGATCGAGACGACCCGAGTGTCCTTCGTACTGGCAGAAGCTTCTTGTTCCATGGTTCTTTTACTACGTTGTTTGACTCGGTTCATTGAATCGGTTGATTTACTCGACCCGACTTGCGGGCGAATCGTCTAGCATCGACGCCATAACCACCGCGCCGATGACCGGATCGCTGACTTGGTGGCTCAATGCCGGGCCCATTTGCATTCGTTCCAAATGCCTGAGGATCGTCGGCACCAAAGGGGATTTACCCGTGAGTGTTCCGCCACTGAAGGCCAATCCATATTGGCCCGGTTGCAGCCCGATTCGGCTGGCTCCTGAAACAATCAATTCAGCCAAATCGAGCGATGCGTATTCAAGCAACTTGCTGGCAATAAGATCGCTCGAGGCAAATTGGACGACGGTTTGGTACAAGCTTGCGATCTTGGGTCGGGGAATCGGTTGGGTGTAGATCCTGGGAATCAAATCGATCGCGCCGTCGCATCCTAGCTCCTTGAGCACCGCACGGTGCAAAGGAGAAAACTCGTCGCCCGCGTCGTGGGCCCGGCAGACCTCTTTGAGCGCCGAAAGTCCGATCGCGAATCCACTCCCTTCATCCCCAAGCAGGTATCCCCATCCACCGACGCGCGCTGAGTGCAAGGGAACCTCGACCAGAGGATCGGTCTCGCCGGTTGATTCACGCATTTCGTCTCGGGTCGCCGAAACAATCGATCCAGTTCCCGAAATCAAAGTTACGCTATTGTTCCACAGCCGTTTTCCCTGGGTATGCAGCAAGGAATCGTTCAAAAGCCGAGTTTCCCAAAGAGCTGCCCATCGGATTGGCGTAACATCTTCGCTCACCCGAATGCGGTCGGCCAAGTTCGCTTGTTCAACCCACCGGGCCACCGGTGTCCGCTGATCGGCTTGCCCTACACCAGCCATACTAACGCAAATCGCGTCGGCTTTGGCCTGCGCAACCCCAGCATTTTGGAACGCTTGGGAGATGGCCTCGAGCAAGTTCACGTATACCGTATCAAATCCCACCGAGCGAGGATTTCCCGGGCCGGCTTCTCCGGTTCCGATCACCCGCAACGTCTGGGTCCAATCCGAGCTCGACTCGCTCGACGATCTTCCCGCAGAGCTCGGCGGCTTGGATAAAGCCAAGCACGCTTTGGTTTTCGACCCACCAGCGTCCACTCCAATAATCAATCGTTCTGGCGAATCATGAACCATATTTTTTGGGCCTTTTTGACTCCAACCTCATTGACTTCAACCGTCGTCGACTTGAACCGTAGTGAAATGGAACGAGCTTTGGTGCTGAGCACTACTCTTTGAGTTCGTCAGGGAGTTCGTCAGGCATTGTGCCTTCGACCGCAGTGGCTTGGGCCGCAAAAAGATCGGTCAACGCATTCCATTTTTTAACCAATCCTTCCAGAACTTGCGGCCGGTCGTTCGCTAGGTTTATCGTTTCTGAGCGATCATTCGCTAAATCATAAAGCTCCCATGGTGCTTTTTTTCCGGAAGCGACGATTTTCCAATCGCCGTCGCGCAAGGCACGATTGCCCTCGTGTTGCCACCATAGAACGCGGCGTTCAAGAGGTTCTGAGTTCCCGTTGGGACCGGTCCATTGCGGGACAAGACTTTGTCCTGACAGGCTTGGACCCGTTCCAGGTTCGTTGATGACTGGGGTTTGATTTGCAGCGATTTGATTTGCGGCGATTTGAAGAATGGTCGGTGCAACGTCGACGACATGCCCAGGACTTGCGATAGGCTCGAATGCAGCGTGAACTCGCGCGGGCCAATGCACGATCATCGGCGTAGCGATTCCTCCTTCGTGCACCCAGGTTTTGTGCCTTCGAAAGGGGGTGTTCGAAACGCTCGACCAACCAGGACCTAAACACAGGTAGGAGTCCGCGGCTCCTGGCGTTGATTGTGGATTGTGGCCATCGCCTCGGACCATGATCTCGGCGCTTGCTCCGTTGTCCGAAAGGAACATCACCAGAGTGTTTTCCCAACGCATAGGGTCGGCTTTGAGGAAATCGAATATGCGTCCGATCTGCGTATCCATCGAATCGATCATCGCCGCATGGACAGCCATTTTATTGGCCTGAAACTCTCGCTGCGTATCTCCCAGGGAGTCCCAGGGGACGGGACGATTGACCTCGTCGGACCCGAGCTTTTCCATCGCTTCTGGAAAGTCGTAAGGAGGTCCGACTTGGGACTCGACCAGGCTAGGTTTTTGTACCGAGCCGCCGAGCCCAAGCGTTTGCATTTTCGCCCATCGCTCGCGTCGTATTTGATCCCAACCCACACGGTAGCGTGCTTTGTATTTCTCGACCAATTCCTTGGGTGCTTGGAGCGGAAAATGGGGGGCGGTGAACGCGACATACGAAAAGAAGGGTTTGCCCGGATGGCTCGTTTGGTGGTACCGCAACTGGTCGATGGCCATCGAAGCGATATGGGTGCTCGAATAGTAATCCTCCTGGGCCGTTATGGCTGGCAGTGGCTTGTCGTCGAGTGTGTGATTCTTGGGCGCAAAGTGTCGATCGTGGTCTTGTAGGCTATAGGATTTTTCGAATCCGTTTTTCGTCGGAAGGCCATCGACGTGCCATTTGCCTGAGTGATAGGAATGGTATCCGTAAGAGGCCAGTCTCTCAGGGATCAGTTTCGCCCAGGAAGGTCGTTGCCCTTGGCCACCACTTTTGACTCCGGGGACGGTATCTCTGCGGATTTGCTGAGCGTAGTATCCTGTGAGCAATGCGCCTCGTGTGGGCCAACATCGTGCGGTGTTGTAAAACTGCGAATGCCGCCGTCCCGAAGCGGCGATCGCATCGAGCTGTGGGGTGTCGATTTCGCTACCATAACAGCCCAGGTCGCTGTAGCCTAAGTCATCGCAAAGGATGACCAGAAAATTGGTGGGTTCTTGGGCCATGGCCATCGAGCCAAGGCAGACTAGAAACGCTAAGCAAGCGCAATGCACGGGACGAATCAGATCAATCATTGGAGATCGTGTGGGGTTTCGAAAGGAGCTCAGGGGTTGCTTCGGCATGCGGCTTGGTGCTCGAGGATCGTCGACACCAGCGCCGTCCATCCGGTTTGATGGCTTGCTCCTAGACCGCTTCCATTGTCCCCGTGAAAGTATTCGTAAAACAGAACAAGGTCCTGCCAGTGAGAATCTTTCGAGTAGCGTGGGTCTTGGCCATGGCAGGGTCGACGGCCGTCGGAGTCCTTGAGAAACAGTTGTACGAGTCGGCGCTCGATTTCGTCAGCGATTTCTTTGAGGTTTCGGTGTTGGCCAGATCCGGTCGGACATTCCATGGTGAAGCTATCGCCATAGTATTCATGGTAGGATCGCAGCGAGGCGACGATCAAGTAGTTCAATGGAAACCAAACCGGTCCTCTCCAGTTGCTGTTGCCACCGAACATACCTGAGTTGCTTTCGCCTGGCACGTAACCGACGGAGTTGGTTCCACCGACATGTTCGAAAACGAACGGTTTTTCCTGATGGACCGCTGAGAGAGAACGAATGCCGTAGGGAGATAAAAACTCCGATTCATCAAGCATGTAGGCTAAAAGTCGCTTGAGTCGGTCGGTCGAAGGGATCGCCAGCAACCGCATCCCACCGGTTCTACCCTCGGTGGATTTTTGCTCCAGGTAAGTCATGTACTTGGACATGTGCGGTTTGTTGCTCAGGAACCAATTCATACGGTTCTTAAAGCCGGGGAGTTTTTCGATGATCGAGTCGTAGAGAATAACGTTCGAGCAAAGGGGGATCAGTCCGACGAGCGAGCGGACCTTGAGCGGAATGCTTTTTCCTTCTCGATAAAGATGGTCGTAATAGAATCCGTCGTTGTCTTCCCACAAGCCGGTCCCGTGAAGGGAGTTCATGGCTTCGGAGATCGCAACATAGTGTTCGAAGAACTTGCTGGCCATGTCCGAATAGGCCTGGGAGTCATCGGCCAATTCCAGAGCCATCTGCAGCATGCAACCGCAGTAGAAAGCCATCCAAGCTGTCGCGTCGGCTTGGTCGAGTATTCCGCCGCCGGGCAGCGGGGCACTGCGGTCGAAGACTCCAATGTTGTCTAGTCCAAGGAATCCTCCGCTGAAGACGTGTTGGCCCCGGGTGTCTTTGCGATTGACCCACCAAGTGAAATTCAGGAGGAGCTTTTGGAAGGTTCGAGCCAGGAATTCGCGATCTCCCGACTGCTGGTAGACTTGCCAGCATGCCCAAGCGTGCACGGGGGGATTGACGTCGCTCAGTGCCCATTCGTAAGCTGGGATTTGGCCATTGGGATGCATGTACCATTCGCGAAGGAACAGGAGCAATTGGCTTTTGGCGAATTCCGGATCGATGCGCGACATAGGAATCATGTGGAAGGCTAGATCCCAAGCTGCATACCAGGGGTATTCCCATTTGTCGGGCATGCTGATGACGTCTCGATTGAATAGATGTTTCCAATCGGCGTTTCGACCTTGAAGGCGTGCGTCGGGAAGTTGGCGGCCTTCAGGGTCCCCTTGCATCCAAGCGTCGACGACGTAGTAATAGAACTGCTTGGTCCAGATCAACCCTGCGTAAGCTTGTCTTGCCACCAAGCTCTCGTCTTGGTTGAGTTCCTTCGGGACGCAAGCTCGGTAGTATTCGTCGGCTTCTTTCTTGCGGGTCTCGAAGATCTCATCGAATCGTTTGTCGATGATCGAAAGGGGTTGGTAGTCTTGAGGTGCTTTTTCGACGACGAGAGGAACGCTCGTGGGTTTGGTGTTTTCACCAAGGCCAGTCAAGCGACATCGCAGCACGGTCGGTCGATTCGGATGAACGATGACCATGAAGTGAGCGCCGCATTTGGTTCCGAAAGGTTTCGGATTGACTTTGCTTTTGTCCCCCTGAACGATGTACTCGTGAAATGCGTCCTTGAAGTGGCTTCCAGCAGACATCGCCCCGGGATGCCGTGCGGTGTTCGTCTCATTCTCGGTAAATAGCCATTCAGGTTTCTCCAAATCCAGTTCGTCTTGGACGCGAAACTCTAAGTGCCCGAGGGTTTCGTGATCGCAAATAACCACCCCGCCCGGTTCGTTCTCAGGGTAGATCAGCCGCATTCGGGGTTTTGCAGCGCACCCATCGTGGGTGCAACCCCAAACCCAAGAGTTGTGGAACCATAGCTGCGGGAGCAGATGGATCACCGCGGGTCTTGTCCCACAATTGTGGACCGTCAGTCGGATCAAAATATCGTCTGGAGTTTCCTTTGCGTACTCGATATGGCAATCGAAGTATCCGTTTTCGTCGAACGCACCCGAGTCGGCCAATTCGAACTCCGGTTCCAGTCGAGAACGGGCTCGATTGGTATCCGTGAGTCGTTCGTAAGGGAATCGCGATTGGGGGTATTTGTAAACCCCTTTGGCATACGAGCAGGTAGGAGTCGCATCGACATAGAAGTAAGACTCCTTGACGTCCTCGCCGTGATTCCCCTCAGGTCCAGATAGTCCATATAGCCGTTCCTTGAGGATCGGATCTCGCGTGTTCCAGAGGGCAAAGGAAAAGCATAGCCGCCCCTGCCGGTCGCAGATTCCCATCAGTCCGTCTTCACCCCATCGGTAGGCTCGCGAGCGAGCATGATCGTGAGGAAGGAAAAACCAAGCCTCTTGGTTGTCCGAATAGTCTTCGCGTACGGTTCCCCATTGGCGTTCCGAAAGATAAGTTCCCCAGCGTTGCCAATTGGCATGGCGATCGCTCGATTGCTTGAGCCTCAAGTGCTCGACGGTCTGATCGTGATAATTCGAGGGGCTCATAGCGATCGTTGATTTCTTTCGCAGTCCAAGTAGTAATCCAGGTGCGCGAGTTTGCTTGCAGCCGCATGGTCGAGCACGAGTGTCGCATTGGGATGGAATTGAAGGATGGAGGCCGGGACCATGGCCGTGACGGGTCCCTCGACGGTATCGTGGATGGTTTGGGCTTTGTGCAAGCCGGTTGCAAGCAGCAGGATTGCTCGGGCGTTCATGATCGTACCTAGTCCCATGGTGATGGCCATTTGGGGAACATGTTCGAGTGAGTCGAAGAACCTTGCGTTGTCCTTTCTGGTCTTCGCAGTCAGGGTTTTGACACGGGTGGCCGAGGAAAAGGAAGAGCCAAGCTCGTTGAAGCCGATGTGGCCTTGGGTCCCGATGCCGAGGATCTGTAGATCGATCCCTCCGGATTGGCTGATCGCGATTTCATAAGCCTCGGCGCTTGCCGGTAAGTCCGAACAATCGGTTTTGGGAAGGTGGGTGTTTTGTGGCAAAAAGTCAACGTGCTTGAAGAGGTTCTCCTGCATGAAGTGATGGTAGCTCTGGACGTCTTCGGGAGCCACACCACAGTATTCATCGAGGTTGAACGAAACGGCATTGCGGAAAGAAATCTCCCCGGCGCGGTACCGTTCGATCCACTGCTGGTAAAGTCCAAGCGGCGTGCTGCCTGTAGCTAACCCAAGCACGATCGGTTCGTGGTTTTGGTCCGATCGTGAGCAGGCCAACCCGAGATACTCGATCGACTCCTGAGAAGCGATTTTGGCTACCTGCTCGGGGGATTCGCAAACGACAATTCGCACGGGTTCCTCATCGGTGGGTCATGGGATGGATGGCTCGGATTCCATAAGGATTTACTTGGGACCCTACCCTAAACTGGGTACTTAAAGGCCTAGTCCTTGAAGTAGATCTCCATTCTAGATCAATTTCCCATCCAGAAACAGAATGCAGGAATTCTTTTCGCTCGGAAGGTGCTTATTGGACGCGATGACTACCAAGGAAACCCATTTTTGCGTTAGACTAATATCGATCCGAAGGACTCCATTGAAGGAGTCCCTCACTGCCCTTTTTACCTCTTCGGCCGCTTGGTGCGTTCATGCGTCGTATTGACCTCTTTATGTCCCAGTCACTTCAATTTCCATCGTTGACTCTTTTTCGCACGCTGGCTCAATTGGCCATCTTCGTGCCCGCCTTGGTACCCATGGTCGGATTCGAACGAGCTTTGGCCCAAGAGACAGCCCCTAAAGTCTATCGCCAAGCGGCCCTAGCAGCCCCGATCCAAGGAGTCGCTCAGATAGCAGCCAACGCCAATGCACAGGGGGCTTCGCTCAAAGACAGAATGCTCAAAGAAGGTGGACGGCCGAGCTGGATTTGGGGGGAAAACCCCGATACACGCTATGTGATCCGAAAGTCCTTCGAGGTTTCGAGCAAAACGCATGCTTGGTTGGCCGCCTCGGCCGACAACGCGATGGCCGTCACGCTCAACGGCAAATTGCTCGGAAAAAGCGACGCTTGGGAGCAGGGGCTCAAACTCGACGCCAGCGACGCGTTGGTCGTCGGTAAAAACGAGCTGACCTTCGAAGTATCGAACACCGGAGGCATCGCCGCGTTGGTCGCCAAGCTCGCTTGGGTCGATGCAGACAGCAAAGTGCAAACGGTATCAAGCGATGCGAGCTGGCAAGTTGCCCCTAAGGATAAACCCAACGAGACGAAGGGTGCCAAGCTTATCGCCAAGTATGGCGACGGACCCTGGGGGGAAGTTCTCGATGGACAATCCAACGGATCTTCCAGCGAATTCGCAATTCCACCGGGATTCGTGATCGACCAGCTCTTCCAAGTCCCCAAAGACGAACTTGGCTCGTGGGTCTGCATCACAAGCGATCCGAAAGGGCGTCTGATCGTCAGCGACCAAGACAACAAGGGTCTGTTTCGCGTAACCCCTGCCAAGCCCGGGACCCAAGAGGAGACCATCGTCGAGCGGATTCCGCTGAATATTTCTTCCGCCCAAGGCTTACTCTGTGCGTTTGATAGTCTTTATGTCTGCGTCAACGGTGGCATCGGAAGCGGATTGTATCGGCTCAAAGACACCGATGGAGACGACCAATACGACGAAATCAAAAAGCTCAAAGATCTCCGTGGAGGTGGTGAGCACGGACCCCACGCGCTGCGTTTGTCACCCGATGGCAAGTCGATTTACGTATGCTGTGGTAACCACACCCAGCCTCCCATGGACCGAAAAACCAACGCGCCTCCACAAACCATGGGCGGGGCTCGCAACGAGCAGCTCCAAGCGACGCTACCCGAAGGCTACAGCAGTAGGCTCATGCCGAATTGGGATGAGGATTTGCTCCTCCCACGCCAATGGGACGCCAACGGGCACGCTGCGGGAATTGTCGCTCCTGGGGGCTGGATTGCAAAAACCGACCCGGAAGGCAAAGAGTGGGAAATGTTCTCCGTAGGGTATCGAAACCAATACGATTTCGATTTCGACTCGGCCGGTGAAATGTTCGTTTACGATGCCGACATGGAATGGGACATGGGAACCCCATGGTATCGCCCAACCCGCGTCGTCCATGCAACTAGCGGTAGCGAATTTGGATGGCGTAGCGGCACGGGCAAGTGGCCTGAGTATTACGTCGATAGCTTGCCAGCCCTGGTCAATATCGGGCCGGGCTCCCCGGTGGGAGTCGAGTTTGGAACCGGAGCGAAATTTCCAGCCAAGTATCAACGTGCCTTGTACATCTGCGACTGGACGTTCGGAACGATGTATGCGATCCATACGGAACCAAACGGTGCGAGCTATTCGGCAACCAAAGAAGAGTTCCTGTCGCGCACTCCCCTGCCCTTGACCGATGTGACGATCGGAAACGACGGCCACATGTATTTCACCGCCGGCGGCCGCGGCACCCAATCGGAACTCTATCGCGTCCGCTACGTCGGTCCCGAATCGACCACACCGGCTGCGAACATCGGGCTAAACGATGCGACAGCACAGCGTCGAACGATCGAAGGACTGCATAACACGCAGGACAAGGATGACGCGACAGTCGCGAATTTGGTCAAGCAACTCGGAAGTACCGACCGCCATGTACGTTACGCCGCCCGTGTGGCGCTCGAACGCGTACCGACCTCGCGTTGGGCTCCGATGGTCCTCAAAAGCACCGATGCTAACACGGTCATCACCGGTGTTGCCGGTTTGGCACGTGTGGGAAATCCCGAACTCAAAGAACCGTTGCTCATGCAACTAGGAACCCTCCAGTTATCCGCCATGTCGGTCCAACAGAGGCTCGAACTGGTGCGGGCTGTTCAATTGGTTTTGATCCGACTCGGACAAACCGACGACTCACTACGCGATTCTCTGCTCGGCGCAATCGAGCCGCTTTTCCCCTCCGGGGATGACCTGATGGATCGCGAACTGGTGATCTTGCTGACCTACCTGCAATCGCCAACTTTGGGGAAAAAGGCCTTGCCCTTGCTTGCGAAAGATCGCAAAAAGACCGAGGCGGATTTTGCGGAGATCCTCCAGAGGAACAAGGGCTATGGCGGACCGATCGCGGCGATGCTCCAAAATCAACCCGACCTGCAGCAGTTCCATTTGGCGTTTTCGATGCGGAACCTCAAAGAAGGGTGGGGTATCGACCAACGCAAAGAATACTTCCAATGGTTCGAAAAAGCCCAGCGATGGCAAGGTGGAAACAGCTACGAAAAATTCCTGATCAACGCTGCAAACGATGCCTACGCGCTGTCGAGCGACCAAGAGCGATTCGTCCTGGAAGCCCTAGGGGTTCGTAAACCCGCACCGTTGCCCAAAACACTGCCTGAGCCCAAAGGCCCAGGGAAGGCTTATACGACCGAAGCGTTAGCCAAGCTCGCCTCCGAGCGAATGAAAGGCCGAAACTTTGAAAACGGCAAGAACATGTACGCGGCTGCACGCTGCGTGATTTGCCACCGATTCGGTGGCGACGGAGGGGCAACCGGCCCAGACTTGACCCAAGCCGCCGGACGATTTGCTGTCAACGACCTGATCGATGCGTTGGTTCGGCCCAGCCAAGTCATCTCAGACCAATACAAAACTATGGTTTTGCAGATGGAAGACGGCACGGTTCACACCGGTCGAATCGTCAACGATGTAGCTGGCAAAGTCACGATCGTTGTCAATCCCGAAGATGCGACCAAGACCGTTACGGTCGATCGCAAGGATATCGAGCAAGAGAAGACCTCTGCGATTTCTCTCATGCCCGCCGAGCTGATGGACAAACTCAACGAGGACGAAGCGCTCGACCTGATCGCTTACTTGCTCTCTCGCGGCAATCCGAATGCACCGATGTTTCAGTCCAAGTGATCTGTTTCAGTCCAAGTGATTCGGCGCTGCGAAAACTCCCTCAGAATCCCGTTACGAAAGCTTTGAAACGATGTCGGAAAAACCTGGATTTCGAGTTCTTTTGCACAAAGAGCAACTCGTCTTCTCCTCAGCCCATTTCATCACCTTTGCCGGGGATATCTGCGAGTGTCTCCACGGACATAACTACGGGCTCCGAGCCGAGGTTTCGGGCGATCTGGACGAAAATCGCTACGTGATCGACTTCATCGCGTTTCGGGATTCACTCGCCGAACTGGTCAAACAATTGGATCATCATATGCTCGTGGCGATGCATCATCCCATGATTCTCGTCGAGGTCCAAGAAACCGAGGTGGTGTTGCGATTCAAACAAAAACGCTGGGTCTTGCCCAAAGAAGACTGCATGCTTTTGCCGATCGTCAACACCACCGCCGAAGAGATTGCAGGATGGATCGCAAGTCAAATCCGCACCAAACTCTACCCGAAGATCGGCGATCGCTTGAACTGGATCGAAATCGGCGTCGATGAAAACAATGGGCAGTGGGGTTATTGCCAACTCCCATGGACCAAAGACCCAGCTCCCAAAGACCCAGCTCCCAAAGACCGTTAGTAGCAAAGCATGGTTGCCGTCGAGCAATACCTTAAGCCTGAGCTAGCCTCGCAGATCAAGCGATTGGATCTCCGCGCGCAGTTGGTCGTCAAAGGCTTTTTGCAAGGCTTGCACGCGAGTCCATTCCACGGCTTCTCGGTCGAGTTCAGCGAACATCGTCGCTACTCCCATGGGGATGACCCCAAGGACATCGATTGGTTGGCTTACGCCAAAACCGATCGTTACTACGTCAAGAAATTCGAGTCGGAAACCAATCTAACCGGCTACATCATGATGGATACGAGCCGCTCGATGGCTTATACCTATCGGCAACAACTGAACAAAATCGACTACTGCATTTGCCTTGCCGCTGCACTCTCTTACCTGATGCTCATGCAGCAAGACCCCATCGGATTGGTCACCTTCGACCAGAAAATCAAAGCGAGCATTCAACCCAAGTCGCGGCGAAGTCAATTCGCATCGATCCTGAGCCTGTTGATCAAGCTCAAGACCGGGGGCAAGACCGAGTTACGCGGCCCTATACGACAGATGATGTCGATGCTCAACCATCGCTCACTGATCATGATCATGAGCGATCTGTTGACCGACTCGGAATCCTCGATCGATGCGGTTCGGATGCTCAAGCACGCCGGACACGATGTCATCGTGTTCCATGTGCTCGACGAAGCCGAGGTATACTTCCCTTTCCAGGGTCTTGTCGAACTGAGGGACCCGGAAACCGACGAGCAGATACCGGTCAATGCCGACGATATCGGTGAAGAATACCGAGAGAATGTTCGGAAGTTTAGGGAAGAAATGAAGACCAGTTTCAGTCAGTCGAGGATCGATTATGTACCGCTAGATACCAGCGTGCCTTACGACAAAGCGTTGATGGAGTATTTGATCAGTCGAAGGAATCGATTTTAGAGGGGCCTGCCCAAACCGATGAGTTTCCTTCATATCTCCTTGTTGCTCGGATCGCTTGCAGCATTGGCTCCGATCCTGTTCCACATGCTCGGGCGAAGGCAACCCAAGACGCTTGAGTTTCCAGCGATTCGGTTCGTCAAAAAGACGGCAGTCGAAGCCCAGCGAGGCTGGTCGGTCAAACGCTGGATTTTGCTCGCCTTGCGCGTGCTCATCGTGCTGATGCTCGCGGCCGCTTTGGCTGCCCCCCGCGTGGCCAGTGGATTGTTCGCCAATAGCCTTTTGGCTGGATTGCTCGGAATCCTTGCTCTGCTCAGTTCGCTCGCCGCGATCGTTCTTTGGGGACGCAAAAGTGGATTGGCCGCCATGTCCATCCCGCTCGTGCTCGCAATGGGACTTTGGACCGCAGCAGGGTATTACGGCTTAGCGGTCCTGCGACGCTCGAGCGATTCGCCCCTGGTCAATCAACAAGGGCCTCTGTGCGCGGCGATCGTTGTCGATACCTCACCGACGATGGGCTATAAGTACCTCAATCATTCAAGGCTCGAGGATGCCAAGGAGATGGCGAGTTGGTTGATGGACCGCTTTCCGATAGGGAGCGAAATCGCGATCATCGGTAACGACGCGTCCGGTCGGGTCAATCAAGACCGTTTGTCAGCCGAACGGCAACTCGATCGAATCTCCGTCGAGGGGAAAGCCTGCGATTTGATCGATCGAATCACGATCGGAATCGAAACGGTGAGAAAGAGCAAGCTCGAGCGCCGCGAGGTTTATGTCTTATCCGATATGCGGAAAAACTCTTGGTCCAATGCCGCCCAAGCAGACCTAACGACCCTCATCACAGGAGGCAGTCCAAGCCAAGACCCAAACGGACCGACCCCCGGAGTTGAAAAACCTCCGCGAGTCCTTCTGCAAATCATCGACCTAGGAGTCCCTCAACAAGAGATTCGCAACTGGTCCCTTGAGAACCTACGACTCTCGGCCGAGAGTGTCGTTCCAGGTGGAAGCGTGACCCTCCAAGCCGAACTTCGAGCGCTCGAAGGCGAAACCAAAGAGCAATTGATGGTCGAACTTGCTGCCGAGCCATTGGAAAAGAAGTCGACCGTGGCGCGCGATGGACAGTGGACAATCCCTGAGGCGAAGCTTTTGGATCGCCAGGTCGTCCAGTCCAACGACCAAGGTTCGGCAAGCTTACAGATTCCTTGGAAGGATTTATCCGAGGGAACCAATCATGCGGTTTTGCGATTAGCCAGACCCGATCCGTTGGAGATCGACAATGTTTATCACCTGACGATCGAAGCCCGCGAGCAGGGCAAATCGGTGGTTCTGTGCAATGACAACACCGACGCGCAGCTCGTCGCGCTGATGCTCGATCCATCCATGAGCCAACAGCAAAGCGGTAACACCGAACCGGCCAGCAGTGTGGATGTAGAACCAGGGGGTCGGATCGGTCAGATCGATTTCTCGAAATACGCGAACGTCGTGTTATTCAATCCTTCGGAATTGACCGCCGATGAGGCCGATAAACTCGCCGGTTGGGTTCGCAATGGTGGAGGACTGCTGGTGGTTCTCGGACCAGCCGCGATCGGGAGCCAAGCCCCCTTGCCGATCGGCACTTCGATCGCACCGGGAAGTACGCTGTTGGAAAAAAGCGATCCGGGCGGGTTGCCCAGTTTGTTGCCTGGAAAAATCCGTGGAATCACCAAGGCCGGACTCGACGGTTCGGTAACGGCTCTTCGGCCAATATTGACGAACCATCCGATCTGGGGCATCTTCGAACGCCCACCCGAAGAAATCCCTTGGGTTAGCTACCCGGTGTACCAACATTGGAATCTAGTCGATTTGGATCCTGCCGCATCGGTGATCGCAAGCTACACCCAATCGGAATTGCCGATGATGATTGAATCGTTGCGAGGTTCGGGGCGGATCATCGTCATGACGCTCCCCTATCCGGAGCCTTCCTCGGTGGCCAGCAAAGCCCCTTGGAGCGAGCTGTTTACTACCAGTTCCGATGCGTGGCCTGGCTTTGCATTGTTCCTCGGGACCGTCAGGTATCTAGCCACACAGAACAAGCATCCCTTGAACTACGACGTCGGAGCCACGGCGGTCTTGGGCAACAACACCAAAGAGTTCCCAAGGACCTATGAACTTCGGCAACCCGGCGGCGATGAACTACGCGTGGAATCCGAGGACGATTTGATCAGCTATGGTTTTACCCAACAACCTGGCCATTATCGGCTTCGGGGGGTTCGGGCGCGGGGATTGATGGTCCGAGGTTTCAGCGTCAATGTCGACCGAAAAGAAGTCTCTCTCGATCCGGTCGATCGAGGGGATTTGGAGAAGGCCATCGGCATCGAAAATTTGCTCATTGCCAAGGAGAAAAGCGAAGTCCAAAGTTCGATTGGAGAGGGGCGATTCGGGCGCGATTTGTCCCCTTTCCTATGGGTGATATTGGCGATGATGGTCATGGCCGAGCAGACCATGTCCAGCCGATTCTACTCCAGCAAGCAGCGGGGTAAGGCCAAATGAACTGGAGCTTTTCCCCGGTTTTTGGAAGCTACAGCTTGGTTACGCTCATCGCACTGGGCCTGCTGTTTGTCTGGGTGTTTGTCATCGACACCCATGGGCTCAAGCGCACGCAACGATGGATTTTACGATTGTTGCGATTGCTGCTGATCCTTTCGCTCATGCTCGTTATCCTCAAGCCTGGGGTCAGTTGGACCAAGCAGCGAGAGCCCGACGGGACGATCGCAGTCTTGATGGACAAATCCTCGAGCATGCAACTAAGTGCGGGGGAAGGAAACCAAAGTCGATGGGAACAGCAGCTTGAGGTTTGGAACGGATTGTTTGCAAGTCGAGAGCAATTGGGCAAACAGATACGGTTCGCACCCTTCGTATACGATTTCCAATTGCAGTCCCTCGGCGAGGTCGAATCGACGGCACTGAGTCCACCGGCCTTGCCCCAAAAGGCAGAAGGGGCAAGCACCGATATAGGTGGACCCTTGACCCAGCTATCAAGCACCAGCTTTCCGTCACCTTTGATGGCCGTGATTTGGATGGGAGATGGATCGCAGACCCTATCGCCGGCCAAGAACGACCCGCAACAGATCGCCAAGCAGTTTGCAAGACAGGATATTCCTCTTTATTTGATCGGGATTGGGCCCCGAGGCGATAGCGAACAAGCCAGGGATCTTGCCGTCGAAGGCGTACCCGAACAACTCGACGCATACACCAAGAATCAGATCTATGTGCGCGGGATGCTCAAAGCGCGTGGGGTGGCCAATCGAGACATCACCATCGCGATGAAAATCGTGGGCAAGGACGGCAAACCTGTCTTGGTCGAACAGACCGTGGTTCGACCGACCAAGAGCGACCAAGCGATTTCATTCCAGTTGCCGATGCTGGCCCCCGATGAGGGGTCTTATGAGCTGTGGGTCGAAGCCAAGCCAGTCGACGGAGAATCGGTTTTGGAAAACAATCGGATCACGTCGTACTTGAATGTACGCGGGGGCGGAGCCAGGGTGTTGTACATCGAGGGCGAACCTCGGACGGAATCGAAATTCATCGCCAATGCTCTCTTGGAGTCACCCGATATGCAGGTCGACCGGTTGTGGATCGCTAGAGAGCCGGTCCAAAAATGGCCGATCGACTTGAGCCAGCGACTTTCAAATGGCGTGTACGATCTGTTCATTCTCGGGGATTTGGATTCCGATGCGATCGGGGCAGCAGGAAGTCAATTGATCGCCGAGCAAGTCGTTCGCGGAGCCGGATTGGTCACGCTCGGCGGCTACCATGCTTACGGAGCCGGGGGTTGGAACAACACCCCCGTCAACGACTTACTCCCGATCCAGATGGGAGCGGCAATCCGCCAACCCCGCAATGCGCCGATCGACCTGAGAAACCACTATGAGGGTGCCGTTCCTATGGTGCCCGCTGCGGTCGACCGTTTGCTTCAGATCGGCGAACCAGGAAGCAACTTGATCGAGGTTTGGAAGGAGCTCAAACCATTGACAGGGGCCAATCGCTGGGGAGGCATCAAGAACGCGCCGGGGGTAAAGGTGCTTGCCATCGGTAGCGCCGGCCAACCGTTGATGGTCACGGGGATCGCAGGCCAAGGCCGCGTCATGAGCTTGGCATTCGACTCGACGTTTCAGTGGCTCAGGCAAGGCAAAGTCAAGGAGTTCAAGCAGTTCTGGAGGCAGATCGCCCTTTGGGGACTTCGACGCGAAGCGGTCGAAGAGGGGATGCAATTGACGATGAATCGACGGCGTTTGCTTTTGCAGCAACCCGCCGAATTGATGATGAACTGGAGCCCAGGGAGCAAAGAGACAGCCATGCCCAAAGAGGTCTCGTTGAGGCTTTGGAGATTTGATGCAGGACGCCAGGAGAATCAGGCACCCTCGGAAAAGCAGCTCGGTGAATATCGATTGAACCCACGCGACGCGACAAGCATGAAATTGGCCTTCGAAGGGGCCAAAGAACCCGGTCGTTACGAGTGGAGAGCCAAGGCGGTTGGATCCGAGGGTAAAGAGCTCGAGGCGCGTTTGCCCTTTGTGGTCATCGACCAGAGTATCGAGAGTTTGCAGCCGCTTCCGGATTGGCAGTTGATGGGTCAATTGGCCAAGCTCAATGAGTCGGCCGGGGGCGTCTTGGTCAGCCCGGACCAAACGGCCAACCTGATCAGCCGACTATTGGAGCGTCGGCGTCAATCGACCGAAACGGTGGTCGAAACATTTCAGTTGGGCGATTCCACCCTGGACTCATGGTTGGCGTTTATCGCTATCGTCGCAAATTTGGTCCTGCAGTGGGGACTCCGAAAGCGCTGGGGAGTTCCGTAACGCGGCGATCCAACCGCTTAATCAAAAGTAGCCGAACAAGACGTGGTTTTTACCAAAAAGCGGAAAATAAAATGGGATTTTCTTCGATTCCGACAAGAACCCCAGGGTTTTTTGAGTAAAAAGCTTTTTAGATTCTTGTTGACTCGGCAACTTGATTCCTTGATAATAGCTCTTATCGGATGCTCGGGTAGATTGGCGGGCATAGGTGATACGAGGGTTTGTTTCAGTGACGAATATCTATGTAGGGAATCTCTCTTTCCGAGCTACGGAAGAAGAGGTACGTGAGGCTTTCAGCCGTTTTGGTCAAGTTGCAAAGGTTAGCATTATTACCGACAGAGAAACCGGGCGTTCGCGCGGTTTTGCTTTCGTCGAAATGCCAAGTCCAGATGAAGCGGCGTCTGCAATCGAAGGTTTGAACCAACAAGAAGTTGCAGGTCGCAGAATTTCCTGTAATGAAGCCCGTCCTAAGGACAATGGTCCTCGAACAGGTGGCGGCGGTGGTGGTTACGGCGGCGGTGGCGGAGGCTACGGCGGCGGCGGCGGTGGTGGTGGTGGTTACGGCGGTGGTGGTGGCGGTGGACGCCGAGATGGTGGTGGCGGTGGCGGTGGCGGTGGTGGCGGAGGCGGCGGTGGACGTCGTCCTTACCGCGATCACTAAGCCGATCAGCCGATCTCTTAATCGATTCAAACAAAAAAGCGGAGGCAAATGCCCCCGCTTTTTTTGTTTCCTAGCGCTATAACATTTAGTTACCTCGAACCGCGTTGATCAACGATCGGCAACGCCGCAGTTCAAACAGCCATCGAGTACGAGTACCGTTTTACCGAGTAACGCTTCGCTGATTAGAGGCTAACGAACTCTTCTTGGCCTCCGTCGGCTTTATGCCGGCGGGGCCAAGATTTGCAGCTACAAATCAGCGAGGTCGCCGGAGGCACGAACAACCGTTTAACCCGCAGCCAACGGCGAGGAAATTGCTATTTTGCACTCATCTCGTACTCAGTCCGCCGCGGCGGACTGAGTACGAGATGAGTAGCCCAAACCATGACCAGAGCCGACTAAAGCCGTGCCAAGGTCTCTAAGAAATAACGATAAAATTTTTGTACGCTGCTTATCTGAACGCGCTCATCAGGCGAATGAGCTCCCAGAATGTTGGGGCCGAAGCTGATCATCTCCATGCCAGCATACTTGCTACCGATGATCCCACACTCCAATCCAGCATGGCATGCCGCAACATGAGCCTTTTCATGAAAGAGCTCCTCGTAAAGCGAACTCATCTTTTGAACAATATTGCTTGTTGGAACAGGTTGCCAGCCAGGATACTCGCCCTCGACAGTGACTCGACCACCTAATTGCGAAAGGATAGAGGCAAGTGATTCAGAAAGCGCGTCGCGTTCGGTATCGACCGAACTTCGAGCAAGGCACATGACGGAAATCTCGCCATCCCGCGCGATCACGCGAGCTAGATTGTTGCTGGTTTGGACCAAACCACCGATAGAGGGACTCATTCGGTAGATTCCACTGACCACGCCAAAAACCGCTGCAAAAAGCGTCTTCTGAACCGAAACGGGAAGTACCGAAATCGGCATTGCATCGTGCGATTCGCATGCGATCAACAACAGAGGGTCGGTTACAACATTTTCCGCTTGGATCACTGCGCTAAGCTGTGCAAACCACGCCATAAAGCCCTCTAGCTGCTGCTTGGGAATGTACACCATCGCTGTCGACTCGCGCGGAATCGCATTCCGCAAGCTTCCCCCCTCTAACGACGAAAGCCTCAATCCAAATCGATGACTCGCCCCATCGAGTATGCGATTCATAATCTTGTTCGCATTCCCATACCCAATATGGATTTCCATCCCAGAATGGCCACCCTTTAGCCCTCGAACAAGAAGCTTCTTACCTACATACGATGCGTCCAGCGACTGTGCTTGATAGCTCGATACAGAAGTGACATCGGCACCACCAGCGCATCCAATCGTCAATTCGTTGTCTTGTTCGGTGTCGAGATTCAGCAGAACACGCCCCTTCAACCACGAGGGATCCAGGGACTTGGCTCCCGTCATGCCCGTTTCTTCATCCACCGTGAAGATGCACTCCAAGGCCGGATGGGTCAGCGTGTTGGATTCCAGCACGGCAAAAATCGACGCAACACCGATCCCGTTATCCGCACCGAGCGTTGTTCCATGGGCTCGGACCCAGTCGCCATCGAGCCGCATTTCGATCCCATGGGTATCGAAATCAAATTCGGAATCAGAATTTTTCTGCCAAACCATATCGATGTGGGACTGAAGCACCACGGTCGGATGATCCTCGAAGCCTTGAGAGGCAGGTTTACGAATCAGAACGTTGCCAATCGAATCGACTTGGGTCTCCAACCCCATCTTCCGCCCACGCTCTGCAACAAAACGTGTCACAGCGGCCTCTTTCTTTGACCCTCGTGGGACCGCATTCAGGTCAGCAAAGGCGTTCCATAACAAAGTCGGCTCAAGCTTTCGAATCGTCTCGTGATGTGACATGAAAGGAAACTTTCGTTATTGATGAAGTCAGATTGGCTTGGTAAAAGGTCGATTCACGCGCAGCTAGCTGGGCGATCCTCATGGTTTGTTATTGTCTGCCGGACCCACGATTTCGCAACTACCAAGAGGCGAAAAAGAAAATTCCACCGACCATCTAGGACGCGTTGATCTAGCGCATGTGGACTTGTCCCAATCATCGAATGCTCTCACTTTGCAGTGGACTGGCGCGTGGGGTATGATTTAGAACATGGAATGGAACAGAGCACCGAATTCATCAAGCTGATGAACGACGTTCCGTCCGAACCGGCGATGGAGACCTTGAACGAGTCGACCCTTCAGATCAAAATGCCAGTGAAGTCGCTTTCAATTCGCCATGGAGCTATCAATCCGCAAGGACGTCGAAGAATCAAAAACAAACGGGATGACCATTCCCAACAAGTGCGCCGGTTAGCGAAGCGAATTTTGGATTACGGGCATGAGTTCCCTGAAGAGACCGCCCATCGGGCGTTTGACCAAGAAGCAACGAGGCACTTTTCGCGATGACTCCAGTCTATTACACGCAACTCGAGAGCCCAGTGGGGACCTTGCTCTTGACTCTTGAGGACGAGCAGCTTACGAACATCTGCATGCCCAATCAAAAACGAACGGTAAAGGTACAACCCGATTGGATTCATAGCGATCGGCACTTTAGAACGGTTGCACGGCAACTCGAGGATTACTTTCGAGGCAATCGACGGACATTCGATATTCCCGTGAGGCCCCAGGGCACCGACTTCCAAATGGCGGTTTGGCAGCAGCTTTCGAAGATCCCCTATGGCGAAACAGCCACCTATGGTGCCATTGCGCAACGCATCGACAACCCCAAGGCCGTTCGTGCAGTTGGGTTAGCAAACGGCCGAAACCCCTTACCCATTGTCATACCTTGCCACCGAGTCATCGGTGCCAACGGGCAACTCACGGGCTTCGGCGGTGGACTGAAAAACAAGGCCCTTTTACTCAAGATCGAGCGGTCTTGAAGCATGCCTCCTTCTTGCACTTCAACCTCCGGGATTCCTTGTGATCAGTAATCCCGTGGACAGCAACAGCCTGCTCGGCTCGATAACAGCCTACGACAGCGGATGCTACAAGAGCATGATCATTACCGATTTAGCCTACAAGCTTCTCGCGATGGTTGTTTTAACACCTTTGCTGACGATCTTACTCCAAGGGTTATTGGTGGTGCGCGGCAACTCGGTTTTATCCGATGTGGATATTGCGCGGTTCTTTATCGGTCCACTTGGCTGGCTCTGTGCGATAGTGCTTGGCGCCGTGTGGTTAGGAATCCTTGCTTTGGAGCAAGCATCCTTGCTTGCTATCCTTGCAGCACACTCGCAGGGAAAGCAACTCAGTGCTTTAAGTGCGCTGCTATACGCGCTGAACTATACGGTGTCCGTAGTTCGAGTGGCGGGCCGATTGATTGCAGCTTCCTTATTGGTCGCTGCGCCGTTTCTATTGACGGCAGGTTCGATCTACTTTTTTGCTCTTAGCGAATATGACATCAATTACTATCTCGACGAACGGCCGATGATTTTTCGCGTCGCTGTGGGCTTGGCCGTCATTCTTGGGACGGGGCTGCTGTTTATTTTGCTACGACTTTATTCGGGTTGGTTTCTCGCGTTGCCCTTGGTTTTGTTCGATAGCGTAGCGACTTCGGTGGCTTTGCCGGAAAGTCGACAGATGATCGCCGGGAAGCGTCTTCTTGTATTGCGATGGATGGTCACTTGGTTGGTCGTTGGGATCCTTGCGAATGTCATCGCAACATTCTTCCTAGGAATGTTAGGGAGTTGGCTCATACCAAGCACCCTTGGGTCCCTAGCCATATTGGCAGGGCGAGTTGGATTGATGCTTTTAGCGCTTGCTGTTGTCGGCCTTATTCTGAATTTGATTGGATCGATAGGCTTCGCGCTGCTGTTGTTTCATGCGTATCAGAAAATACATCCCGATGCAGAAAAATCACTTGCCAGCGCTCCGCTATTGAACAATCCGCACCGCGTTCCAACGCCAAGTTTGGATCGCTACAGGCTGATTGCTATTTGCCTGATAGGATTTCTTGTGGCAGCCTGGATTGGTGCCAGTGCAATCAGCCGCTTGCGTTGGAAAGACGAAGTGAAAATCATGGCGCATCGGGGGGCTTCCAAAGCAGCACCTGAAAATAGTTTGGCCGCGGTACGTCTTGCTATGGAGGCCGGCAGCGACTGGGTCGAGATTGACGTTCAGGAGACTGCCGATGGACAGGTGGTTGTCATCCACGACAGCGACTTCATGAAGTTGGCTAGAAACAAAACCAAAGTTTGGGAAGCTCGATTGCTTGATCTTCCTAACATCGATATCGGCAGTTCCTTCGGCCCCCCGTTCGAGAATGAACGCGTTCCAACGCTTTCCGAAGTACTGCAATTGTGCCAAGGCAAAACCAAGGTTCTGATCGAACTTAAGTACTACGGCCACGACCAACAGCTCGAGCAAAGGGTAGTGGACATTGTGGAAAAAAACGGGATGGCCAATGAGATTATGGTAATGTCCCTGAAACCAGACGGAGTCAGGAAAATCAAGCGTCTGCGACCGAACTGGAAATGTGGTCTTCTGCTTTCGGTTTCGGTGGGCAACATTCAGAAAATAGAGGCTGACTTTTTGGCCGTCAACGCTCGATTTGCAACGCGAAGCCTTATCAACAAGTTGCACCATGCAAACAAGGAGATTTATGTTTGGACGGTCGACGATCCGGTAAGCATGTCGTCGCTCATGAATCGCGGGGTCGATGGCCTGATCACCAATCTCCCGGAGGTTGCAAGGGATGTGCTTGTGCAACGCTCCAACATGAACAGCACCGATCGATTACTAACCGAAATTGCTGCCTTGCTTGGAAAACCGCCAACCTATGAGGAACAATAGTGCAGGCATGGCGAATCCAATACACGTGCGATAGGTCGAGCTTGCAATGAGTGATGATCCCACTGACTTTGATCCATTGTTCCATGCGTCGTGTCGGACCGTCTCTTCGATTTCCTCGCAGATCGCGGATCTCAAAAAAGCCGCTGACGAGATGGACGCTGGTTCGGCGAAAGCTGAATGAACCAGAACCAAGTTTTGAGATTCCCGCTGGTGTTGGTCTTGATCGCAGGCGGGCATTGGACCTATGAAAAGAATCCGCTTGGGTTGTGGCTGCAGCAAGTGTTTCAAACCGAACGCAATCATTACGATCGATTCGGACACTTCATGCAAGGTTTCGTTCCCGCGATTCTGTTTCGAGAAGTCTATGCCCGCTGCTCTTGCGTTCACGGTCAAACTTGGCTGAACTACTTTGCGTTCATCAGTTGCCTAGCGTTTACCGCTGTGTTCGAATTGATCGAGTGGTTGGCAACGACCATCGCCGGAGCGCAAGGGGATTCACCTATCGGTGAACCAACCAGCGCTAGCGGTTGGGCGATTTAAATATGCCCCCTACGACGCTGCGTTTAGGTTCCAGCAGGTGAGGAATCCCGGCGGTGTAGCACCATCGATTTGGTGCGGGGCTTATAGCAATAGCCCGCGGCTGGCGCCGTGCGGCTCACAAGGTGATTCACCTGTCAGTGAGCCAACCAGCGCAAGCGGTTGGGCGATTTAAATCAGCCCCCTACGACGCTGCGTTTAGGCCCCAGCAGGTTAAGAATTCCCGGCGGTGTAGCACGATCGATTCGGTGCGGGGCTTATGGCAATAGCCCGCGTTCGGTGCGGGGTTTATGGCAATAGCCCGCGGCTGGCGCCGTGCGGCTCACAAGGTGATTCACCTGTCAGTGAGCCAACCAGCGCAAGCGGTTGGGCGATTTAAGTATGCCCCCTACGACGCTGCGTTTAGGCCCCAGCAGGTAAAGAATTCCCGGCGGTGTAGCACGATCGATTCGGTGCGGGGCTTATGGCAATAGCCCGCGGCTTGCGCCTAGGCGGCTCACAAGGAGATTACCCTATCGGTGAGCCAACCAGCGCAAGCGGTTGGGCGATTTAAATCAGCCCCCTACGACGCTGCGTTTGGGCCCCAGCAGGTAAAGAATCCCGGCGGTGTAGCACCATCGATTTGGTGCGGGGCTTATAGCAATAGCCCGCGGCTGGCGCCTTGAGTTTTGAAGTTTGTATTAGCTACATCCCACAGACCGGGTACGAGCCCGGCCTCGGCAGTCGGACCTGAGGATGCATGGAACAGGTCCATACTTCGCCACTTCTTGCCGCTTCGTCAGATGCTTTGGGGTTAGAGCGATGGGCTAGGTGTAGAACCAGCGACCGAAAGATCGCTATGAAAAAGAATCGTTAGCAGCAACGATGAGTCTTCGGTCGCTTTTAATGAATGGGGTTCACCCAACTTCAGACAAAATAGGTGTCCAGCTTGCAGTTCCACGTTCTTTCCCATCGTGCTGAAGGTGACGTGCCCTTCCAAACACTGCACGATGATGTTTCCTTTGGCGGCGTGGACCGGAATCTCTTTATTCTCTAACAAGACCATGCGAATGACCTCGCTCCGGCGCCCGCGAAAGTGGACATCAAGCCTCTTGCGCGCGACGAGGAAATCCGCGCTCGACTTCAGAGCGTCCTTAATGCCACGGGCTGGTTCACCGATCCACAAGTCCAGGTCGAAGAAGGAGTCGTCTTCCTCAAGGGACAGGCTCGGCATGTTCAGCCGTTGAATCATGGAGAGAATTTATTGAAGGTTGCCTCCGAGAACAAATCGCCCGATAAAATCGCCCGATGATCCGCTTTCGAGCGTGCAAAACGCTGAGCGGTGCTCGCATTCGCCTAGGGAATTACGAGACTCAATCGTACTCAGGGCAAAGCGAAGTGCCGCCCTGGGTACGCGCTAGCTCCTTAGCCAATCCAAGCTTCCCGTGTATCTCTTGACCCCATCGAGATCCAACTTCATGCCTAGCCCGGGTGCATCTGGAATCGCTAAAAACCCCTCAGGGTCGATCCGCCAAGGATCTTGGACAATCGCATCGATAAATGGCGAGCCGGTCAAATACTCGACAAACCGAGTGTTCGGTATCGCTGAGGCTAAGTGCAAATCCGCAGCTAAGCCCACCGCAGTGTTCCAACCATGTGGCACAAACTCGACTCCGAAATCCTGGGCCATCCATGCAATCCGGCGCTCTTCGCTCAAGCCCCCTACCTTGGTCACATCAGGCTGGATGATATCGAATGCTCCCCGTGATAGCCAAGGCAAGAAACTTTGCCTGCGGGTCAGAACCTCTCCTCCGGAAATGGGGACCGGAGAATGCTCTCGCAATTTCACGAAATCCTCCAACGCATCTGGGCTCAAAGCTTCTTCAAACCAAACCACATCGTATTGCTTGAGCATGTGCGCCGTTTGAATAGCCCACTTGTAACCGCGCGACCAATATGCGTCCGAGCCACCCGCATCAACCATCAATTGGCAGTCTTCCCCAATCGCTTCACGCGCGGCAGCTACGATCGATTCATCGGTCTTGGAGTCCTTGCGACCAAAGGGCCCCCAACCGATCTTGAACGCCCGAAAGCCCTGAGCCTTAACCCCAAGCAAACTCTCTTTCATCTGGGCAGGTGGCTGCATGAGCAACGACGCATAAGGCTTCACGCGGTCGATGTACCGGCCCCCCAAAAGCCGACCTACCGGTTGCCCCGTGGCTTGGCCTAGCAAGTCCCAAAGCGCGATGTCGATCCCGCTGATCGCATGCGTGATCGAGCCGCCACGGCCCAACCAAAACATGTGCTGATGCAACTTTTCGCTCACTCGCTCTGGCTCCAGTGCGTTCTCCCCTTGGGTCAAGGGTTGCAACACATCCAAGGCTGCCTGAACCAACCGATCGTTGGTGAAAACACTTCCTAAGCCGATATGCCCGGTGTCGGTATGCACCGCCAAAAGCGTATGAACGCAGTCCTCGGGCTTGAGCTCGTTGCTCCATCCACCCTCGGGCGTGGCGCCTCGCAATCCGGCACATGTGATCTTGCGAATCTTCATGAGTATTCCTGTGTTGATGATAGCATCTAAGCGTTCTACCTGCGAAATATTTCGACCGTCGGCCGGTAATCCTTGATCGGTTCCATTGGAAAAATAGGCCGTTGGCATCGGCGATGTCCAAGCCCTCGGACATTGGCGCTCGATGAGCCCGGAGCGTCGACCAATAGCATCTCTGAGCACCAAGCCGCATACATGGGATGCTGGCAATGAGGGGATTTGACCACCACCGCATCGAACTGCTTAGGGTTCTGACCGTTGGCGTAAAAATAGGACCGATCGTAAAGGTTCACCCCTCGGCTCCCGACAACCAGAGTCATGCTCAACGATTCGAGAACGGCTGTCGGTCCGGAATCCCATGATTCGCCAAAAGACTCACTGCGGAACGCTCCATCGCTCAAATGACGTACGCGGCACCGAAGCTCGATCGGTTCAAAACGCGTCGGGTCGAGCGTTCCACCCAAAGCTACGGTGATCTCCTTACCTATTCCGGCGGCGAGGGCCGATTCGACCGCCGCTCGATCGACGATGGGAATCAACGTTCGCCCGGTATATCCGCATTCCAAAAGCGCCTTGAGAATCGCATTGCTGTCGCCCGACGCCCCCGAACTTGTCGCATCGGCAGCATCGACCAAGGCAACGGTACCGACAAGTCCACGTTGCTGGTCCTTGCCGATCTGAGACATCCTCTGCTGCATCTCCAAGAGCGAGATCAAAGGAACCTGCATGCGCTCATGGTGTTCCCAAAATCGCATCCCAATAGCCATAGCACGCTCGCTAGCAAACGCCGGGTCGTCGTTGGTCGTTACAAAACTGTAGGAGCCAAGCTCTGGGACATCGGTGAAGGGATTCCCTATAAAGACCCCAGCCGATAATCCAGAACTCTCTTTCTCGATTTGCTTGGCCATCTCGATGCATTGACCAAACAACCCCGTTTCGGTGATCAACTCGTCGCCTCGGACCAGAGCCGGTATGAAAACCCGGGCCGTAACGGGAAGCACTTTCCGGTCGATCACATCGATCAGCAACCGCGCCGCCCTAGCACCAGTCTCGTAAAAATCGACGTGCGGATACGTGTGATAAGCGACGATCGCATCGGCATGCTGAAACATTTTCCGTGTGGCGATCCCATGCAGATCCAAGGACACGACCAAGGGCATCCGCTCCCCGACGATTTTTCGGGTCTGTTCGAGCAGGTAACCCTCGGGATCCCACTCGTGCTCAGAACACATCGCTCCATGCATGCAGAAATAGATTCCATCGATCGGACCGCTCGCTAAGCCCTGGCAAATCCCATCGAGAAAATCTTTAGAAAGTATTTCCCAGTCGCTCTGCGCTAAAGTCCCGCCCGATGTGATGAAAAACGCGCTATAAGTCGGAACCAATTCGATCGTCGGATCGGACTCTAGGGCGCTCAATGCGCCGCCGATCTCGTTGCGAATCGTCCGGTGGTAATCGAGGATCTGGTTTCCGCGACGAACCCCAAAATCCCCGATCCGGCTTAGGTTCGGATTGAACGTGGATACCTCTTGCTTGCACTCAGCGATCAGCACTCGTCGACGCATTTCTGTCTTGATCCTTAGGCAGAGTAAAGAAAATCGCCAGAGCCAAAAGAATCGCCGCTAACGCATAGGCGATACCTGCTACCCCCAGCATCCCAGGAAGACCATAACTCTTTTTCCAAGTTCCCACCATCAGTGGTGCAAAGCCCGACAAAGCCGCTCCAAAAAAATTAAGAATACCGACAGCAAGCCCGCGCCGAGAAGAACCCACAACCTCGAAAGCCGCCGGGAAAATATTGCCGATCATCCAGCCACTGAAGAATCCATAAGCGACCAAAATCCACTTGAGCGTCTCTAAGTTCTCGACCCGACCGATCGCAACAAGCAGGGGCGCACAGCAACAGACGCTCGCAAACAAGACCATCATGCGCGCGGATCGAAACTGTTTGCGAAAACGATCGGCTATGTACCCACCGACGAACAGCCCGAGAACGGTCGCCAACTGCAAATACACCGTTGAAATCCAAGCCGCTTGGACGGTGCTCAGTTCGAATTTTTCCTCGATGTAGTTGGCAAGCCAACTGTAGATCATCCACAATCCAAAGACGAACAGGGGAAAGGCAACGCACAGGATACAGAACGTTGGAACCTGGAAAATCGAGAGCAGATTCGGCCGATCCTTTGTCTCGAAAGAATTTGCATCCGTGCGGAGAACTCGGGAGGTATCTTCCCGGTCGGCTCCGATCGGCATTCGCGACAGATACCATGCAAAAGGAAGCGCATAAGCCAACCCGCAGATTCCCAGAAGGATAAAAGCCATCCTCCATTGACCCTGCTGAGCCATCCACCCGCCGAAGGATGCTCCGACGATCACCCCTGCGATCTGCGCAGTAGTCAAACTCGCCACGGCGCGAGAACGCCACTTCTGGGCGGTGAAGTTGGTCGTCATGGAAATCGCCGCTGGCATGAACAGAGCTTCGGATACCCCCATCGCCGCGCGCATTGCCAGAAGCATCGTCGCAGAGACCGACAAACCGGTCGCAATGGTCACTAGGCTCCAAACGATCAGACTGCCGATGACCAACACTTTCTTGGAGTAACGGTCCGCTAAGAAACCTGCGATCGGGCAACCGATCCCGTAGACCCAAAGAAAAAACGCGCCGGTCAAACCCAACTGGGTTTCGCTCATCGAAAGATCTGTTTTGAGGACTTTGAACATCGCAAACACCGCTTGGCGATCGCAGTAATTCAGAAAATAGGCGACCCACATCCAAGCGAGCAAAAGGGCCGTGGATGCTGCGGAATTTTCCTCGGAGTCAAGCTCTTTCACGCGTTGGTCCTCGGTGGTAGATAGTTGTTTGCCACTTCCCGAAATTCGAGCAGTTGGCGATCGATCCAAGAATCTTCTTTGCCCAGTTCTTTTGCCAAGAGGGCCGCGACGCGCGGAGCCACATCGATCGCATCGCGAGCGCGTAGAAACAACAATCGGTCGCGGCGAGCAAGGACATCCTCAATCGTTCTTGCCATTTGATAGCGTGCAGCCCAAACCACATCGACGGGTTTGAGCCCATAGCCCTCGAGCAACGGTATTCCTAAGGCCGGGTTCTGCGCGACCCATTGCGACTTGGCCTGGGCGTCTGACCCATGCAATAAAAGATCCTTGGTGATGCATGGACTCTGAGGCAACTCGGCCGAGAGAATCGCTCGGTCGACGGCGTCCTGTGCCATTTTTCGAGCGGTTGTCCATTTGCCTCCGGTGATCGTGAGCAACCCCGATTTGGAAACCTCGATGGTATGGTCTCGCGAAAGTTTCGAAGTGGACTTAGAAACCGATTTGGCTTTCACCAGTGGGCGAATACCGACAAAGACGCTGAGGATATCATTGCGAGTCGGTTTTTTCGAAAGGTATCTTCCGGAGGTCTCCAGCAAGAAATCGATTTCCTGTTGGGTTGCTACCGGTTCGAGCACCGACTTGGGAATCGCCGTGTCGGTCGTGCCGATCAGGGTGTGGTTGTTCCATGGGATCAAAAAGATCACTCGTCCGTCGCTGGTTTTCGGGACGATCACCGCCGCGTTACCGGGAAGGAAACTTTTCTCTAGGACGATGTGGACCCCTTGGCTTGGCGCGATAATCGGCTCGAGGGCAGGTTCGTCAGCCCTACGAAGTTCATCGCAAAATGGGCCCGTGGCGTTGATCACGCACCTAGCTTGGATATCGATTTGGGCTTGAGGAGATTGGTGCGACACAGGCGATTCGAGATCGATGGTGCGAAGACCGGTTACATTCCCAGTCGAGTCCTTGAGTAAGCCTTGAGCTTGGACATAGTTGCAAACCACAGCGCCATGTTCGGCAGCGGTCAGAACGATGTCGATGAGCAGTTGCGCATCATCGAATTGACCATCCGAATAGAGGACCCCATAGCGAGCCATTTCAGGGGCGATCGTCGGTACATAGTCCTTGCATTCTTGGGCACTGAGTCGCTTGGCCTTGGCAAAGCCGCTTTTGCCCGCGAGCCAATCGTAGAGGATAAAGCCCATGGAGTACCAGATTTTTTCCGGCCAGGATTTGCAGGGGACCAGGAAGGCCATTTCGTGCACGACATGGGGCGCGTTTTTCCGAAGCGAAGTTCGCTCGTGCAGGGCGTCTCGGACTAGGCTGATGTTGCCTTGGGCCAGGTACCGAACGCCACCGTGAACCAGTTTGGTCGAACGGCTCGAGGTTCCTTTTCCGAAATCGCTTTGGTCGATCAAGACCACGGAAAATCCGCGCGAAGCAGCGTCCAGAGCGATGCTCGCGCCGGTCGCTCCGGCTCCAACAACGACGAAGTCCCATACGGTTTGGGAATGGAGTCTTGAGAGGCTTGCGGTTCGATCGAGCGACATGATTCAGGCAAGATGGTTCGGTCAGGATAATTCGGATAGAAAGATTCGGCTTGGAGCTGAGAGGGAGGTCCGTCTAGGAATGTTCGGCCCATTGACGGGACCGATCGAGCGCTAAGCCCCAGCGTTCGCGTCGTGCGGCAGCTTCCTGGGGTTTCATCGTCGGTTCGAATCGCCGGTCGGCTTGCCAAATGCTTTGGATTTCCGAATCGTTCTTCCAAAATCCCGTTGCCAGCCCGGCCAGATACGCAGCACCGAGGCTGGTCGTCTCGATGATTTTAGGTCGGACGACCGGGCACTGCATCACATCGGCCTGGAATTGCATCAAGAGATTGTTAGCGCTAGCCCCCCCATCGACCCGCAATTCGGTGAGTTGATTGCCAGAGTCGTTTTGCATCGCGGTCAGAACGTCGGCGACTTGGAAGGCGATCCCCTCGAGCGCAGCGCGGGCAAGATGCGCTGCGGTGGTCCCTCGCGTGATCCCGACGATCGTACCGCGAGCATAAGCGTCCCAGTGGGGAGCCCCCAGACCGGCAAACGCGGGAACCAAATAAACACCATCGCTATCGACGACCTGACTGGCGAGGGACTCGACCTCGGACGCCTTCTTGATGATCCCCAGTCCGTCTCGCAACCATTGGACTGCTGCACCGGCGATAAAGACGCTGCCTTCCAAGACGTAGCACTGCTGTTGCGTTCGCGACCAACCGACGCTGGCTAGCAGACGCTGTTTCGAGGATACCGGTTTGGAGCCTACGTTCATCAACATGAAGCAACCGGTTCCGTAGGTGTTTTTTGCCATGCCGACCTGAGTGCAGTTCTGGCCGAACAAGGCCGCTTGTTGATCTCCTGCAATGCCTGCGATCGGTATCGAGGCACCGAAGAGCTCGGTATCGGTTTCCGCGTAGAGCTCACTGGACATGCAGATTTCGGGCAAGATCGATTCAGGGATGTTCAGCAGTTCGAGCAGCTCAGGATCCCATTGCAACGAACCGAGGTTCATCAGCATGGTTCGGCTCGCATTGCTCGTGTCGGTTTTGTGAGTGCGCCCTTGGGTCAGATTCCAGAGCAACCAAGAGTCGATCGTGCCGAATGCAAGCGAGCCTTTCTCGGCTTTCGCGCGTGCATCGGGCACATGCTCCAGAATCCAACGGAGCTTGGTTCCAGAAAAGTAAGGATCGACAACGAGCCCGGTTTTTTCGGTGATCCAGGCGGCTTGGCCTGATTTCTTGAGTCGATCGCAATCCTCGGCGGTGCGTCGGTCCTGCCATACGATCGCGTTGTAGATGGGAAGTCCGGATTTACGATCCCAGACCACGGTCGTTTCGCGTTGGTTGGTGATCCCGATCGCGGCGATTTCCGCTGGGCTTAATTTGCAGGTCGCGATGACTTCGCGAGCGACAGCCAGTTGCGATTCCCATATCTCGATCGGGTTGTGTTCGACCCAACCGCTCTTTGGGAAAATCTGCTCGAATTCTCTTTGGGCCACACCTAAGATGTCCCCTGCATGGCTATAGAGGATCGCACGGGAACTGGTGGTCCCTTGGTCGAGAGCAAGGATAGCTTTCATGGCAGTTAGGAGGCTTTGTCGGAAAGAAACGGGAGCGAATCGGATCGGACCATGGTACCCGATTTGGGTTCCCTGATGGGAGAAGACTCGAACAGCTACTCAAGACGCAAACCTACCTAGCGGATTCTGTTATGCGAGTATACCGAGTAAACATCGAGAAACCCGATGGACCACTGCGTAGCAACGACCTCGAAACCGGACGCTAATACGATCCGGTTGATTACCCAGTGATATTTTGCAATTTGTCGATCGCTAAACGCGAAACTGATTGACTTGTTCCGCTATGCCGATTCAATCAAAGCCCCAAAAGCGAAAGTGCGGTTTGGATTTTGTCAAGGGGATATCGTTTGCATTCAAAGTGCTATTTTGGAAAAAGCGACGAGGGATTGCGGTGTGTTGGAACGAGTGAGAGATTCGGTTCGCTCGCGTAGTGGTTTCCGCCATAATAAATATTTATATATTTCGGGGAACTTGGAAGGAACGCCGAACCCTAGGTATACAATCCCGAGATTCAGCCCAAGAGCCGACCAAGCCATGGGTTGATGCACGTTGTTCCTCTTCGATTGAATGAGTGGTCATGCCGAAAAAGTACCTCCGGGCGTTTCGTAGTCGCGTTAGGGAAGCACTAAAGAATCTAAGGTTGCGTTCGTTAAAACGCGAGATTCTCAGTTGGTTGACCACGCCGAGGCATGCGAAGTACGACGCGTGGCGAGTGGCAACAACCGACCTGAAACGAGTTCCGACCCATCCGAATCCGCGCGTGGATCGTAAGGGTTCTAGAAATAAGGTTGGGGGCGCAACCCTTTTCGCAATCGAATCGTTGGAGCCACGGATCGTTTTGGCTGCGGACTTGACATATCCATCTGGCGCTAGCGATCTAGTTCTCACTTACGACACAAACAGTTCCCAGTTGCGTTTGGCGCAAACGTCAGACACCGATGCAATCGTCTCAAGCGCCGCAGCAGCTTCAGCCTCCAGCGGAGGGGTACGCGTTACTGGGACGTCTGGTGATGATACTTTGCGCCTCGATCTCGACGCGTTGGAACGTTCGAGCGCATCGTTTTTGGTCACCATCGATGGAAATGGTATCGATACATTGGTGGTGGAATCCGATGCCAACTATGAAATCACTGGCAACAAGATTCGCATCGAGTCGACCGAGGTTGTGATCGTCGGATTCGAAAGGCTTCGAATCGTTGGAGGTGATGCAGACAACGTGTTCACGATCCAAAGCCTTTCCATCGCGTCGTTGGAAATCGATGGCGGCGCCGGAAGGGACACCATCATCGGCGACAACACCGACCATATGTGGACGGTTGCTCCTTCGGGCAAAGCCACCTCATCGCGTATCTCGCTGGATCAAATGGAGCGATTCGTGGGTGGATCGGGGGATGACACCTATCGATTCTCCACAGGCGATTTGGGTAACTGGTCCATCGATGAAACGGTGGGTGGGATCGATACGCTGGATTTCTCGCTACGGTCCTCAGGAGCGACGGTCGACTTGTCGAGCACGCAAGAGCAAACGGTATCGAGCGGCTTTAAGCTGACGCTCGCCTCTGGGGAAGCGATCGACAACCTGATCGGGACCGCGCAGGCGGACACGCTTACCGGAAACAGCCTGGACAATCGCATTCGCGGTGGCGGCGGGAACGATGCGTTGGCTGGTGGTGCAGGGGACGATTTGTACCTTTTTGAGGCAGCTTGGGGCACGGATTCGATCGCTGAAGAGGCCGGTGCCGATTCCGGGGATGGGATCGATCGACTGGATTTTTCGGCGATTCCATCGGCTCTTCGATTCGTTGTGAATGCCTCCGATGAGCTCACTGTCACCGATGACAATGGCAACCGCCTCACCACGGAAAACGTAGAGGAACTGCTCGGTGGCACGGGCGTCAACACCTTGGACTATAGCGCCTATCCCATTGGGGTTTCGGTGGATCTCTCGATCGATAGCGCCACGCTATTCACTTCCGTGCAACGCATGAACCGGGTCATCGGATCCGAGTTCAACGACGTCCTGGTGGGTGATGAACTGTCGAATACCCTCGAAGGACGAGATGGAGACGATGCGATCGGTGGGGATGCGGGCAATGACTTTATTCTAGGTGGAGCCGGAACGGACACCCTGGTAGAGCGACGCGACGCCGACATGACGCTTACCAACAACAGCCTCATTGTCGGTGGTTCGCCGGCTGAGACCGATGATCTTGAAAGTATGGAGCAAGCCGTTTTGACTGGGGGGGCTCATGGCAATCGTTTGGATGCCAGTGCCTTTACCGGAACCGTCACGTTGGACGGGGGGGCTGCTACCTATCTGTCTGCGCTCAATCAAGGCACGGGTGTCCGGACCAATACGGCAACACTTCTCGATTTGTCCGATTTGGAAAGTGAAACGCCGATCAGCAAGCTGAACAATGGAGACGGTGTCCGTACCGTATTAGGAAACGACTTTCGGGTGACACTCTCCGATGGTGTCTCATTCGACGTCGATATCAACTCGAACATGACTGTGGCTGAGGTGTTGCAAGCCATCGTGTCGGCAGGCTCCAATGGTCGCATCACGGCATCCCTTTCCCAACAAGGCAGCTGTCTGTTCATCGCGGATTCCAAGCCCAAGGAAGGGGGAGCCATCGAGATCACCGCGTTGAGCAACTCTCTCGCGGCAAATGATCTTGGCATTCTCGACCGAGGTCGCGCCGAGTGGTTCGAGGGGACCGCGGTGACGGATGCCAGCAGCGACTTGGTCGTGATCCTCACCGACGGCACGCGTATCGATATCGATTTCGCCGATTCAACGACCGTCCAGGACATCTTGATTCTTCTCAACCTCGCAGACGATCATCTCTTTGCGGAAATCAATGCCGATGGAACGGGCATCGATTTGCGTGACACTTCCGGCGGTAGCGGCAATCTGAAGGTCCAAGCGCGCAACGATTCTTTGGCCGCTTTGGATTTGGGAATCGAGAAGACGGGCACTGGAGGTGAGTTGAGGGGGTCGAGCATTGTCTCAGGTACCGTTCGACTCGACGGCCGATTGGATGTCGACATCCTCATCGGTGGCTTCGGCAACGACGTGCTGACCGGTGGCGGCGGTTCCGACACGCTCGATGGTGGCGAGGGTGTCGATCGCATTTTGGAAGCACGGGACGCGAACTTCCTTTTGAAACCGATCTCGCTGACGATCGGGACGGAAATCGATTCTCTGTCTCGGGTGGAGCAAGCAGAACTTTACGGTGGGTTCCGCGACAACACCTTGGATGCCTCTGCCTTTACCGGCAATGTGACCATGTTTGGCGGCGAAGGGGACGATGTATTGATCGGTGGATCTGGAGATGACCAATTCACTGGTGGGGGGGGCAAGGACAGCTTTCAAGGCCACGCCGGTACCGACGTGGTATCCGAAACCGAGAACACGCGGTTCGTCCTGTCCGGTAGCGTCGCCTCGGCCACGTTGGACATGGCCGAAGGACCCAACGAGTCCGCATCGATCGCGTTGGTAGGCAACGTTACAGCCGGTTCGTTCACCATGACTTTTGATGGTCAAACAACGGAGGCCGTGCCCTTCAATGCGGATCCACTTCGAATCAAGTCAGCGCTGATCGCCCTATCGAACTTGGAGTCGGATGAGGTTCGCGTGGAGCAGGCCACGCCAGGTAGTCCCTGGAAAGTTACTTTCCTCGGGCTCAAGTCGGGGCGCAATCTGCCCGACCTTTCGGTTCAAGGCAGCGGGTTGGTGGGAGGCGCGATCGGAGCGTCGATCACCCAAGGCGCTGATCCTTCAGCTTGGTTGAATTCGCTTCAGAGCATCGAGTTGGTGAAGCTCACCGGGGGCTGGAGCGACAACCTGATGGATGCATCCGAATTCACCGGCCGCGTTGAATTGCGCGGCGACGAAGGAAACGACACTTTGCGAGGCGGATCGGGAGCCGATGTTCTCATCGGAGGCTTGGACGATGACACGCTCACAGGCGGTCTCGGAGCCGACCAATTGGAAGGCAACGAAGGTCTCGACACGCTGATTGAATCTCGAGACGGCAACTTCACGTTGACCAACAGCCAATTGATCGCTTCCGGAGGGACGATCGTCGGGACGGAAGTCGACCAAGCCTCGGGGTTTGAGCGCGCGACGCTCACTGGCGGTGTTTCGAACAATCAGCTGGATTCTCGTAACTTCACGGGCATCAGCGACGAAACGTTGCTCGCCAACCTCAACGGAGGACGAGGGGTACGTACCACAGCGAGTATCAAGGTCAACTTGACTGGCGTCGAGTCCACCACACGGCTATCGGCACTCAATAACGGGCGAGGAATTGGGGTCAAATCTGGAAACGACTTCGAGATCGTTCTGAGCAACGGCCAGCGATTCTCCATCGATGTGGGTGCAGAGATGACGATTCAGAAACTGATCGATGCGATCGATGCAGCCACGTCGAGCAAGGCCAAGCTGAGTCTTAACAGCGAAGGCACCGGGTTTGTTTTGGCCGACACGACGGGAGGGGCGTCTGCGATTCAAGTGGTCGCATTGAACCAATCCACGGCTGCCGCCGATTTGGGAATCCTAGGATCAGGCACGCCGAGTCAATTCGAGGGGTTCCCCATCGCGGACGGTAGCAGTGATCTGATGATCACGTTGACTGACGGAACGTTCGTCGGGATCGACTTAACGGGCATGACAACCCTCGATGATGTCATTCAGTTGATCGGATTGGCGAACATTCGTTTGCAAGCGAAATTGAACTCCACACTGACGGCATTGATCGTGACCGACTCCGCAGGAGGTACGGGATCGCTGCTGATACGTTCGCTGAATGGATCGTTTGCGGCGGAGGATCTGGGAATTGCCAATAGCTCGCTCGGTGGGGCGATCGTCAATGGCAGTCCAATCTCAATTGCATCGGTGATCTTTGATGGTCTAGAAGGCGATGACGTTCTGTTTGGAGGGGCTGGGGACGACACGTTTACCGGTGGGTTCGGAAGCGATCAAATCGACGGTGGAGCCGGCGTGAATCGTATTGTGGAACGTCGTGACAAAGACATGATCCTCAAACCCACATCGCTGCAAATCGGCGTGCCTGCCGTGGAGACGGACCAGTTGAGTTCCATCCAGGCAGCGACGTTGTATGGAGGTGCCTCGGTCAATAATCTCGATGCATCTGCATTCACGGGACCCGTCCTCCTCTATAGCGAAGGAGGACTGGACACGTTGCGCGGCGGCAGCGGCAACGATCGCTTCGTCATCCGTGTGGCTGGATTGACGGTTCCCGCCAGCGACGCGGATACCCCACACCAAGTCAAAGTCGGTGTTGGTGGAGGAACGGAAAACGAAGTGGTGATCGTCGATGGGGACGCGAACCTTACCAATTCGAGCTTCCATTGGATTCACTACATCGACAACGCGGCCAGCAACTACGTCATTCGACAAAAGAACCCGATCCATATCGCATCAGGCCAGGCCATCAAGGTCCCAGGTCAAGGAATCACGCTACAGGCCGATACGATCAACATCCAAGGCACCCTCGACACCAGCGCGGAAAACGCTGGCGATATCCTTTTGATCGGCAGGCACATCACCATCAACAATGGTGCCAAGCTGCTCGCCAAGACGACCTCCGCACAGCCGACGCGCGCCAAATTCGGTGATATCGAGATCTTTGCGATCGATGATTTGGAGATCTTCTCCGACAACGGAAACGACCAAGGATTCCTTGGGTTCTTCAATCTCGATCAGTCCAAAGTGGATGTGACGATCGACAACGCAGAGATTCGAGGTGAGAACGTCTCGGTGATCGGTACGGCGGATACCACGCATACGTTGAACGTATCCGACTTTGGTGGACCGTCCTCGTCGCTCGTGAACTTTGGGGGAGCTCAAGTTCGAAACATCCTTTCGAGCATGCTGAACTTCAGTTTGTTCGCAGGGGTATCCAAGGCCGAGGCCATAGCGAAGATCAACATTGGAACGCAGTCTCAGCAAACGACCATCATCGATGCCAAGAACTTCACGGCATGGTCGACTGCCAAGGCACAGGCCACATCGATGCCGACCTCGCTGGCATTGCTCAGCATCGCCGTTGGGATCGCAGATACCGATGCATCGGTGGTGATCGACAATGCCCAAATTACGACCACGGAAGATGCCACCATTCGAGCGTCTGCCGACACCGCCGTCAGCGTGACAGCCAACGGTCCCCAATCCATGAAGTACGGATTGGGGGGGGCAGGTGCGGGCAACGTCCAAACGAAAGGACAAAAGTTCGCGAGCACAGCTCTTACGGGTAGTTTCGCTTTTGCCATTAGTGTTTTGGATTCGAACGCGGTGGCCCACGTCAAGCCAGGTACTATCCTTACGGTCGGCGACGATTTGTTTGTCCAAAGCGATACCATCGATCGCAACAACACCTCGGCTGGCGTTACGACCAAGCCCAACCAAGGGGGCACAATTACCAGTCGATTGTTTGCAGTGGGACTCGGTGCAGCGGGCATCAAGGGAACAGGGATTCCGAGCACGGACAAGCAGCAACTAGCACTGCAAAACAAGTCCGCGTATGGTGTTGCCGTCGCTGTCAGCGTGGAAACAGGGAACACCAACGCATGGATGGACGGAACGGCGATTGTCGGCGGTTCGATTTTGGTCAACGCCAAGCAAAACAATGGAAACGTCAATGGCTTTGACTTGAACCAACTCTTCACGAGCATGTCGGGGGTTTCGGCCGCGACGAACGTGGGTTCGGCTCGCTCGAACTTTGCCCTTTCGTTGCAGAAGAGCCTGGTAGAGTACCGCGACAACAATAAGCGCGGCGGAGTGGCAGAGGATCGTACGTCCTTCCAAGCCGGTTTCTCCGTTGCCGTCATGGTGGATACCAACGATGTGGAAGCTCGCATCGGCGATGGAGTCATCAAAACCCCGCAGCCCTATGCCGTGGCTAACGACGACATCAGCGTTACCGCAACGGTCAATGCCCGCCCGGACATCACCGCATCGTCCAAACTTTACGGCCGCAAGACCGATCTCGTGGTCGATGATAGTACGAAAGAAAAAGATGCAGATGGTAATCCTATATTAGATCGAAATGGTAAACCTGTAAAAAAGAAGTACGAATGGAAGGATAGGGAAACCAAGCGGAAGGACAAGCAAGTCGAAACGGGAATCGCGGTTGCGGTTGCGGTAGGAAACTACGACAACACCGCCAACGCCTGGATTTCATCCTATGCAATCGTGGATGCAGCCGGTGACCTATTAGTTCAAGGCAGGGCCGTGAACGAAATCGACCCGATGAGCTTGTTTGGCGTCAATCTCGTCGCCCCCCTGTTGGACGAGAACCTCAAACCCGATTACGACACGAACTCCGGCAAGAAGAAGCTGCTTGCGGGCGATACCGTCATCGTCCGGGACAGCCATACGGCGGGTGGAACGGCAGGAAAGACGTACCTTTATCAGGGGCCGGACAACAAAGAAATAGATCTCGGAAACGAGGACTTTACGACGGTCGATTGGAACACCGTCGACTTGACACTGCAGGCTGGCTTGGACTTCATGCGAACGCTCGGCTCCTACGCCGATGGTAATTTTGGATTGGACAACAACCTCATCGATTCGCTGAGTCAGGTACAAGCCAACGGTTTCGAAAAGAACGCATTTGCTGTGGCCGTTGCGGTGGTGAGCGTTCACGAAACCGCAAACGCATTGATCAAGAGCGATGCCAAGATCAATCAGGACGCCACGCGGCAAGCCGGATTCGCTACACTGTCGACGTTCTCACAAAACGTGACGGTCACGGCGGACAGCGTCAATCAAGCCGTCAATGTCGGCGGAGGATTCGTCACCAATGGCATTTCCTTTTCTAGACCGGTTCAGGAAGCCATCAATAAAAACACCAAGGGCAAGCTCGCTGAGAAACTCATCGGCGTCAACCCCTACGAAGAGTACCCAGTGGAAGGGAAGGAATCCGGGGCCGCTCGCGCCATTGGACTTTCCTTCCAGATCTTTACCTACAAGAGCGACGTGATCGCCAACATTGAGGAAGGAGTCATTCTCAAGGCCGAGACGCTTACGGTAGATGCCCAAAGCCGTGTCCTGGCAGTCACTGTTGGATTGGCCAAAGGCGCAGGAGGAAACTTTGGTTTGGTAGGGACGCTTGTCTACAATGCGATCGACAACCATACCACGGCGAGCATCGATGGGCGTGCCCGCATCAGCGTGGATGGAAATGTGCTGGTGGTCGCCAACGATGACAGCTATCTCATCACCGTCGCTGGTTCCATGATGTCTTCGGAGAAGATCGGTGTTGCCGGCTCGGTTGCGTTGAATGATGTTCAACGAAACACGCAAGCCTTCATCGGACGAGGCATCACGACTACAACGCCTCTGACTGCAGGAGGCTTTGTCAACGCTGCAGGCAAGATCGATGTCCTGGCGACCAACGATGGCTTCATGGGTGTATTCGCAGTGCCCGGTGCGAAGGCCGCCAAACTGGAGGAGAAGTCCGCGCAGTCCGAGAAGACGAAGACAGCATTCGCACTCGCGGTTGGATACTCTCAGAACTTCCTCACCGACACAACGCGCGCCTATACCCAGGATGGTGTTGTCACGGCGAACAAAAATGTGGAGTTGAATGCAACCAACACCACCATTACAGAAGCCTTCGCACTCGGAGGAGCCTACGCGCGAGGCTCTTCAAACAGCATCGCCATCGCGGGTGCGATTGCGATCAACGATCTCGGAAACACCACCGAGTCGTTCATCAAAAACAGTCGCGGAACCGCTCCCGATTTGTTGGGTGTTCGTTCGACGACAGGCACCATCAAGATCGTTGCAGACGATTCGGTCGACGGCCACTCCCAAGCGGGCGCTGTGGCACTCTCGCTGACTGCATCATCGACTCCCGGTAGCAACAACTCGGGAGGCGGCACCGGAGCCAACAACCAGAATTCTTCCACCAAGTTAACCGTGTCGGTGGGCGTATCGGTGGCTCTCAATCTGGTCGGACAGACGGGCGCGAACACCGTTCGCGCTTACATTGAGGACGCCGCGGTTCGCTCCCAAGGGGATTTGGAGTTGATTGCCAAATCCACTGGCACGATCACGGCCACCGCGTTGAGCGGATCCGTGGCTGTCCAGAATGCCAGCGAGAACGATCAAGTCGCGGGAGGAACGAGTTTGTCAGGTGCTGCTTCAGGTGCCTTTGCATCGAACTTGATCAAGTCGACCATCGTGTCCTCGATCTTGAGCGGTAGCATCGTGACCAGTCAAGCAGGATTGGTCACTCTCTGCGCCAAGGATGAAACCGACTTTATCCGCTCCGATGCGTTCGGTGGAGCGCTCGCGTATTCCGCAGCAAACAAACCCAACAGCAAGTCTAGTTCGTTGGCGATCGGCATTGGGTTGTCGCGGAACAAGCTGGAGAACACGATTCAGTCCACCATTGACACATCGACCGTCGAAGGCTTCAGCGGTGTGTCTCTGGATGCAATCTCGGATGTCTATGTCTCTTCCCTGGCCATTGGCGTATCGGCTTCGGTTGCCCGCTCGACGGGTGGAGGTAGCGGATTCACGGTTGGAATCGCTGCGGCTGGGTCTGCCGCTTTGAATGAAATCGATAACCATATCACCAGTACGATACGGGGTAGTTCGGGGCAACATTTTGTTAACAGCTCGAATGGATCCGTCGTTCTCAATTCTCTCGATAAAGACGAAGTCATTGGTGTCGCAGGAACCGTAGCATTTGCGTTGGGACTCAACAGTAGCCAAACGGCAAGCGGTGGAGCCACAGCGGCGGTCGCAGTCGGTGTGACGGTCGTGAAAAATGACAAGGGGACGGATGGCGGGCATTCCGTGATCAGTGCGATCGAAAATTCACGTGTGGCGGCCATGAATGACATCGATGTCCAAGCAAAGAGCTTGGCGTCCATCCTGTCGATCGGAGTAGGTGGATCCGTCTCAGCCGCCAGCGGTGGCAACAGCAGCGGGTTGACCGGAGCTCTCGCCGGCGCTGGCGTTGGCGTAGACAACCATGTCGAGCAAACCGTCGCTTCCAGAATCACTGGTTCTAGCGTCGTGCGATCGACGCAAGGCAAAGTCCATATACTCGCTACCGACAGCTCGAACGTCGCAGCGGACGCCGGTGCGTTGTCCCTGGCGATAGCAGTCGGAGAAGGAACCGGTAGTGCGGCGTCCGGTTCGATCGGCCTCGCGATCGCGCTCAACACCATTGAGACCAACGTATGGGCGTACGTTGATGCATCGAGCGTAACCGCCAAGAGCATCGAGATTGCTGCTCGTTCGATTCAAGATCCGTCGTCGAGTTCCGATGATCGCGTGCAGGCATTGGCGATTGGAATTGCGGGTGCCGGGTCAAAGTCCTCCAAGACCAGTCTGGCAGGGGCATTCGCTGGCGCTGGCGCGGGCACGCGAAACCGCATCGATAACTCTATCCTGGCTTACGTCAACAATAGTTCAGGAACGCAAGGCCTAGATGCCACCAACGGAGGTATTGATGTCATCGCCAGCGATGATTCCAGCATCAATGCAGATGCAGGTGGTGTTGCGATTGCAGCCACCTTGGGTCGAGGTACCTCCGCAGCGGGAACACTTGGAGTGTCGGTTGCATTGAACGAGATCGGCAAAGGTCGAGGGCACCACGTAGTGTCCTATGTGGATAACTCGCGATTGACGTCGACGGGACCGATCCTGATCAGTTCGCTCTCCACCGCCGAGATCGATGCGCTGGCGTTGGCGGGCTCGTTGTCGATCGCAGCTTCCTCCGGAACGGGATTGAGCGGCGCGTTGGCTGGAGCTGGAGTCGGTACCTCGAACTCCATCGAAATGACGATTCAATCATCGGTGAGAAAGAAAAGCGAGCTCACAGCGAACAATGGACTCCCAAATCCTCCGGGAGGCATGCCCACGACCAGCGACATCACCCTCTTGGCAATGGATCAATCGTCGATCGAATCCCAAGCCATCGCTGGTAGCATCGCGGTGGGTGCCTCGACGAAGAGCAGTTCTCTCGCCATCGCCATCGGTGTGTCGGTAGCCGTCAACGAGGTTTCCAATCGCATCGTCGCCGAAATCGATGACTCCAGCGTGACCTCTCCTAAGGGCAAGATCACCGTCTCCGCACAGAGCAGCTCCGACATCAATGCGCTCGCAGTAGCTGCGAGTGTCAGTGTTGCGGCTGCCAAGAAGACGGGGGTCGCTGTCAGTGGAGGGGGTGCGCTGACCATCAACACCATCAATAGCACTACTGACGCAAAAGTTACCGATAGCCGTCTCACCGCAACGCTGGGACAGATCTTGGTTTCCGCTTCGAGCGATTCGTCGATCGAATCGCAAGTCGCAGCCGCCGCTTTGGGGATCGGCGTCGGTAGCACCGCTGGAGGAGCCGCCGCCATCGGCGTGTCGATCGCCAAAAACATCATCGGAGACAACAGCTCTAGCTCCACTCCGTCGGCTCGTGTGCAGGCCCTCTTGAAGGACTCGATCCTGGTTGCAGGGGGCAACGTTTCGGTCACTGCGACGTCCAATCAACGCGTGGACTCGATCGTGGTATCCGTCTCTGCTGCCATCGCTGCCGGCAAGAATGCCGTCGGACTAAGTGGAGCTGGCGTGTACACCGAGAATCGCATCCGGCAAGCGATTCTCGCTCAGATCGATGGCGATGGAATGGGGGCTGGATCAGGCATTGAAGCGTCGAGCATCCACGTTGAGGCAACGGACATCTCCGTCATCAGCGCAAAGGCGGGAGCTGCTGCAGTGTCCGCAGCCATCGGCACCAACACCGTAGGCGTTGCGGCGTCCATCGGCCTGTCCTTGGCACACAACCGTATCGACAATCAGATCGAAGCATCGATCTCCCGTGTCGACGCGTTGCGGCTCGACGCGTTGCGGCTGGCTCAGGGGGACATTATCGTCGCGGCCAACAACAATGCCGCGGTCGATGCGATTTCGTTTGAGGCATCCATTGCAGCGGGCATTTCCGGCAAAGCCGGGGTGGCCGTTAGCGGTGGTGGTGCAGAATCCACCAACGTGATTCTCACGAAAACGAACGCTTTCATCGTCAATAGCGAGATCGGTAGTCCCACAAATCGAGTCGGTAACGTGAGCGTTCAATCTCGCAGCAATTCCAATATTGATGCCGTGATCGGAGCGGTTGGAATTGCCGTTGGAGTCGGAACATCGTCCGCAGGCGTTGGCGTCGCCTTAGGGGTGGCTGTCGCTCGAAACTTCATTGGATGGGATCCTACGGGAGCCAGCGTGTCGGACACGATTGTCGAAGCAGACGAGGTGCCTCGAAGTCAGATTGAGACAGGCACTCGGGTTCGCATTCTGGACGGTGCGATGGCTGGAGAAATCTATGAGTACATCGGGCCAACCCTAAGGGACAGCGATCCCAATCAATCGGGCGATCAACAGTTCGACCTTCGCAATCAACAGTATCGCGACAGCACCGCTTGGAAGCACATCAGCCTCGGATCGTCACCTGCCGAACTGCAAGCCTTCATCAGCGACTCCAGTATTCAGTCGTCCAAGGATTTGGTGGTTGAAGCACTGTCCACGCAAACCATCGATGCGGTCGTCGTGGCCGCTGCTGTCGGTGTTGGGGTGGGATCGACCGCAGGAGTGGGTGTAAGCGCTGCTGGTTCCTACGGCGAAAACAAAATCCAAACTTACATCAAATCGTTTATCGACGGGGATGGGGCCAATTCGGCTACCGATGGTATTCGAGCCGCCAATGTCTCGCTGTCTGCACTCGATAGCTCGGCCATCAACTCGGTCGCCGGGGCGGCTTCGCTCTCGGCTGCTTTTGGATCCACCGCCGGGGTTGCGGTTGGCGTGGGATTGTCCCTCGCATTCAACGAAGTGGACAACGCTGTATTTGCATCGATCGTGAACGCGGATGAAGGCGTCACAACATCGACTGGAAGCGTCTCGATCTCCGCCGCATCAACCAGTTCCAAGCTGTTCGATATTCCTTTCGGCGGAAGTCTAACGGCAAGTGCCCTGGATGACGCAGCCGAGGCAGCACAAGACGATTCCGACACCGACAATCTCAACGAGGCCACACAAGACCTGTTGTTGGACATTACGGTTCTGGAAAGCTTGCGCAGTGCCTTCGCGAGTCAAGGGTTTACGCTAGCGACGTTCGATATCGTCGGCACCGCTTCGATGTACAACACGGACGACGAAGAAACGCAAGACCTACGAGAAGGAACAACCGTCCGCATCGCATCCGGATTCCCAATATCTCGCGGTGACACCAACCGTGTCTATCGGTACATCGGATCCGACCGAGACGATGTCCATTTGAACAACGAAAACTATCTCGATACCACGAACCCGAATTGGGTACGTCTGGAGAAACTCAAGCTATCGACCTTGGTCGAAGGGCAAAGCTGGGCATTGACCGCGCCCGATGGAGCTTCGTTCCAGTTGGAACATCAAGGCACAACATTCTCCGTGACGCGCAATACGATCAACTCGGTATCCGCAGCGGCGGCGCTATCGGCTGGCTTTGGAAGCACGGCGGGTGTGGCGGTGGCAGGCGCGGGAGCTGTCGCCCAAAACGTGGTTCTCAGCCGCGTCAACGCATTCCTTGCAGACAGCGTCATTACGACCCAGATGGACGTCGATTTGTCGGCGGAGAGCCGATCCAAAATCTTCTCGACGGTGGTCGCGGCATCTCTGGCTGTCGGCGGCGGTAGCACGGCAGGCGTCGGTGCATCGATCGGCATCGCGATCGCCCGCAACATGGTGGGCTGGAAGCCGTTTGCGCTGCAGGAGACTCCGGCGGAAGTGCGAGCGTATGTCGTTGATTCGCAACTCAAGGTGTCAGGCAACCTCACTCAGTCGGCCCTCTCGAACCAGAGCATTCAATCGATCTTGGTCGCCGGTTCGGTGGCTGTCGGACTCGGTGGTACCGCTGGCGTCGGAGTTGCAGGATCGGGCGCTATCGCGGAGAACAAAGTTGGCGTCGATGTGGCGGCCTACATCGACGGAGCCTCCGGTACCGGAATCTCAGCCAATGGCATTTCCTTGATCGCTCGCGATCAATCCAAGATCGATGCCATCACCGCAGCGGCATCCCTCTCTGTCGCTTTCGGCGGTACGGTGGGAGGCGCCGTTTCGGTCGGTGTATCCACCGCGCGCAACGTGATCAGTAGCGATGTCGCGGCCTACGTTAAAGACGCCACCAACAAGGTTCAAAGCACCGTCGGCAACATTGAGATCTTGGCCGACTCGCAATCAAGCATTCGATCGGTATCCGCGGCTGCATCGATCGCTGCCGGTTTCGGTGGTGCCGCTGGCGTGGCCGTTGCAGGCGCGGGCGCATTGTCCACCAACGTCATTCTGACGAATACCGAAGCCTACCTGGACGACAGTACGCTTCAAAGCGCTGGAGTGCTGACAGTTGAAGCCAAAAACACCGCTTCCATCCAATCCCTCGTCGTTGCCGCTTCCGGCTCCATTGCCATCGGCGGAACCGTCGGAGTTGGGGCGTCCATTGGGGCTGCTACCGCTTCGAACTTGATCGGAAAAGACGAACTCGGATTCCAAGCCGGTTCCACCGTCCAAGCCTACTCGAAGAACGCGAGCATCCTCGGCGCGATGGGCTTGACGATCCAGGCATTCAACGACCAAGAGATAAAATCTTTCGTTGTCGCCGGTTCCGTCGCCATCGCCGGAGGCACCGTGGGAGTGGGTGTTGCCGGAGCAGGCGCCGTGTCCACCAACGACATTTCCGTGGATGTACTGGCCTACATTGAAGGAGATGGGTTGCAAGGGATCTCGGTTGGGTCGCTCACCGTGAAGGCCGACGATGATTCGTATATCAAGGCCGAAACGGGCGCGGCCTCGGTTGCGGCTTCCTTTGGTGTCGCGGGAGCTTCTGTTGCCGTCGGTCTCGCTTCGGCCGTCAACACCATCAGCAACACCATCGATGCCGCCATTCGCCGGGCCGATCAAGTCACGACGACCTCGGGTGCCGTTATCGTCTTGGCTACCGAACGCGCCATGATCGAAAGCACTACTGCCTCCGCGGCGGCGGCCGCAAGCGTCTCGATCGGCGGTTCGGCCGCTGGTGCTTTGACCACCTCGCAAAACAATCTCAACACTCGCACCAACGCTTCGATTCTGTCCTCGATCGTGAACGCGGCTGGCGGTGTTACCATCGAAGCCATCGATTCATCGAACGTTTCCGCCGATGTCGTCTCCGTCGCGCTCGCTGCCGGGTTGGTGAGCCTCGCCGTCGGCGTCGTTTTGGTCGATAACTCCATCGGCAACGATGTCAGCGCATTCATCGACTCCTCGATCGTAACAGCCAAAGGGTCAGGCGATGTCTTTGTGCATGCGTTGAGTCAACCCACGATCAACGCAGAAAGTATCGTCGGAGCCGTCTCCTTCGGACTTGGTGGCTCCGGTGCTGGTGGTTCGTCGAAGGTCGGTATTCGAGGCACAACTCAAGCCTACATCGTTGGTTCTAACGTGACTGCCGCGGGCGATGACATTCGCGTTCTGGCGGAGTCTCAGGCGATTGCCAATCCCAAGATCAAATCCCTGTCTGCCGGATTGGCGGCAGTCAATGCCATGGTCTCCGAAGCGACGTTCAGCGGCCAAACCAAAGCATGGCTCGGCGGTTCGGTCACGCTCGTAGCGAACTCTACTCAAGTTCGTGCGGTGAACACTTCGCAAGCCAAGCCCGATACGGTGCTGGCTGGTGGCGGCGCGATCTCGTTCTCCCTGGCAACCAGCAAAGTCACTCTTGCTCAACCAACGAACGCTTATGTCACCTCGGGAGCTCGCGTGCAACTCAACGCAGGATCCTTGGATGTTCTCGCAGAGTCCAGCGGCACAGCCTACACCAACAGCTCTTCCGCCAGCGTTGGCGGTGTCGCAGTGAGTGTTCTCGATATCCTGTCAACAACCAACAACACGACCTGGACGAAAATCGATAACGGAGCATCGATTTTCGTGCCCACCACAAACACCACCGGCGACATCACGCTCAGCGCGACATCGAAGAACTTTGCCGTTTCGAACACGTCAAGCAACGGCGGTGGCGGAATCAATATCCAGGTCAGCAATTCCAAAGCCGTCGATTCGAGTACCACCGAGAGCCTCATGCTCGGGAACATCACCGGTCCCAACGGTGGCACCAGCGGCGCTCGCAATCTCACGGTGCGAGCCACAGCCAACGACCGCAGTTTGGCAGGTGCTCAAACCTCTGGCGGCGGACTGATCCAAGTCGGTGTGGCCGAATCGGATGCTCAAGTATCACCCACGATCAATGCGAGTCTCGGCGGCAATGTCCAAGTGACGAACACTATTCTGGTCGTAGCGGATTCGTGCACGGATGCCGATTCATCCAATGACTCGGCTGGGGGTGGCGGCGTGTCGGTGAGCGTACTCAATGCGAACGTCACGGTCTCGCCAACCATCCAGACCATGGTTCAGCCCGGCGCGCGAATCGTCGCCGGAAATACGGTGACCATCCATGCCATCCATGGAGAAACCGCGCCGCAGAGTCCAACTCTCGTAGGGGTCACCGCGCTACCCGCAGCCGATGGCGTCGCGACGTCTCGCGCAGGCGGAGCCAGCGGCGGGGCTGTTCAAGTTTCTTCGATTGCGTCGAGTTTGTCATTGAATCCCAATGTGACAACGGTGATCGACCAGGGGGCGAAGCTTTTTGCGATTCGTGGAATCGATGTCCGTTCAACGTCCGCTGGAAAGGCAAATGTCTCGGCAACAGGCGTTGGTGGAGGGATCATCTCGGTGGGTTCGTCCAATTCGATATTGAACCTGCATCCTGTCGGGACGGTCCAAATTGCATCCGACGCATCCCTTCTTTCACCCGGTAACGACTCCGGTGTCGCGGGGAGCATTACCATCTTGTCGGCGACGCGAATCGATGCGAGTGCGAGTGCGGCAAGTACGGGTGGGGGACTGGTAGCTCTCGCGGGCGCCGACATTGCAGCCAACATCTCTTACACCTCGAACGTAGACATTGGTAGCTCCGCAATCGTGCAAACAAATGGGGCGTTAAGCGTAACGTCGAGCAGCGAGACGGATGCCAGCGTTACTTCTAATGTAACGGCTGGAGGCGGGGTCGCTGTTGGAAGCATCACGACCAATTTGAACGTTGGATCCAATGGGACTCCTGCGACCACGAATACATCCATCGGTACCAATGCCTTGCTTCGAGGTAGCCAAGTCGACGTGAAGGCACTCGTCGGCAAGTTGAATCTCATCAACACAGCCGAGGAAAGCGCGGACGGAGTCGGTTCGGGAGCAACGGCTAATGCACTCACTGTGGTTTACAATAGGGCAGATGTTGTTCTGGGGTCGAACTCGGCGGTGACTGGAGAAAACGTCACCATTCAATCGAATATTGACCCCGTCAGCATAGTATCGACGGCGAATGCTACCGCGTACGCAGTCGTTGGTATTCCTAACGCAGAGGCGAAAGGGGACTACAACAGCGTTTCTCAAGTTTATGCGGCATCGGGAGCGTTATTTTCTGGGGCCACAGTTGCGGTCAACGCGAATCAAAACATTGCGACCTATGAGCGCAACGCGAGAGAGTATGCATGGCAGAATGGAAGTGGCGGTGATGCAGGCTCCAAGACAGGGCATCTGAATGCGGCTCGTCGCATCGATTGGAACGGGGATGTTGCGATCACCTCAGCTCCCAATCCGAAACTGACAATCGATCGCAACGGCAAAATCATCGACGCGATCGGAGTGACGGTAGCTGGATTAGGGGCAGGAAGCACCATCTCGGGGGTGACTGTTTCTGTCGATCCGATTCTGAACAACACATCCTCCGCAAACGCTATCACCTTTACGACCAGCCCCAGTCAATCAAAAGATGGTGAAACATCACCGCAAGGGGTAATCACTGGAACCGGCGGCACCGTCAGCGTCGCATCCGCGTTTCAAACCGTATCCATTGTCAACAACTCCAACAAAGATCTGTTGATCAATGGCATCCTGGTCGTGAATCCGAACACGACGCCTACGATCAGGCTCAACGCGGAGAATACGTCGGGCTATTCGTTTGGCGTGGGGTCCGCGATTCCTCCGACCGACATCACGATTACGAATCAAGGTGCAAATGGCAAAGTCATCCTAAATGCAATGTCGACAAATCTGGTCCCAGGGAGTGGGGACAAGAGCTTCTCGATTTATAACCCGATTGGAACCACAAAGATCTCAGCGGCTGGGAGTATTGAGAACGGGGTTGGCACCGCACGAGTTCCCACGGTTTGGACGAGATCGCTTGATCTCAACACCGGCGCTGGTATCGGGTCCAGCGGAAATCGTCTGGATGTTGATTTAGTGCTTCCCTTTGGCAACACCGGATTGAATGCCAATGCGATTGGCGATGTGTTCTTAGACCTCCAAGGCCGAGTCCGCAGTGCGTTGATTACGGATCCTGTTTTCGCGGGCGGTACTATTCAAACGCAGGGGAACATCGATTTGTTGCTCCAGCCTACTGCACGGGAAGTCGATGCTGTGTCAGGCAGTGCGGCTTCGGTCAACCGAGTTATCAATGGGGTAACTGCAACCCCTGTCACCGGACCGACGCAAGGGGATGCTCGCTACTTCCCAGACTATTCAAAATCCACGTCGGTAGAGGGTAAGTTTGCGTTCGATCAGCTCAATGCTGGAACGATCAACGGAACCATCAAGATCGTTGCGGCTAACCCCACCGCTTCCGATCCACGCGTCGGATTCTCATCGGGAACTGACATGGGATCGAATGGCGAACTGACGGCTACGATCAACGGTGATCTCTCTCTTACGGAGCGAACCGGTGATTTCCGCATTCGAACGATTTCCTCTTCGGCTGGAAATGTGTCGCTTGCAACGATTGGCGATGGTGGGTCGATTTACGATTTGGCTAGCGAAGCAAGCGCGGTTGGGACAACTCCGTGGGTGACTGGCAACAGCATCACCTTGAGTTCTCGCGACGGAGGGATTGGCACAACCAATCACTTCTTGGAAATCAACTCGTCCAACCAGGCGACAGGAGGAGTGATCGCTCTTGCGAAAAATGGAGTTTACCTAGCGGAGACAACGGGAACGATCAGCGTCGACAAGATCCTGTCGCGCCTTTCCGACATCGTGATCTTCGCTGCATCCGGATCGATTTTGGAAGCGGGGAACGATACTCAGACAGACATTCAAGGTCGAAATATCGACCTCGTTGTGACATCCGCAGGTAGCAGCATTGGTGTGGCAGGGAATCCGATTGAGATTCTCGGCGCTGGGGAAACTCAGCGTCCGAACGACGGATTCCAGATAGAAGCGTTTGCCCCCGGCACAGGTCGCTTGGTCGCGCAAGCCAACGCTGGTGTCGCGTTGACGGAAATGAGTGGGGCCCTCAATATTCTCGATGTCAACACATCGACCGGCGATGTCGAATTAACAGTTCATGACTCGGTGCTTGCCGAAGAGAATCTGAACTGGCTGCCTACTGGCGGCACAACTTTCTTTGGTGCAAACCTGTCTTACGGTCGAGTGCTCGCGACCACTGGTAGTGTCCGCCTTTCCGCAGGGGACAACGTCAATTTGCTGGAAGGGACCTCCATAACTGCGGGAAGTGCTTCCCCAAGTCAGGTCGTGATTCGAGGGGGGCAATTAGCCACCGACTCGAAGGACCCCGATCCGATTGGGTCAATCCTGACGCTACGAGGACTCATCACGGCACCGTCGGTGTCCATCTACGGTGGAAGCAATCTGGACTATTTTGATTTGACGAACCCCAACGGAATACAGTCGATCACGGGTTTGTTTGGACTCGGTGGTGACGATCGCTTCTTCATCCAAAACGTTCCAGCCGCGATGACGATCGATGGAGGAAGTGGGGCCAATCGCTATTACATCTCTAGCAATGCCTCTCGGTCTCTTTTTATCAGCAATGAAGTCTTTGACGACAGCAGTAGCGATCCGGCTTATGCCTTTGGTACTGGACGATTGTCAAGTGGAACTCTTGAGAAGATCACGGCAGATCTAACCATCAAAACGGGAGATGGAGGGAATGGCGGAGCCAAGGACGCTATTTACTTGAGCGCGGCGGGTAGCACGACATCCCTGACCGGTGGGTTGGTTACGACAGATCGAGTCACGGGACTTGGCAACACCGGCGATATTCATTTCAGCACGACCACCAATGGCGGGACAACGTTATTGCTCAAACTGAGTCCACTGGATGATTCGTTGCGAGTCACTGTCGCTGATGCCCGAACCCAAGTCATGGTCTTTGGTGGAGCGGGTGACGACACTCTCAATGCAGGGAATGCAGGGGATCCGCTGAGTGCGATCAGCGGCATTGTGGGCTTCTTTGGTGAAGATGGAGCCAACGATACGCTCAATGTGTTTGGAGTTGCAGCACCACCCCCAGCATCGAGTGCAGAGAGTTCCAACACCCTTTCGGCCATCGCGGTGACGGGACTCGGCTCGAATGCCAACAAGAACCAGTTGATATCGACGCACAACGATTTGTTCGGGGCCGGATACACCATCAAAGATGTAACCCTCGTTGATGCATCTTTGATCGCTGCGCAGTTGTCCGCCGCAAATGTTCAGTCGTTCGCGTCTCAGTTGCAGCAACCTGCTCGCAAGATCGATCAGTACTTGAGCGCGAATCTTTCGTCGGTCACGAAAGATGTGTTGCTCGATTACCAAGTAGGTGACGAGATCGTCTTCCGCGTCAACAACGGTGGGACATCACCCATTGTCGGCTTGGATCCCGACACCGCGTACTTCATTCGATCGATTAGCACATCCACGATCACCCTGGATGCGAATCGCAATTTGAATGGGCAAGCCATTGCTGTACCACGCACACTGATCGGAACGAACAGCAATCAAGTCACGTTCTCTCATTTAGATTCTCGTTATGTCACCCTTCAAGACGCAACACCTTCTCTCAGCAATAACAGCCTAACGTACTCGTCACCCCATGGATTGACGACGGGCCAGCCGGTGGTTTACCGCTTCGGAAGTGGGAACGCTCGGCTTGGAGGTTTGGCGGACGGCCGTGTGTACTACGTAATCAAGATCAACGATAACACGATTCAGTTGGCGTCAACGCTAGCCAACGCAATGAATGCCGCTCACATCCCATTGTCACTTTCGCAACCGACGTCGGATGTACTAGGCACTCAAGTGACTGCATTGTTCAATGCGAATTCCGGCGTGGCCGACAACCAAATTAAGTTCGCCACGAATCACAATTTGGCGACTGGCCAAGGTGTCGTCTACCACGCAGGAAACGTAAGTAACGTTAGCGGTTCTGGCGTTGTGACGAACGTGGGGGGACTCACGGATGGTGAGGTCTATTACGTTATCAAGATCGATAACCGGACCATCCAACTGGCATCGACGCAAGACAACGCAGCCAAAAGTGTCTTTATCAACTCACTGGCTGCTCTTGGGTCTGCGACCACCAACCTCGACTCGTTGACGACACTGCGATCCTTTGGTCAGAAAAGTATCGTCGGCAACCAGATCGTCTTCTCAAACGATCCTCAACTGGTCGATGGACAAGCCGTCGTTTACAGCCGAGGGAATGGGAGTGCAGATATCGGCCTGTCCGATGGGCAGATTTACTACGTCAAACGGGTCGCCGGAAAACCGCAAGGGATCGAGTTGGCGACGGTTGTTAATGGGACGTCGGTCGCGCTGGCTACTTCACCCAGCAGCAATGCGCTCATCGATACGCTGACTGCTGTTGCAGCATTCGCTCCGACATCCATTGTGAACAACAACGATCAAATCGTTTTTGCCGGCCCTCACAACTTCGTGGATGGCCAACGGGTGGATTACCAAGTTGGGAGCGGCAATGCCGCGATTTTGGGATTAACGAAGGGGCAATCGTATTACATCAAGGTGGTCAATGAGACAACGATCCAGCTATCTCAGTCCCAAGCTGGTACCGCCATTGACTTGCAGAGCAAGTTGACCGCATCGCTTCTGCCGATCGTGACCGCTTCGGCGTCTGAGTTGCTGTCTCAGGATCTGAATGAGTTGATCAAAGGACCATCGAGCTATGATTCTCAGCGTTTTGATGGAATCGTTCTGAGACCGGAAACACTTCAGTTGCTTTCGCAATACCCTCCAGGAAATTCGGTTCTCAATCGCTTGCTGTTGGAAGATGCCTATCCCGACGCGATGCCGCGCATCGCGAGCTTGACCCCCGAATTGCCTGCTGCCATCTACTACGCCCAGCGGTTTATCAACCGGGCTGGAGCCGAAACCATCTTGAGTACCGTCGAGAAGGTCAATATTCGCTTGAGTGGATCCGGCAATGAATTGAACGTCGATAGCACGTTTGGCGGAAAGACCACGGTTGAAGGAGGTACCAACACGACGGTGACTGTCGGTAGCACACTCGATGGATTGCATCCCGCCCAAAATCGCCGAGTGTCTTTCGTCGATGGCGATTTGCAAATCAGCGCGGCGAATATCGTCCTCGATGATTCTGGCAACGATCGTTCGACGGTGGGTACATTGGAGAGCGATCGCGTTACCGGGCTCGGTATGCCGGGAGCGATCCAATTTGTCGGCACACCGTCCGTTACGATCAAGCTCGGTGCCAACGATGATACCTTCTACGTTCCGGGCACGGCCTCAGGTCAAACGGTTATTTTGGAAAGCGGTGGCGGATACGATACCACGTATATAGGTACTCGTTCCGGGTCAGAATCGACGGGAAGGTTGGCCGGCATGCTCGGTACTTTGCAAATCGACGGCGGTTCGGTTCTATCAGGATTGAACACGTTGTTCCTCAATGACCAATCGACCACGACGCCGCAGTCGTTCATCGTCGATAACGATTACGATTGGACCGTGTCAGGCAATTCAGCCAATTCCCTCGATACAACGACCGTGAAGCGCTCGGGCGTGCCGATCGTTCAATTCACACGACAAGAAATCGTCGCGCTCAACGGCGGTAGTGGAGGCAACACCATCGATGTGCGTCAGACGCATCGCGAGCAGAGTACCGATGGCAGCGCGAGCTCCACATTCACCCTCAATGCGGGTGCAGGCAGCGATGTCATTACCCTCGGAAAGACCATCGGCTCGACCGGTACCCGTTCGATGGAGAGCTTCCAACAAGAGATTGGGGAAATTAGCTTCGCTGGTGCGAGCCCCAGTCCTCGAGGCATCCCTGTTCTCCTCAACGGCCAAGGCGGAACCGACGACGTGAATATCGACGACTCGGCGAGCGCACGAAGTAGTAACTTGGGGCTAACGCAAAAATCCTTCCGGGAGTTATTCCCCGAAGCTCCGGATGCCAATACCGACTCGGTGGATGTGTATCGCGTTGTGTTTGGAGATGATCCACTGGCTCGCAGTTTGATGACGGTCGCTATGGCCTACGATGCAGCGCGCCCGATCAATGTCTACCTGCGTCAGACCCTAGCTCAGTCGAATCGAACAGCCAACGAGAACATGACGCTGTCGATGGTTCTGGGCTCGGCTGCCGACATCGTGCAAATGGTCAGCGCTCCCTACGATCTAGACATCGCCATCGCCACGGGAGATGGCAAGGATACGATCAACGTCGAGAACGGGGTTCGCTTTCTCAATGGCCACACATTGCAGTTCAATGCGGGTGGCGATGATGACGCGACGTATGTCGATTTCAACGGCATTTCGATGATCGATCGAGGGGGTATCGGCCAAACGGTAAGCAAAGTTGCCTTTGTTCGAGATTCCGCAGACGCAGGCAAAGTAGGTTACAGTCCATTGACTCCCGGCCAGTACTTTGTGGAAACACGTTGGAATGTTTCGGAGTGGCAATTCCGTGTTGTCGATCCAAACGGTTTGGCGATCGCCGTAGCAGATCTCGATACCCCCGATGGGCTCATCGCCAATTGGCAGAGCATCCGTCGGTTGCCGATCGTCGGCCAACCCGATGCACAACAAGGCTTGATGTATCGTTTCGACTCGCATCGAGGATTGATTTTGGAATTCAGTGCGGCGTATGCGCCCACAGGTGAATCGATCGTAGGTGCCATGGCCTTGGATCCCATACCCAATGGATTCAAAGAGGTGGTGGGTGTTACCATCGACAAGTTCGGAGCGCTCAGTCGCACCGTTTCTTCCGTTAACTTCTTGGCCAGCGATGTCGACGCGGCTCATCGATTGAAGGCGACCTCTGACTACTTCATTCAAACGCGCTGGGACGCCCTGAATTCGCTTTGGCAGTTCCGGTTATGGAACAATACGTCCAACCGAACGGTCGAGATTCGGAGCATCAGTTCGGCGGGTCCAAACTTCACCGACGATTGGCAAAACATCGCGTCGATCGCGGGAAATGCGGCGGGTCGGCGGGTCTATGCGTCGGGCACAGGTTTGATCATTGAGTTCGCGAACGAATTCGAAGCGGGCAGTTTGACTTCCTCGGATGCAATGGAACTGCTCTTGGGGGTTCCCGCAAGCAAATTGTCCTTCACGCTCGATGGTGGCATTCAATCCGCCAATGGAGTCGGGGACACGTTGCGTATCTCAGGCGATGGAAAAGCCATCGGTGCCAAATACATCCCCAGGAGCACGCTTCCAGGAGGTGGTGTTGTCACCATCGCTGGCAATGCATTCAACTTCCGCCACATTGAGCCGTTGATCGTTCATGGTTTTCCGGACTTCGAAATGGTGACGCCCGATCAAGCGGCAGCATTGGTTATCGACAGCGCGGATTTGGCAGACACCACCAAACAACTTCTCCAATTGCATACTCTGACGGTCGAAGGTCAAGTGACCTGGACTCAGAAGCGGCAGTTCGACGTCGATCGACCAGCGTTGGATCCACGTTCGCTCGGGCGTGCAATCGCCATCAGCGACGATGGACTCACGATGGTGGTGGGGGCCAAAGCGACACCGATCGAAAGTGCGACGGCAGGTGAACTGACCGATGGCATGGCGATCGTCTACCAATGGAATGGAAGCAAGTGGATGGAGAAAGCTCGACTGCAACCGAGAGATGCTCAGAATGGACTGAACTTTGGAGTGGGATTCGGCGCTTCGGTAGCGATCGACGGGAATCGCATGGTGGTCGGTGCCCCCGGGGATGCACCCTCTGCTGCGAATGTCATCGCCTCGTTCGCTCCCTCAACGAGCAATATCGTCGGTAACGAGATTCTCTTTTCTGCTCGACTGAACCTCACGGAAGATCAGCCAATCACCTACGCAAGGGGCGATGGGTATGGAGACATAGGACTCCATGACGGCCAGCGTTACTACGTCAAGCTCGTTTTAAGCAAGCCAAATGCGATTCAGTTGGCACTGACTCCTGGCGGGGCCGCGGTGAGCTTGGCCATTTCGTCTCCGGCTGCGGACCAATTGGGGCCGACTGCCTTCACACCTTCTGCATCGGTTATCCAGAACAACCAAATCCTGTTCGGAAGCGATACAACGCTGGCGACAGGCCAAGCAGTGGTCTATCGCAGCGGCAATCTAACCGGATCTTTTGGTTTGCAAGACGGACTGACCTATTACGTCAAGCGTGTTGTCGGAAATGCTCGGGCCATTCAATTGACGTTGACCCAAGACGCGGCAAATACTTCCAATGGACCGATTGTTCCGATCGCATACCCAACGCGTACATCGGACACGTTAAATCAGACCAACTATGGTGCTGCCTATGTTTTTGAGAGATCCAGTTCCGACGGACCCTGGATCGAAACGCAGAAACTGATCGCGAGTTCTCCGATCGCGGAGCATTATTTTGGTTCTTCGGTGGCCGTTCGAGGCAAGGATATTTTGGTAGGCGCACCTGGAGCTGCCGGAGATGACGCGGGAGAAGCTGCGTACTTCTTTAGTTTGAACAACGGCCATTGGGGATTGAAGTCGAAGCAAGTAGGATCCGGTGACTTTAGCCGAACGGTATCGTTGGCTGGCAATTTTGGAACGGTTCATTTCGGCCAATCCTCGACGGCATCGGATTTCGCTGTCATCGGTTCACCGCTCGCTGATCGGGTTTCGGTCTACACGGTTTCTAGCGTTTTTGTTAAATTCTGGGCGAACTTGGTTCCCACGGAGACTCAATCGGGCGAACGATTTGGTAGTTCCGTCGCTGCGGTTTCCATCCCCCGTACGGACACACTCGATGATGGGACTCAAGTTACGTCTCAGATCAATCGCATTGTCGTAGGTGCTCCTTTGTGGGACGGCCAAGGACGCGTGCTAGTCTTCGATTTGGTAGGATCGACATGGACCATGACTGCTAGATTGACGGCTGAAGGGGGATTGCCTCAAGCTGAAATGGCGACCGAATCGCGAACTGGTGACCGTTTTGGTGAAGCGGTGGCACTCGACAACCAGTACGTGATTGTGGGAGCACCGAACCATGGATCGGGCAATTCTACGAACACGGGTGCGGCCTATGTCTTCTATGAATTAAGGAATGGTACAACGGGTGCCAATCGTTCAAGTTGGACTCGATCGACTGGCGGAGGGATCACTTCATCGGGCGGACCTGGGTCGGGACGATTAGAAGCTTTGAGGCCAGTTGGGGACGACTATTTTGGGACGGCAGTCGCAATTAGCGCGGGGAGATCCGTCATCGGAATACCTGGATTCGACGAGACGGCAATAAGTAAGCGTGCGAACCTTGGGGCTGTACAGACCTTTACAATTTCGGGGGATGTGCCTCCTAAACCGACCCAGTATCCAATGTATGCCGAAACGATAGCATCGAGTTCTCTTGGCCTCCAATTTGGTGCGCAAAGTGTTTACGACGAATTGACGAAAACTTTGTTTGTCGGTGCGCCAGGTTCGAATTCCGTGTATGCCTTTGCAAACGATGGACTCTATTGGCGTCCACTCGATTTGGACAGGAATTTAATCAACGGAATCACACCGTGGACCCAAGGTTCCGGCTTTGGAACCGACATGGAAATCTCTGGCAGCAACATTGTGATCGGTGCGCCGGGTGCGAACAAAGCCTATATCTATCGACGATCCGGCAACGACTGGATTACGCAAACAGCCACGATCACTGAATTGATTGGCAGTGGTAAGTTTGGTACGTCGGTGGCAATCAGCGGAAATACGCTGGTGGTAGGTGCACCGGAGACTTCTGTGAGGTACCAGACCTATGGATCGCCGGATCTATCGAAGTATGTATCCATCGTTAGAAGCGGTGCGGCATACACTTATACATTTAGTACATCTAGCAATGCATGGGGAACGACGCCGACACGCATGCTCATGCCGGACGCACCGGATCTTCCGCAGTCATTTGTTGACCAGAGTGCCTTAGGTGATTGGGAAACCGTATCGACCGATAGTATGTTTTTGATCGGCGATTTCTCGTTCGACTATAACTACAGAATCCTCGACTACAAAGTGACCAGAAACGATGGGACGGTTATCTACGTTTCTGTGAATCCATCGGTCTATCCAGAACATCGTATCCGCGGATATCGGTCTGGATTTGCGGACGGCACTGCCAATCTGGAGGCTCAGGGAAGGAAGTGGGTAACCAAGTATTCGTACAACGAACGGTATACGAATCTTGATGATGCCAAATGGGGCTCAAGCGTCGATATTCTCGGCAACACGGTCGTCGTCGGGGCGCCCGGCAAGGGAAAATTGGTAACGTACGATTTAACAAAGGCTGCGGTCAATAACTGGATCGTACAGGGCGATGACATCACTCGCACGGCATTGCGAAGTTCGAGTCTTACCAATAGCTTTGATATTAGTTTTGGCACGGACGTGAAGTTGTTCTCAGGTTCAGTGATCCTGGCTGGTGTGCCTCGTTACGATTCCATCTCTCCTAGCGCTACGGATTCCGGACGAGTGCTGGCATACACTTATAATGGTACGAGCGTCTCCGCTCGAGAGAACTTCACACCGACAAATCCCCAAAACTTTGGACGTTTCGGCGATACAAACACGATTGAGTCTCGCGGTAACGTAGTGCTGATCGGCTCGACTGGGAGTTACAACAATGCCGGAGCGGCAAGTCTATACAACGGTTCTAACACCATCGAGCTCCGACCATTCAAATTAAATTCCAACCAAACAGTACCAGCCAATGACTCCGAACGCCTATTTGGCAACGGGGCGTCGATCATTAGCGACGGTTTCTATGTCGTAGGCAACAGTTCGTCGACCGAAAGCCAACAATTGCTGTACACGTTCCGGCAGCGTGGTCCAGGTTGGTCGTCCAACGATGGGTTGATCACTATCCCTGATCCGGTGGCCAAGGCCAAGTTAGGTAAAAGCGTTGCCATCTCCGGATCGACGGCGGTCCTGGCAGCGCCAGACTATGGCAATCATGGGGCGGTCCTGATCTACAATAATGTTGGAACCAATCGAGAGCCTCACTGGGTATTTGAGGCCCAAATCGAGTCTCCCGGATTCCAGACAGGGGATGAATTTGGAGCAAGCATCGCAATTCAAGGAGACCAATTGATTGTGGGCGCTCCAGGTCAGAACGGGGGACGTGGCGGCGCGACCCTTTATCAACGTCTCAACGGTACCTGGGCTGAGCGAGGGCGTTTGGATGGCACCGTTGCGGGCGAGCGAGCAGGTTCCTCCGTAGATATCGGCTCGGACTATGCGGCGATTGGCGCCTCAGGGGTTAATTCGGCAGCCGTCTATGTTCTTGAGAAACTGGTAGGAGCATGGTCGCTCGATAGCAGACTCGTCACAACTCAATCTGGCAATCAGTTCGGTTCCTCGGTCTATTTGGAGAGTACGTCCCTTTTCATCGGTGCACCGAATGACTCCGCAGGACGTGGAGCCGTGTTCGTCTATTCCCTCTCGCCTAACCCACAACGTGGTGTAGCTAATGTTTCGCCGGTGTCGATTCCGATTGCAACCACCGGCCTATCGGCGGGAGATCGATTCGGAAGTTCGATCGATGGGAGCGGAAATTTCGTCGTCGTAGGAGCTCCCGGGTCTGCTTCAAATACCGGAGCGGCCTATGTCTTCGATCGACCAACAGCAACCACTTCATGGATTCAAACGCGACTTGGTTATTTGAATGGTGCCGCAGTCGGAGACAGGTTTGGAACGTCGGTTGCTATCGATGGGGTTCAGATCGTCGTCGGTGCGCCTGGCAGGACCGTTTCGGGTCGTGCGAACCAAGGCGAAGCATTCAGCTATGGACTCAAGAATAACGGCGTATGGACACTCGAGACCCCGGCAGACCTCCAAGATCATATCTTGACGGGAGCGGGGGTTGCGGCGGGTGATCAAGTTGGTTACTCGGTGGCGATTAGCGGCGATTTTGCTCTCTTGGGGGCACCACAACTTCTTGGACGTGATGACAAGAAAGATACCGACGGCAGTGGCTACGCCTTTGTACGTCAGGTCAATCCACCATCGACCAAGACCCTGCCCGAGACGCAATCGGTTTTGGTGACTGGGGCGAAGACCAATACGATCAGTGGTTCGATCGACGGCAACCCGATCCCGACGTTGCAATTCTTTGATATCCCCAATGTGGATTTGAAGGCGAGTTCTGCAAACGGCACTGGAGGGGCGCCGATCATTAGTACTCTCACGATCCAGCCCAAAGGTTTTACCGCTTTCGGTCTGCAAAAATTCTCAGCCGAAGGGAATATCACCTTCACCAACCTCGCTCCTGGCTTACAGTTCCCAACCAATGGACTTTTCCAATACAACGCGAATGTCGCATTGGTGGGAACGGCACCTATTGCATTGGACCTCGACGGTAACGGACTCGATTTTATCAGTCGCTCCTCGACGGGTACCAAATTTGATTGGAAGGGAACTGGCTCACCCGAAGCCACAGCATGGCTCGGAGGCAACGATGGTTGGTTGTTTGTCGATCTCACTTCGAATTTGCAAGTCACACGATCAGAACTAAGTTTTGCTTCGACAGTCCCTACCGCCAAGTCTGACTTGGATGCACTTCGGATCGCTTACGATAGCAACAAGGACAACGTGCTAGATTCCAGGGACGCCGATTGGTCCAAATTCAAGATTTGGAAAGATATCAACTTGGATGGAATCACCACTTCCAATGAGGTGATCGGTCTCGATGCAGCAGGAATCGTATCGATTGGCTTGGTCGGGAACAATCAGTCCTACGGTGCAGCGTCTGGCAACGTCAAGGTCCTGGGGGAAGCTACATTTACTCGCAGCAATGGTAGTCTGGGGATTGTCGGAGATGTGGTCCTCAATCCAGACATCGGCACCATCGCTCCTGGCTCCGATCGAGTCGTTACCAGCTATGATTTCATCGGCGGGCCAGCCGCTACATACATTGCAGACGCCGATACCGATTGGACGCTCTACGATGGTTTCTTGACTGCCAGCGACGGTCGCCAAGGAATTAACCTCAACGGATTCAACAATGTTGTTCTTCGTGGAGGAAATGGCAACAATCGAATCGAGGTCGTGTCTTGGATGGGCAATGTTACCATCGATGGTGGTAGTGGACGGGATACGATTATCCTCCGCGCTGGTTCGGGAGCGAATGTCACTATTCTCGATAGCGGTGCCGAAGATCAATTGGACATTGAGGGGACGTCCGGGGCAGACCAGATTTTGGTGACTCCCAATAACATCGATGTTTTCCCGAACGGGTCGCCTACTTCGTTGCTTCATGTGAACACCAGCTCCGCGATGACAGGCAGGTTGCGTGTCTCTGGTGATGATTCCAACGATGTGATTACCTTGAATGGAATGAGCTTCTCGACCGTGGAGCTAGACGGTGGAGAAGGTCTCGATACGTACAATCTCTTCAAGTCTGGTTCAGGATCGCACACCTTTATTTCCGACTCCGGTGCTAACGACGGAACGCGGGATAAGATCAAAGTGCTGGTGAATGGACCCACGGTCGTCAATGGCTTCATGAATCAGACGGATGTGAAATACAATAATCTAAATGCTCCATTGACCTACGACAACAGTATCGAAGATATCGAAGTCAAAACGGTCGATCCGAAACTCTTCTTGACAGGCAATGGTTTCTACCGCGTTTCACTGGATCTCGTCGTATTCAATGGTGCCAGTTATCCACTGGCCGGAGTCACCGATCTGACCATTACGACCACTGGCGATGGCAGCACGATCCAAGTCGATCAAATCCCTTTGACGCTGCCCACGTTGACTGTCAACGCCAGTGCCGGTACTGGTGATACAGTCATTGGCACAGAACAGAACAACCAATGGGTCATCACGGATGCGGATAGTGGATATTTGACCGGTTCCCCGAACCTGAATTTTACAGGTGTTGAGAATCTTCGAGGACGCTCCGGCGCAGACCGCTTTACTTTCAATGCATCCGGTTCGATCAGTAGTTCGATCGACGGTGGCGATGGCTCCGATATTGTCGACCTTTCGAGCCAAATGTCTGGAATCACGATCGATTTAGGGAATGGCAGCTTCAACAATATTGAAACGCTCATCGGAGGCAAAGGAACCGATACGTTGATCGGACCAGATGCCGACACCGATTGGAACGTGCTCAGTGCAGGTGCTGGCTCGGCGGCGGGAATCAACTTCTCATTCATCGAGAACCTCACAGGTGGCGATGCCGACGACATGTTCCACCTCGATACCAATTCGCAAGTCCTCGGAGAGATCAATGGTGGTGCTGGCGAGAACCGATTGTTACTGCGTTTGTCCGATGCAGCGGATGTGGTCTCGTTGAGCGCACCCATCGTGACCTCCAATGGTATTGGGACGACGTACTCCAATATCCAGACGCTCGAACTTTTCACCTTGGGCGGTCAAGACAATATCACCGTCAGCCCAACGGCGACTGGCTTCCCCGAATCGATCAACATCGAAAGTGGCGATGCTGACGATCGTATTGCTGTGAATCTCTCGGCGGGTGTCAGCACCGCGATTCGTATCGATGGCGGTGCTCCGTCGGCCAGTGACTTGGTTACGGTCAACGCAACGAACGGCGCGGATACGATCGACGTTAACGGTTCTCTCGTGTCGTACGGATCTACGAGCATCTTGTTGGTCGCGGTAGAGAATCTTGTCATCAATGGCGGCGATGGCAAGGATTCGATTTCCTTGACCGGCGCGAGCGCTACCGACTCGATCCAATTGAATGGCAACGGTGGCGATGACCGATTTGAAATCGCTTATCCGATCTCGGCAGGTTCATTGCTGATCGATGGCGGTGGTAGTTCGGCCGATGCGCTCACCATCGCTTGGACCAATCAAAATGACGAGATCACAGTTCGGTCCAACACTGTCGAGACCACTGGGCAAACCTCGGTGCAGTACACCGGCATTGCAAATTTGATTCTGAACACGTTTGGGGGTGAAGATAACGTCGTCGTAGCCCAGACACACACAGGGTCAACCGAGCTGAATACGGGTGAAGGTCGAGATACGATTACCGTGGAGCAAACGTCAGGAAGAGTAGAGATTGATGCCGGGCGTGCAAACGACGCTATTCGCGTGCGAGCGATCGGTGCGGTAGCCACCATTCATGGTGGGGACGGCGAAGATACCATTTCGGTTGGAAGCACTGTACCTCTGACAGGGGGAGTATTGAGTGGAATTCAAGCGTTGTTAACGATCGCCGGGGACGCGGAGTTGGATACGCTAAACATCGATTCCACGGGGGATACCGCTGCCAATTCTGGAAATCTTACGAGTTCGCGATTAACGGGTTTGGGGATGCCTGCAGGCATTGATTACACCGGCGTCGATGCCATGAATATCGCCCTCGGTGAATTCAAGGTTGATTTCGATATCGTGAGTACGAGTGACAATCTGGCTTTGGATTTGAAGACTGGCGGCGGATCCGATGTCGTCTATGTCCGTTCGATCAATGGTTCCACCACGGTCGATACGGGGGACGGAGCCGATACGGTCCATGTGTTGCCGTCGTCTGCTCAACCGGTCGATAGTCAATTCGTTGCCTCGAACGAGGGCTCGGCGATCAATGGACTATTGACCGTAATCGGTGGCGGCGGGAATTCATCATTCGATACGTTGAACTTCACATCGTCTTTTGCCTCGGTGGAGTCAGGCCGACTCATCCAAAACCGACTCACGGGATTGCAAATGCCCAAGGGTGTTGATTACTCCGGATGGGAATCATTGAATATCGCATTGCCAATCGATGCTGGTATCGAGTTCACGATCGAGAGCACGCATGCCAGAACCACCGAACTGACGACCGGCATTGGAGTCGACACCGTTCATGTTCAATCGATCGCTGGAGCTACGACCGTCAACACGGGGTCGAACGCAGATACCGTCAACGTCGGCAGCACGGCCCCGGTCACCGGTGGCAACGTCAATGCGATCGGTGCAGTGCTGACAATCAACGGTGACGGGGACAGCGACACGCTGAACGTCGACGACACCGGCGATATGGCTGCCAACACCGGTACGCTGACGTCGACCGAGTTGACCGGCCTTGGAATGACCGGCAAGATCGCCTATGGCTTGCTCGAAGCCCTGAAGATCGGCCTGGGCAGCGGCGATGACATGTTTACGGTCAAGAGCACGCATGCTGGGACGACGGAACTGAACACGAACGCCGGTGCCGATACCGTTCATGTTCAATCGATCACTGGAGCCACGACCGTCAACACGGGGTCGAATGCCGATACCGTCAACGTCGGCAGCACGGCCCCGGTCACCGGCGGCAATGTCAACGCGATCGGTGCAGTGCTGACAATCAACGGCGACGGGGAGAGCGACACGCTGAACGTCGACGACACCGGCGATATGTCTGCCAACACCGGTACGCTGACGTCGACCGATCTGACAGGCCTGGGAATGACCGGCAAGATCGTCTACGGCTCGCTCGAAGCCCTGAAGATCGGCTTGGGCAGCGGCGATGATACGTTTACGGTCAAGAGCACGCATGCTGGCACGATGGAACTCAACACGAATGCAGGCGGCGACACCGTTTATGTTCAATCGATCGCCGGAGCCACGACCGTCAACACGGGGTCGAATGCAGATACCGTCAACGTCGGCAGCACGGCCCCGGTCGGTGCGCTGACGTCGACCGATCTGACAGGCCTGGGAATGACCGGCAAGATCGTCTACGGCTCGCTCGAAGCCCTGAAGATCGGCTTGGGCAGCGGCGATGATACGTTTACGGTCAAGAGCACGCATGCTGGCACGACGGAACTGAACACGAATGCAGGGGGCGACACCGTTCATGTTCAATCGATCGCAGGAGCCACGACCGTCAACACTGGGTCGAATGCAGATACCATCAACGTCGGAAGCACGGCCCCGGTCACCGGTGGTAATGTCAATGCGATCGGTGCAGTGCTGACTCTTCAAGGCGATGGGGACAGCGATACGCTGAATGTGGATGACAGTGGTGATTCGCTTGCGAATGTGGGCACACTTACAAACTCGTCCCTAAGTGGCCTTGGAATGACGAGCGGCATCGACTATTTCGACTTCGAAACCTTGCGAGTCGATCTCGGCAATGGCGATGACAGGCTGACGGTTTCCAGCACTCATGCCGGGGGGACCACCTTCAATACCAACGCTGGCAAGGATACCGTGGATTTGCTGACGGTTTCCGGACCGACGATCGTCAACACGCAGCAAGGCAACGACATCGTCAACGTTCAATCGATCTCCGCGCCGACTACCATCCATTCCGGTGATGGGGATGATACGGTGAACGTCGGAAGCAAAGCTCCTACAACAAGCGGAACGGTGAATCTCATCGGTGCGCTCCTGACCGTCCTTGGTGACGCCAATAGCGACACCCTCAACGTCGACGATGGGGGCGACACGATCAGCAATGCGGGAGTCCTGACAGCAACCGCGTTGACAGGCCTTGGTATGGGGGGAAGCATTACCCACGGAGGCCAAGAGCGATTGGTCATCGACCTGGGTAGCGCCACCGACACGATGTTGGTCAATGGAACGCACGCAGGTTCCACGGTCATACGCAACCGAGATGGCAAAGACACGGTTCGCATGGTGAGCAATACCGGTGAGGTGTTGTTCCAAGGTGGCCCGGACGATGACAAACTCTTGCTCGATCCAAACTACATCCACGCTGTCGGCAACGATCCACTGATCACGTTCACAACGATCGAAGATGGTCGTCAACGGGCTGGTTTCTGGAGTTTCAATCCAACGCAAGGAAAGATCTACTTCGAATCCGTAGAACGATTCAATTTCCTTTCGAAGTTGGTCACACCGGTCGGAAAGATCAGGACCAAACAACAGGGGATCGAAGTCACCGCAGCGGCAATCGACGACGATTACTCCGATCTGGTCGCTAACTTCACCGTGGGTCCCATCCAGCCACTTATCGTCGATTCGCGTGCGTTCGGAAACCCGGATTTCGTCAAGATCAACGCGGACGCCAATGCCGACGGGAATGTCTCTCCGCTGGACGTATTGGTGGTCATCAACCAGTTGAATTCGTCGAATCGCACGCTGTATCGAGCCAGCTACGACGTGGATAAAGATGGTATCGTCACGCCGCTGGACGTATTGATTGTGATCAACCGACTCAATCAACCCACAAGCTTTGTGACGGTTGGAGGGGACTACCAGATCACGACACGCGATCTGAATAACGATGGCCTGGCTGAAATCCTGGTGGTTGGTTCCGTCAGCGATCGTCCCGTGTTGCTGACTCTCAACGGCGTGACCGGTGGCTTATTCGATGCTCCGATCTTCCTATCCGACAAACCGAGCCCCTTTACGACCTATGTGACAGCCGCCGATATCGACGGTGATGGGGTGCTTGAAGTCATCGTCTCCTCAGAACGCGGGCCGGGTAAGTACTCGATCTACCGCCGTGTGAACGGACAACTGGTTCTGTCGGCGGAACAAGCCGTTCCGTTTGATGATGGGTACATCGGTGGCGTGCGTGTGGCGGCCGGAGATCTGAACGGGGATGGCAAGGACGAGATCCTCGTCGGTTCGGGGGTTGGAGCAGACGCCTCGGTCCGAGCCTACAGCGCTTCCGGGCAGCTGGTTTCTACGTTCGTACTTCCCAGCAGCTTTGCACGTGCGGGTGTCTTGCTGAAGACAGGGGATTACAACGGGGACGGCTTGCAAGACCTGTTTGTCGCAACGGGCCGACGCGGAAATTCCCAAGTGGCCGTCTTCGATGGACGTTCCCCGATCGGTACGACACGAACGCCAGATCACTTGATCGACAATATTTTTACGGACTCGAGTTTGATCGCACCGATCGATATCGCTCTGGGTGATAGTGACGGAGACGAACTGGATGAACTCTTCGTATGGCAACTGTCCGACGGACGCAATCAAGGAGTAAAAGAGTTCAAGTACGACAAAGCGGTCGATCAGTTCTTTGAGGAGTTCTAAAGACAACGGGGAAAAGCATTGCCTTGCACTAGAGATCGCCCCGATGGAGGTTACATTGGCCGCTAAATCGACGTGGTAAGTACCGTTTTGGTTATTGCTAGCGAACAACTTTAACGATGAAGGCATTCGGTTTAGTTTCTGGACTTCTGAGTATTAGTAAATTTTAAGTTTGAGACGAGGATCACCGCGTGGTTTCCGATAGACCGTCCGTGGGATGGATTCCTTAGCTCGTTCGATCGTATTTGTGTTAGGCCTCATCATGAAGATGACTTTTGGCTTGGTTGCATGGATCGCTTGTTTGTTGCTGCTGCCGGACGCGAGCCGGGGAGATTTCCCAAGTCTGTCTGCCGCATGCGATACGACTCGATGCGATACTTCCCTGTGCGACGAATTGCCCTGTGCAAAAAGCAGCTTGCCGAGATGGTGGTTATCCGCAGATGCACTCTTCCTGCATCGAACGCAGAACTACAATCAGCCCATCGTATTGGATGAAAACAACGGTTTGGCGCCGGTGCTGACAGGCGATAATTTGCGATTTGGAACAGCTGCCGGTCCTCGATTCGCGACGGGTTGGACATGGAGTTCTGGACGAACCGCTGAACTCGTATACTTTGGTCTAAACGATTGGTCGAGCACCGCTCGCGTAACCGGTAACAACAACTTGAGCATCCCTGGGGATCTCGGATTAGCGACGTTTGATTTCTTCGCAGCCGATGCGATGGAAGTCCGCTATGGTTCGAGAATCCAGAACGTGGAAGCCAATCTTTGGAACCCCAGTGCGGGTTGGGATTGGCTAGTCGGTTTCCGCCATTTCAGCGTCATCGAAGATTTCAAGATCTCCTCCTTCGATACAGATACCTATCTGAGCGATTATCAGATCCAGACCAACAATCAGTTGTACGGTGGGCAGTTGGGGCTTCGCCGTCGTTGGTCATGGGATTGCTTTAGCTTTGCTCCGGAAGCCAAATTCGGTTTGCTGGGCAATGCAAACAATCAGCACACGTTGGTACGGGATCTTGAGAATTCCAAGACGCTACGGGACGTTCAAGTTTCCTCGTCGATCCTATCGAGCCTTTCTGAACTGCGATTGGTCGGAGATGCGAATGTAACCAAGGACCTGCAGCTGTCCTTCGGGTACAACCTTCTTTGGGTCACTGGCGTTGCACAAGCGCCTTATCAACTCGACTACACGTACACCGACAACAGTAGTCGCTTTGTCGATGATAATCGCAGCATCTTCTATCACGGTGCCAACGTTGGTTTGCACTGGTCGTTTTAGGTTGCAAGTTGATAGCGATGTTTCGAGTTTCGAATCGGCTCGCTGCTTGAAATCGGGGGCGACGTTTCGCGTCGCGCAGGGGCACGAAATGTGAGATCACCAGAGCATTTGTATTTGTTCGGTTCCTGTCCTCTCCGCTCAATAACCTAAGTTTTCAGAGTTTTTTCGCATTTCTGGCCAATTGCTTCGGCCGTCTGGTGGGCCCATGCGTGGTGGCCTATCCGGGGCCCTGGCATCGTTATCTGATTTTCTAACCACAGACAACACGGATCACACAGAAACAGATCGTCGCACGGTTAGGTCTTGCTTCCGTGTGTTCGGTGTGTTCTGTGGTTCCCTGGTTTTCGTGGTTCCCTGATCTTGCGATGAGCGAATCCTCTGAGTTCCACTCAACAAACCTAGGCGATTGCTTTATACTTCGGATCTTTGCAAGTACCCTTTGACTCTGGAGTTTCGACGTGACTCGACTGGCTGACGTATTCCAAGGTTGCATCCCTGCGTTGATGACCCCGTGCGACAAAGAGGGCAACCCGGACTTCGACGCGTTGGTTCGGAAAGGTCAGGAACTTGTGGCTCTTGGGATGCGCGCGGTGGTTTACTGCGGATCGATGGGGGATTGGCCGCTCCTGACCGATGCGCAGCGCCAAGAGGGGGTCGCAAGCCTCACGGCAGCCGGCGTGCCGGTGGTCGTCGGAACCGGTGCTCAGAATCCTCAGATCGCCGCGGCCCATGCGGCCCATGCGCAAAAAGTCGGGGCAGCCGGCCTGATGGTAATCCCACGGGTGCTTTCGCGAGGAACCTCCAGCTCTGCGCAACAAAGCCATTTCGCCGGGATCCTCAAAGCCGCCAAGGACCTCCCGGCGGTCATCTACAACAGCCCCTATTATGGATTCCAAACCAAAGCCGAATTGTTCTTTGCGCTGCACCAAGAGTTTCCGAACTTAGTCGGCTTCAAAGAATTCGGCGGGGCCGAATCGCTCAGCTATGCCGCCGAGCACATCACCAGCGGCCACCCGAACTTAGCCTTGATGGTCGGCGTCGACACCCAAGTCTTCCACGGGTTTGTCCGGTGCGGGGCGCAAGGGGCCATTACCGGCGTGGGGAATGCATTACCCCGACAAGTCCTGCGGCTGATCGAACTGTGCAAAAAAGCAGCTGCCGGTTGCGTGGAATCCAGAGGCTTGGCTCTAGAATTGGATTCCGCATTGGCGGTTCTCTCGAAGTACGACGAAGGGCCCGATTTGGTACTCTACTACAAGTACCTTATGGTTCTTGAGGGCAACCCGGAATACGCCTACCACTTCAACCCCACTGACCGACTCAGCCGGAGTCAACAAGCATTCATTCAATCGCAATGGGTCCAATTCAAATCGTGGTGGAGCGCATGGTCGGCCTCTAAAGACTGATCCATGAGTCGGATCCAAATAACTTATCCATTCGGGCTTAGCTGCAATGACGTTGAGTTAGCGCCACGGCGCAAGCCCAATACCGTCAAATCGGCATTTGGATCATTTTAGGAAAGATTGGATTTGAATGTATTTCGGCGCATGCCGAGGGGTTTTTGAAAGCGGTTGGGCGCAAGCCCTCCGGTGAAGGGTCAAGTCAACCTATTCGGAATAGCTGTTTCTCTGTAACCGTTTTTCAGTGGTAGTCACGCAAGGAAACACATCTTTGTAACAAATTGCCCACTTTGTGACTTGCGCTATTTGACCTCTTGAGCCATCATCTTGTAGATCGCGTAGTGGCCACCTTCGGGAGTACGAAAGGACTCCGAGTCGATCTCCAACTTGCCTTTGACCGCAACGACCCGAGTGGAAAAGGTTGCGGTTTTTCCTGGTTCCATCTCAACGATCACGCAATCGAAGAGCAGAGCACCTGGGCCAAAGCAGCATTCTTGGTTGTCGCGCACCAGCACAAACTGCTTGATACCGGAATTCTGGAAGACCGATGTCGGCAGAATGAACCCTCACCTCCTTTTTCGATGTCGAACTTCAGATCATCGAAGGTGATTTCGCCACGTTTGCGAGCCGCATCTCGGGCCTTGCGTTCCTCGGCCAATTGCTTTTCGGACTTTGGGGGGTCGGTCTTGGTGGGAGAGCCCGATGGATTGGACCTGGATCGATTCGGGGTCTCGGATTCCTGGGCGTATACTCCCGAGACAACAGGAATCAGAGCGGAAAACAGGGTAAGGCAAACCGCTCGGAAAATTTGGTTGCCGACTATTTTTCGGGGTGCACGGATCACTTGCTCGGCTTGCTCGCGTGGTAGGTTCGACATCCGGTTTTTCGTTCCTTGGAAGTTTCTTGTTTCAACGCATGGAAATCGATTGGTTTCCGTGCTCAGGTGGGGGCTGATGGGGCCCTGACGATGCGACCAAATCAAGTATACACATTGCAGGTCGATCCCTCGTAGGCGAGTTGGTCCGAATCCTCTTATCCCTCTTGCGGAGTATTGCTATCAGTGCGTCTGATACTTTGACAGTCTGGGTGTTTGCTAGCTTATGCTGGTTGGTGTTGGGGTGGTAGGAGTAAGTTAGAATTAGGGGGGGGTACGAGGTCGAATCTCGTAGCGGAATGAGTTCAGTAACGGTGTAGCGTTAGCCTTGCGGAGGCTAGTATCTCGAAGGAGTCGATCGAGAGGGAGAAAATGCGTTACGCGTCGTTACACAGGGGGTTGGCTCGGGAATTTCTGGTCCGATTCGAAGTGGCTCTGAGTAGATTTCACCCAAGGAAATGCTTAGCGATATCGATTGTGAGGATTTGACGGATAGGGTGAGTTTAGCGAACCGGAAAACTTTGAGGATTTTGTTTAAGTTTGCTTCCAAGGAAAACTTTTCTAGCTAAACTCTTGAAGTGCATTGGTT
>JAPLNM010000042.1 GCA_026692845.1 Planctomycetota bacterium | reverse complement strand
TCCATACAAATCTCGTACCCTGGCCTCGTCTCGATAAAGACTCCTTGCTCCGATAAAAGGCGCAAGGCTCTCTCCGAATACATAGACCGGGATCAACCGATTCGAATGATTCGTCCAACTGCTGAAACTCTCGGGACGATATCCCCAAAATCCCCACGGACAGATCCGCGACTGGACGGCAATATGCTGCTTGGCCGCCAAGGTGTCGAGCCCCTCTGGAATCACGACATCCTCGGGCTTTGGCCGCACGGGCTCGGCAGTCTTCTCGGCACTCTTTTCTTGGCCAAAAGCCCCGCGATTTTCCAATCCTAAATGCCCAAGGAACGTCAATCCCGTCGCGAAAACCCATGCAGTCGCGCTTCGGTTAAGCAAACGGTTGGAACTTTTTTTCTTACGCATCGATGGTTCGTCTTGGCTAGGGATCAAATTCGTCTCTCTGGGAGACGTTAGTTTGGATCCCTTTGCGGGATTGATCAAGCACCCGCCGTTTGCGATTTCACAAGAACTTCACCAAAGGCTAAAGCCGATTTCAATAGCGAGGGACCGTCGGGTCGATTTCAAGGCTCCAACGATCGATGCCCCCGGACATGCTCACCGCATCGGGATGCCCGTTTGCCCTGAGCCATTGGGTAACCCGCAAGGAACGGCCTCCGTGATGGCACAAAACGACCACCCGTTTGCCTTGCATCGAACCGATGACACTCTGGCTCGGAGGCCATTGAGTCATCGGCGCTAAAGTCACCCCCGGAATACTCGCTACCTGGTGCTCTTTGGGCTCTCTGCAATCTAAAAAAAAGACCTCTTGACCCTGATCGTCTTGGGCGCTATCCATCCAACGCTTGGCCGTCGCGATATCGATCTCCATGGGTTCCCTCACGTTGCTTGACTCATTCGGGAATCCATAAGTTCGCTCGCTGGACTCACCAAGTGACTGTGTGTGTGTGTGTAAAAGAAGACGACCGGAGGTAAACCCAGTCGCCTTGATGCATTTTCTAAATTTTCAGCGAATTAGCAACTACTCAATGCTAGCTGCATCCCACAAATCGCCAGCGTCCTTGGTTCCCATAGCCCCCCAAGCCCCATAAGGACTTGGCTGATTGGAGCGGGCACCGTCGTTGCCTTCGGGAGCCGGTCGCCCCGCATCGCCTGCATCGACCGAGTTGGGAATGAATCGGACGTTGTTGTCGGCAAACACCACGTGCGCTCCGGGCCCGTGATAACTCGAGGCTGAGGAAATACCCCAGTCCCACAGAGACGTGTTGCAAGAGGCTGAATTCGGAGGCAAAACCGTCTGGATCGAGGCGTGGTTGTAGTCCCCATCGTGCCACCTCAGACCCTGCGAGTGCCAAAGATCGCCGTTGCTTGCGACGGCGGGATTGTAACGATCTCCAAGCTTCGCGTTCCGGCATCCAATCGGTGTTTGCACGTTCCCCGCACCGGCGGCTTGCCAACGCGTTCCTTGAATCCTCAACTTGCCCTGCCCGGTTCCCAAGTTGCCCGATGGACTCGTTCCAATTTCACCCAAGAGGATCGTGTAAGCTGCCCCGTCGGTGATCTCTGCCAAGCGACGCGCGTAACGGCCTTGAAAAGCACCGCGGTTGGCCGCAGGGTGCCAAGCATTGTTAACACTCACAACGGTGTCTCCATAGCAGGCTGCGTAATTAACACGCGCCGCACCATCGATGTCCCAGTTCGCATCCGGATTCATCTTGCCCGGGTCCGATGGACATCGAAACGACGAGATCTGAGTTCGCCAGGGGGTAAAGTTGCCCTGCATATCCCAAGTCGACCTAAAGAAAGGACGCTGATCCTGAATCTGTGTATACAACTGCTGTTGCTCGATCATTGGAAGGATCGCTACGAACACCGAATAGCGGTTGATCGGCATGCGACCGACGTTCATGTCCGCGTCATGGACACTCCAAGGATTGTACGAGCATGGACCGCTTGCACCGGCTGGAAGCCGTTTGTAGGCCGACTCGTAATTTAAAATTGCCAAACCAAGCTGGCGAATATTGTTTCCACAAGACATCCGACGAGCCGCCTCGCGTGCGGCTTGTACCGCCGGAAGCAATAATCCGACCAAAACACCGATGATGGCAATAACCACCAGGAGCTCCACGAGCGTAAAGCCAGTACGCTTGCAATTCCGCATGATAATCTCCAGAAAAGCGGAACAAAAGAAAACGTTAAAAAACCTTAATGCTAAAGGTTAACCGTTTATTGATGTCGGTCAATTTTCCCAAGCTAAGTAAAATAAAAAAAAACGATTTTCTGGGAAAAAACATAGATTCCCCATCCGTTTTCAATGGCCAGCCCCCCTGAGAATTAGGTGAAAACCCTCAATTGCGACTCGTGGCGATCGGTGTTAGCCACACCGTCAAACGCACCCTGGTACGTTCCCTCAGGACTTCCAACTCGACGGACTTGCCCGATGCGGTCAAGCCGACCATCTGCACCAAATGCTCGTCGTTTTCGACCGGAACTCCATCGAACTCCAAAATGATGTCCCCGTATCGTAATCCGGCCAACTCGGCCGGACTCTTGGGCTTGACCACCTTGACCAATGCCCCTTGCGCTCGATGACTCTGTATCCCTGGCCGCTGCAATCCGACCTGGGAATCGACATGGAACGCCCGTTCGACACTCACCCCCAAATACGACCGCTGCAATTCCCCCCTTTCGATCAACTGGGTCGCGACGAGCATCGCCAATTGGATCGGGATCGCAAAGCCGATCCCTTCGTTGACCCCTGAATTGCTCGCAATCGCAGTGTTGATCCCGACGACTTCCCCCCGAAGATTCATCAACGGCCCGCCGCTGTTGCCTGGATTGATCGCCGCATCGGTCTGTATGAAATCCTGATAGACGATCGACTTGTTGCCAAGCTCAAGATTCCGCCGGCCCTTGGCACTGACAATCCCCAAACTGACCGAGTGATTCAACCCAAAGGGACTTCCGACGGCAAAAACATGCTCGCCGACTTCGAGCGTTCGACTGTCCCCCAAACGACAAGCCGCAAGATCGCTTCGGCCAACATCGATCACAGCCAAATCCGTCGAGGGATCCTCAGTGATCTTGACGATCTGCAAGGGGACCCCGTCGAACGTTTCGACGCGGATGTCCGGTATCTGGGCTGACTGAATCACATGCCGGTTGGTCAACACATATTGGCTTCCTTGAAGTTCGATGATCACACCGGCTCCGGCCTCCTCGACCCGCTTGGTGCGAATCTTGGATTTGTCCAACCGGGAGTCCAAACTAACCTCTTGAATCGGCTCGTCCTTCGTAGCTTCTATATGCACCACCGTCGGTGAGACCAATCGCACTGCCGTGCGAAGCAATCGATTCTGCTCCTCCCAAGGACGCATCTGGCTAGCGAGCAAATCGTACTCCTGCTGGCGGCTGGGCATCTCGGGGGCTTGATTGCTCAGAGTCTGTGAAAAGCTACACTGGCTCGACAAAAGAGCGATTCCAAGTGCGACGGGTCGATCGATGCGTGAGAATCGCATGTTGCTTCGATGAGAAAAAGGAAAACTCGTGCCCGATGGCTGCCATCTCCTAGCAACCCCGTTGTGTTAGTCTCTCGGCTTGTCGGTCCTGCGGCTAACACCTTAGCCAATTGCTTCCTGCAAGAATGATCCACACACCGTTGGACCTTGCCAAGCTCTCTGGAAATATCGAATGTAACGATCGATCGGGCGTCTTCAAGAAACCGGACTTCGGGGCTCCTGAGCTCTCGGCCCCAAATTTCCATACCGATGGTAGTCAAACGAGATGCTCTGCTCGACGACATACCACAAGAGCTCTATATCCAGACAGCTTACGGGCGCATCGGCGATATAAACATAATGCTTGGGCGCCAAACGCCGGATCTGCTCGGGAACCTTGTCGGAGCCATCGTACCGCAGGCGCGTGATCTGACCGGCTTGCAAGTCCAGACCAAGCATCGCATCGGATTGCTCGATCCACTCGATCTTGCCTGCCCAAGCCAACGTAGCGCGTTCGAGCGCCTCGACTTTGAAGTCCTCGACCAACGGATCGTAACTGACGACCGCTGTGGCTCCCGCAGCCACGCTCGCTGCACACCTTGCCAATACCCCCCAAACGCTATCCCCAGGCGTGAGGCGAATGCAGATAGGGTTGACCGGCAAGTACCGGCGATGATTGTCTTGTCCTACCAACCGGAAATGATCGTGCTCTTGGTGGATCTCCTCGCGTGCGAATCGATCGTAAGCCAAAAGCGCATGCCGCAGTTTTCCCAAGTCACCGGCTACCGAGGAATCAAACCTCAAAAGTTCCTTGGCAATCGCATCGAATTTCCCCCACACCTTAAGCAATAGCGGATGCTGGGGCTCGGTTGGCCCCTGGCTTGCATGCAACTCCTGAGGCTCCTGCCAATGGTGCATCATCGTGACGTAGTTCGGACCACCGGCCTTGGCCCCCGGCCCAAAGGCACTCTTGGCCAACCCCCCAAAAGGCTGCCTTAGAACGACCGCGCCGGTCGTGGGCCTGTTGATATACAAATTGCCAGCTCGAATCCTCTTTTTCCAAATCTGTTGCTCGCGATCGTCGAGCGATTCTAACCCGCTGGTCAAACCGTAACCGGTCGCATTGACGATCTCGATGGCCTTCTCAATCCGGTCGTATTCCATGACCCCTAGCACCGGTCCGAACAACTCGGTGCTGTGGGTGAAACTACCTGCTTGCACATTCCATTTGACCCCAGGACTGTACAGGCATGGATTGTCTCCAACCTGCGTCGGCATGACCAACCATCTCTCGCCACGCTCGAGTTCTTTTAACCCCCGAAGCAGATCCCCCGAAGGTGGCCGAATCAACGGGCCAACTTTCGAGGACAGATCCCAAGCCGATCCGACGCGCAGGCTTGTAACAGCGTCTGCAAACTGTTCCTTGAACTCCTTGCTCTGGAATATCTCTTGCTCGAGCAATGCGAGACTCGTCGCCGAGCATTTCTGACCTCCGTGCGAAAATGCGCTGTGCAATAAATTTTTCATCGCCAAGTCGCGGTCGCTCAGCCCACTGACGATCGTGGCGTTCTTGCCCCCGGTCTCGGCAAACAGCGGTAATTTGGGATTGGCTTCAAGGATCGTCAGCGCCGTTTCGGTCCCTCCGGTGAGGATCACTCGGGCGATCGACGAATCAGCAAGCAGGATCTTACTGATGGAACTGCCGCTTGCGGGCGCAAATTGCAACGCCTGACGCGGCACACCCGCCTTCCAAAAACACTGGCACAAAACATAGGCTGGCAAGGCCGTGTCGCTTGCAGGTTTGAGCAATACGGTATTGCCGGCGGCCAATGCCGCAGCGATTCCTCCACAAGGAATAGCGATCGGGAAATTCCATGGGCTGATTACCACCACGGGCCCGGCAGGTGAGAATCGATGCGGGTGCTCGAGCTGCAGATCCAAAGCGCACCGGGCGTAGAACTCGACGAAGTCGATCGCTTCGCTGACCTCGGGGTCACTCTCGGACAACGTCTTGCCAGCGTCCAAGATCGCTGCACCCATCAATTCGCCTCTGGCGATCCGTAGCTCCTGAGCGACTTTCCTCAAGATCTCATAGCGAGCCTGCGGTTGGGTCGCTCCCCAGCCCGAGGGATCCTGCTTGAGACACTCCAGAGCGGCCCTTAACTGACTCTCATCGGCCTGACGATACCGCGTTGAGACAACCCCAGGCCTCGATGGATCGATCGAGGTGATCCAATTACCCCTTCCCTCCTGCGGTTCTGCTCCGACCGAAAGGTAAATCTGCGGTGCGTTTGCATCGCACAGGGGCATCCATCGCTTGACGATCTTCTGGGCCCAATCGGAGTTTTGCGGAAGCGAAAAATCAGTATCGGGCTCATTGGAAAACCTTCGCCAATTCAACGGTTGGGCAGGTTCCTTGGGTTCTAAATTCCGATCCTGTGTCCGCCGTGGATTGACCGGGACTTGGTCGATCCGCTGTATCGATTCGATGAACCCGTTTTCCAAGCGTTGCCAAGTCGAGCTGCCGACTTGGATTTTAAACGCATGCCTCAGAAAGTTATCCGGCCCGGTATTCTCATCCAAACGTCGGATCAAATAACCGATCGCATTGATGAACTCCTCGCGATAACAAGCAGGTGCATAGAGCAGCAATCGCTGGGACAACTCCAAGATCGCTCGCCTTTGATGATTGGCCATCCCCTCGAGCATCTCGAACTGCACCCGATCCAATGAATGCATAGCGACGGACAAAACGATCGCATACGCTAGATCGAAAAGGTTGTGCGAAGCGACCCCAAGCTGCACGGCTTGCAATCGCGCCGGATCCATCCCGTAGCGAAGCATCCGTTTGTAGTTTGCGTCCGTCTCGAGCTTCGAACGGTACGGAGCCTGTGGCCAACCCCGCAGCGATGCCTCCATACGCTCCATCTCCATGTTGGCTCCCTTGACGATACGAATCGTCACCGGTTGGCCCCCACGCTCCAATCGCCCTTGTGCCCATCGGGTGATGGACTCTTGGACCAACGCCGAATCGGGTACGTAAGCCTGCAGGGCTATCCCGGCTCGCACGCTTTGCATGCCCGGTCGGTCGAGTGTCCTTTGAAAAATCTCAGCCGTAAGGCTCAAATCGCGATACTCTTCCATGTCCAAATAAACGAACTTCGAAACCCAGGTCCCGTCGGGCCGGACGAATTTCTCTTTGGCCGCCGCACGGTAAAGCAACTCCAACCGATCCGATACCATCCGGATCGTATGCTCGCGGGCCAAGGCAGATATCTGGGAATACAATGTCGAAATCTTGATCGATACACACTCGATCTCGGGCATCTGCAATGCAGCCAAATAGCGATCGAGCCTCTTGCGGCACTCTTGCTCACCGAGGATCGCTTCTCCGAGGAAGTTGACGTTCATCCGCACCCCCTCGCGCGTGCGCTCCGACAAATGCCATCGCAACTTGTCTTCCTCGGCCGGCAAAATCACATTCGCCGTCTCCTTGCGCATCTTCTCCTTGACCAACGGGACGGCCACCCCAGGAAGGTACTCCCCAAAGGACTGAAAACCTTTGAGCAACGCTTGGTCGAACATGCTGAAGAATCGCGGAACCCCTTGGACGTCCAAAATGTGCACCATCTGATCGACCACACGCCCGGGTGAATTGCTCCGGAAACTCTGGTCGGTAATCTGAGTGAGTGTCGCCTTGTCCTCAGGATGATCGAGCATCCGATCGAGTTCGGCCTGTTGGCGTCGCTCCTGAGGGGTCTGCAATTTCGAGGCCCGAATCTGCAAGGCCTTGGCCAACTCGATGGCCGCTTGCTCGAGTCGCTTATCGTCGATCAAGAGGGTCCCTTGACATCCCTCGACGGGCAACAACCCTTGAACACTCTCAAGACTCAACGGCTGACTGCTGGTTGTATCGCTCATTTGGCTACCTGATTGCGCCTTTGTGGCTTACCCGCCTTGAGAAGAACCTGATCCTGGATCCACAGAAACGTCAATCGAGCCAGTCGTTGCTTCGCAAACGCTCCGGAACATACTTTTCGGTCACATAGCTGATGTCTCGGCTGATCAGCGCCTCGACTTCCAACTTGAAGTCGTTGGTCAACATTTGCTTGATCTCCGCTTGCCAATGCTTCTTCTCGGAGAACCATGGATACGATGCGATCTGCTTGGCTCGCTTCTTGTCTTTGTCGTCAAGCTTAATCTTGACGTCTTGCTTCAAGCCGCATCGCTCGTAATCACTGCTTCGAAGCCCAATGAACTTCGCGTCGGGGATCGCCATCCGCATGCTCTCAAAGGCCAAGTTGATCGATCCTTGCTTGATGACCGAGTAGATATAGTATCCCCAAGGGTCATTATCGAGCAGACAATACACCGGCAACTTGTACTCGCTGTGGAGCCGATAGAGCATCCGCCGAACTCCTCGAGCTGGTTGCCCTGCCCCGTGAGAGACGATGCATTTGTGCTTCTGCCAAAACTTGTCCTCGTTGAACCTTTGCCAAACGGTACCTTTTTCCACATGCAGGATGAACTTCGCATCGCATCGCTTGAACTTGACCCGATCCGGCTCGACAATACTCGGTATCGGGTACCCTGCCGCACCCATCTTTGAGGCATCCAACTCATTGCCACCGTCGATGACCACCAAAGGTCCGGCAAGGTTCCCACGAGGCTCTGCATACAGATGCAACTCCTCGCGCATCGCTCCGGTGATAACCTCCAAATCCTCGATGACCGTATCCGATTCGCTCTGATCCTCGAACGTGTTCTCCTTGGTCCCCTCAATGTTGTGCTTGAGCATGTAGTACATGCCCCGAATGCTCGTCGATTTGCCTTGGCGTATCAAACGCGAACATCCACTCCCAACCAAAATCGTCTGCATGTAAGCCCGAGCTTGGTTCAGATTGAACAACTCCCGACGGTTCGTCTTGTCACCCATCTCGATGAGCCGCTTGCGCCGGTTGTAATTCGAATTCGATAACGACCGCGATGGCACCTCCAAATAAGGATCCCGCCGCTTCTTGGCGACCTCGGCGACGGCCGAAGCAAGACGCTGAAGCTTCTCCATCGTCTCGATGTCCCGACCCTGGATCGGTACCTCCTTGTCCTGGTCCCCAAAAGACTCGTCTGCTGCTTTTCGACGCGCTCGTTTTGCCATCTTTTCTCCTATGAATGTCCATCAGGTACCCAAGTTTTACTGATCTTTCCCGTTCCTGACTAGCACCATGTGCCCCCGGTGTGATTTAATCAACACCATCGGCAAAATCTCCGTCCCCTATTTCCAAGCCCCCTATGCTCGCTAGCTCTCTGAAGTTTTACCTTGGAATCTCCCCGGCTCTGGCGTTCGTTGCTCTGGCTTTTTCTACCCTGCTCCCATCGACCCAAGACCCGCAAGCCGAACGCTTCGCCCATTGGATCGAAATCGCACCTCCGGGTATCCAACGCTTGATCGATGCGGGCCAAGTCCGCTTCGAAGCCAACGACCAAGAACTCGCAGAACGCAAAAAACAAGGGTTGACCAAATTCAAGTTCCACTACGATTACCGCTACCGCTTGACCCAAGTGACTCGGATCCCTGCGGCGAACTCCAAACCCTCGAGCCTCGCTGTCTCGGCGAATATCCAACTGGCGGAAATCGGTTGGACACACGAAGTCATCCTGATGAAATCCTTCCAACCGGCCGAGCCCTGGAAGTCTCGCCTGATCCAACACGAATTCGACCACGTTTCGATCAGCACCGATCCGCGACTGAGGATCCTGGCCAAAGAATGCCTTGGGGCTCGAATCCAATTTGAATTGCCCTCAGCCCCCCCCGCCCAGGAAACGAAAGAGAGCCAACCTGCCGAACCTCTGGCCACGCGAATCAACCACCAAATCCAAATCCTGATGCAACAGCGAGCCAAGGAAATCGAACGCATCACCCAAGCACTCAATGACCGATTCGATCGAGAGTCCAAGGATGGGATCCAATACCTCAGCGCTCGCGAAACTTTCTTCGCGGATTTCTTCAGCCCCGAAACGCTCCGTAAATTGGACTTCCAATTCCCAACCCTCCTGGAGGATTATGCATCGGCTTGCAGACGCGCTGCTTGGAAAGAACACTACACGCTGAACACACCTGACTGAATGACTCCTTCCCCTACCCCTACGGCCCTGTGGCTTCAAACCAGCGGCGCTTTTTTCCTCCATTTTCTGTCGCTTGGCTTTGCCGTCTTTCCTCTTCAAACCCACCTGCGCCAAGTCCACCCGGTCGCGACAGCAAGTATCATCGCAAGCGTCATCCCCGTTGCCGGACTCCTTACACTCTTCTTTTTTCGCTTTGCCGAACGCCGCAAATGGACGCAATATCCCACCCACCTGCTACTGCTTGCGGCCGTCTGCGTGGGTATCTTGCAACCGACCCTCGGCTGGCAACTCTCGATGACCCAGGCCCAAGCCAACCTCCTACCAGCCTTCCTCGAAACTGCAGTATGCCTACTGGGTCTGGCCTGCGCGCATGCATGTTGCATGAATCTGCTGAACCACCTTGCCGTGGCCAATCTCGCAAAGCACGCCTATTCGGCTCGCGCCGCAGGTAGCGCAGGCTATGCCGTCGCAATCCTTGCTACCGCTGCTTTCCTTTCCGATGAACAATCCGTCATCGACTACCACCTGTTTCTGGCCGCAGCCTGCGCCCTGGCTCACATCCTGTTTATCGCCTCGACGCTGTTGCTCACGGGCTTGCTCCCACGTCGCACGGACTCGCGGTCCGACTCTTTGTCGCAGACTCCAACGAGCCGATCGCATCCTGCCGCCCCGCTTGCGCCTCGGGCCGACGAGCCAAATCCGCAACCCAACCCCTGGCGATGGCGAGCGTTGATCCTACTGGTGGCTTTGACGGCGTTTTGCGAAGCTGCCTTCGGGCTCTATTCGCACGAATTCCTTACTCGGACCTACGGAGACACTGGCTACTACCTGTTTGCTCTTACGATCTTTCTTGAAACGGCTCTTTTGCTCGGATTGCCGTTCCTGCCAAAAATACGCAAACGACTCCTCTTCGTCGGCCCACTTGGCTGGCTGGTACTCCTGGTCGGTTGCTTGCTGGCCCAAGCCGGTTGGCCGATCTGCGGGGCCTTGTCCATCGCGATGGCCTTGAACTGCCCATTCCAAGTCGCTTGCTACGAAAATGCGCATGCCATGCGAGCGCAAATCTCCGGGTTAGCTACCATCGCTCTAGCACAAGCCGTCGGCGTCTTCTGCTCGCAATGGACCTCGGCGCTGCTGAATCGTTTCGTTCTTCCGATGACCAACTCCCAACCCTGGACCCTCCTCTGGATCACCACCTTGGGTGTCGCCCTGGGCGGACTTATCCTCTCGCTGGTGATCCAACCATTGAAACCGCTCGACAGGCCCAATTAGTGCAGGCCCAATTAGTGCAGGCCCAATTAGGACAGGCCCAGTTAGTACAGGCTCAGTCACAAGCATCGCGTGCTCAGATCGCATCGACCTGGCAGTCGAGAATCTGAACGCTGATCCCCTGGCCCATGCATCGCACCGAGATCAACAACCGGACTTCATGCTCTCGACGGATGACCTTGCCCTCGAACCCTTTGAAAGGCCCAGACTTGACCCGCACCGGATCGCCAGGCTCGAGCTTCGTCTCCGGAAACACCGGTTCGCCAGTCTGGATGGCCCTATAGATCCGTGTGATGTCTTCAACGAATTGCTCGGTCTCGACGACCTTCATGCACTTGCTGACCGAACCGGTCGAAAATGCCTTGTAACGCATCGCTTCGTCGCCAAAAACAAAAACGTAATTGGAGAACAACGGGACAAAAGAGGTACGCATCCGCCCTTGAGGACTGCGGTACCTTCGCTGAATCACTGGGCCGTAGTGAGGCACTTGACTATCGAGGAGCTGCCGCATGAGTTTTTTTTCGCACCTAGGCAGCGTCTGCATCGCCCACCATCGCATCCCCTCCTGAGCGGGCAACTCTTCGAGTGTCTCGAAAAGATTCTCAGGGAAAATATCCTGCTCTTGCTTTAAAAGCGGCATGAAATCGTGCATCTCCAAAGTGATGTCAAACCTGGGCGGCTTTTCAGTCGACTTCATCGTACCGAGCGTTTTTCCAATTTGAAGTCCTTTCCAATATTTCACCTATTTCACCTGGGACCTTTACCCTCGGTCCATCCAGGCAACCCAATTGTTGTTGGTGGCAAATTCGTCAACTGCCGCAAGCCTAGGGGAAAAATCCCCCCCAATTCTATCTAGCGTTCAGGAGGTACAAGTCGATACGATCGACGGAATTCTTTTTAGACTTTCGGACTTGTCTTGCTCGGCACTTTTTCCTTCGCCAAAGAACTCCAAACGGTACCCGTTTCCTGGGACCAGCTTCAATCAGGGTAAGGACGCCCATACGATGACTAAGAAACGCTTCGACACTCGCCCAAATTCTCGTTTGCTAAACGATAGGTTATTGGTGCCTCAGGTCCTCGTCCAAAGCATCCTTTGGGGATTTCTCTGCCTGGGCTGTCTTTCCGCCGCCGGATGCAACGCCTCTCGCTACTCGGAACGCTTCGGACTCGGGACGATCGACCGTCAAAAATCCAAAGCCGCCGAATTCGATCCGTATCCTCTAAACGATATCGGTCCGAGCGTCGTCGGTGGACGACCTCCGGGATTCTTCAATCCCCTCCCTGAACCCCGCCGAAACGAACTCATGGGAAGAAACCCAACCTACGGGGCTAGCCCCACGACCCGCTAGTGCCAGCCCATTGGTCACGCAACCGCAACGCGTCCTGCGTTGCCGCCTGCGGATTCTCCCCGAGCACGGTCAAATGACCCATCTTGCGACCAACCCTCGCGTCGGTCTTCCCGTAAAGATGCAAATGCGCGCCGCGTTGGCTCAAGGCAGCCGACCAATCCGGTGCTCGTCCATCCTTCCATAAATCCCCGAGCAGGTTGACCATCGCCGCCGGACGGCATTGGGAAACCTCTCCCAACGGCAGATTGCAAACGGCTCGGACCTGCTGCTCAAACTGATTGACCGCACTGGCCTCGATCGTCAAATGTCCAGAGTTGTGGGGCCTTGGGGCAAGCTCATTGACCATCAATGCTCCCTGGCGATCTACAAACATCTCGACGCACACCAAACCTTCGAGCCCCAAGGATTCGGCGATCACTTTTGCAATTTCAACCGCCTTGGACTCGACCCTTGACAACGCTCCAGTCGCTGGCACCGTGGTGATGTCCAAAATGTGATTGCAATGCCGATTGGTAAACATCGGATAAGCCTCGATTTGGCCAGACGGATTCCTGGCAACCAAGACCGATACCTCGGCGATATATTCGATCCACTTCTCTGCGATCAAAGGCTCGGGCCCCAAAACATCCAAGGCGTCGTTCCCTTGGGCCGTATTGCTGACCCTAAGCTGTCCCTTGCCATCGTATCCCCCCGATGCGGTCTTGATCACCATCGGCCAACCAAGCAGCTCAGCCGCGTGCAAAACATCGCTGTAACTGCGGACCTCACAAAACGGGGTCACTGGAATCCCGAAATCCCGCAGCGTCGTTTTTTCCTTCAACCGATTCTGAGCCACGGCCAACACCTGCTGACCGGGCCGGACCGGAACGATCATCGAGGCGGTTTCAACGGCTAGCAATGGAATGTTCTCGAACTCCAAGGTCGCTACATCGATCCGCTTGGCAAAGGCGCTGACGGCTTCGATGTCGGTGTAATCCCCAACAATCGATTCACGGACGACCTGAGCCGCTGGACTTGCAGCCTCATCGGTGAATACCACCACCTGATACCCCATACGCTGCGCAGCATGAGAGAACATTCGCCCCAATTGCCCTCCCCCAAAGACTCCAATCGTCCCACCGGGCTCAATCCGCTTGCTGCTCTTGCTACCCATCGATACGGTTCCTCATCTAAGCCATCCTCATCTAAGCTTTCCTATTTGAGCCTACGTGTTTGAGCCTACTATTTTTTTCGGTTGTCTATGCTGCGTGGCTGTGTCACTTGGCCCGATTCATAAGGCCTTTCTTGCATGCTCCGTTGATCAATGGTCGCGCGGTTCGATATCGTCGAGCACTCCTTGGGTCTGCTGCCGACAAAACTCCTCGAGCTTGCAACAAAGACCCGTATCATGCAACGCTAATATACGCACGGCCATCAATGCTGCGTTCTTGGCCCCAGGCGTTCCGATCGCAAGTGTCCCGACAGGAACTCCTCCAGGCATCTGCACAATGCTCAAGAGCGAATCGAGCCCGGACAAGGCCTTGCTCTCAATGGGCACACCCAGAACCGGTAAGAGCGTACTTGAAGCGACCATCCCGGGCAAATGCGCCGCGCCCCCTGCCCCGGCAATGAGGATCTTTAACCCTCTAGCCGAGGCTCTTTGCGCATACTCAAACATCCATTGAGGGGTTCGGTGCGCCGATACGATCCAACGTTCGTACTCGACTCCAAAACGCTCGAGCATCCCACAAGTCTCCCGCATCGTGGCCCAGTCGCTCTGGGAACCCATGATCACCCCGACCTGTGCCTTCGTCTTGCCTAGCAACTTCTCCACGCGACTTGCCCTCTTTGATGTACCAAACCGTGACGACCGATCCGGTGATTATTGATCCGGTGATTATTGATCCGGTGATTATTGATCCGGTGATTATTGATCCGGTGATTATTGATCCGGCGAAATCATCGACGGGCCGTCACCGACGGTCTTCTCGTACTTACCATCCCCTGATTTGACGTACTTGGTAAAGCCCTGCTTGGCTAACTTGTTGTCGCTGATCGAATTTTTCATCGCTCCATCGGACCACATCCCGCCAATTGAGGTCCTTGCCGGTATCCGCCGGATCCGAACTCCCGTGTCGGGATGATTCTCAAACGCAGGGTCGCTCATGTTTTGGAAGAACTCGAATTCCTCAGGCTTCTGGCCATCCTGACAAATCGACTCATAAACGTAGATCGGCATGCATCACCTAAAACGCCTTGGTTCAAAAGCTAACAATCTGCCTTCATCCTAAACCCAGAATTCCCTTTGGGCTATAGCCGAACCCAAACTAGTAGGGTCCGAGCCGTTAAAGTCGTTGCCTTCGTCGAATCCGGAAACCTTTTTGCAATCTTCACCCACCACTCTACCCCCTCAGGGATACCCACCGGCCGACGACGAACCACACTAGTTTGACCATCCGCCTTGCCCCGCCGCGATCGAAATTCCAACAAACCGACCCCACCGATGCATCTTACGAACCGAAACCCAATGATGTCTGCTTCGCGATCCCTCAAGCTCTCGTTCGCCACCCTCGGGATTCTATTCGCTGGCCTCCCGTCGATCCTCTGGGCTCAAAAAACAGATACCAAACCCGACGTCGGCATCACAGAAAACAAAGTCAACGACTTTCTGATCACCAACGCTCGTATCACCGTCGAACCTGGCGTCGTGATCGACCAAGGCTCCTTGTGGATCCAGGACGGAAAGATCGTCGCTGTCGGCACGACGCTCCGAGCCAACGAAGGCCTCCGAGTGATCGACCTGAAGGGCAAGTCCATCTATCCGGGGATGATCGATGCGGGACTGGAAACCGACCTGCCGGAATTTGCGGCCAACGAAGGCTCTCCCCATTGGAATTCAGAAATCATCCCCCAGCGATCTGTGGCCAATTCCGTCGAAACCCTCGCCAATCTTCAACGACTCCGACGCGCCGGAATCACCACCGCCCTGTTTGCTCCTAAAGATGGAATCCTCAAAGGGACCAGCGCCGTGGCGATGACCGCCGAAGCTCCCCTGGCCTCGAACCTGATCCGCTCGGATGTCGCCATGCACGTGCGACTGACCGTCTCACGCACCGGCGGCGGGGGACGAAACAACTATCCGTCGAGTCCCATGGGCGCTGTGGCACTGGCCCGCCAAACTTTCCTCGATACCCAATGGTACGACTCGGCCTTACGCGCCCATCTTGCCACCCCGGATTCCCTCAAACCCGAAACCAATGACGCACTCGAAGCGATCCAAAAACACATCCAATCCGGAAAACCGTTCGTATTCGATACCCTCAACGAACAATACGCACTTCGCGCCGACTCCTTCGCCAAAGAATTCGGACTCAAAGCCCTCCTCAAAGGGACCGGCCAAGAATACCAACTGCTCGAACCGATCGCTAAAACAGGTCGCACCATCATCCTACCTGTGAATTTCCCAAAACCTCCCAACGTCTCGACCCTCGAGGCCGTCCTGGATGCCGAACTCGAAGAACTCATGCACTGGGAACTCGCCCCCGAAAACCCTGCCCGTCTGGATCGCTCCGGTGTCCCTTTCGTCCTTACCTCCAGCGGCCTGAGCGATCCAGCCGAATTGATCCCACAAGTCCGTAAAGCCATCGCGCGGGGTTTGGATCCAATCAAAGCCCTCGCTGCTCTGACGACCAAGCCCGCCGAAGTGCTCGGAGTGGCCGACCAAGTCGGCAAAATCCGACCCGGTTTCTGGGCAAACCTGATCGTCACCAACGGCGATCTTTTCGCCGACGACTCCCGCATCGAAGAAGTCTGGGTGCGCGGCACGCCTCCGGCTACCTCCTTCAAAAACGATCAGGACATCAACGGCCTGTGGGATATCGCAATCCTCGATGTCCAATCCCCGAAGAACCCAAAACCCTCCTTCGAACCGTTCCAACTCTCCATCAAAGACTCCACCAAAAAAATCGCAGCGTCGATCCTCTTGCCTGTTGCCCCTGCTCCACCTGCTGCCGATCCTGCTAAGCCTGCCGAACCAGTTAAGCCTGCCGAACCTGCTGCGGCGACCGATCCTGCTGTTGCCCCTGCTCCGCCTGCCGAACCTGCTGCGGCTACCGACCCGGCTAAGCCAGCCGAAGCTGCTGCTGAAAACAAACCCAAAACCGAAACCAAAGCCCAACCGACAGAAGAGAAACTCCAAGCCACACGCTGGGCCGAACTGACTCTCACGGCCAGCCTCAAGGCCAAGGCCCTGGCAACAAAATCCCCCAACGCTCCTGCCGGCGAACCTGCTGCTGGCGTACCCGCAACCGGCGAATCTGCAGCCATGGCCGGAACCGCCCTGCTCTCGATGGCTCTTCTTGCCGCCAACGACGCCCCACCGGCGCTCCTGGGCTCGATCCGACTCCCCGATGGGACCGAACTGATCATCCGCGGAACCCGATCTGCATCGCAACCCGAACCGAGCTCAGAACCCAAACCAAGGAACTCGACGAAGCGAACCTCCGCGTTAGGCGAACCGTCTTCTGAATCCAATGACAGCGACAAAGACAAGAACAAACCAATCCACTCGACCCTTCGCTACCCGTTTGCCTCCCTCGGACTCGAATCGACTCCCGAACAACCTAACTTGATCGTCATTCAAAATACGACGATCTGGACCTGCGGCCCTCAAGGACTCCTTCGCGACGCGGACATGATCGTTCGGCAAGGCAAGATCGAAGCCATCGGCAACGACCTTCCGGTCCCAGCCGGCGCGCAGATCATCGATGGATCCAAATTTGAAATCAGCCCGGGACTCATCGACTGCCACTCCCACATGGCCACCGATAGCGGTGTGAACGAAGGAACCCAAGCCGTCACGGCTGAGGTTCGTATCGGGGACTTTATCAATGCCGAAGACGTCACGCTCTATCGCCAACTGGCCGGCGGCCTGACGACGGCCAACATCCTTCACGGATCGGCCAACCCGATCGGTGGGCAAAACCAAGTCATCAAACTACGATGGGGACATGCCTACGAAGACCTCAAGTTCCAATCGGCCCCAGCCGGTATCAAATTCGCCTTGGGCGAAAACGTCAAGCAAAGCAATTGGACCGATGTGAACCGAACTCGCTACCCTCAATCCCGGATGGGAGTCGAACAGATCTTCCGAAGCCGATTCATCGCCGCGAAAGAATACGACCGCGACTGGAAAGCCTGGTCGGCATCCCGCAAGGGACTTGCTCCCCGCAGGGATCTTGAACTCGAAGCCATCGCCGAAATTCTCCGTGGCGAAAGGTGGATCCATTGCCATAGCTATCGCCAAGACGAGATCCTGGCTCTGATCCGCGTGTGCGATGAATTCGGAATCAAGATCGGATCGCTCCAGCACATTCTCGAGGGCTACAAAGTTGCCGATGCGATCGCCAAGCACGGAGCGACCGCGTCGACCTTCTCGGACTGGTGGGCCTATAAACTCGAAGTCTACGACGCGATTCCGCACAACGGGGCGTTGATGCACAACCAAGGGATCGTCGTTTCGTTTAACTCCGATGACGCCGAACTCGGCCGGCACATGAACCACGAAGCAGCCAAAGCCGTCAAGTACGGAGGACTCGATCCGCACTCCGCTTTGCAGTTTGTCACCCTTAACCCCGCCAAGCAGTTGCGTATCGACAACCGAGTCGGATCACTGGAAATCGGAAAGGACGCCGACTTTGTCCTCTGGAACGGCTCTCCTTTGTCGGTCCAAGCACGCTGCGAACAAACCTGGATCGATGGCCGTAAGTACTTCGATCGCCAACTCGACGCCCAGATGCGCATCCGCGACGGCCAACTCCATCGCCAATTGGTTCAGAAGGTTCTCGATAGTGGCGAAACCGCAGGGGATCGAAGCTCCCTGGCCGATGATCCATCGAGACTCTGGCCAAGCCATGATGAATACTGCCATCACCATCACGACGAAAACGAAGCGCATGAGCATCGATAATCCACAACCACCCCAAACCATACCCACTACCATGAACCTCATTACTAACATCCAAAACTGGCTCAGAGCCACCCCGAGCTTCGTAGGACTTCTGGCCCTTTCGAGCCTCCACTCGCTCGAATCGTTCGCCTCGGACCAAATCCCCGGGGCCCCTCAGTCCAAACCGATCCTGATCCAAAACGCGATCCTACATACCGTCTCGGACGGAACTCTAGTCAACCACTCCGTGCTGATTAAGGATGGAAAGATCGCTCAGATCCTGCCCGTGATCCCTGCCGAAGATGGCTTCGAGGTCATCGACGCCCAAGGCAAACACCTCTATCCAGGCCTCTTCGATTCGCTTTCCTACATGGGACTCGTTGAAATCGACTCGATCAACGCCTCGGTCGACAACGCCGAAACCGGTAGCGTCAATCCAAATGTACGGGCCAACGCAGCCTTCAACCCAGACTCCGAAGCCATCCCGGTGGCCAGAGCCAACGGCGTTCTATTCTCGCTGATCAGCCCCACGGGCGGACTGGTCTCGGGCCGATCGGCGGTCATGCAACTCGATGGCTGGACCTGGGAAGACATGACCGTCCGAGCCGATGCAGGGATGACCGCCCAATGGCCACGATTTGGAAATGCTCAAGCACGAGGACGCGGCGGACGAGGCCCCAGAGACGCCGAACCGAGCCAAGGCGAAACGACCGATCGACTCGCTCCGCTCTACGAGATCATTCGCGAAACAAGTGCCTATGCGAAAGCCAAAGCATCGGATCCGAATTTGAACGTCGACTTGCGCCTCGAAGCCATGATTCCGGTCATCGAGCGCAAAACCCCTATGATGATTGTGGCCAACAGCAGCAAGCAGATCCAAACGGCAGTCGCCTTCTGCCAACAACAAGGATTGAAGATGATCCTTTTCGGTGGAGCCGACGCGATGCAGTGCGCCGAGTTGCTCAAAGAAGCGAATGTTCCAGTCGTTCTCTCGGCCGTCTATCGACTCCCAGTCCGTCGCGATGCAGCTTACGATTCGATGTACGTGCTGCCGGGCGAACTCCATGCTCGCGGGATCCGATTCAGCATCGCAAGCGACGGGCGATTCGGTTCTGCAAATGTTCGTAACTTGCCTTATCATGCCGCCGCAGCTTGCGGTTTCGGATTGGATCCTCAAACCGCGTTGCGATCGATCACTCTGGCTCCGGCCGAGATCTTCGGTGTCGCCGATCGAATCGGATCGATCCAAATCGGCAAAGATGCTTCGGTGTTCCTTGCTGACGGCGATATCCTAGAGACGGCAACCCAGGTCCAAAAAGCTTGGATCCAAGGTCGCAAGGTCGATCTGAGCAGCCGACATACCGATTTGTACGACAAGTACAAAACCAAATACGAGCAGCTCAAAAAATAACCCCCCGGGGATCAGCTAACGATTTCGGCCGACTCGATCAAAACCGCTTCGACGGGTACATCCCCGTGACCGTTTTTGGTGGTGGTCTTTACCACGCGAATCTCTTCGACCACATCGGTCCCCGCAGTGACCTTGCCAAAGACGCAGTAGCCGACTGAGTCTCTGGAGTTTGCTTTGTCGAGGAAGTCGTTGTCGGTCGCATTGATGAAAAATTGACTCGTTGCGCTGTCGGCCACATTGGTACGCGCCATGGCGATCGTGTACTTTTTGTTGCTCAGCCCATTAGACGACTCGTTGACAATAGGTGCCAATGTCTTCTTCTGAAACATGTCGGGATTGAACCCGCCACATTGAATCATGAAGTTCGGGATCACACGGTGGAAGATGGTTCCGTTGTAGTGCCCCGATCGGACGTAGCTCAGGAAGTTTTCGACGGTCTTCGGGGCCGCTTGGGCGTCGAGTTCAAGTGTGATGCTGCCTTTGCTGGTCTTGATCAAAACGGTAGTGGGCTTGGAACTCATGGTGGAACCTTTCGAGAAGTCAGAGAGTTATTCGAACAGATTGGGCGGGAAAAGACGTGTTAGTCCTGGGTGTGTAGGCCACATTCGGTTTTCCCCGTTCCGCTCCATCGGCCTGCACGCTCGTCTTCCCCGAAGGAGACGGCTCGAGTGCATGGCCAGCATCCAATGCTGGTGTAGCCTTGATCGTGGAGGGGATTGTAAGGGATTTTTTTATCGAGGATTCGGTCCCAGATTTGTTTTTTAGTCCAATTCGCAAGCGGGCTAACTTTGACCAGTTTAAATTTTTTGTCCCACCCAACGATCGGAGCCTTGGCGCGGTCGGGGGATTGGTCGCGACGGATGGCGCTTGCCCAAGCGAGTTTTCCGACCGCGACGCGCTGCAGCACACTGAGTTTTCGATCGGAGCAACAACGGCTCGGGTCGGATTTGTAAACCGGACCCCCGTGGAGCTTTTCGTAGTCGATGACCGTCAACTCCGGACGCATCAGTTCGACCTCGATTCCATAGAGCTCCGCGACCTGGTCACGAAGCTTGAGCGTTTCAGGAAACTGGTATCCGGTATCCAAATTGAAGACATGGCATTTGGGATCGATCCTCGAAAGCATTTCGAGAATGACCATTCCCTCGGGGCCAAAGGCCGTGGCCATCGTAAATTGATCTTTGTAGCGTTCAAGGGCCCAGCCAAGAATCGTTTCGGGCTCGGCCTGCTCAAAGGAATTGCTGAATTCCTGAAGTTCGGCCAGTAGCTCTGAAGTTGGCTCTTCCTTGCTGTCCATGCCTAGGGCACTCGATGCGAAGCCGCGAAAACGGCTCGCTCCTTTGGAGATTTCTTTGTAAAACTGATACGAATGATAGTCGCTCCGGCCCGGGGGTCAAGAATCCCCATTCGAGCACCCCGGGTCCAACGACAAAGGAAACTTTTCAGGAAGTCCGTTCGATGCCAATTTACGAGTTTTACTGCCCGCCGTGCCATACCATTTACAGCTTTTTATCCCGTCGTATGCAGGTTCCTAGCACGGCAGCGTGCCCGAAATGCGGACACAAAAAGCTTGAGAAAAAAGTCTCACGCTTCGCGATTTCCAAGGGCTTGCTCGAAAGTAGTCAGAGTGACCAAGCCGACCCTTTTGCCAACCTCGACGAATCGAAGCTCGAGGAGCTCATGAGCCAGATGGCTCCAAGCATGCAGGACGATGACAATCAAGAGGATCCAAAACAAATGGCACACTTGATGAAGCGAATGTTTGAGCTCACCGGTAGTGAACCCACCGGTGCGATGCTCGAAGCGATCAAGCGGATGGAGGCCGGCGAGGATCCCGACGCGATCGATGAGGATCTCGGCTCGGCGATCGACGAGCAACCCGATCCGTTCTCCTCGGCGGGCAGCGCACCGAAGAGCAAATCAAACGCTAGCAAGCGGCTCTCGGTACGAAGGTTGCTTCAAGCCCCAAAGGTCGACCCCGAGCTCTATGAGCTCGGGCAATAGCCTCGTCGAGCAATAGCCTCCAGAGTTAGCCCAAATGGCCTTGAGTTCGTATTAGCGGAAGTGGATCTGAATGTATTTCGGCGCATGCCGAGAGGTTTTTGAAAGCGGTTGGGCGCTAGCCGTTCCGCTTACAGGACACCATGGACGGTTAGCCCCGCGCGACGCGGCCGAAGCACTCCTACTTGATTTTGTCCGCGTGGCCAGCTTGGCCAAAGGCGATCATCCGCGCAACACAAACCTCTTTCATCGCAGTGCGAGCAGGCTTGAGGTAATCCCGAGGATCGAATTTCTCAGGGCTTTCGAACAAGACTTTTCGAATCGCGCCGGTAATGGCCAGTCGGCAGTCGGTATCGACGTTGATCTTCCTTACTCCGCTCTTGATGCCGCGTTGGATTTCTTCGACCGGTACACCCCAGGTTTGCTTGATGCTCCCACCGTACTTGTTGATGATGTCTTGAAGCTCTTGAGGAACCGACGAACTTCCATGCATGACCAAGTGGGTGTTGGGGACCATCTTGTGGATCGCTTCGATCCGCGACATGGCCAGGACTTCACCGTCGGGTTTGCGGGTGAATTTGTAAGCTCCATGGCTCGTACCGATCGCTACGGCCAGAGCATCGACCCCGGTTTCTTGGACGAAACGCTTGGCTTCGTCGGGATCGGTCAGGAGCTGGTCATGGCTGAGTTGACCTTCGGCTCCGTGTCCGTCTTCGGCCTCTCCGTGACCGGATTCCAGGGAGCCCAAGCACCCGAGTTCGCCTTCGACCGAGACCCCCTTGGCATGCGCCAATTGGACCACGCGTCGGGTAACCTCGACGTTGTATTCGTAGTCCGCAGGCGTTTTGCCGTCCTCTTTGAGCGAGCCGTCCATCATGACCGAGGTGAATCCGTTCTCGATCGCCGAGAGGCAAGTCTCGGGGGAGTTGCCATGGTCTTGGTGCATCACGACGGGAATTTTGGGATAAAGCTCAACGGCCGCGAGCATCAGGTGCCGAAGGTAGGCGTCTTGCGAGTAGGACCGAGCCCCCCGAGATGCTTGGATAATGACCGGCGAATTGGTCTCCTTGGCCGCCTCCATGATCGACTGGATTTGTTCCATGTTGTTGACGTTAAAGGCCGCCACGCCGTAATGATTTTCAGCGGCGTGATCCAAGACCTTGCGAAGAGGTACCAAAGCCATATCAGGGCTCCCGATGGAGGAAATTGTGTGGATGAAATCTATGAAGGGTGTATTGCGAAAAACCAGCCTAGCGTCTTGTGGCCTATCGCACCAGATCGGATAGGATTATGTTGGTTTAGTCACGTTTCTTCAATGCGTAAAGTGAGGAACAGCCCATGAGAAAAATTCCTTAGAAATCCAACGGAGCAGGGGCGATGGATGAATACCAGCCCGTCAAAAAATCGGTAACGGGACTCAACCCTGTCGATCATTACCTCAGCGGTAGCTGGGAGGCGCTCGGCGCAGGAGCTCCGGTCCTAGTGGCCCTGGCGCAGTTGTGCAGTCAGGCAATGGTAGTACGAAAACCCCCTAATACGACCTCTGTGGAAGGATTGCTGCCCGAAGCCAAAGCGATTCTGGTAGCGGCCCGCCAGCGCGGGGTCATCGAGGTCCGAGGCGTCAATACGGCCTTCGATCCGGCAGCTCGTTTGCTGGCCGTCTACGTCGAGCTGGAGGAAGGCCAAACCATCGCATTTCGCGACCCGCAACGCCCGGAAGTGACGGTTTTATTTTTGGAGGGTTTTCGGCAACTTTGCGAATTCGGGTTGGTGATGCATCATCTGCATCGCGATTTTTCTTTGACAGCTCTGGGTTTCGAAGTAGCAAGAACGATTTCGCAAGAGGAGGTGCAATCGTGGTTGGACAAAGGTACGGAGTTTGGCCTGCACGATTGACCCGTTGGCTGATCCTGCTGGTCTGCCTAGGTGTTATCGCAAGCCTTGGAATTCAACGCTTGGTCAGCGATTGGCTCATCGATAAGCCCGTGCGATCGATCGAGTCCAAAAATGGGCCTCTCGATGCGCAAAATCCAGTCGATGCGATAAGGCCTCTCGACCAAGCACCCGAAGTCCCCCACCCCTTGGATACGGTATTGAGCATTGCGACAGCTGCGATGCAAACGCATCGGCTTGAACATCGAACGTACCAAGCTGTGATTCGAAAACAAGAGCGGATCGGTAAGAAACTCGGACCCGAATCGAGAATGGCACTCAAGCTGCGTTATCGTGAATCGCAGACCGAGGATGGCCTGCGAGCGACCGACGTGTACCTAAAGTTCCTCGAACCGAAGTCGCAGTCGGGGCGCGAGGTGATCTGGCGACAAGGGATCCATGACGATCTGATGGTGGTTCATGAATCGGGCCTGCTGAACATCACACGATTGGAATTATCGCCAACGAGTCGCTTGGCCATGCTCGGTAACCGGTATCCGATCAGCGAGATTGGGATCGAGCGATTGCTTGCAAAACTCCTGGCCAAGGGGAATCGCGATCGGGGTTTGGGCCAGTGCCAAGTGAGTATGACCGAACCTGTTGAGGTTGCCGGTCGAGCCTGCAAGCGGATCGAGGTATGCCATCCGGTACGCGAAGTGAGCGTGGGTGATCAAACCCTTGAGCATGAATTTTACAAGGCGATCATCGACATCGATCTTGAACTCGGGATCCCGATCCGATACGCCAGCTACATGTGGCCTGAAGCATCCGACGCAGAACCGATATTGGACGAAGAGTTCGTCTACGAAAATCTTGAGCTCGGGGTTGCGTTAGGGGATCAGGATTTTGACCCCGACAATCCAGCATACAATTATCCTTGAGTCTCCCGATTCGTTTTCGACCGGTCAAGTCATGAAAAATTCCTTAGAGTTCATGGATTGCCAAGGGTGTGGCAAGCGGGTGCGGACCACAGCCAGGCAGTGCCATCATTGCGGTCGAGAATTCCAACCCGACAAGCTCGACAGTCATCTGGAGACTGAGCAAGAAGAGGATTTCGACTACGAGGATTTTCTCGAGCGCGAATTCGGACGCAAACCAAGCCAACGACGTAGGGCCTGGTGGTGGTATGTCGCTTGGGTGGTCCTTGCGGTGATGGTCCTGGGGATCGCCGTCGATGCACTGCGATTGATTCCACCGCAGAGCCCTTAACGAGACCTCTTACCTCAAGGCACCCACGCCTTGAAAGCCGCGCAACATTGCTCATTTGTTGTGCTGGGAGAAGGATTAGCAGCAAATCCGTTGAAATCGAGGGCCACAGTTCCCAAAAGAATTATGGCATTGCATTGCATCCCCTAACCGGACCGAGCAGGTAGGATTCTGCGCCCTAGATGTCAGGCTACCGAGGAAACCGTACCGAGCCTTTCCCTGGAAATCGGCCCTCGGATTCTTTGGCACGGTAGTTGCGGGACATGAATTCGACATGGTGGTTTCGAATTGAGAATTCGAATTGAGAAACCACCGCTCTTTGCCGTCAAGCAATCTGCTTTTGCAACAGAGCTTTCAATTCCAAAACAACCAGCGAGAGCCGACGATGCCAGGATACTTGATCGATATGGATGGCGTGATTTACCGTGGTGGCGAGTTGATCGCCGGTGCGGACCGATTCATCGCCGAACTGCAATCGCAGGACGTCCCTTTTTTGTTTCTGACCAACAATTCGCAACGCACCCGGCGGGATGTTGCCAAGAAAATCGAACGGCTTGGGATCCGTGTTTCGGAGTCCCATGTCTACACCTGCGCGATGGCCACAGCCCGCTTTCTGGCATCTCAAAAACCCAACGGAACGGCCTACGTCATCGGAGAAGGAGGCTTGCTGACGGCGCTGCACAAAAACGGATTCTCGATCGTCGATAAGGATCCGGATTATGTGGTCGTTGGCGAAGGTCGCAGCTTGAACTTTGAAATGGCCGAGCAAGCGCTCCGGATGATTCTCGACGGGGCCAAGCTCGTGGCGACGAACATGGATCCGAATTGTCCAACCCAAAACGGCTTACGACCCGGATGCGGAGCCGTCGTGGCGATGCTCGAGGCGGCCTCGGGCATCAAGGCCTTCAGCGTTGGTAAACCCAGCCCGATCATGCTTCGAGCGGCTCGAAAAGAACTGGGGCTTTCGACCGACGAGACCGTGGTCATCGGGGACACCATGGAGACCGATATCCTCGGTGGAACGCAACTGGAATACAAAACGATCTTGGTTCTCTCAGGGTCCACGAGCGAAAAGGATCTGCGCAATTACGCCTACCAGCCCGATCTGATCGTTCCGTCTCTTGCCGAACTCTCCCACGCAGAGGTCCAAGCAAGGCTGTTCGAAGTCAGTTGCTGCGAAACGTAGTTTATACTTGCCGGCTTGTGTATTCGCTAAAAGATCCCATATCCGCTTGGCCCCCCTTCGCCCCCGGGCTTTGTCGGGGGAGTAAGGGGCGGGGGATTTAAACGCAAAGGTGCAAAGGTGCAAAGGTGCCAAGGCGCAATGAAAACTCCGAAGTGGAAAAAACTCGAGGACTGTCCCACGGTTTTTTCTATTAGCGAATATTGGCGTTCACCAGCGGTATAAATCCCGGATGGCTGATGGAAGAGCCAAGCAGCCATTAGTGGATCTTCCTCCGATCCCTTCGCGTCTTCTCAACCGCGAAGAATTCGACTGCGGAATCGCCGCAACAATCCGCCACCAACAAATAGTGCCCCGATCGCTAGCGTCGAGGGCTCAGGAACCGGGCTCGGATCCGCTGCTGTGGCACCGAACGAGATAGCCAATGAGGGGAAACTAGCTTGGTTATTAGAATAGATGTTGTTATTCCGGAACGTATTGAGCATCGTAAATCCGTTCGTGACGGTGTAAAAGTTATTCGTTGCCCCACTGGCGTAGCCTGTCGTGCGCCCCATCGCGATATTCACGGTGGGTGCGTAAAAGATTAACGCATAGCCGGTGTTCGCTTGCAATGAGAATGCGCTGATATTCGGCAACATAGCCGATATCAAATTCACAGTGAATGGTTCACCAGTCGACGTTGGCTTAGTGAAAGTCACCGTGTCCTTTGCGTGCTCCGTTGTGCCAGCAACGGCCGAGTAAGCGGTCGTATTGGTTGTGTTGCGCAACGCGACCGTGAGCGACGCCTAACCACGGACGACACGGAATACACGGAAGGAGAGCACAGATTCTCTTGGGGCTTATTTCCGTGTGTTCTGAGTGTTCCGTGGTTCTATGGTCTTTCCGATGAGACTACTTGCTCTGTTTGTTGTTTGAAAGAGTTTGGAAGAGTTGGAAACACAGAGGCAGTAGAGGGCACGGAGAGAAGAAGGAGAGAGAAGAGGGGACAATCTGGAGATTAGGTTTTGGGGGAGTCTTTTAGGACGTTCATGCCCAAGGTGGTCACCATGCGTCCTCGCTGGGTCCGGATGATCATTTCCGATCGGAGCAGAAATGGTTCGACTTCGTCCTCGAGGGTGTCCGAGGAGATGCCCATGGTATGAGCGATGGCCTCGAGGCCAGCCGGGCCACCTTGGAATACCCGGACGATCGTTTCGAGGTACTTGCGGTCCTGCCGATCCAGCCCCCGCGAATCGATGCCTAACATCTCGAGGGCGTCTTGGGCGATCTTCAAATTGACTCGGCCATCGGCCTTGCTCATCGCGTAGTCGCGAACCCATAGGAGTCGACCATTGGCGACGCGAGGAGTACCCCGAGAACGCTTGGCAATCTCCATCGATGCATCGGCCGAGACCTCTACACGAAGCTTATCGGCGTTGCGTTCGAGGATGCGGACTAGGTCCGCTTCGTTGTAGTAGCTCAAATGCTGTCGGATGTGGAATCGGTCGCGGAGCGGTCCGCTGAGCATCCCGGCACGCGTCGTTGCGCCGATGAGTGTAAAGGGTTGGAGTTTGAGATTCAACGTTCGAGCGTTGACCCCTTCGCCTAATACGATATCGACCCGAAAATCTTCCATGGCTGTGTAGAGGAACTCCTCGACAGGTTTGGGCAACCTGTGGATCTCGTCGATGAACAAGACCGAGCGTCGTTGCAGGTTGGTCAGGTAGGGCAAGATTTCTTTCGGGGCCTTGAGGCTCGGGCCGCTGGCCATTTCGACATGGACCCCAAGTTCCTGGGGGATGCAAACGGCGAACGTCGTCTTGCCCAGGCCTGGCGGGCCGTCGAGCAAGATGTGCCCAAGAGGGTCCTCTCGCTTGTTGGCCGCATCGATCGCGATTTTCAGAACCTCCATGACATCGCGTTGGCCGATCATCTCGTCGATCCGCTTGGGGCGCAAGACCGAGTCGTTTTCCGACCGCGTCGAACCCAGGCCGATCGGTTTGTCCGACTGGGCTTTGGTCACCTCGACAGGAGTTTCTTGCGATTCGAACGACTCGACGTAGCCGTCGCTGTGGTCATGGTCCTGACCGTCGTCGCTGGCTGGACCCTGGGATTTGCCTGGAACCTGTTGGTCGCCTCGGCTTATTTTTCGCTCGCGCACCATTTCCTAAAGCCCTAGTTCCTAGAAGTCCTAGCTACGTTTCCTTGGCATTCTCAGCGCTGATGCCGATCGCATCGACGGCACTGGGTTGCTGGGGCAGGGGATTACTGACCCATTCTGATTACTGACCCATCCTGGCCGTGCAGTTATGGTTCTGCGGGGACGGTAAGTCAAGGCGAGGGGGTAATTATGCAAAAAATGAGGGTTTCTTGGAACGATTGCGCAACTTAGCTCTCTTTTTCTTTAGATCGACGCTACGATTTACCGTATTCGTTATAATGATGCTCGGCGGCTTTTGACGCGAAGTGGCAAGAAATGGCTGCTTCGAATGGTTTGGCCAAATGGCAGCATCAGGTGCAGCATCTAATGGCAACGATTCAACCTTATCGATTTAACCTTGAGGGACCGAACCTTGAAAAACCAAATCTTGAAGAACAAAACCTTGATGCTCGGTCTGGAAACCTTGGAATCGCGCAAGCTCTGCGCGGTCGATTTGGCCGTTGAGTGCCACGCCGTTGAGTTCCATGCGGCGGATATTTCTGCCTTCACCAGGGTTTCGCCTGTAGGGTACTACAACAGCGCCAGACCGGCGGATGTCGACGGCGACGGCAGGGTCAGCCCTATCGATGCGCTGCGAGTGATCGATGCCTTGAATCGCGTGGGTACTTCGCGTCCGGTTTCGGGGGCCGAAGGAGAACAAGAGCCGGTCGGGAACGTCGATACGAACAACGATGGGTCGTTGAATCCGATCGATGTGTTGGTTGTGATCGATGCACTCAACGCCTATGAAGGTTTTGAACCCATGGCTTTTGAAAGCTTCGAAGCGACAGCTTTCGAAGCGACGGCGTTTGAAGAAGTCGAGCTGACAACCTTTGAAGAAGTCGAATTGACAGCCTTTGAAGAGGACGACGCGAAGGCTTATGAAACGGATGTGGTTTTCGAGGAAATCGGTACTGAGTTCGACTTCGGCTGGATCAAGCGAGGCGGTATCAGCGAAGAGTTCCCGATGTTTGTCGACGAGGAGTTTGCTCCCGTTGATGTAGAGTACAACTCAGAAGATTCAGAGATCTATCCGGTCTACGCAATGGTAGGTTACGGCCCAACGGGTGCTGCCAACGTTGCAGTCTTTTCTAAGAACGGACCTATGGGTCAAGTCATGCGTAGGAACCTCTTGGACAACATAGACATCGAGCCTGCGGTTGTCAGCTACTTCTCGAGCAATTTCCTCCGAGGATCTGGCCGCTAGGAAACTCTCGGCATCGCGTTGGATTTCTAACCTGTATGGTTTACACTAATGGCTCCGTGTTTGACGACGCGGAGCTTTTTTGTTGATTGTTTCCAACACACAGGATCCCTTAGCTATGCGTCATCGAACGATCGCCTACTTGTTTCTGCTGTCACTTTCGGTGTTGCCGACCTTCGAGTTGGTTTCGGGCCAAGAAATCAAAGAGAACTTCATCGCCTCGGGGATGTCGCAAAAGATGGGTGGATATCGCCCAATACGCGGAGCGATGAGCGACGATGCCAAGGGGATCGACAAGACCCCTGAGGGACTCACGGCCCCCAAGTTCGGTCGCTTCGAGATCGACGGAAAAAGCTGGGCGTTCATTCTCGATGAACCCGAGGAGGGCAAAGCCACCCTCTATATCGACGCGAACCAAGATGGGGATTTGACCAACGACCCGCAGGTCGAATGGACGATGCGCAAGCAGGGTGAGTTCAGCACTTACAACGGTTCGGCGAAAATCGAATTGAACAAGGATCAAGCCGGCGCGTTGGGGATGTACCGTTTTGATCCCAAGGATCCAGGTCGCGCCCAGCTCAAAGACTCGCTGATGTATTACATCGACTTTGGGATCGAGTACCAAATGGACATCGATGGCAAGGAGTTCAAGACCTTTGCCGCAGGTCCGTTGGCCCCCAACGCAATGCTTCCCATGGACCGCAACGCCGACGGCCGCGTCAGTCGCAATTACGAGATGGTGCGTCTGGGCGCACCGTTTAACTTCACCGGCAAGACCTATGTGCTCAATGCCGTCGATGGAAAGCTTGCCTTGAGCAAGTCCGAGACCGAGTTGCCCGAGATGCCAATGCCTCCGGATCTGCGACTTGGACAAAAAGCTTTGGAATTCACAGCAACGACAATGGATGGCAAAGAGGTGCACTTCCCTCAAGACTACAAGGGCAAGTTGGTGATGCTGGACTTTTGGGCGACTTGGTGCGGTCCATGCATTCGAGAAATACCGAACATGAAGAAGGCTTACGATGCCCATCACGAAAACGGGTTCGAGATCCTAGGGGTCAGTTTCGACCAAGAGAAGATGGAAGAAAAGATCAAGGAGTTTCTTGAGAATCGCGAGCTGCCCTGGGCTCAGATCTATGAAGGCAAGTACTGGGAGACTTCTTTGGGCAAGATGCACGACGTCAGTGGAATTCCGTTCGTGCTCTTGGTCGACGGCGACACTGGAATGATCTTGGGCACGGCCCAAGAACTCCGCGGTGAGGGGCTCAGTGATTTCATCGCGGAAAAGCTCGAGAAGAAAAAAGGATCGAACTGATCCTTGGAATCCCTTTGGCCTTCGGAGGCAAAGCCCAATGGCGTTGAATTAGTGTATAGGGGTAGTGCGCAAGCACTCCGGTGAGTGATGGAATGTCCTCGATATCGCAATTTTTTTCACCGGACGGCTTGCGCCGTTCCGCTTTTAATTCAACGCCATTCGGGGCAAAGCCAACTGGGCTCGAGCTAGATAGGCTTGGGCTAATTCGCCTGCAGCTGATCATGGTGTGCCTCGTTGGCTTGGCGTGGGCCGACGAGGTTCCAGGCTAGGCCCGTGCGAGCCAGGATGTTGATGAACCACCATGAGGGGTCGAATTCGAACCAGCGATGGCCGTGTTGAGCGCTCCGCTGGTCGGCATGGTGGTTGTTGTGCCAACCTTCGCCGAAGGTCAGGTAGGCGACCCACCAGGAGTTGGTGCTGTTGTCGCGGGTTTCGTAGTTGCGATAACCCCATTTGTGGCAGACCGAGTTGACAGCCCAGGTCACATGAAGGGTGAAGATCGTTCGGACGATAACTCCCCAGGTAAACCAGGATGCGGCTAGCCAGAGAGCTTGGGTGTTGCTGGCCGTGGTCGCAAGTCCAAAGAGGTAGCCGAGTCCCACGAGGATTGCCGCATGGGTTAGGTAGACCCAGAACCACATGAGCTTGCGTTCGAGTTTGAAGTAGAAGGGGTCGCGCAGCAGGTCACGGGCGTAGCGTTCAAAGTGGACGACGCCATCGTGGCGTCGGTCGACGAAGAGCAACCAGCCGACATGTCCCCAGAAGAAATCGACCCAAGGGGAGTGGGGGTCGGGTTGATGATCGCTGTGCTGGTGGTGCATGCGATGGATGGCGACCCATCGGGCAGGGGAGTCTTGCAGGGTGCAGATACCACAAAGGGCGATGAAATGCTCAAGTCGCTTAGGGCATTCAAAGCCACGGTGGGTCAAGAGTCGGTGGTATCCGATCGAGACTCCCAGTCCGTCGAAGAGGATATGAGTCATCACAGCGACGGCCAAGCCACTCCAAGAGAAGAGGCTTGGAAAAAACGCCAGGACTCCCAGCAGGTGCACCGTCAAAAGCGACAGCGCATAGGGCCAGTAGACCGTTAAGGGTTGGGTTTCGACCGGGCGGTCGAGGTTTTTGCTTCGTTGCAACATTGAAAGACATCCTTGTTTTTCATGGTGTTACTTGCTGTCAGCGGATCCTGTATCCAAGACAGCCATAAAGGCTTTTTGGGGGATATCGACCGATCCGATCGATTTCATCCGTTTCTTGCCTTCCTTTTGTTTCGCCCACAATTTCCTTTTGCGGGTGATATCGCCACCGTAGCATTTGGCGGTGACGTTTTTGCGAAGTGCCGCGACGGTTTCGCGTGCGATGACACGCGATCCGATGGCAGCTTGGATTGCGACCTCGAACATGTGTCGATCGATTTCTTCTTTGAGTTTTTTCACAACGGCGCGACCGCGTCGGTCCGAGTCGCGGCGGTCGCAGATGATGCTCAGGGCATCGACGCGTTTGCCGTTGACGAGGATATCCATGCGGACCAAATCGGCTTCTTCGTATCCGATGATCTCGTAGTCCATCGTGCCGTAGCCGCGGGTTGCACTTTTGAGTTTGTCGTGCAGATCGTAGATGACTTCTGCTAGCGGCAGGTCGTAGCTGACCATGGCGCGGGTTCCCGAGAGGTATTCGTTGCCTCGGAGGATTCCGCGTCGGTCTTGGCAGAGCTTCATCGTCACGCCGATGTATTCGGTTGGCAGAACGAAGTTCACGCGGACGATCGGTTGCCGGAATTCCTCGATATCACCCGTCTCGGGGACTTCTTGAGGGCGGTGGATTTCCAAGCGTTCTCCGCCGCGTTTGATGATTTCGTACGTCACATTCGGAGCGGTTTGGACCAGGTCGATATCGCATTCGTTTTCGAGCCGTTGCTGGATGATTTCCATGTGCAACAAGCCGAGGAAACCGCATCGAAAGCCGAAGCCGAGGGCTTCGCTCGTCTCGGGTGCGAATTCGAAAGAGGGGTCGTTGATCGAGAGTTTTTCCAAGGCGTCGCGCAGCTCGGAAAAGTCTTGTCCATCGCTCGGATAGAGACCGCAATAGACCATGCGTTTGGGAGGTTGGTAGCCTTCGAGAGGCTCGACCAAGTCGTTGTTGGCATGGACCACGGTATCGCCGATGCGGACCTCTTTGAGGGACTTGATGTTGCAGATCAAGTAGCCTACTTCGCCGGCGGTGAGTTTATCGACCGGTTTGCGTTCGGGAACAAACTGGCCGAGTTCTAGTACTTCGTGGTTGACACCGGCTCGGTAAAATCGGACCTTGTCGCCCCGTTTGACTTCGCCGGACATCAGGCGAACGTAGGTGATTGCGCCGCGGTAGTCGTCGTAGTGCGAATCGAACACCATGGCTTGAAGGTGTCCTGCGGGAGATCCCGAAGGAGGCGGGATGCGCTCGACGATGGCCGCAAGGAGTTCATCGATGCCGATTCCGGCTTTTCCTGAGCATTTGACGATTTCGGCCGGGTCGATCCCGAGGATATGGTTCATCTCGGTGGTGACTTCATCGACTCGGGCGTGGTTTAAGTCGATTTTGTTGATGACCGGAATGATTTTCAGCTCGTGGTCCATGGCCGAATAGGCGTTGGCGACCGTTTGAGCCTCGACTCCTTGGAAGGCATCGACCAGAAGCAATGCTCCTTCGCAACTGGACAACGAGCGGGAGACTTCGTATTGGAAGTCGACGTGACCGGGGGTATCGATGAGGTTCAGCTCGTAGAGTTGGCCTTTGTAGATGTATCTTAGAGATACAGCTTTGGCTTTGATGGTGATTCCGCGTTCGCGTTCCAGATCCATCGCATCGAGAAGTTGCTCCTTCATTTTGCGGATTTCGACGGTTCCGGTCCGTTCGAGCAACCGGTCTGCCAGGGTGCTCTTTCCGTGGTCGATGTGAGCGATGATGCAGAAGTTTCGGATCCGTTCGATGGGGATTTCCCCCGTAGTTTTTTGTTCTTTCCCGTTCATGAGGACTTATGGTAGTCGCAACGGGCGATTCCCGCAGCGCCAATGTAACCGGCATCGGCCCCTAGGCTGGCAAATTCGATGCTGGTGCCTTTGTGGACATTTTCAAAGGTGCGGGCTTCGAAGCCTTTGCGGACCGAGTCGAGGAATCGGCGGCCGGTTGGGGAGTTTGGCCCTCCGAAATTCATGGCGCCACCCAAGACGACCAAACCTGGGTCGACCATGTGGACCATGCTGGTAATGCCGATGGCGAGGTAATCGCCGGTTCGCTCGATGAATTTCAAGCTCCAATCATCACCCTGCTCGGCGGCTTCGAAGATCTTTTTGGCGGTGATCTTGTCGATATGGGCGGCCAAAACACTCTCGGCGCCGGCTTGGAGTTCCTCGCGCGCTCGGGCCGTGACGCCCGAGGCGCTGGCATAAGCTTCCAGGTGACCTCTGCCTCCTCCCCATGCACACAGGCGAGCCTCGGGACTCGGATCGATGATCATGTGCCCGCATTCTCCGCCGAAACTGTTGCGTCCGACGACCAATTGGTTGTCGATGATGACCCCGCCGCCGACTCCTGTACCGAGGGTCAGAAGGACCATGCTGTCGTGGATTTTCCCAGTCCCGACCCAGAATTCGCCGAAAGCCGCAGCGTTGGCGTCGTTGGCGTAGGAAACCGGGATTTCGAGCGTCTCTTCCAGGCATTGGACGATCGGAAAATGGTGCCAATGCGGGTGGTTGGGAGGTTCGATCAGCATGCCCTTTCGGATGTCTTGGCTCCCGGGCGTGCCGAGCCCGGCTCGCACAACACTCGCTTGGTCCAGCCCTAGCCTGCCTAAGATCGCTCGGCAAGCTTGTGCGACGCGTCGCATCGCCTCGACAGGGCCTTGTGGCTCAAGCGTTTCGATCGAGATGTTGTCGAGTGTTGTTCCTCGGTCGTCGGTCAATCCGATCTTGATGCCTGTGCCTCCGACATCGATCCCAAAAAAGTAGGGGGGATGGGTCTGATCGACGGGTATGGTTTTTTGTTGGGTCATGATGGCACGGGGTTCGAATAAGCAAATCTAAGACAGGAAGGATTGGGGAAAGTCAACCTATTGTAGGGAATTCAGGGTTGGTTGGCTTTCTCTTTTCTCCCTGTTAAGCCGATTTTTAGGTCGTCGAAGCGCTACCAAAGGGTTCCTTGTCGGGGTTTGCATTGGCTGTGATCGTTTTATGGTGATGCGTTTGTGTGGGTAATTCGCGGAAGTAACCGGTTGGAATTCGTGGTAGAATACCAGCGGACGAATCGCTCAGAACGCGAGTCGTTGGATCCGATTGTTTACCTGCCTGGAGTGTATTTCGAATGCACGAATCTTTACGTCGGACGCTCCTTTTGCTCATGGCTTGGAATTGTTTGGGGCTTCTCCGTAGCGATGCCCAGCAGGCTGAGGGCTTGGAGTATTTCGAGACCAAGGTTCGACCGATTTTGGTCGAGCACTGTTATGAATGCCATAGCGGAATGGAAAGGCAGGGAGGTTTGCGATTGGATCATCGCAAGGCGATCCAAAAGGGGGGCGACTCTGGTCCGGCGTTGGATGAGGATAAACCGGCGGAGAGTTTATTGCTCCGAGCCGTCGGTTACCAGAATGCGGATTTGCAAATGCCACCGAGCGGGAAACTCAGCGATGCACAGGTCGCGGTTCTAGAGAAATGGGTCTTGTCAGGAGCCCCCGATCCCAGAAAAGATCCCAGCGAGGATCCAAACCGCGGTGAAGCTCCATTCGAAGAGGGCAAGCCCACTGGAATGAGCATCGAGCAGGGACAGGCATTTTGGTCGATGCGACCGCTAGGGACCGTAGCGATACCGACACCACGGCAGGCCGATTGGTGCCGCAATCCAATCGATGCGTTTATCTTGCATGCTTTGGAGTCCAGGGGTCTAAGTCCTTCGCCGCAGGCTTCGGGGCGCGAACTGCTGCGCCGTTTAAGTATGGACTTGATCGGACTGCCTCCGGATCCGAGGGAATACGGAGCCTTCGAACAAGACGTTGGCCCTGAGGCGATCGACCGTCAGATCGATCGCTTGATGAGTTCACCGCAGTACGGGGTTCGATACGCTCGCCATTGGCTCGATGTGGCACGCTATTCGGACTCGAATGGATTGGATGAAAACATCGCCTATGGAAACGCTTGGCGGTATCGTGATTACGTGGTTGAGGCTTTCAACAAGGACAAGCCGTTCGATCGATTCATCGAGGAGCAGATCGCCGGCGACTTGTTACCCGATGCGAGTCTCGAAACCAGGACTGCGACTGGCTACTTGGTCTTGGGAGCCAAAGTTTTGGCCGAACCGGATCGGGACAAACTGATGATGGACACGATCGACGAGCAGATCGATACGATCGGAAAAAGCTTCATGGGCATGACGCTCGGTTGCGCCCGTTGCCATGACCATAAATTCGATCCGATCAAGCAGCGAGACTACTATGCGCTTGCGGCGATTTTCAAGGGGACCAAGACCTTTGGCGATAGCAATTACGGCGCAATCAAGCACTGGAATGAGATCTCGTTTTCCACCGATGCGGAAAAAGCCAACGTGAAGGCCGTCGAAGCCCAAATCGCTGAGAAAAATGGAGCTTGGACGAAACTCAAGAACGAAGCGATGAGCAAGTTGCGTCAGAGTGTCAAGCAGCAGGCAGCCGACTACCTAGCGATCGCATCGACGTTGACTTCGGAGGCGACGCTCAATGAGTGGCAAAGTGCGGGTCGGGAGCTTGGGTTGCATCCTCGGGTGCTTGCCAATTGCCGTCGCTACTTGGACAACCACCGTCAGACGCCTTTGTTTGAAAAATGGCACGCCTTGGCCGACCTAGGAGATTTCGCTGGGCTTGGGGCTCACTACCGGGCCTTATTCGAGCGCGTCGAGCACGAGTGGCAGAAGGCCAAGGAGTCCGATCCGCAGGTCAAGAGGCTCGAGGATCCGGAGCTTGAAGCCGCCCGGATCGCCTTGTCGGATGCGGGTGGTTTTCTAGCCATACCGGCCAAAATGGAACATGCTTTGGATGAGGCGAGCCTCAAGCAGATTCACGAGTTGGCCGAAGTCGCGAGGGTCTTCGAGAGCAGCGCTGCGGACGAATCTTCCGTGATGGGAGTCGGGGACAAAGGGGTCGTCGATGGGTTGCCTATTCACATCCGTGGGAGCTATCGCAACCTTGGTGGATTTGTCGAGCGGGGATTTCCGAGTGTGATGCTGACCTCTGGCAGTGCGCCGATCTTTGGGCGTCAGAGCAGCGGCCGTTTGGAGTTGGCGCGTTGGTTAGCATCCCCGAGCCATCCATTGGTAGCACGCGTGATCGTCAACCGAGTCTGGCGTTGGCATTTTGGAAGGGGGCTTGTCGAGTCCACGGAGAATTTTGGCGTCTTGGGCGATAGGCCTTCGCATCCTGAGCTTCTCGACTACTTAGCTAGGTGGTTTATCGAATCGGGCTGGTCGATCAAGGAGCTCAATCGTTTGATCTTGAGTTCTGCGAGCTATCAGATGTCGAGCGTACATCCTGAGCCCGAGTCGGCTTTAGCCAGCGATCCGGAGAATCGGTTGCGTTGGTATTTCGCCCCGCGTCGAATGGAGGCCGAGCAACTCAGGGATTCGATCCTGTATGCCTCCGGAGGATTGGATTTGCGGTTGGGTGGCAAGTCGGTACCGTTGAGGAACCGGCAGTTCGTGTTTGATCACACGTCGATCGACCACACCAAGTACGACAGTGACCGCAGAACGGCTTATCTGCCCATTATCCGCAATCATTTGTACTCGCTGTTGGAGCAATTTGATTTTCCGGATCCGACGATGCCTGTCGGCAGTCGCAACACCAGCACGGTATCGTTGCAGATGCTCGTGTTGATCAACGCCGACTGGATTGTCGATTCGGCGCAACGATTGGCACAGCGGAGCGAGGAATATTCCAGCGAGCCGCCTGTCCGTGTCGATTGGTTGTTCGAAGAGGTTTTAGGCCGCCAGCCCGAGCCTTACGAGCGCCAGCGGCTTTTGGATTATGTCATGGGTCAACCCGACGCGAGCCGGGCCCGTTGGGAGCAAGTAGCGCACAATCTATTGGTTTGCAGTGAGTTCCTTTATGTTCCTTAAGAACAAAAATGCTATGGGTCGGTTTGAAGTTTCTTCGCAGAGCGATTTGCAATTGGCGAGCACACGCCGTCGCATGCTTCAATCGACCGCTTTGGGGTTTGGCTATTTGGCCCTTCGAAGCTTGCTCGGCAACACCCTGGCCATGGGTCAGGACCCGAACCACCGATCGGCCGGGAGTCTGCTAGGTTCGAACGGTCCGCATCTTCCAGCCCGGGCCAAGCGAATCGTTTTTTTGTTTATGAAGGGTGGTCCGTCGCACATTGACACCTTCGACCCGAAACCACTTTTGACCCGCGACGACGGCAAGCCACCTCCTTTCGAGCTTCCCCGAGTCGTGTTTGCTCAACAAGGAAATTTGCTAAAGTCGCCTTGGGCCTTCTCGAAGCATGGGCAAAGCGGCCTGCCAGTCAGCGAACTCTTTCCGAACGTTGCCAAGCATATCGACAAGCTCTGCATATTGCGTTCGCTTCACGGGAGCAATCCTGCCCACGGAGGCGCACTTCTGAAGATGCACACCGGGAGCGATCAATTCGTAAGGCCCAGCATGGGTGCTTGGATCACCTACGGGCTCGGTACGGAGAATCAGGACCTGCCGGCCTTTGTAACGATCTGTCCGACCTTGGCGCACGGAGGGGTGAACAATTGGGGGTCGGCGTTTTTGCCGACGTATTGCCAAGGCACCCCGATAGGCAATGCGAGTCAGCCGGCCAAGCAAGCTTCGGTTCAGCACATTGTTCATCCCAAGCTCGATCGAGCATCGCAGAGAAAGCAACTGGACTTGTTGGCCAAGATGAATGAGGACTTTTCCAAGACCTATCCCCAAGAGGCTTCGATCGCCGGTCAATTGGGAGCTTACGAGCTGGCATTTCGGATGCAATCGAGTTTGCCTGAAATCCAGGAGTTGCACACCGAGACCCAAGCGACTTTGCGGCTCTACGGACTGGACGATCCGGTGACTGAGAATTTCGGTCGTCAATGCTTGATGGCGAGGCGTTTTCTCGAGCGCGGGGTCCGGTTTGTCCAGGTCACCCACAGCGATAGCGAGGTGCAATGGGATCAGCATTCGGATTTGTACCAGGGGCATACGAAGAATGCGGCGGAGGTCGACAAACCGATTGCGGGATTCCTAGCCGATCTTGAGCAGCGAGGGCTGCTCAAGGATACGCTGGTGTTATGGGGTGGGGAGTTTGGCCGCACGCCGACATCCCAGGGCAATGGGCGCGACCACAATCCCCATGGATTTTGCATGTGGATGGCTGGAGCTGGCGTCAAGGGTGGGTTGGCTTATGGAGCCACCGACGATTACGGATACTATGCGACCGAGAAGAAGATGCACGTGCATGATTTGCACGCGACGATCCTTCATATCATGGGATTGGATCACGAGCGATTGACCTATCGGTATGCCGGTCGCGATTTCAGGCTTACCGATGTCGCGGGTCAAGTCGCCCATGAGATCTTGGCTTAGAGAGTCTTTAGATACTCGAGCAAATCGGACTTTTGATCCTCGGTCAGTTCGTCTGGGTAGTCGTGGCCCTGGGCACCCTTGCCGAAGACTTGGGTATCGAAGTACCAACGGCGTTGTGAGTTAGGGAGTTTGGTGGGGACTGCATCGAGGGACTCGACGACCAGTCCGATCGATTCTTCGTCGAGTCCCATGGCGATGCGTCTCCAAACTTTGGGGCGTTCTTGGGGATGGAGCAAATGCCAGAGGGTAGGAACGCTCCCGTTGTGCAGGTAGGGAGCCGAGGCCCAGATTCCATCCAGGGGTGGAGCGACGTATCCTGCGACTTGGGTGTACGTGGTTTGCTTGCCGTAGTCGGCAAACCAGCTTTGGCCGTAGGAGTCGCGATGTTTGGCCGTCAGGGAATCGAATCGCACACGATCGGTGTTGATATCATCGATATCGACCATTCGTTCGGGATATTTGCCGATGTTTCGATTGGTCGAATCGGAGGCCTGGTAGGTTCCATGGCAGCGCTCGCAGTGGTTCTGAAAGACCAGGGCTCCTTTTTGAGCTTTGGCCGCGTCGATCGACAGCGGGAACTTCGGAGGTCGGAGTTCTTCGAGGAATCGGTAGACTTCGCGAAAGTCTTTTTCCCAGAGTCGAAATTTCTCGGGTCCGTTTTGGCGAACCAGCATGAACTGCATGAGACCTTTATGGCCTTTTTCGGCAAAGCCGTCGATGTACAGGTGAGACTTGCGGTAGAAGTGCCACCAGGGGGGAGCGTCCATGTCGTGGTGGACCATGGGTGCGGGGATCCGGTTGGTATGGATATTCAGATCGGCGTCTCGAAAGTTCATCAGGGCCACACCGAACATGACCGCATTGCTCGTGCCGTTGGTTGTTCCCAGGGGCATGACCATCGAGCCGAGGTCCATTTGGGCTAAGGGTTTGCCGAGTTTGAGTTTCGTTTTCCGGATCTTTTCGGTGAGCGATTCAAGAGCGTAGGTCGTGTTTGGGGCTCCTGGATAGCTTGCACCGTAGAGGTTACCGCCGTGGCAGGCAAAGCAGTTCATTACGTATTGGCCCGAGGGGGTCACGACGTATTGCAAGGGACGTTTGGGGTCCTCGGGTCGTGCCGAGAGTCCGTGGGCCATCCAGGTTCCTTGTCGCGTTGCTGGCTCAAGAGGAAGATCTAAAAAAGGCCACTGGTGATCGAGCGCATCGAGGCTCTTTAGGACGTCTTCGTCGAAGTCCGATGGCAGATAGACTTCTTGGGTCAGTCGCTCGTAACCGGCCTTGGCTTTCCAGGACATCGATTTTTCGAGGGCTTGGTACTGGCTACGGAGGCTTGATTGGATGGTATCACGATTTTTCGTGCGCGAGTCGACGAATCCCTTGAGGTCGCTTGCTGTTGTTGCGGCGGTTTGGTTTGCAGAAGATTCCGCTGGAGATACTTGGGCGCAAGCATTCGAGGCGAGGCCTAGTAGGACACCGGCCCAGGCCAATAGACGCGTCGGTTCAAGGTCGGTAAGTTCGAAGGGGTTCGAGGTCCGTAGACCGATTTTTTTTCGATGAGCAGATACCATTGGGCTTTTTCTCCGAGTTGTGAGGTCCTTTGTATCATAGCAAACCGAAAAGATCGGCGAAAAGTCCGATGGAAAACGCCTTAGGCTTGGGAAGTTTTCGGAATCCAATAGAATGTCGGCCGATCGGCCTGTTTGCGGGTCGGAGTCTGGGTGAGTCTTTCCGTAGGCAAATGGCGATAAGGTTATCCAACGAGATGCGAGTATTAGTGGTTGGCAATGGTGGACGTGAGCATGCGTTGGCTTGGAAAATCCGACAAAGTCCGCGTCTTACACGTTTATGGATCGCCCCTGGGAATGCCGGCACGGCGCTTGAGGGAGAGAATGTAGCGATTTCGGCCGACGACATCGCTGGATTGGTTCGATTTGCCAAAAAGGAGTCGGTCGATCTTGTGGTCGTGGGTCCTGAGCTGCCATTGACGATGGGGTTGGTCGACGCCTTGGAGCAGGAGGGAATACGCGCCTTTGGACCGTCGCGGGCCGCTGCGCAGCTTGAGGGAAGCAAAGTGGCTTGCAAGCAAGCGTTGCGTAAGGCGGACGTCCCTACGGCCGAGTACCAGGTCTTTTTGGATGCTGACAGTGCGACGCGTTATGTCAAGGCGCGGTACCCTGGTGAGCGGGACAAGGCGGCCTTGGTGGTAAAAGCCGATGGGTTGGCCAGTGGTAAGGGGGTGATTGTGTGTTCGCGGCGAGAGCAAGTCCTCGAAGCGATCGACCGGATGGGTAGGAAGTTGGAGTTTGGCAAGGCGAGTTTGCCGATGGTCATCGAAGAGCGTCTTGAGGGGCAAGAGGTCAGCGTCTTGGCGATTACCGATGGTCGAACGATCTTGCCATTACCGCCGGCACAGGATCACAAGGCGGCTTATGATGGCGATCAGGGTCCCAACACCGGAGGCATGGGTGCTTATTCACCCACACCGGTGATCGATGCGGATTTGCTCGAGACGGTAGAAGACAAGATTTTAGTCCCGACGATCCACACGATGAAGCGGAGTCGCAAACCGTTTCGTGGGGTGTTGTATGCGGGTTTGATGTTGACGAATAACGGACCGAAAGTTCTTGAGTACAACGTCCGATTTGGGGATCCGGAGTGCCAGCCGATTCTGATGCGATTGCAGAGTGATTTGCTCGATGTGCTCGAAGCGACGGTCGATGGTCGGCTCGGGGAGATCGATGCGCCGATATGGGATCCGCGTCCCTCGATTTGCGTGGTGATGGCCAGTGCGGGTTATCCTGGGGAGTACAGCAAGGGCCAGGAGATCACGGGTTTGGAGGCTGCGGCACAGATTCCCGACGTGAAGGTCTTTCATGCGGGTACAGCGATGCAGGATGGCAAGGTGGTCACCGCTGGTGGTCGGGTGCTTGGAGTCACTGCCGTTGGGGACAGTTTGGCGTTAGCCAAGCTCAATGCGTACAAGGCGGTCAAGGAGATTCGATGGCCCGGTGGTTGGTGTCGCAAGGACATCAGCGACAAGGCCTCGTCTTACGTGCTTGCATCAAGCCGCCGGGAGTAGTTTAGACATCGAGATTTCTTACGCTCAGGGCGTGCTTCTCGATGAACTCTCGTCTTGGCTCGACTTTGTCGCCCATGAGGACACGGAACATTTCGTCGGCGGCCGCTGCATCGTTGAGTTCGATTTTGACCATGGTCCGGTTGGATGGATCGAGTGTCGTTTCGCGAAGTTCTTCGGCGTTCATTTCCCCGAGACCTTTGAAGCGGGTGATGGTCAGGCCTCGGCGTCCGCTTTCTCGGATGGCTGGGAGTAAAGCGCGAAGGTCTTCTATACCGATGAGGTTTTCGTCGCGTCGGAGGTAGAAGCGAGAGTCGGTCGCTCCGGTGCGTTCTTTGGGGATCAGATCGGAGATCGCAAATCCATGCTGATTGAGTTCTTGGAGACCGGTGTTGATGGTGCGGACTTCGAAGATTTCGGAGATGTGAGCGGCTCTTGGGGAGGCCACATCGCTCGAGGGTTCGGAGTTGACGATGGTGGACGTTTCGCTCGTGGTGCTTTCGACTAGGATTTGGCGGCGCACGAGGAATTCGTCGAGTTTATCTCGGGTGACAAACCAGTGGTCCTCGGGACCGAGGTCAAGGTGGAAGACGGGTAGACGTTTGGTATCGGGGTCCATGCGTTCGGCGTGGACTTTAAGGGAGATGCCTCGTCGTTCGAGCGTCAGGATGGCTTCTTCGAGCGACGAGAGGGTACGGCATAAGGAGTTCATACGATCCCCTTCGACTTTGGTGCCATCTTCTCGGACCAGAGAGCTATCGCCGAGTCCTTTATCGAGGAGTTGGGTTTTCATTTCCTCTTCGGATTGGACATAGTATTTTTCTTTTTTGCCGCGGACGACGCGAAACAACGGTGGTTGAGCTAGGTAGACGTGTCCGCCGGCGACGAGTTGGTACATCTGTCGGTAGAAGAAGCACAGCAGCAGGGTACGGATGTGCGAGCCGTCGATATCCGCGTCGGTCATGATGATGATCCGGTTGTATCGTCTTTTGGCGATGTCTTGGTCATCGCCGATTCCGGAGCCGACGGCTTGGATGATGCTCATGACTTCTTCGTTGGCTAAGACTTTATCTTCGCGGCTTTTGTAAGCGTTGATGATTTTACCTCGCAGAGGCAGGATGGCTTGGGTTTCCCGGAACCGGCCACCTTCGGCGCTTCCGCCTGCGGAGTCACCTTCGACGAGGTACAGTTCGCATTCTTCCATTTTATTGCTGATGCAATCGCGAAGTTTGCCGGGCAGACCGCCGCCGCCGAGGGCATCTTTGCGTTTTCTCAGCGCGTCTTTTGCTTTGCGAGCCGCTTCGCGGGCTTCGGCTGCGAGCATCCCTTTGCGGACCAGCAATTTGGCGGTTTTCGGGTTTTCCTCGAGGTATTTCGAAAGTCCATCGCCGACGGCCGAGGTGATGATGCTTTCGACGTCGGAGTTGCCGAGCTTGGTTTTCGTTTGGCCTTCGAACTGTGGGTTTGGCACACGCACAGAGATCACGCAGGTCAGGCCTTCGCGGAAGTCATCGCCGGTGGGGGTGAGGTCTTTGAAGAGGTTTTCTTTTTTGCCGTAGTAGTTCAGCGTGCGGGTCAAAGCAGCGCGAAAACCTGAGACGTGCGTTCCGCCTTCGAGGGTGTGGATATTGTTCGCGTAGGATTGAAGGGTTTCGGTGTATTCTTCGGAGTACTGCAAAGCGATGGTAAATCCGATGCTGTCTCTGATGCCTTCGATCACGATGACATCTTTGTGGACGACATCGCTAGCGCGGTTGAGGAATTCGACGAACTCCTCGATGCCCCGTTCGTAGCAGAATTCGTCTCCGAGGTTGCTTCGTTCATCGCGAACCCGAATTCGAACACCGCTGTTGAGGAAGGCTAGTTCTTGGAGTCGTTTGGCGAGCGTATCGTAGAGGAATTTGGTGTTGGGGAAGATTTGATTGTCGGGTTTGAACGTCGTTTTTGTGCCGCGTTTGGTTGACGCACCTGCTTCGCGGACTTGTCCTGTTGCCACACCGCGTTCGTAGGACTGGGTCCATGTTTTTCCATCGCGGTGGACTTCGACCTCGCACCATTGGGACAGGAAGTTCACGACGGTCACTCCCACGCCGTGGAGCCCTCCGGAGGTTTGGTAGGCTTTCTTTTCGAATTTGCCTCCGAATTTCAGGACGGTCATGACCCCTTCGAGAGTGCTGATATCGCGTCCCATTTTCTCCGACAGATCGACGTGCCGTTCGGTCGGGATTCCGCGACCATCGTCTTCGACCGTCACCGAGCCGTCGGCATTGATTGAAACCGATACGGTCTTGGCGAAGTCGGCCATGGCCTCATCGATCGAGTTGTCGACGACTTCGTAGACCAGGTGGTGAAGACCTTTGAGGGTTGTATCGCCGATGTACATCCCGGGCCGGGCTCGAACGTGCTCGAGGTCGTTGAGAAACTTGAGGTCTTCGGCGTTGTAATCGCCGCGCTCGAGCTCCAGGCCTTGTTCGGTCGTAGGAGGGATTGCGTCATCGTTTGGCTTGCTCATCGATTGTCCTAATTCACGCACAATAGTCTCATGGGAAATCTCATGAAAAATCTCAACGGGGAATCCGACGGGAAAATCCTTAAAAAAGTATCTTAAGGAAACTCTTCCAGCAGGGCTCTCCATCCGGGGGCGGTAGGCCCCATTTTTCGCAGCCGCAAAATTGAGGCGTCGCCCTTTTTTTGCTGCTGCTGGATTGTATCAGAAATCGATTTTCGATGCGATCCAAACGGGTTTTAAGGCGTAGATTTACTCTGGATTTGGATCCCTGAGCCTATGGCTTTTTTTCGACTTGACCAGCTCCGTCTCAGATCTATGATACTACGGAGTCAGCAAGCTGCCGCCCCGGCGGAGGCCGGTCCGATGTGGTTCTTTTTGGAGCCTCCGTATCCGGCCCTCTGGTAGCTAAACACTCCGTCGCAAAGGTTGTGCGCGAGCGACTCCCCATTGTTGAAAACCGAGTGTCCTCCATTGATTATCAAGCAACTCGACGCTCGTTACTTTTTCTACTATTGACTTGCCAAGTCGTTGCGATGCGCAACATCGAACGCGTGGTGAGACCTATCAGGAGGCCGAATTCATGATCGACACAGACCGATTTATCACTCTAGACGACTTGGTGGAAAGCGTTCCAGAAGTTTTGGTTCGCGAGGCAGAGCAGAAGTTAAGCTCAGCCCAAAGTGCCGTCGAAGAGGTCAATTATTCTTTCAAGGACCCTTTAAGTATGTCTAAGGAACTGAGCAAGGCACAGCGGATTCGCCTCTTTATGGAGAACAATCCCGGGGCGAGAAATCGCGATGTCGTAGAAGCTCTTGAGCAATTTAGCATCACCGCAGCCGATGTCGCTAATGTCAAAAGCATTGCGAAACGCCAAGGCAAGTCGACCAGTGGCCGCAGCAGCCGCGTTGAAACTCCAGCCCCGAGCGCACCGAAGAAAGCCGCACCGAGCAACACATCGTTGACCAGCCCAGGATCGAGCATCACCCTTCCGGAGCTCGAAGCCGGCGTCGCCTTCGTCAAGTCCGCAGGTTCGATCATGAGAGCCAAGCATCTGCTGATCATCATCGAACAGATCAAAGCTTGCTAGGGCTAGATAGTTGTTGTTCAGCTGCTCTGAGCGTGTTCTCGAGCAGCATTGCGATCGTCAGCGGGCCGACTCCCCCCGGAACTGGGGTGATCGCCGATGCGACCTGCGATACCGAATCAAAATCGACGTCTCCGACCAACCGATCCCCGAGTCGGTTGATTCCAATGTCGACGACCACTGCACCAGGCTTGACCATCGAAGCAGTGACCCAGTTCGGTTTGCCTATCGCCACAAGCAAGATGTCCGCTCTGCGGGTGATCTGAGCAAGCTCGTGCGTTTGGCTATGGCAGCAAGTGACCGTGGCGTTGGCATTGCTTGGACCTCTGGGGCCATTTTTTTGCAGGCACAGGCTCACAAGCGGCTTGCCGACAATGTCGCTTCGACCGACAACGACGACTTCTTTGCCCTGGATGGCGATTTCGCAGCGGTCGAGCAACTGCATGACTCCGTGGGGAGTGCAGGGCAAAAAGCGGGGGCGGCCCTGAAACATCAGCCCCACATTTTCTGGGGAAAAAGCGTCGACATCCTTCTTCGGGTCAATTCGGTCTAGCACCCGCCTTGCATCGATGATGTCAGGGAGCGGTAGTTGGACCAAAATTCCGTGGACGCTTGAATCTGCATTCAGTGCGTCCAAGGCTGCCAGGAGTTCCTCGGTCGTCGTCGTTGCCGAGAGTCGACGGATATCGCTTTCGATCCCTGATTTTTGGCAAGCGATCTCTTTGTTACGAACGTAGACCTGGCTGGCCGGATCCTCTCCTACCAAAACCGCTACTAATTTTGGCGATGTCGAGAACTTCTCGCGAAACGTGGAAACCTCGACTGAGATCTCCTGGCGGATCGCATTGGCGATTGCTTTACCATCGAGAATTCGAGCTGTCATGAAAGGCTCTTGTGGGATTGGCCGATCGGCAGGTGGATCGAAAGGCTGGTTTCAAATGATTCAAAATAGATTTTGTTGTTATGCTTATGGAACACCCAGTTATAGTCGGAGCCATGAGTGCCGCGAAGGGGCCTTTGAGCTAGATTCCAATCCGAGCGATGGATTAGACTTTTCGCGTCCGTCGTGGACCTTACACCAAGCATTCCAAGAACCCGAGCCAAACATGTCGGAAGACACCCGCGATCCAGCAAGCAGCCAGACGAATAGCGAACCGAAGCTCAGCGCCGTCGAGTTGATCAAAGACACCAGTCGATATCTCCGAGGTTCGATTCAATCGGAGCTCTTGGCCGATTCGACCCACTTCGGAAAAGATGACCTTCAACTCCTGAAATTCCATGGCACCTACCAACAGGACGACCGCGAGCAGCGCAAGTCGGGTGGGGAGTCAGGCAAATCGGAGAAAGAGTACAGCTTCATGGTCCGCTCGCGGATCCCTGCCGGAATCATGAACGCCGAGCAGCTCCTGGCGCACCTGGATCTATGCGATACGATCGGCAACACGACGTTAAAAATCACGACCCGCCAAGGCCTGCAGCTTCATGGCATTTTGAAGCAGGATCTGCGGGAGTGCATGCAAAAGATCAACAATTGCATGCTCACGACCTTAGCCGCCTGCGGAGATGTCAATCGAAATACGATGGCTTGCCCAGCACCTTATGCAGACAACCTCCGACCGGCGGTTCAAAAGCTAGCCCAAGACCTCTCGGACCATTTGTCTCCGCAGACGAAGTCGTACTATGAACTGTGGCTCAAGGATCTTGCAAGTGGCGAAGAGACGCTTCAAGGGGGAAGCGATCAGATCGTCGAGCCGATCTACGGGAAGACGTATCTTCCCAGGAAGTTCAAAACAGCGATCGCGTTTGCCGACGACAATTGCACCGACGTGTACACCAACTGCTTAGGATTCATCGCAGTGGTACGCGACGGCCAAGTGATCGGCTACAACGTGGTAGTCGGCGGTGGATTGGGAGTGACCCCCAGCGCCAAAAAGACCTTCCCGCGATTAGCAACCCGCTTGGCATTTGTCACCCCCGAGCAAGCCGTCGGGGTTGCCGAAGCGATCGTCAAGGTTCAGCGCGACCATGGATACCGCGACGACCGCAAAAGGGCACGTTTGAAGTACCTGGTGCACGACCGCGGAATCGATTGGATACGTCATCAGGTCGAAGAGGTTTACGGCAGTAAGCTCAAGGACTGTACTGCAGATGACGTCGTCGAGCATCGCGATCACATGGGATGGGACGACCAAGGGGACGGACGATGTTTTTATGGGTTCAATGTAGAAAATGGTCGGCTCTATGACGACCAGAACCGGGCTTGGAAAAAAGCCTTGCGTGAGATCTGCGAGGAGTTCCAACCCCAGATCCGATTGACAGCCCATCAAAGCATCCTGTTCTGCAATCTCGATCCGAAGGACAAGCCCAAGCTCGAGAGCATCATCAAGCGCCGCGGCTTACCGCTGACCGAGGAGATTTCGAACGTCAGGCGTTGGTCGATCGCCTGCGTGGCAATGCCCACCTGCGGTCTTGCGATCACCGAGAGCGAGCGAGCCTTGCCCGGATTGATCGATGTGATGGAGAAAAAACTTCTTGAACTCGGCTTGGACAAAGAACTCTTTACAGTCCGGATGACGGGTTGTCCGAACGGATGCGCAAGGCCCTACAATGCCGACATCGGCTTGGTAGGAAAAGCCAAGGGCAAGTACACGCTGTATGTTGGGGGAACGCGATTAGGAACGCGATTGGCGTTTATCTACAAGGACCTTGTTCCGCTCGAGAGCATCACCGAGACCCTAGTGCCTTTGTTCGAGGCGTTCAAATCGCAGCGTCAGGCTAAGGAATCCTTTGGGGATTATTGTGCAAGGCTTGGCTTAGAAAACCTCCTTGCGATCGCTTGATCGAAACTTGTTGTCCGACTTGCCGTGAGCAAAAAAACTATCCATCCAACAGAGAATCGGCGTCCGTGCCTTGGTCTTCTGTGCTGGATGGATAGTTGAATTCCGACTCGCATCGAGCCAATCGGGTGTTTTGCGGATGGTAACTGGGGGGTACTCGGGTCAGGCGGCCAGGAGTTCGAGACTTTGCGGCACGGCGGCTTGCGCTTCGATTCCGGCGATGAATTCCTCGAAGATCTGAGCGTCCAGGGCGCTTGCGGCGGTGGATTCTGGATGGAATTGGCAACCTACGACGAACCAATCGTCCAGACGGCTTTCGATTCCTTCGATCACTCCATCTTGGCAACGTGCTGTGACCTTAAAGGCATCGGCGAGTCGATCGATGGCCATATGGTGTCGACTGTTGACGCGGATTTCACCCTCTCCGTAGACACGGCCAAGGATGGACTTTGGTTCGACGACCAGCGAGTGTCGGTGACTGGGGTCTTGGGGATCAAGATGGGGGAGTGCGTTTGGCAGGTCGATTGGGATATGGTAAAAGAGATTTCCGCCTTCGATCACGTTGATCAATTGCAGGCCGGCTCCGATAGCCATCAAAGACAGACGGCGTTGGGAGATTTCCCGAGCCAATCGTCGATCGAAGTCTTCTCGGCGAGCTTCCATAGGACGGACCGAACTGTGGAGCATGAAACCGTCTCGGCGGGGATCGAGGTCGCCTCCGCCGACGAGGAGGAATCCGTCGAGCGAGTCCAAAATTTCGCCGATGCAATCGAGATTTTCTGTCGGAGGCACGACTACTGGAATCCCCCCGGCCTTGGTGATCGCGTCGAAGTACCCGGCAGCGAGGAAAGCGTAAGCTGGGGTGCCTTGGTGGGATCCGCGGTAATCACAGTTCATTCCAATCAGAGGCTTGCGTGCCATGTGTGTATCCTTTAGGGTTTGCTCGTGACAAGGTTCGCAAGCTTCCTTGAAGATCCTTTGGGTCGAATCCGTTCGGCCCAGGCGACTTGCGAGAGGCGGTAAGGTAGGGAATCAGGTCTCGAGAAGCAAGTTTTGTACTAGATTTTGCGATGGTCCCAAATGCTAGCTCCAGATGCAGTGCTAGCATTTCTTGTGCGACGAGGGATACTCGGGTGAAATGCTTGTGAGCAAGCGATTCGGTAGCGTTTAGAATAGTTCGATCTACAGCGGCCCATCGGCCGATAAAACCTGGGCGAATAGGGCGTTGGGCCGAGTGGCCACAAATCGCTCAAAAGACTGGGGAAACACTGCATTTGAGCGATCACCAATGACCAACTACGACCAACGCCAAGAGTTCCTTCCTCGATTGACCGACGCGATTGTTGCGAGTTATGGGCAGACCGATCGGATCCATCATTTGGGTCATTGTCCGCTGCCGAAATACGATGTGGTGATCCAGATCCTCGAGGATTTTAAAGATCTATTCTATCCGGGGTTCCGACGACGCGAGGGTTTGCATTCCTCGAATGTGGTTTACTATGTCGGCGACTTGCTCGATTCTCTTCTTGCGAAACTTTCCAAGCAGATCACGCGGGCGTTGATCCATGCCGATCGGGTCACGCATGAGCCCGCCGAGGGGTGTGTCGAAATGGTTGACTTTGAGGCACGAGGTGAGTCGATTGCCATGCAGATGCTCGAGCGCGTACCGGCGATTCGCCAGGGTTTATCCAAGGATGTGGAGGCTGCATTCGCCGGGGATCCGAGTGTGACGAACCGCGATGAAATCGTTTTTTGTTTCCCAGGACTCGAGGCGGTGACCATTTACCGAATCGCCCATGAGCTGGTGGGTTTGAAGGTCCCCTTCATCCCGAGGATGATGAGCGAATGGGCACATAAGCAGACCGGGATTGACATTCACCCGGGGGCTTCGATCGGGGAGTATTTCTTTATCGATCACGGCACGGGTGTGGTGATCGGTGAGACCTGCGAAATCGGGGACCATGTGAAGATTTACCAGGGCGTGACGCTTGGGGCTTTGAGTTTTGCAACCGACGCCAATGGGGAATTGGTACGAGGCACCAAGCGTCATCCGACGATTGAGGACCATGTGGTGATTTATGCCAACGCGACGATTCTCGGGGGCAATACGACCGTCGGCCACCACAGCATCATCGGATCGAGCGTTTGGGTCACTTCAAGTGTGGCGCCTCGCACGACGGTCGTTTTGGAAAAACCGAAGGTACGGATCCGCAATGGCACGATGGATGACACTTTGATGGACATGAATTATCAAATCTAGGCGCTTTAAAAAGTCTTAAAAAGGCCCATTTTACAAGGAGTGTTGCTACAATACGGGACGAACTCGCACGTTATGAATCCAGGATTTCCGCAGCCTCATGAACCCATCGAAACCCGACGGTCCGACTCCCTCCACCGTGATCCCGGCCAGAAAAAATGGAAGCAACCTTTGGTGGTTTGCTCTTTTGTTATCGCTCTGTTTGCTGATGCTGTTTATGCCCGGATCGGGTGAGTTCTCACGCATCGACTACAGCTTTTTTCTCGAGCAACTCGACCGGCAGAACGTCCAGAGACTGACGATCTATCCGACGGCCGCCGAAGGGACCTTCATCGCCCCGCCGGAGAAACCCTTGAGCTATGACTTCCAAGGCAATCCGCTTGCCCCGAAGAAAGCAGCCAACGGGAGTATCGAGCGTTTATCAGGGAATTTTAGGGTTGCTTTGCCTAACGAAGGGGAAGTCCGTCGGGCGCTGTTCGAACGTCTAGAAGCCATCCGCGGGGCCAAACCAATGGGAGAAACGAACCCCTCAAGCGACCGGCCCAGCTTGGTTTATGACGTGGTGCCAAATTCCGATTCAAGCTCGCTGTATCTGCTGCTTTCGCTCGCTTCCCTGGGTTTGCTCGGTTTGGGCATCTACCTGTTCATGAAGCGATCCAAGGACAACATGATGGGGGGTAATTTCCTGAGCAGCTTTTCCCGTTCGACTGCGAAGCGTTTTGAAGCGACGGACCAAGCCATCACGTTCGACGATGTCGCGGGTCTAGATGGAGTCAAGGCAGACCTCAAGGAGATTGTTGAGTTTCTCAAGTCTCCAGAAAAGTTCCAAAAGCTCGGGGGGCGAGTCCCCAAGGGGGTCTTGCTCAACGGCCCTCCAGGAACGGGAAAAACCCTACTTGCAAGAGCCATTGCAGGGGAAGCTGGAGTGGCTTTTTACTCGGTCAATGGCAGTGAATTTATCCAGATGTTCGTCGGCGTTGGGGCCTCGCGGGTCCGCGATCTGTTTGCCACGGCCAAGCAGAATTCGCCCGGAATTATTTTCATCGACGAAATCGATGCCGTCGGTCGTCAACGCGGCGCAGGGCTCGGAGGGGGCCATGACGAACGAGAGCAGACGCTCAACCAAATTCTAAGCGAAATGGATGGTTTCTCCCAAACCGAGTCGGTCATTGTCGTCGCATCTACCAACCGACCTGATGTCTTGGACCCTGCGTTGCTGCGACCCGGACGCTTCGACCGACACATCACCGTCGGACGACCGACGCTCAAAGGCCGCCAAGAAATTCTCAAGGTTCATGTGCGCGATGTTCCCCTCGATGCCGATGTCGATCTCAAACGCGTCGCCGAAGCGACCGTCGGCCTGACCGGTGCAGACTTACGAAACATCGTCAACGAAGCTGCCCTGTGGGCCGCAAGGAACGATAAGAAACGGGTGTTCATGGCGGACTTTGAACACGCTCGGGACAAGGTCCTCATGGGAGCCAAACGCGAAGAGGTTATGCCACCTTCGGAGAAAGAAAAAACCGCCTACCACGAAGCCGGCCACACCATTGCAGCTTGGTTTCTCCCCGGCGCACAGCGAGTTCACAAAGTCACGGTCATCCCCCGTGGCCAATCGCTAGGTAGCACCCAAATCCTCCCGTCCGAAGACCGGATGAACATGTCGGAACGGGAGCTTCGCGACCAGCTCATCGTGCTTCTTGCAGGCCGCGCCGCCGAACAAATCATCTACAACGAAACAAGCGTCGGTGCCGAGAACGATCTCGAGCGGGCCACCTCCTTGTCTCGTCGCATGATTTCCCATTGGGGGATGAGCCGAAAACTCGGTCCGGTCTCCTACAAGCTCTCCGATAGCGATCCGTTCCTAGGACGCGAACTGCACCAGCAACGCCAGTTTAGCGAAAAGACCCAGGAGATCATCGACACGGAACTCGGAGAAAACCTGCGTGTTGCCGACCGAGCCGCCCTCGAGCTGCTGGAAAAACATCGCCACGTACTCGAACAACTCAAGGACGCTTTGGTCAATCAAGAAGAACTCGACGAGAAACAGATCGAAGCGATTCTTGGACCAAGTATCCATTCGGCGCTCGACGGTTCCTCAGAAACCGATCTGAGCGATTCGACGGCTTCGGTCGGCTCGGACCACTGATTTAAAGATATCGAAATTCGAATGCCCAAGAAAAAGTCAAACAAAACTCGAATCGAATTTCGCAAAGGACACCAAGGACAGCAGCGCGAGCGGGGACTGACGGAAAAGTACGCCGACTCCAAAGACGAAATCGACACGCAAAACTCCCAACGCATCAGCGGCAAAGGGGATCTGACGCGCCATCGGACCGTCAAAGGAAACCTTGTCGAGTCCGAGCACCGCGACTCGTACCATACCATTCAGATCGATGCGTCGGAATCGACCATTGAAGGACGCGTGATCCGTGTCCATGGACTCGAATCGATCGTCGAACTCGATGATGGCACGCTTCTACGATGCGCCGTGCGAAGGGTCTTAAAGAATCTATCCACCACTCAGCGGCATGTCGTCGTGACCGGCGATTGGGTCCGTATCGAACCGCAGCCCGGAAACCAAGGCTGGATTGTACGCATCGAACCGCGAACCTCGGAACTGTGCCGCACGAGCAAGAATCGCCGGCATGTCATCGCATCGAACATCGATCAAATCCTCGTCGTGACCAGCGCCGCGGAACCCGGCATCAAACCGAATCTGATCGATCGGATCCTGGCGACGGCCGAGCAGAATCAGATCGAAGCGGCCGTATGCATCAATAAATGCGACCTGATCGATCCCCAGAGGCTTCAACCCCTCATCGGTAGCTACTCGCAAATGGGGTACAAGGCCATGATGCTCAGCGCCGTAAAAGGCTGGGGAATGAACCTCCTGAGCTCCTGGGTACAAGGCAAATGCACTGCCGTGATCGGGCAAAGCGGCGTCGGCAAGTCGAGCATCCTCAACGACCTGATCCCTGGACTTGCCCAACGCGTCCAAGCCGTCAGCCTGGACAACCAAAAAGGCAAGCACACCACCACGACGGCCGCATGGTTTCGGATCGACCAGAGGACCTCGATTATCGACACACCGGGCGTAAGGCAATTTCAACTTTGGGACATCGTTCCGGCGGAGCTGACCGGACTTTTTCGCGATATGCGCCCGTTTGCTTCCCATTGCCGCTACCCAAATTGCTCGCACAACCACGAGGAACCATGCGCGGTCAAGGATGCGGTAGCCGACGGCCGACTCGACCCAAGGCGCTACGAGAGTTACCTTCAAATCCTAGACGCCCCGGCTTTTACCTCCGACGATGCCCAAGATATCCCCGAGTCCTCCTTGGTTGACTCAACGCGCAACGCGTCGGATCCAAACGGCGATCTTGATCTCGATCTTGATCTCGATGTGGACCTCGATTCCGAAGAGGAATTGGATTAGGCCCAAGGCTCCTGGTCGTGTGTCTCGCCATGAGGATCCAAATGCCCTGAGCGGTTGATGGCAAAGAGGATTCGGATCGTCACGATCAGGCTCAGGATGAATCCACCGAAGCCGATGAGCGAGATGTTTTTCAAGCCCAGGGGGCCTTCGTTCATGAACAGCAACGGAGGGACCTTAAAGGCCAGCAGGACCGAGGAGCCCAGAAGCAGCGAGCTTGTCAGCAGCCCCAAAACCAATCGGTTGATCGATGGGCTCAGGCCTCGGTGCGAAAGATGCACGTCGAGTTTCCCGCTTTGTACCAAATCCATCACGGAACTGATTTGGTGTGGCAGTTTCTCGACAAGGCTTTCGACCTCCACGTACAGCCGCCGCATCCGGCGTGCTTGTCGCCAAGGGGAGAGCCTATTTCGCCACATGCGTTTGAACATCGGCTCGATGGCTTCGAGCAAACTGAACTTGGGGCTCGTTTGGCCGATCGTTCCTTGCAGGGTGACCAAGGTCTTGATCAGCATGCCCATTTGGCTCGGCAAAACGATGCGATGCCTGTGAAGGATGTCGGTCGCATCGTTGAGCGCCATGGCCAAATCGATCCGTTCGATCGGCTGATTTCCATAGGTTGCAATCAAGTCGGTCATATCGTTTGAGAGAATCGAATCGTCGATGTTCTGCGGCACCTTACCTACCCTTTTGACGACGGCTGCAAGAAGCGCGGAGTCCTTGAGGGATAAAGCCCAGAGCATTTCTTCGATTTGGTCGCGGAGCGTATCATCGATTCGCCCGACCATTCCAAAATCGAGAAGTCCAAGTGTTCCGTCCGGCTCGATAAGGATATTTCCTGGATGGGGGTCGGCATGATACAGGCCTTGGACGAAGATCATTTCGACGTAAAGGTCGGCGATCCTGCGGGCGATCTGCTCACGGTCGGAGTCGGAGAATTTCGCTGGATCGCTGGCTGCAAGGATCGACTCGCCAGTCAGTAGACTCATGGTCAAAACTCGAGCGCTTGAATGGCTTTTAAACGCCTCGGGGATCATGATGCCCGGCTTGCCTTCGAGCGCCTCGCGGAGCATGGTTAAATTGGCTTGTTCCTGGGTAAAGCTCAGTTCCCGCTTCAACGAGCGGGATAGCTGATGGACGATCTCACGCGGTCGCCAAACGGCGAACTCGGGGATACGGTCTGCCAAACTGGCTAAGCCTGCAAGGACTTCGAGATCCTCATGAATTTTAGCTCGTATATTCTCGTGCTGTACTTTGACCACGACGTCGGTTCCATCGCTGAGCGTTGCTCGGTGGGCTTGTCCGATCGATGCAGAGGCCATCGCGACAGGTTCGAAGGACGCGAAGAGTCGCTCGAGCGAATCTTTGAGTTCCGACTCGATGGTCTTTTCGACGACCTCGGGAGGATCTGCTGGTACGTTGGCTTGGAGCATCTGCAACTCGGCGGCTTGGGCACTGCCGACCAAGTCGGGGCGCAGGGACAGGACCTGTCCAAGTTTGATAAAAGTAGGCCCAAGTTCCGTCAGAGCCATCCGAACGCGCGCCTCGCGCGAGTAGCTCGATAACGGCACTCCCTGGTCGTCCTTGATCCAATCCCGAATGAAGTCTAACCGCAGGCGACTGAGCCAATCGGCAAGCCCATAGCGTCGCAGGATCAAAATGATTTCCCGCCATCGCTTGAGGTTCCGATAGTACCGCGGTATCGAGGTGATTCTCATCGAGGGATCTGAGGATCCAAATTCCCGTTTTCACGAGGGATGTTGCCAGGGATCGCAGGCGCGTTTTTGATCTTATCGGCCAGTTCCTCAGCCGAAGCTTGGAAGGCTTCCAAGTCTAGTTCGCCGATCGCCAAATCGCCACCGACATTCCCTGGATCGGATTGTTCCCAGGGCTTATCGGTCCAGACGATTTGGAACAGGTTGCCATAAAGTTTGATCGACATTTGATTCCGAGCCGGTAGGAGCAACTGACGGAACGAATCCCCACGGATTGCCGGCAAATCGTGCTTCTGGTAGAGCAGCTTTCCTGTCTGGACATCGATCAGTGCGATGCTCGTAAAATCCAGTGCCATCCCCCGAACGTTCTTAAGGGTTAATCGGCGGATGAAGACCGCCGCTGGGGATTGCCGACTCTGACTCAATGGGAATAGGAAGTGTTTGACTCGCTGGGATTGATCCCAGGCCAGAGATCCGTCTTCGATTCGGATCGCAAACAAGCGTCCTGCGCAGGCGGCGACGGAAGGATCGGTGCGGAGTTGTGGGAACACTTGAACATTGTCCAGTTCCATCGCTCCGGCATGCGGCAGGATCAAGGCGGTATCTCCAAAGACCTGCGCGGTGATGCTGCTGAACTTGCCTTCGACGTCGACCTCGAATTTGCTTTCGGTCCCTTTGATCGCGTTCCAATAGAGCATGGTGCCGTCGGTTCGAAGGGCCACGATCCCGACGTTGCCTGCAATCGCCAAACGCGTATCGAGCGTGTGGTCGGCTTGGAGGATGTTTTCACCTGTTGTGGGCTCGACCAGACGCAGTTTCATGCGGCTGGCTTGATCGGTATTCGATTGACGTGCAGGTTGAAACAACCATCGATCGGCCACACTCGTCAGAGGGGTCCAGCCTTCCTGATCGGTGGGGATCTCCTCGACGACGGATCCATCGCTCGGATCGATCTTTTGGATCGTTTTGCCCCCTGTGTTAAACGCGTAGAGGAATCCACCTTTGCTCAAAAGCGAAGCGGTGCGGAAGCCTTGCAAGCTCCATTGCTTGGTTCCGAGCAAGGGGTGAAAGCTGAAAATCTCATTGTCGGCTTGAATGACGACTCCCCAGCGAGAAACATCCGCAACACGGAATCCCTTTTTGGGGATCGGTAGTCCCCAGGAGTTGCGCTCGATGGTATTGGACTTACCTCGCCCAGCTCCGGGAATATCTGGATCGAGATTCTCTTTTCCAAAGTTGGCATTCCAAAGCTGTCCGTCTTGCTGACTGAGATTTGCATGGAATAGATCCAGTGCGACGACTTGGTCCTTGAGTTCGATGATCAAGATGCTGTTGATCGCATGGATCCGAGGAGTCAGAATCCGATCTTGTCTTCCTACGTCGAGCAAGTACTGGACTTCTTCTCCGGTTTGGGGCTGAACCAAATGGAGTAGTCCATTGTTGAAATAAGCTTGCCAGCCTTGAAAGGAGTCTCCGACGATGCTTCCGATTTGGCACAAGTTCGAGCCTTCGTGGGTCGTTTGGAACTGACCGATGGCATTGGCTTCGGCGAAGCTCGAGGTGACCTCGACTTTACCGTTGGGCCAGAGGTGCGTCTGCAGATCGTTCAATTCACGTTCTTTAAACCGAACGAGCATCGCATTCGGGTCGTTGTACCTGAGAATTCCCGGTACGTTTTTGCCCCCTAGATCTTTGGCCATCGCCAAAAAAGCCTTGTCGTCCTTTCCGAGTTCCAACCAAGACTTCATGGGGCGCTCGCCCTTGAGGTACAGCGCCGCTTTGGCCTTGCGAATCGCTTCATCGGATTCGCGAATCGGTTGCTCATTCATGCCAGTTGAGGTCAGTAGGTATTCCGCATCGACCATGCTCCGCAGCCCCAAGGACTTTGCGTAGTTCAATCGGGCGGCTTGGGTATAGGGAAGCCCATCGAAATGCTGCAGCCGCAGGCGTATCATCGATGGATCTTGCTTCGGATCGACTTTGAGTCGCTCTTGGATCGACTCTCGCAATTTCTCCCAGTCGGATTCCGGCACACGACGAGCGATCCTCGCCAATTGCGCAGCGATCCAGGCATCTTCGTGAATGGTCCATCGGGCACTAGCGTCGATGCTGTTGCCATCCATCATCTGATCGATCCGCCGCGAGAGTCGCGTATCGGAGAGTTCGAGCAACTTTTCGAACGCTTCGCTCCAGCGTTCGCGTTTCTCAAGGCCATGGATCATGACTCTCAAATACGTCGGTAGGTCCAAATCGTTGGTGATCGATTCGTAACTTCGGACCTTATCGATATGGCGATCGAAGTCGGCTCGCAGTGCAAGTGTCAATGCTTTGATGAACGAACGGCGAATATCGAAATCCTCCGGAGATAATCCGACGGCTTGTTCGAGCTTGGCCATCGCCGTATCGATCTCGCCTGCGGCCAGCGCCAGCTCGCCTTCTTTCTGTAGTACCGACGCGGTGCCTGGAGCGGTCTTGAGCTCTTCGATCAGCTCGGCCTGAAAACGATCGCGGATCGAGTAGCTGGTCAGTTCAAATGGACTGGCACTCAGAAGTCGGTTGTCTACCACCACGAGATTCCCGAGCGATTTTTCGCAGCGAGTCTCGGAAAGAATTGATCCTTGTAACAAATCGATCTCGATGAGCTGCTGATTCGATAACGGAACGATCAGCTTGGAATCCGATCGAACGCTCTTGCCAACGACGTGTGCTCCATTTGGCATACGAATCGGTGGCCAAGCTGGTTGGCCAGTCCGCAAATCGACTCCGACGATCTCTTGGGCATAAACCAACACCGCTAGTTGATTCCAAACCCCTGCGACGTACCGGAACATGGAGCCCTCGTCATGCCCGAGTTGCCATAACTCGGCCCCATCGGAATTGGAGATTCCGTAAATCGCCGTTCCGTTCGAGGGGGCAAAGACGCTAACCCCGTCATGAACGACCACGGCGGTATCCAACGAGCGAGAAAGCATCGGATCGGTTTCCCTTAGATCCATCCCCCCGACGATATTGAAAGCCGCCCCCGGCATCAACGAAGGATTCATCGGGTAACTCTTGCTCCAAACCAACTCGCGTCGGTTCAGATCGTAGGCGACAAGAAAACCCGAGAGGGTCGGACAAATCACCAACGAACCCTCGATACTCGGGCTGAGCCCAAAGGCTTTTCGCTGGGGATCCAATGCGATCGTCGTGCCTTGGTTGGCAACCAAGGACTGTCTCCAATTCATCGCTCCGGTCCCGGGTACCAAAGAAACAAGGAAAACCTCGCCATTGAGTTCCGCGAGCACCAAAAGCTCGGATCGAACCGGTATCGGGGCTCCCAAAAACAATGCCCCTTTGAGCTCAGGGGCGCTGGACTGATTGACCCCTCCGCATTCCCACAGTATTTTCCCTTCCTCGGCGATACTCCACGCTTGCAAAACGTTGTAAGTTCGGATCATCGGGTTGCGGTTCAGACGCGCGTTGGGTCCTACCGCAAAACTCTCCCCAACCTCTGCGGCTGACGACCCGCTCAAGCCGAAGATTCGCTTTCCATCGGTCGAAATTTGGCTGATCGCAAAGTCTCCCCAAACCCTCCGAACCAAATAGTCCGGCGCGGGTAGCCCCAACGCGTAGCTATCTTTATTCGAACCTCGGTCGATCGAGTAGCCCAAGGGGGATCCACTAAAAACAATCGGCCAACGGATCTTGCCGGATTTTGCGTCGATCGCCAGGATGCGTTGGTCGTAGGTTGGTAGGAAAACCAAGTCCTGGGTGCTGATAGGCACGCGAGTCGGGACCAAATGCGAACGACTTTCGGCCAACTGCTTGCGCAAGGTTCGTTCTAGGTTCTCTTTATACTGTGCCGATTCATGCAGATCGACACTCCAACGAAGGATAGGAATCGGCTGGCCTGCCTCGGTGTTTCCATTGCGATCCAAGCCCCCCCCCTCGAAACGAGGATGATTGATGCGGATGGCAATTTTCTTAAAATCCTCTTTCGATAAACTTTGCAAGATCGATTCGGTAGTGGTCTTGTCATTCCAACCGACCTTGGATCCTGCCCAGTCCAAGGACACACTAGGAAAGTACTCTCGGACTTGAGCCAGAAGTTTTCCGGCTTGGGCCGTCGTGCTCGATGCGAGTTTGGATGCAACGGCTAGGACGCCTAAACCAGCACCGAATCGATCCCGTGCAGAGCGATCGCTCAGAAGTCGTTCCAAAGTGCTTGTCGCATCGACGCTATTGCCATCCGTGAGCAGATGCTTGGCCAGGAGCAACGATGCGTCGCGCCCTGCATCGGTGAATCCATAGCGGCTCGATAGCTGGTGCAAGAGCCCGATATCGTTTTGCTCGATGGCCTGATCGAGCAATTGCTTGGCACGAACTCCATATCTCAGTTCGACCGCTTGCTTGGCTTCTTCGGGCAAGTTTTCAAGCATCCATTTGGCTTGCCCTAAAACGGTGCTTGCACCCTCTTTGGTCCTCGCGGCTGGCGAAAGAAAATAGTCCTCGCCTAACGGACCATCGGCTGTGCTTTCTTCGATTCCTAAGAGTTGCCCGAGTGTGACGCTCGCCTCAGCCCATTGCTTACCATCAATCGCTTCTTGGGCGTCGCTCAAAAGGACTTCTACCTCCCGAGGTGCTGTCATCAGGAGCCCCTCAGGCATCGAAAAACGGTTTTGAAAGCCTTGGGATAACCCAACTTGCTCGGCCAGGATCACGATGGCTAAGCAAAGGCTGGTACCAAGGAATTTGGGTCCGTGACACTGGTTCGAAGTGCTCATCGAATTCATCGCCTGATTGGTTTGCAAAAGAAACTCATCCTTAATGGGAATCGGATCGACCCGCACATTCTACCGAATTCCACGACTTCAGGAGCGTTGGCTTGCGGGAATCGTCTCGCTGTTGGGCAGCCAACGAAAAAAGCCGAGCCCCGCACGGATGCGGGGCTCGGCTCTATTAGAATTCAGTCAAGAATTTCGTTTGGATTGATCGAACCGAGCGATCAGTCGCTCGGACTCAAATTACTTCGCTGGTGGAAGAATAACCGAGTCGATGATGTGGATCACGCCGTTGGAAGCGTCGACGTCGGTTGCCAAGATCTTGGCACCGTTGACGTAGGCTGCCCCGTCTTTGACGGTGATCTCTACTTTGGAACCTTGGAGAGTCGCTGCGGACTTGGCTGCCAAGGCATCTTCGGAGTAAACGCGGCCTTCGACGACGTGGAAGAGCAAGATCGCTTTGAGCTTGTCTTTGTTTTCTGGCTTGAGCAAGGTCGCGACGGTGTCCTTAGGAAGCTTTGCGAACGCATCGTCGGTAGGAGCGAAGACTGTCAAGGCCTTGTCGCCACTGAGGGCGTCGACCAAACCGGCGGCTTTGGCAGCAGCAAGTAGGGTGCCGAACTTTCCAGCCTTGGTTGCAACGGTTGGGATATTGTCTTCGGAAGGAAGAATGACCGAATCGATCACGTGAATCACACCGTTGGTGCAAGCGATGTCGGTCGTGACAACTTGAGCACCGTCGACCATGACCTTACCACCGTCGACTTTGACGTCGATACGTTGTCCATTGAGGGACTTAGCACCCTTGATGCCTACAACATCTTTTGCCATAACTTTGCCTGGAACGACGTGGTAAGTTAGGATGGCTTTGAGCTTTTCTTTGTTCTCTGGCTTGAGCAACGTTTCAACTGTTCCCTTTGGAAGCTTAGCGAAAGCTTCGTCGGTAGGAGCAAAGACGGTGAATGGTCCAGGACCCTTAACGGCATCGACCAAACCTGCTGCACCCAACGCGGCTGCGAGGGTCTTGAACTTGCCAGCTTCGACTGCAGTGTCGACAATGTTTTTTTCGAAACCGAAAGCAGACATCGAGGCAACCGACATAAACGTTGCCACAGCAAAAGATACAATCTTCTTCATCAATGAAATCCCTGTAAACAGTACGGAGCGGACAAATGACACGCGTTGACCACCGATGCTCGACGGTGAGACTCGGTCCAACGATCATGCGTCTTTGAGGACGAATCACTGTATGTAGGTTGTCAACTGCCAAAAAAGAATTTTTTGTCCCGACCGATTTGTCCCGACCGCAAGGATCGACATGCCACTTGACGCGTTTCTAACATACTAGATTGACGATTTCCGACGAACCGAATCGTGTTTCGAGGAATGCATGCGATTTCCAAACGACGCTTAACGATCCGAGCAACGCTTTGCCATCCACGAAGGATCAACGAAGGACAACCCTACCATGAGCACGATCAAAGCCGCAGTCATTGGAGCCTACGGAGGTGTTGGCCAAGCCTTGTGCGCCGAGCTCAAGGAGTCAAGCTCGACGATGTTTCTCATCGGACGCGATGCGGAAAGACTCGGAAACCTCGCTCAGGGCTACGGTTGTGGAAGCTATATTGCCGATGCCGCGGACTGGGATCAGATCGATCGAGCGTTAGGACAAGCCCACGAAGGGATGCAGGGACTCAATGCCGTTATCTGCTTGGCCGGCTCGGTGCTGCTTAAGCCCATGCATTTGACCAGCCGAGCCGAATGGGATGCGACCATGCAGGCGAATCTTTCGGCAGCCGCCGGAACCCTGCGCAGCGCCGTTTTGAGGATGCCCGAAGGAGGCTCGATTGTCTTGATGAGTTCAGCCGCTGCCCACATCGGTTTGTCCAACCACGAAGCGATTGCAGCGGCCAAAGCGGGGATCGAAGGTTTGGTGCGCTCAGCGGCGATGACCTACGCTTCAAAAAGAATTCGAGTCAACGCCGTAGCTCCTGGACTGGTCCAAACCCCACTTACCCAACGCGTTTGGAACAATCCTCGAAGCGCTGAGGTGTCGCTCGCAATGCACCCGGCGGGTAGATTTGGCGAGCCGGGCGATATAGCCCGGGCCATCCATTTTCTGATCGATCCAAAGAATAACTGGATCACCGGGCAAGCCCTTGCGGTCGATGGCGGCCTGGGATCACTCAAGCCCACCGGTCCGGCTCGACCCAGTTGAAATAGCCATCGGTTTGGATCGCTATCCCATCGCAAGCCCGCAGAATTTACCGTGATTTATCTCGATAACAATGCCACAACCCAAATCGACTCTCGTGTCGCTGAGCATCTTGCGCAGATCCTCGGCCAGCGGCAGGTCAACCCCGCCAGCCAGCACGCTGCCGGACGCATTGCTCGAAGCACCGTCGAGGACGCTCGCGATTGGCTGCTGAAGCTGTGCAAGGCCCGGACGAAGGGAATGCAGAGCGATTCGGCGGTTTTTACCAGTGGTGGTACCGAATCGAACAACTTGGCCCTTTGCGGCTTGGCCGCGAAACGGACCGGTTGCATCGTCGTTTCGGCAATCGAGCACCCAAGTATCCTTGCGACGGCTCAAAGCCTCCAGCACCAAGGCCGTGAAGTTCGCTACTTGCCATGCAAGTCCTCCGGCCAAATCGACTTAGAACCCCTTCGGGAATGGATCGCTCGCGGCGAGCCGATCGCACTGGTCTCGCTGATGCTAGCCAACAACGAGACCGGTGTTCTCCAACCTGTAAGCGAACTGGCTGCGTTGTGCAAATCCGCATGCGTTCCCGTCCACACCGATGCGGTCCAAGCGTTCGGAAAAATCCCAGTCGATTTCGATGCGCTCGATGTGCAGGTCATGACGCTCACGGCCCATAAATTCCATGGTCCGGTCGGAGTCGGTGGGTTGCTCGTCCGGCATTCGACCCAGCTCGAACCGATGTTCTTCGGCGGATTTCAACAAGCGTCTCTTCGACCAGGAACCGAAAGCCCCGCACTTGCCAGCTCCTTTGCCTTTGCCACAGAGTTGGCCGTCATGGAGCAGCCGGATCGCTACGCAAGAATGCTACGATGTAGAGAACTCCTGGAATCGAGTCTATTGTCCGAAATCCCCGACGCAGTGGTGGTGGGCGCCCTAGCCCCACGATTGCCCCACACGACGAGTCTGTCGTTTCCTGGGTTGGATCGGCAGCTTTTGCAGTTGGCGCTGGATCGCGAAGGCATCGCTTGCGGCACCGGGTCGGCGTGCGCCAGCGGTTCGAGCCAACCTTCGCATGTGCTCCAAGCCATGGGACTTGGCAAACCGATTGTCCAGGGTGCTATCCGTTTGAGCCTGTCTTGGGAAACCTCCGAGGAACAGGTCCTAGAAGCATCCGAGCGAATTACGCGAGTGGTTCATCGTCTGAGGACCAAGCACTAGACTCCTCAAGACTGGTCAGAGCACCAGGCGTATCAGCGAAACTGGTGAATCTGGCCCAGGCTGGCAAGTAGTTGTTCCAGCGGTTCGATGCGGCTTTGGACCAACCGAGTGGCTTGCCGTTCCAACGCGCAACCGACCATGGGGTCGCACGCATGTCGCTAGTCCCACTGCGAGCGATTGCATTTCCGACAAGGTAGTTTTTGGCATCCTGACGATCGAGCTCGATCCCTTGAGTTGGTGTAAAAAGGGTCGCCAGGAGCATTGCCAAACCATGGTAGGGCTCGATCCGCTCCGATTCGATCCTGGCTAGCTGAAGTCCGTGTCCAAATCGATGACCAAACAGTTCGACAAAGGCAAAGGCACCCGGTTCATAGCCCAGCCAATGGTGATGCTCGATGAGTTTGTGCAGGTGAAATTCGCCTAGTTCGAGCAAGGGTTGTACCGAAGTGGGCTTATTGCGATCCCTCGAATTTCGCTCGCCGCGTTTTGAGGTGTTCTGCTCGCGGGTAAACTTCTTTGGGGCTTTCTTTTTCAGACCGTTGGATTTCGGATCCTTTGAGTTCCCCGGTTCGATCGGTTCGGACAATGCGATCGCCGCTGCAAAGCCACCGGCGCAGTCGTCACGATGTGGCCATAGGCGATAGCATCCAGCAAGCAGTGGGGACTGCCATGGTTCGAGTTCGGGATAAGAAACAACGGACAAGGCGTTTGGGTAGGCTTCGAGCAACGCGGCGACTTGGGCCTCGTTTTCCTGGATTGCAAAGGTGCAGGTTGAGAAGACCAACAGCCCACCAGGTCGGACCAGTTGCAAAGCGCACTGGAGGATCCGCATGGCTCGCGCAGCGCAATGCTCGACATGGTTTTGTGCAAAGGAGCTCTGCGACTGCTGCTTGCGAGCGACCAAGGATTGGCCGCTACAAGGGGCATCGACGATGACTTTATCGAATCGGCCGGCCAAGGAAACGGCGAGGTCTTCAGGATCGCTGCTGCTGACGAGGAAGTTGGCGCGACCCGTGCGGGCAAGCGCATAGCGGAGCACGTCCAGGCGGCTTGCAATGACCTCGTTGGCAAGCAAAAAGCCGTTGGTGCCGAGCCTTTCAGCGATCGCTGAGGCTTTTCCTCCCGGCGCAGCGCATAGATCACATACCCAATCGTCTGGATCGATCCCGAGCATGGCCAGCGGAAGCATCGATCCTGCATCCTGAATGTAGTAGTCACCCGCTGCGTATTCGAGGTACCCTCCGGGACGAACTGAACCTTCGGTCACTCGCAGCCCCCCCGGGAACCATGGGACCGCCTCGGTCGCAAAAGGCAAATCATGGGTTATACGATCGACCCTGGGCCGTATCGATTTGGCCGGCCGACGTCGGAGCGCTTCGGCAAAAGGCTCGGCCTGCGAGGGACCTATCAATGATTCGAATCGATCGAACATAAGTAAAATCGTTAGGAAGGAACGCTTCGCGACGGCGGGGACTTGATTGTGGGCTGGTTTTGGACCATGATCTTCGAATCGGTCCAAGAACGCTATTGTCTGCAGAACTTGAAATCTAGAAATATCACCTATGGCATCGACAATTATCGACCCTGTGCTCACCCCGGCCAAGACCATCGATGGCAAGACACCCAAGCGGCAGGATGTGCCCAAGTCCGAGAGCTTGTGCGATTATTGCACGGCCAAGTGCTGTCGATATTTCGCCATGCCCATTGAGGAACCCACGAGCGACCAGGACTTCGACTTCATGCGGTGGTACTTGTTGCACGACCGCGCCAGTGTCTTTGTCGAGGATGAAGTCTGGTACTTGCTGGTCCATACGGCGTGCAAGCACTTGCAGTCAGACCATCGATGCGGGATCTACTACACGCGTCCGCAGATATGTCGGAGTTATTCCACTGAGAATTGCGAGTTTGACGAGGACGCGGTTTACGAGATGTACTTCGAGACGGCCGAGCAAGTCGCCGAGTATTCGGAAGCACGCTTTTGCGGCGATGGGGACTCGATTCGTTCCCCGGAACCCCCGTTGCTCCCGCTGTTGAACTGATCTTGCTGTGCAGCGACTTTCTGGGTGCAGCAGACCAGAGTCGTGTGGATCAGCGCGGCGTTTCTCGGGCTGCGCGGAGCTTCTCGGGATGTCCGAGAAGCTTGAAGCGTTTTTCAGGCCAGATCCGCTTGGATTTCCGGTGGGATTATAGATACCGATCAAGCATTCGGTCGAATGCTTTTTCAAGCATCTCGTCGGAGTCGTACTTACCGGCAGCGATGGCTTCTCGCATCTGTGCGACCTTGTCGGCGCGGAATGTCTCGGTCGATTCGGCTCGGCCGACGGAAAGGGCTTCTGGTGAAAGCTCGATCAGGTCGACAGGCTCTTGGATGCCCGAGGCCTTCGCTAGGGCTTGACCCTCATTCGCAGCGGTAGCCTTGGAAGCGGCCCGCAGTGCGTCGGCACCGGAAACGGAAAAATTGTTCGAAATCTGCATAGCTCTTTATCTCCCGTGAACACTTCGTGGAATGGACTGCGTATCTGCTCGCGGAAGCCACTAGTCACACACCAGGGCACCCTTGGAATCTTCGCAGTCCATGTCGCAGAGAAAGACCATCCGTACCGGTCAAGGCGACTTTGCAAAGAGACGACGCAAAATGCGAGCGTCTGGTTGCATCGGATGATCATCTCTACAAATCCAACGAATTTGGTCTCCTACCGATTAACCTCATTGTACGAACTGTAGCCTCCCAGATCCTTACCGGTATCCAACGATCCGATCGATTTTCTGGAACTCTTTTCCCTTCGGTCAGCCGGGACGAATCGACGTCCAAGCAGGTCCGTTTGGCATTCGCTTCAATGCGAGTACTACATTGCAACACCTGTGCCAAAGACGCTCCAGATCGCCACAAGTTCCTTAAAATGGACCGACTCGGCACGCTGGCTCTTATACCCGGTCGTGCATCTTCGATGCAAGCTCTCTAGATTAACAATCCGGCGGTTCGTCGAGGACTGGATCTTGATTGGGGCAAGGGCATCGAGGACTCAATCCACGGCGCATTTGGAACCAATACGCGACGGATTTGCGACAGCATTTCTCAAAATGACAGTCTTGAATTGCTAGCATGGATGTTTTTACAAAGAGTCGGCAATTTTTTCAAATCGGATTGCAAATCGATGTTGACGCTCGGGTCCGGTTTTTTTTAAGCTTCTCCGCGTTGTTGGTCGCAAGGCCAGGTTGGTCGCAAGGCCAAAGCTTTTGATCTTTGAAAAACACATAAGCAGATTTGGCAGACTTTCGCTTGTCGCTCGCAAAGAGGGGCCTCGACCCCCAGAATCATCGGATGTTTCTGGATCGCAGGCGCTAGACGAACGAAGGTCCATGAAGCGAACAAGGCGAACGGATTTGCCTTGCTTGCCTTCGGCCATTTTCTTGCACCAAGTCATTGCCTGATTCATTGCATGACCTTTGGCTCCCGGAAGCTCGTAGTCCTCCGTCCCCCCTGGGACTCGTTCACGTCCGGGAGCCTTTTTTCTTTTTCGCTACGATACTTGGATCGTTTCGCACAGACGCTCGAGGTGTTCGTCGAGCACCTTGGCCCCCGAAACGATTTGCAGTTCGATCTCCAGTGCCCAAAGCGGGATCGGTCCGATTCGATCACTCGCTAGTTTCGCTAGATCCTTGCCAGTGCAAAGGATGACTTGCGGGGGCACACTGCTTTGAGAGGCTCGTTCGATGATGCCTTGGACATCCATCGGGCTATAGGGATGGTGGTCTGGGAAGTGGACTTGTTCGAGCACGGGAATGGCCAGATCCTGCAATGTCTTGACGAAGGCTTTGGGGTTCCCGATCGCGCACAGGGACATCGCGGGTTTTCCTCCGAGTGCCTCCAACGGGAGCGATTCCCCGGAAGCATTTTTCCATCGTACCGGAGCGTGAATGCTCTCGACCCAGCCTGCCTTGGGGTTGAACCGCTGGACTTTGGTCCTGAGATTTGCCAAATCTTGCATGGAAACTTGGTCGCACCGTGTGACGATGACCAGATCGGCGCGTCGAAGCCCTTTGAGGGGTTCTCGAAGCAATCCGCGAGGCAGCAGATGGCCCCATCCAAAAGGGTTCGTAGCGTCGAGCAGGACGATATCCAGGTCCCTCGCAAGTCGACGGTGTTGGAATCCGTCGTCCAGAAGCAGCACTTGCATCCCAAGTTCCTCGACAGCAAGGCGAGCGTTTTCGACGCGGTTGGAGGCTTGCAAGTGCGGTACATCGGGCAGTAGCGATTCGAGTTCACGAGCCTCGTCATTGAGCCCATCCGCAAGCGCTCCATAACCTCGGGATAGAATGGCCACGCGGTTGCCTCGTTTCCGCAACCACTTGGCTATCCACGCACAGGCCGGCGTTTTTCCAGTTCCACCTGCAGTGAGATTCCCGACGGAAATCACCGGTACAGTGGCCCTAATCGTCGGGAGCCAGCCGTACCGGTAAGCTTGATTGCGGCAAACGACAGCCGCTTGGTAGGGGAACGAAGCCCCCCAAAGCGCACCGCGTATCAGGAGGGATAGCAAGGAGTTGTCGTTAGTTCGAAGCTGTTTTTCGAACGGATGCATGAATTTGCGATTGGTTGGATATCTTGCGACACAGAAGCCTGCCGCGTTGCCGAATTGTAGAGCTCAAAACGACTTGCTAACAGATGGCATCCAAGAAGGGAACGCAAACGCAAACGCAAACGCAAAGAAGAAGAGAAGAGAAGAGAAGAGAAGAAGGGAACGCAAAGAGGCAAGCGCAAGGACGCAAAGCTAAAAACCGTGTGGCAATCGAATCAATGATTTCCTACTTCTTAATTCTTACTTCCTGTTTTCTGTTTTCTGTTTTCTTTGCGCCCTTGCGCCTTTGCCCCTTTGCGTTCCCTTCTTTTCTTCTTCTTCGCGTCAGTTGGGGACCGCCAGAGCGAGTGTTTCGGTGAAGCGATCTAGAGCGTTGGCTGTCGCTGCGGTGTAGATCACATGGGCCGTTTGTCGGTCGCTGAAGACTTCACGCAACCGGGCGATATCTGCATCGGTGATCTTCGTCGGATCGCAGGTCACCTTTTTTGCAAACGCGATGGCTTGGGCTAGTCCTGGCGTTGATTTCTCTGCATCGTTTGATTCCCATGCTTGCATCTGTTGCTCGGAGATCTTGAGTTGATCCGCGAACCTTTTGGCCATCGCCAGGGAACTCGAAGCTCGATTATTGCGGGCCGTCGTCCAGCAAATCGCGGCTTTGATCTCGGGAGCTAACTCTGGGTCGCTCAACATAGCTGTCCAGGCTCGGACCATTTCCGGACCGGCCGCTGGCAAGGTGGCCATCGCGCGATGCCAATCATGAACTTCGTTGCTGTTAAGCCCCAGAAGCTCTGCTGTAGACTCTTTCGATACCAACTGCACGCGAGGCCCTCGCGTCGCGGACATCTGCAGTTGCTTTTGGCATTCCTGCCAAGTCCAGGCCGTCGGGCGAACGATATCTGAGCCTGCCACGACCAACGACTCACCTTGATCCCATTGGGAGGAAGTGGGCGTGTCGAACTCGACACTCTCACCGCGCATTTGGGGGTCTTGGGGCAAGCCCATCGAATCGGTCCAGCGGTTCATCGAATTGAATCTCGCGATGCTGTAAACCAATTCCACAATCTCAGCATCGGAGTACTCAGACTTCAAGGCAGCCACGTCCCGATCGCTCAGAGCAAACGGCAGAACGGTCATTTTTCGAGCCAGTTCGACCCCTTTTCGAGTTCGAGGGTCCAAGGAATCCCAGTTGCGATCCAGCGCGCCGATCTGATCGTCGCTCAGACCAGCTAGCTTGAGCTTGTGCTCCTGATGCCCCAAGCAATAGTGGCAGTTGTTGCCCCGAGAAACGACCCAAAAACATTGGGTCTTGAGCTCATAGGACACCTTCGATTCGGCTTCGTTTCCCCAACGCTCGGCCTGCAGCCAAGCTTCCGGGAGATAGTACCGTCGCGCTCTGCCGTTGATCACGTTCGAGCTGGCCGGGTTGGTACCTCCAGGCACCGTTTCGGGAACGGGCAATCGGGCCGTTCGATCCTTGAGTACCCCAAGGAGATCTTTGAGTTCCGAACGGGTCTTTGGGGTCAACTTGGGTGTCCCCTGAGATTCTTCTTGTGCAAGTCCCGATCGGCAGGCAAAAGAAATGGCCCAGATAGCCAGCAAAGCAATCCAATTGATTTTCATTAGGGTGAGCCTTTCTGAGCTACTGAGTGATTTCTGAGAGATTAACCACTTCGCCGCCGTTTCGGGTCCCGAGGGCTCGGTAGATGACCAGGTCGACGTTGGCCGAAACGCTTTGCGTAGAGCCATCGACCAAGGCCATGTTGACCAAATTGGCGTGTTGGGAGTTTGCCGTCGTCATGATGCGTCCTGGAGGAAACATGCACGAGCGACCGTGAGGTACGTTGATGTGGTAGTACTCGGTTGTCGAGTGGTACCCACGGATCCAAGGAGCGCCGATATCGGAGAAACCTTGTTTGCTAAGGTCTTCGACGTTGATCGCGTTGCAATCGCGGAGCGCTTCGTCGGCCGTGAGGATATTGGTGCCGGGGTTGAAGGTATCGGTTTTTAGGGTCGATTTGGTGTTTGAGAAATCACCCGTAAGGCGTTCGCAAACTGCGGCCGTGTTGCTCAATCCATCGGTGATCGAAGCGAGTTTGAGAAACGAATCTCGGAAAAACACGCCGTTGCAATCGGGGACTTGAGGTAGCGGGCTGGCGATGGTTCGGTTCCATAGTGGCACGGTACCGGAATTGACGTAGTAGTTGTTCACTCCACCTGCTGTGGCTGGGATATTGGAGGACGGATCCGATGGACAGCGGAATGTCGGGACGCTGGTAAGCCTTGCTGTGTCGTTGCGTGGGTCATTCCATTCGGCACCAAAATTTACCAGTGAATAGATTTGGTTGGCTTCCATGAATGGGAGCAAACGCGCGTGGACCGAAATGCTGCTTGCAGGACCTAGACGGTCTGCGGTCAGCGAGATACGGGATGCGGGAAGCCGTTTGTAGGCCGATTCGTAATTCATGGCCGCAAGCGAGATCTGTCGCATGTTGTTGCTGCACTGCATGCGCCTGGCCGCTTCCCGGGCCGCTTGGACGGCCGGAAGCAGCAATCCGACCAGAATTCCGATGATCGCGATGACCACCAGCAATTCAACTAGGGTGAAGCCCGAAGGTAGGTTCGTACATACGGTGCGATTTGCCGTGCGATTTGATTTCTTAAGCATGATATTGATGAGGTTTCTTGGAAAAAAGAATTTAGGTAAGACCGACAGGTTTGTAAGGATGTGCAACGGATGCTCGTTGATCTTGGGCAACAGCATCGGTCAGGAATCTGCTGTGCTGGGGGGCAAGCGGTCGCTCACCTAAGGCCATAGCTGTACAGATTCGAGAACTGGTTAAGCACAAAGCGCCCGAGGGGGTCTTTCCAAGAGCCCGAGAGTCGGGCAGAGAAACGTATCCGAAACCGAAGCGATCTGTCCCCCTAAAAAGGGTGGACGCGAAGCGATCAAGCTTCCTGGAAATCGGCAAATCGGCGAATTGGTCGAGTCGTTGGGAGCGGCTTCTAGGGGTATTCCCGGTTCTTTTTCATTCTTGCAGCGGCAAGAGGAACAAGGCCGATCGCCATCGGCGTGGGCCATTCCGAGGTCTGGCTCAAGAACCTTTGGTAGTTTCGGGCCAACCGTCGGATTGAGCTCGGCTTGATCCATTTGGATCAATTCGGCGTTGGTCGCGTTTCGCCAAAGCATGTGCCGAGGCGACGATCCGCATCTGGCGGAGGCCTCGGAGGCAAATCCCAGCAAAAACGCCAGAACCAACGCCCCTAAGGCGATCGGTCGAGAGCGATTTGTGAGAGTTGGCTTCAGCATCACAGCAGTCGGAAATCGGTACGAACGGTAGACAATAAGTCCATGATTCGATCTACAGGGGTAAAAGTCAACCAAGAAATCCGAAAATTATTGCCTATAGAGCGAATCCAAGCGTTCGCGGCCGTCGCGGTTGAGCATCTCGTATTGGGGGTCCCTGTGCTCGTAATCGACGACATACCATTTGCCGTGGTCTTGCTCGAGATGGACTTGGACCCAACGCGGTACAGATCCGGTGTTTTGGCCGCGCGAAGCCCGGACGAAAACATTCATGCGGATCGTTGCGTTTTTGGGATTCGTGGATTTCCCCAGTTCGATTCCATGGATTTTCTTGATTTGGACCGTGTCGAACTCGACTGCTTCGAGTTGCGATTTCAAAGCTCTTAGCTGCTCGCTCGCATCGGGATGCACACAATTTGCGACTTCTTGAAAGCGATTTGCCTGCAAATCCTCTGCGATTTTGCGGATGAACGCATCGAGAACTTCGCGATCGGTCTTGTAGGTGACATTGATCAAAAGCAAAACCAGCGTCGCCAGGGCCAAAGCGAGGCTCGATTTCCAAAACTGGTCTCTGCCCGATTGCATCCATGCGTAGACCAAGACGCCTGAGGCAAAGGACCCCAGCAAACCGATGATCCAAGGAGATTCGAGTAGATACTCTTGCATGGCAGTCCGAGAAATCCAGGCGTCAGAAAAGACGGTGCGCAAACGCTTGCACAGCCACGTGTCGGTCCTGGGAATTCTAACGGGCTCGAAACGTTTTACAACTCTGCAAGGTTCTATCGCCACAGCTGTAGAACCGACTACAGACCGACGGCGAAGGCGGCAAAAATGGTCGGGATTTGAGGTTCAAAGTCATTGTCGAAGCAGATCATTAGCAATCGTCTGCCGTCACCCAATTTCGGCCCCCAAGCGATCCCCTCGGGTTTTTCCGGAGCGTCGGCTCCTGAGAACCCATAGGCAGGGTCGAGCAAATCGATCAGCAGGGTTTTGCGAATCGATGTGATTTGCGCATCGAATCCCTGCCGCATCGATGCGACCTGGCTGATGTCGCTCGCACCGGTCGCATCGGCCAAGTAGATCCGCTTGATCTTGGCCTTTTGACCAGCGTTGCTATCGCGTTCGAGGACCAAGTAGCGGTGTGCATCGACGCTGAGCAATTCGCTAACGCCAGTGGATTCGTCGTCGAGTCGATAAGCGAGCTGTTTTGTTTTGCCACTGGAGCTATCGATAGAAATCCAGCGGGTCCAAACGCCTAAGCACTTCTTTTTCTCGATGCGGCCATCTTGGACCAAGGGTCCCTGCATGGCGCCGACGATGGTCTTTGCATCGGGGCTCAGCGCTACGCCTTCAAGTCCTCGATTGCTGTAAGCACCTTGTTCGAATGGGGGCGAAAGCCGCTCGCTGAGCGCAAAGCCCGGGGGCAAAGCAAAACTTTTGACCCAGCGTCCTTCGACGGAGAACTGATCGATGCTCGGTCCGTACTCGTCACTGATAACAACACCGCCAAGACCGGAATTTCCCAAATAGCGGATTCCTTCCGGATCGTAACTTGGGCAACGCTCTGGCTTGTCCCAGGCCTTGAGCAGCGAGAGACTGCCTGTCATCGATTGGCCGCTTGCATCGCGCAGCAACGTTGTCCCTTCGAGTTGAAACTCAATGCTTCGGGTTTTCGGATCGACCTTGAGCACTACTTGGTGAAAACGGCAGGGGAATGAAGCGGCCCCGTCGCCTGCACCGCGATCGGACAGAACCACATAACGATCCCCCGATCCGGTGTAGTCGATGGCTGACAATCCACCGAATGCATCGATAGGAGTGTTGGTCTCAAGCATGCCGCTCAGTCCGCTCTTGTCGCTAAGCTCACCCGAGAGCTTGGTCGATCCGAGATATTCGACTTGTGCCATAACGAGCTGCTGGCTTAGAACCGAGCAACCCAGCACGCAGCATGCTACCGAGAAAGCCATCCGTCGGAACGAATTGAAGCGAGCTTGGTCCATCGTTATTGATTTCATCGAAAACATCTCTCCTCGAATCGCGAACGTGCGGCTACCAAAAAAAAGAGCTTACACAGGAAAGTTTGTGTAAGCTCATGCTGTTCATTTGACTATTTCCGGTTCGAAAAACCACAGTACCGGAGACGGAAATTAATCGCCGAAGTTTCCGATATCCCCTGCATCGCGGGTGCAAAGGGCTACGAAGGCCGGTCCGGCGATGTTTGCCGAGATGAACTGAACCGAACCGTCTCCCACGACATAATGAGCACCGCTGCCATGGAATGCATAGAACTCCGAATCGTTCGTGCAATTCATGAAGCAGCTTCCTACGATCGTCGTGGCACCTGCACTGGTGGTGTTGTTCTGCAATCCTTGGGCATTGGAACCATCGACGCTGAATCCACCGTTGATGTCAGCCCATCCCCAACCGTCTGCAGTGACGTTGGTACCGGCAGCGATGTTCCCGGTGCGTGGGTTGACGACCCTGCGGCCGCTGACGTACATCGTTGGCCGACCGGCACCTTCTCCGATGACCAAAGTATTGGACAATCCATCCCGGATAGAAGCAAGCTTGACGCCCTCAGGACCGCGTCCCATTGCGCCCATGACTTCACGAGTGCCGATGCTTGGCAAGCCTGCAGCAACGAAAGCCGAATTGCGAACCGCATTGATCGAACCGTAGTCTGCAGCTCCCCACAGTGGAGAGTCGGTTCGCAGGTTGTTAGAGATCGCGGCGTATAGGTTTTGCGGTGGAACATCGCGTGGCGATGGCGACGAAGGGCAAATCATGATTGGGATTTGCGTTGTGGTGACAACGTCGTTGGCCGGTGCGTACCAAGGGAGATTGAAGTTGTACCGAGTGAAGTTCGGCCCTTGTTCGATCATCGGCAAGATCATCGCTGGCCAAGAGACTTGGAAAACAGGGTTGCTCGTCGTAATTCGGCTCGGTGGAAGACGCTTGTAGGCGCTTTCGTAATTCATCAACGCCAAGCCGAGCTGTCGAGCATTGCTGCTGCAACTCATGCGACGGGCTGCTTCGCGAGCGGCTTGGACCGCCGGCAAAAGCAATCCAACCAGAATGCCGATGATCGCGATGACCACGAGCAACTCAACCAACGTGAAACCCGACCGCAGGACCAACTTGTTTCGCTTCATACTTCATTTCCTCATGAATGCTTCAGACGACTCGCGCGACTCGAAAATCGCTCTTGTCCAGGGTTGCTGTCCTTGCGGTCGCGGTACCAACTCAGCCCACTTCAAAACGCCGACAAATCCCTGCTGATTAAGCACTCGACACTTTAAGAAGTGACGCTAGCATTTCCGTGAAGCGTATGTGATATTTTAGTTAAGAAACGATGAAGTAAGACCCGTTCTGTTAACGAACGATGAGGCCAAGATGAAGCTAATGGACGGATTTGTCGCCTTAGTCCCAAATGCGACCGGAAAGTGAGGGTGCTGTGCTAAGGGGGAAAACTTCCGGCGTAGCAAACTGGGCTCGCCGATCAGGAGCTCACCGTATGTGGGAGCATTCGCAGGGCAATTCGATCGAGGTGCTTACTGGTCGCGATATACCTGAGTGCTCTCGTCCTTAATCACAGGCACGGCGCGCAATTGGCTCTGGAGCGATGCACGCAGAACCTGAGTCCCTTCTCGGGCGTGTTTGACGCTTATCTTGACGAGAACCTGCTGCTTGGACGCCAAGCTCGGGATCGCTGCAAAAATCACTTGGCGACCGGATACTTGGTATTTCATCGGACTGCTGACTTGCTCGATGGTGGTTCCCTCAGGAGCTTCGACTTGCAGACGCACTTCGGTATCGGGTCGAGTGCCGATATTGTTGATTCGAACCGAATAGGTGGTTATGCCTGCGACTTCGATCGGATCGTTGTCATCATCGATTTCGAAAGTCAGCTCGCTTTGACCTTCGACGAGCACCTCGCGTTCGGTTGGATCGGCGCGTACACCTTCTGCATCGGTCGTCATTGCGATCGCGAAGCGACCTTCTTCGACAGGCAGCAGCACCAACTCGGTCTTGGCCTTGGTGCCAGCTGCAAGCTCCATAAGATTCCAGACTACCGAGTGCTGATCGGGCAAGTAGGTGCCTTCGTTCGATGCGCTGATGAAGTTCATCCCGCGTGGCAAGCGGGCGGTGATGTAAAGGTCACGTGCAAGAGCCGTTCCAGAATTTTCGATGACGGCTTCGTAGGGTGCTGGCCGCTCGAGATGCCTAAGCTTTGGACCAACAATTTGCAACTGCAGCTTGGGTGCTTTGACCTCGATCGGATAGGAGGATTCGGCCATGGCGCTATTTGCCGAAGTGGCTCGAACCACATTGGAGACTTTGCCGGCCGATAGGGCCATGAGTTCAATCTCAAAACGCAACGATTCGCCAGGAGCTAAATCGCCTACATCCTGTTGGAGGGCATTGGCACCGCTGACGTGCCGAAACACTTTTGGAACGTCTTCTTCAAGCCTTACATCGCGAGCAACCCCAGTGCCGGTGTTTGTCACGTCGATGACGATTGTGGCCGAGTCTCCGCCGAGCATTTCGGCAACCGCCGTTTGCTTGACCGTCAGTCGCGGCTGGGTGCTGATGGTTCGGACCGATGCTTGGGCTGCAAATTTCACACTCGCCACCGAGCCGATCTCTCCTTCGGTCTCCGGCACGATCTCCATGCTGATGGTCGCTTCTTGACCGGCAGCAAGCTCACCGAGATTCCAAGCCAAAGCGTCGTTACCGACCCTTTGCGATTCAGGAAATGTGCGCACCAATCGGGCTCCTTTGGGAATCGCATCGGTGACCTGGACATCGAAAGCTGTCGCGTTGCCAACATTGCGAACCACGGCGGTAAAGGAAGCGGCCACCCCGACTTGAACCTCCGCAGGTGCCCGCTTGTGAATCTCTAAACTAGGGTTCTGCGAACCTTCGAATTGACGCGAACCGGGCGTCGAGGTCGACATAGCCCATCCAGGTGCCTGCCGACCAGTCAGCGAAGGAGGATCCATCGAAGGGCCGAGCGATTCGGGAAAAGGTGGTTGAGAAGCCAGTGGTTGAGAAGCCACGTCCGGAAGCACCGGTGCGGGTGCTGGGAAAGCATTCGGAATTGCCCCCGGAGCGGATGGGACCGGAGCGGCCATCCTGGGTGCCGGTGCAATCGGTGCCGGTGCAATCGGTGCCGGTGCAATCGGTGCCGGTGCAATCGGAGCCGGTGCACCTTGTGAGGGGCCACTAGCCCAAGGCGCAGCAAAAGGGGTTGCCGGAGCCGAATTGCCCGGAGCCGAAGGCCCCGCAAGCTCAGGTAGCGGCGGTAGCCCAATCGAAGGCAAAGCGACGCTCGGAGGAGGAGCCGACGGACTCGATCCGCTAGGGGGCAATAAGGTCGGTACAGAGTCCGATCGGGATTTCGGAGCAACAATCCGCGAAGCATCGAACTTAGGTGGCTCGCTCATCGGACTTGCAGGGACTTGACCAGAAGCCAAAGCGACCGGCATGGTCGTATCATTCGTATCTGAGTCGATAAACGGCTCAGTAAACGGCTCAGTGGCCAAGAACGGATCGGGAGCCCGACTCGAATCGGAGATTTCAATGGGCATTGGAATCGGAATATCCGGCAAAGCTACCAACGCAGGGAGGCTTGGGGCGACCGCTCCATCGGGCCCGATCGCATCGGAGGCCACCAAGATCGGTTTGGCCAAGACCGCAGAATACTCATTCGAATCCAGATCCGAAAGGGTTCTGTTGACTCTCGAATCGCGTTGAGCGATCGCCATGGTCAATACCACCAGCAACCCAGTAAACAAGGTCGCCGCAGCTATAAATGCATATCGCGACATCTACCGATCACCTTTGATCTGAAATCCACTTCTTAATCCAACAAACACGCCGGTCATAGCAAATGCGCCGCGAGCATCGAAAGCCCAAAACCAACAAACTCGACTTGCTAGCGTTTCAAGGCCACCCCCAAGTTCCCGCCGAGACTGATCTACCAACCGGATCCACCAAACGGACTAACCGACACTCAAGAAGGCGAATTAATAGTGATCGCCTCTCGCAAAGGGCTTCTCATATCCCTATAATTATAGGTACCATCCCCCCGCCTACGCATACCCACCCATCATGAAACTCAAAGCGCTGCAATCTTCCTCGGGAAGCCCTACCGTCGGGTCTTGCATCCTGGGAGTATGGTTCTGTTTACTCGCAAATCTTTTGGTAAGTCCGACGGCTTTAGCGCAAGCCACCGCTTCCGCAGAGGCTCTCGCCTCACCGGATGACCTGACGCTTGATCCGTTGGACACGGAACTTACTGAAACTTGGACGGCTAACGTTCTGCCTACGATGAAGAAGCACTGTGGCGAATGCCACATGGACGGAGCTAATGAGGCGGGGGTAAATCTTGGCGATTATTCGACGCTTGAGAAAATCCGATCCCACGAAAGCACCTGGGAGCAAATCCGTGGTGTGATTCGTGCCGAGGCGATGCCTCCGCCGGAAAGTTCGGCAATGTCCGTCGAAGAAAGGATCCTCGTAACCCGATGGATCGATCGAACGTTGCATGAGGTCGATTGCAACCATCGTCCACCGACACCCAATGTGACGGTCCGCAGGCTCAATCAGTTCGAATACGACAATACGATCCGCGATCTGTTCGGGGTTGATTTCCGACCGTCGAAGGAGATCGGATTCGTCTCGGATGATGTTGGAAATGGATTCGATAATCAAGGGGAGGTTCTAACTCTCGCCCCGATCGCTCTTGAAAAATATCTGCAAGCAGCCGGATTGATCTCCAAACGGGTCATCTCGGTCGACCGTGAATCGTTTCGCAAGCAGAGCTTCGAGGGCGAACAGCTTGCCTTCGAACAATCGCTGAGCCTTCCGATCCATGTGGCTGCGGGCAAGTACAACATCAACATCCGAACACGGTTTGGAGAAGATCAAAAGGATACTTGCAAAGCCAAGTTGTTCCTCGACGAGAATCTGATTGCCGAATGGGAAGTTCAACCCAAGGATGAGACGGCCAAGTACGAATTCGAGACGACCTCCGGAGACCATCTACTGAGGGTTCAGTACACCGACGATTCGAATCCAGAGACGCGAAATGCTGGCAATCGCAAGTTGATCATCCACACAGTGCGTTTGGTCGGTCCAGAGCAAGGGGATCCGGCGTTTCCAAAAATCCACCAGCAGCTTGTCGTCGCTTCGCCCGATGACAAGGATCAGCCGGATTCGATGCCGATAGGATTTTCCGAAGCGACCCGCAGAGTTTTCGAAGCGTTGCTACCTAAGCTTTATCGTCGCAAGGTCAGCCAAGAGGAAGTCCATGCGGTGATGATGATCAGCCAGAAGGCGTCGGATGCCGGTTGCAGCTACGAAGAGTCGTTGCGCTATGGGCTCCAAGGTGCCTTGGTTGCTCCACAGTTTCTGTTTCGATCTGAAAACCTTGTCGAAAGCGATGGCGTTCGACGGCTCGATGATTACGGCATCGCCACGCGTCTGGCGTATTTCCTCTGGGCTAGCACGCCGGATCAGACCCTGTTGAATTTAGCCTCGGAGAACCGACTCCATGAGGCCGAGGTGCTTGAAGCTCAGGTGCTACGAATGCTCAAAGATCCTCGGAGCGAAGCGCTCATCCAAGGATTTTTTTCGCAGTGGCTCGGGCTTAGGAATATCCAGAAGATCGAGATCGATCGGGATAAATTCCCAGCATGGTCGGATCGCCTGCGCGCCTCGATGGTCAAAGAAACCGAACTTTTTTGCAAGCACCTGCTGGACGAAGGTACGGTCGAGGAATTTCTTGCGGCCGACTATACATTTGTCAATCCAAGGCTTGCGGAGTTTTACGGACTGGAATTCGACGGAAAACAACCTTCGGAGATGTACCGTCGCCGACCGGGCCGAAATGATGGGGACCCTCGACGACAGGGGCTTTATGAAGAGGAAGACCGCTGGATTCGCGTTGCACTTCCGGCAAACCGCAAAGGGGTGCTGACTCAAGCCGCCGCATTGGCACTGACGTCGAACCCGACGCGTAGCTCGGCGGTAAAGCGGGGGAAATGGGTCCTCGAAACGGTCTTGGGAGATCCCCCACCGTCGGCTCCCCCTAATGTTCCTTCGCTCGAACAAGCCAAGGCCGACGACAAGGCATCGTTGCGAGAACGCTTGGAAATCCACCGATCCAACCCCAGTTGCGCCGGTTGTCATAAATTGATCGACCCGATTGGTCTGGGGTTGGAGAATTTCGACGCGACGGGTCGCTGGCGAGACCAAGAAGACGGTCGAGAAATCGTGGCCCAGGGTGCATTGGTTGACGGAAAAATCTTTACAGGCCCGACAGAACTCATCCAAATCCTTTCCGAAAGAACCGATGATGTCGCGAAAAACTTCACCCAACGCCTGTTAACTTACGCACTCGGACGAGGTTTGCAGAGGGCCGACCGATGCGATGTCGATAAAATACTGGCCCACACCAAGCCGAATCGATATACAATCAAAGAGATGGTTCTTCAGATCATCCAAAGCGATCCCTTCCTCCAACGCTCCCCTACCCTGCCTCAAACACAAGCCAAACGGAACTGAGCCATGAGTCGCGACGCATCCCTACCCTCGGGTTCCTACAACCGCTCGATGCAATTCAATCGCCGAACGGTCCTTCGTCAGTTGGGTCTTCAAGGATTCGCCGCGTCGGTGGCCCTGCCGATGCTCGACATCATGCGACCGGCACAGGCTGCACAGGCTGGCGAACGACCGGTGCGACTCGCCTGGGTTTTTTTTCCAAACGGCACCAATGCGGAACGATGGGAACCCAAGGGTTCTGGTTCGCAATGGGAACTCTCGCCAACGCTCGAACCGCTAGCTGACTGCCGAAACGACTTCAACGTCTTGAAGGGACTCGCTCAGGTCAACGCGCAGTCATTGGGGGATGGGCCCGGGGATCACGCCCGAAGCGCTGCGGCTTATTTGACCGGAGCGCACCCTTTCAAAACCGCCGGTTCTAAGATCCGAGTCGGACGTTCTGCCGACCAGATCGCCGCCGACGCTTATGGACGTCAAACTCGGCTCGCGTCGATCGAACTTGGGACCGAGGAAGGTCGCGATGCGGGATCGTGCGATTCTGGTTACGCTTGTGCCTACTCCAACAACATCTCCTGGAGGAGCGAATCGCTTCCGACAGGCAAAGAGATCCAGCCTGCCCGTGCTTTCGATCGCCTTTTTGGAGTCTCCGGTGGGGCCGATGCCAAAGAGCAAGGGCTCAAGTCGAGCATTCTCGATTTCGTCGCCGACCAACGCAAGCATTTGGTCAACCAGGTCGGAGCCGATGACTCACGGAAGCTCGATGAGTATTTCACGAGTGTCCGTGAACTCGAACAACGCATATCGCGGTTCGCAACCCCGATTCAATTGCCCGAAGGGACCCAAGCTCCTACGGAGAAGCCTAGCGACGCAACCGAACACATTCGCCTCATGTACGATTTGATGGTCTTGGCATTTAGAACCGATACGACTCGCATCGCCAGTTTCATGCTTGCCAACGAAGGAAGCAACCGAGCGTTTCCTATGATCGAGGTCAAAGACGGTCACCACCAGCTTTCCCACCACGAAAACAAGCAGGAAAACATCGAGAAAATTGCAAAGATCGATCGTTACTACTGCGAGCAGTTCGCATACTTCTTGAAAAAGATGCGGGAGACTCCCGACGGCGATGGAAACCTGCTCGACCACTCGCTGATTGTCTATGGCGGGGCGATCAACGACGGCAACCGACACGATCACCACGACCTGCCGATTCTCTTGGCCGGGCGCGGTGGCAGAAAACTCAGCACCGGTCGTGTCCTTGAGTACTCAAAGAATACCCCACTGAACAACTTGTTCCGCGCCATGCTCGACTCTGTCGGCGCAGACCAAGGTGACTTCGGCGATTCCAACGGAATCCTTTCGATAGGCTAATATCGATAGGCTAATATCGAGCTTTGCGAAACGAACCGCCGGATTACTTCCTTCTTCGATTTGGATCCTACCGATGGCTAGCTTTCGTTTCGCCAAGGGCTTCACAATAGCCGGTTTGATTGTGAGTTGCGTTGTGCCTACGGGGGTTGCTCTAAGCAAGCCTCAAGCCGAAGATAAAACACAAACCGAAGCGAAAGAATCGCAGGAGTCGTTGGCGTTCTTTGAGAGCAAGATCCGTCCGGTGCTCGTTGAGCAGTGTTATTCCTGCCACTCCCAAGAGGCGGCCGCAAAAGGAAAACTCAAGGGGAGTCTGTACCTCGATAGCAAAGACGGATTGCTTCGGGGGGGAGATACCGGACCGGCACTGAGTTCTGAGCATTCTGAGGAAAGTCTGATCCTCAAAGCGCTCCGGTATGATGAATATGAAATGCCACCTTCTGGCAAACTATCCCCGAGCATCATCCAGGACTTTGAACGCTGGGTAGCCCAAGGAGCAGTCGATCCGAGGCGCGCCGCCGAGCCGATGAAACAAACGGCAATGGACCTTGAGTCGGGTCGGAAATTTTGGTCGCTGCAACCCCTTGGGGCGATCCGCCCTGCATCGGATCAGCACCCTGTCGATGCCTTCATCCATGTTGCGCAGGCCGCCAAGCAACTGACACCATCGGCCATGGCCGACCCGAGGGTGCTGGTGCGGAGAGCTTGGTTCGATCTGTTGGGAATCCCCCCGACACCCCAGGAGCTCCAAGAGGCGGTCGCATCGCTGCAGGCTCCCGAGGGTCAGCGAGGATCGATCTCTGCATCGGGTTGGAGTGCACTGATCGATGGGTTGCTCGAGCGGCCCGAATACGGGGAACGATGGGCTCGCCATTGGATGGACATCGCACGCTTTGCCGAGTCTTTCGGATACGAGCAAGACTACGACCGGCCCAACGCGTACCACTACCGCGACTTCTTGATCAGGGCATTCAACCAGGACATGCCATTTGACCAAATGGCACAGTGGCAAATCGCTGGCGATGAGCTTGCTCCTGAGAACCCATTGGCCTGGATGGCCACAGGATTCCTCGGAGCCGGAGCCTTTCCAACGCAACTCACGGAGCGAGAATTCGAGTCCACACGTTACAACGAGCTCGACGACATGACGGCCACGACCAGTGTGGCCTTCTTGGGTTTGTCGATCGGTTGTGCGCGTTGCCACGATCATAAATTCGATCCGATCTCGAGCGAGGACTACTATCGCTTCGCGGCCTCGTTTACCGCTGCGATTCGTTCGGAGAAAATGCTGGATTTGGATCCCGAAGCCAACCGAAAAATCACTGCCGACCATGCGATCGAGCTTGGGGAGTTGCGTCGAAAGCTGATGGCCTATGAAGCCGAGCAGTTGCCGATCGAGCTTGCCAAATTCATCGGGCAACGAGGAAACGATCCTGCGAAATCGTTGAACGATCCGTGGCGGAACCTTCGAGGTGATCTTGAATCGAACGCCGCGAGCCCATTCAAGCTTCAAGCCGATGGATCCTACTTGGCCATAGGCGATGCGCCCAACCAAGAGACCATCACCTTTACGGCTCCATTGCCTGCAGGACAGTGGACGGCACTTCGTATCGAAGCGCTAGCCGATCCGACACTACCGAGGCAAGGCCCTGGCCGCGCGAACAACGGAAACTTTGCGCTAGGGAATCTGACCGTCGAGCATTTGGCCAAGGATCAAGAACCCACGAAGTGGGTTTTGGAGCAGCCGCAAGCCACCCACCAACAGAACGCCGACTCCTTATCGATCGCCGCATCGATCGACTCGGATCCTGTATCTGGATGGGCTATCGATGGGCAGATCGGTAAGAGCCAAGCAGCGGTCTTTCGCATCGCGAATGCTATTTCAACCCTCGACACCGACCGTCTACGCGTGACGCTATCGTTTAATCATCCCAACGCCAAGCACGCGATGGGGCGCATGCGATTCTCGATCTCCAAGGCACCGAGCCCACCGGTGGAGGTTGGGGGAAATGCTCCTCCGGCCGATGTCCTTGAAGCGATCGCAAAGATTGCAGAAAAACTGCCGATGACCAAGGAGCTACAAAGCAGCGACGCTTGGAAAACCGCCTTGGCATGGTACCAATCGGTCGATCCTCAATGGATCCAACTCAACAGCAAGTTTACGAAGCTCCAGGCAGACGGTCCAGCGTTGCAAAGGACGAACGTATTGGTGACCACAGAAGGCGAGCCGCACTTGCCCCATCACGCCGACGATCGCGGTTACCCCCATTTCTATCCAGAAACCCACTTGCTGCGGCGCGGGGACGTCGACCAAAAGGGTGCGGCGGTAAGCCCCGGGGTGCCCAAGGTTTTTCTTAGGGACTCCAATGCGCACGCCGACTTGACGTGGGCTGATTCTGCGAAGACCAATTCGAAGTCCAGTTACCGCAGAGCTGCGTTAGCCAAATGGCTAACCGACACCAACGACGGCACCGGAGCATTGGTTGCTCGGGTGATCGTCAATCGGCTTTGGCAACACCACTTTGGCCGAGGTCTCGTCGCAACACCCAACGATTTCGGATCGACCGGACAGCGGCCGACCCATCCTGAATTGCTCGATTGGATGGCTCAAGAGCTCATCGAACAGGGTTGGAAGCTCAAGGCGCTGCACCGGCTGCTTATGACCAGTCAAACGTACATGCAGACCAACCGCTCGCTCGACGATTCGCGATTGAAGACCGATCCGGACAATTTGCTTTGGTGGCATCAACCACCGAGGCGACTTGAGGCCGAGTCGATCCGCGATTCGATGCTTGTTGTTTCCGGGTTGCTCGATCGCACGATGTATGGGCCGGGGACATTGGATCCGAATATGAAGCGTCGGAGCATCTACTTTTTCATCAAGCGCAGCCAATTGGTGCCGATGATGATGCTCTTTGATTGGCCTGAGCACTTGGTCAGCATCGGGCAAAGGCAAACCACGACGATTGCGCCCCAGGCCTTGGCCTTTATGAACAATCCGATCGCTCGCGCTGCGGCCGAAACTTTGGCAAACCAAATCTCCGATTTGGAGCAACTCGATCAAGTCTTCCTGAAGGTTCTTTCGCGTTCAGCGACGCATGCCGAGCGACAAGCTGCGCTTCGATTCATCGCCCAGGCCCTCAAGACGCGTCAAGAACAGAACGTCCCTCAGCCTGAGAAGATGGCGATCGCTGATTTCTGTCAGATCCTCCTTTGTGCCAACGAGTTTATCTATGTCGATTGAGCAGTACCTCCCTATGCGTTCGCGTCGAGCTTGGTTGCAGAATGCCGGTTGTGGATTCGGTTGGCTCGGACTCCAAAGCCTCTTGGCCCAATGTGCGGTCAGCCCAAGAGCACTAGGCGATGGCCTGGGCGATGGCCTGGGCGATGGCCTGGGCGATGGACTGGGCGATCGTTCGAGGAATCCGCTCGCAGAGCGACAGCCCCACTTTGCCGCTCGCGCCAAGCGAGTCGTTTGGATCTTTGTCAATGGCGGGCCAAGCCAAGTCGACACCTGGGACTATAAACCTGGACTTGAGAAAGCCGATGGCAAGTCGATCAAGGAGTTTGATGCTTCGTTTTCGAACACCACCGGATTTTTTCGCGATGCGGTTGGAAACTTGATGAAATCCCCTTTTGAGTTCACTCCCAGGGGCCAGTGTGGCAAGATGGTCTCGTCGATCTTCCCGCACCTTGGAGAGCATGTCGACAAGATGGCGTTTATCCATTCGGGATATACCGAATCGAACAATCACTCCCCGGCGCTTTTTGCAATGAATACAGGAATGGCTCGCATGGGATTTCCATGCGTGGGTTCCTGGGTCGCTTACGGGTTAGGCAGTCAGACGCAAGACCTACCTGCGTTCTTGGTCATGAGCGACCCGAAGGGACGCGGTCTACCCAAGGGACATGCGGCCAACTGGTCGGCCGGTTTTCTACCTGGGATCTATCAAGGGACGTATTTGAAGCCAACGGGAGATGCCATCGAGAATCTCAAGCCGCCAGTCCAATTGACCACGGCGATCCAACGCCAGCAGCTCGATGCGCTCTCGGAGCTGAATCAAATGCATTTGCAAAGCCATGCCTCGGAAAGCGATCTTGCAGCCCGCATCGAGAGCTTTGAACTGGCATTTCGGATGCAGAGCAAGGCCCCGGAGACGCTCGATATTGCCGACGAGCCCGCGCACATCCAAGAGCTTTATGGAATCGGTGATCCCAAATGCGATCCCTTTGCACGCCAGTGCTTGATGACCCGTCGCTTTCTCGAGCGAGGTGTTCGCTTTGTGCAGATTTACTCCGGCGGCATGGAGAATGAGCGATCGTGGGACGGTCATGTCGACATCGCAGGGAACCACCAACAGTTCGCCGACGAGACCGATCGACCGGTGGCTGGCCTTTTGACAGACTTAGCCCAACGCGGGATGCTCGAAGATACCTTGGTCGTCTGGTGCGGTGAGTTCGGACGATTGCCAATCGCTCAGCTTGGTGGTAAGCCTGGACGAGACCACAACCCGCATTGCTTTACGGCATGGATGGCAGGAGGTGGAGTCCGAGGCGGGACGAGCTTTGGTCAATCCGATGAGATCGGTTATAAAGCGGCCGTCGATCGCGTTCACTTGAACGATCTGCACGCAACGATCTTGCATTTGCTGGGGTTGGACCATCAGAAGTTGACGTATCCTTACAACGGACGGAATTTCCGATTGACCGATGTGTCGGGTCAGGTGATTGACAAAATCCTGGCTTAATCGATCGAATCCTGCCAGGTGAGCCGAGTGGTTTTCTTGCGACTTCCCGGTTTATAAAAAAACGGAAGGCTTGTCTTTGAGAAAGACGTACCTTCCGGTTCTTGTTATTTCGAAAAATCGAACCTAGGCAAACTTGCGGTCCTAGACCGACGAGTTCAGGGCTGCTTCGAGCTTAATCCGAGGCGGAACGCCTTGGAAACGCTCGATGATCTCGCCGTCCTTGAAGAGCAAGAGAGTTGGAATTGCGTTGATTCCATACTTGGTTGCCAATTCTGGGTTTTGGTCGACATCGACTTTGCCAATTTTGACCTTCCCTTGGTACTGCAGTGCCAGTTCGTCGAGAAGTGGAGCGATCTGCCGGCAGGGGCCGCACCAAGTGGCCCAAAAGTCAACGAGCACCGGTTCGCTCGAAGTCAAAACATCATTGTCAAAACCGGCATCGGTAAATTCCGCTGCGTGTCCCATCTGGCAATCTCTCCTTGGAAATGAAGTGGCTCACAAAGGGGCCTGGATTGGTCGTTGTCCAATGCGATTGACCAATTGGCAGTCTCCCTTGACTGTAACACTTTACCGCATATGGCGTGCCAAGCCAAGCAGTCAGGGGGGGCAGCCTGGTATCGAAACGCTCGTTTCACTGGGTTAAAGCGGATCGTTTCCCCAGGGAAATGCCGACGGCGGTGGAGCGACGGCAGCGACCGCTACGGCGGTTTGTGGATGGTGGAAAGTTAGTCTATAGGCGTGCAGGGCGATTGGCGGTTCACGATACACGGGGGCTGGAGATCCGGTTTCCGGGTCCCATTGGCAGCAACTGCCGTAGAGACGGTCCCCGAGGATCGGGAAGCCGCGTGAGCCGCATTGGAGCCGGATTTGGTGCATGCGGCCTGTTCCGAGTTGAATCAGCAGAAGAGACTCGGGTTGGTTTTGAGCGTTGGTCCGCTGACGAAGGACACGGTAGTCGAGGGTTGCAGTTCTGGAGTGCTCTTGATCAAGGCTGCAAAGTTCGGCTCGAGGTTCGTTGGGGACTTTGCGCATCAGGTCCTCCCAGGACCCATGGCTAGGTGGATTGCCTGAGACCCAAGCAAGGTATTCCTTTCCGACAATCCTGGCTACAAATTGCTGGCAGAGTTGTCGGAGCGAACGTTGGTTGCGAGCCACGACGAGCGTTCCGCTGGTCATTCTATCTAACCGATGTGGGATCCCGATAAATGGTTTGGGGGCAGCATCGTTTGTCTGTTGCTCGATGAGTCGCGATTGCAAGCTTGGGAGCGTATCGATAGCTTGGGTCAGCAGATCGATCGGTTTGTTGACGACCAAGAACCATGGGTCGTCGATAAGAATCTCGATGGTTTTGGAATCGGTCATCTTGGGAAGAGGGAACGTATTGCTTCGCGATGCTTGCAGCTTAGAGACGATCGAGCGACAATAGCACCATCAGGGCAAAAAAAAACGAGAAACACCGGCCACGAAACCAACATGTCCGTATGTTCTGTTTCATTAGTGCTTCTCGTTGACGTTATGTTCGAGCAAAATGGCGCGTGGGTCAATAGGGACTCTCGATCGCGATGCAACGAAGTCAGGGAAAATTTTTGATGGCTCACCAACAAGAGTCGATACACTTTGTCACCGGTCGATTGGCCGAGTCGGCAGTGCGAGAGATTGTCGCTCAGTTGGCACACAAGCACGGCTTTGTGTACAGCATCGACGTGCTTCCCATCACCGTCGCTGCGCTGATGACACCCAAGTGGCTCATGCGTCATATCGATATCCCCGCGAGCACGACGCGCGTGTTGCTTCCAGGATACCTAGCTCCGCACATAGACGAGATTCGGCAGCAGTTTCCATGTAGAGTCGATTGCGGACCGAAGGATGTTCGCGATCTGCCCACAATGTTCGGGAGCAAACGTCATCGCTCGGACGATTACGGCCAATACAAAATCGAGATCATCGCCGAGATTAATTACGCACCACGGCTTCTTCGTCGCACGTTGGTGGCTGAAGCGCAACGCTTGATCGATCAGGGTGCCAATCGCATCGACCTGGGTTGCGAGCCAGCAATGCGTTGGTCCGATGTAGCCGATTCGGTGCGGGAAATCACCGACAAGGGTATCTGTGTCTCGATCGATTCGTTCGATCCATGGGAGGTCGAGCAAGCGGTCCGAAACGGAGCGACGCTGGTCCTATCGGTCAACTCGAGCAACCGCCAGGATGCGCTCAACTGGGGGGTCGAAGTCGTGGCGATCCCCGATGATCCAGCGGATTTCCAAACGTCGATGGTCGAGACGGCAGAGTTCCTCTCGGAGCATCGGATCCCTTTTCGATTGGACCCGATCCTCGAACCGATCGGCTGTGGGTTTGCCAACTCGCTAGGCAGATACCTACAAACCCGAGCCCTCTTCCCCGACGCAGCGATCATGATGGGGATTGGAAACATCACCGAACTGACCGATGCGGATTCTGCGGCGATCAATACCTTGCTCTTGGGCTTCTGCGCCGAACTGGAAATCCACAGCGTCTTGACCACCCAAGTCATCGCATGGGCTCAGTCGAGCGTCAAGGAATGCGACCTCGCTCGACGCTTGGTCGAATACGCCGTGCGGCATCGGGTTCCACCGAAACATCTTGAAGAGCGTTTGGTGATGCTTCGCGACACAAGCAGTATCCATCCGAGCCAATCGACCCTGAGTGCTTTGGCCGAGCAAATCAAAGACAACAACTACCGGATCGCAATCGATGGCCAGAACATCCACCTCATGAGCGCCAATGTCCATCTCCAGGGTACCGATCCGTTCGAAATCATGCAGGAGTTGCTCAAGCTCCCCGAATCGCGCAACGTGGACCCATCGCACGCGTTCTACCTGGGCTTCGAACTGTCGAAGGCTCTGACGGCATTGACGCTCAACAAACGCTATGAACAAGACGAAGCGTTGCGTTGGGGAGTGCACACACGCCCGGAAAAGCATCATCGCCTCGCCAGGAAGAAAGCCAAGGACGAACCTTCCTGAGCCCATTGGTCCGCAAGTTACCGCGAACCGCCTCGATCAACGATCGGCATCGCAGCAGTTCAAACAACCATCGAGTACGAGTACCGTTTCACTGATTACGAGTACGACGAAATCCGATGCGATGCACGATCGAGCTACTCTGGATGGATCCATTGGGAAGAACCTTGGGGGTATTGCTCCTTCTTCCAAATCGGAACGTCGGCCTTGATGCGCTCGACGAGCCACGCGCAAGCATCGATCGCCTGGGCTCGATGGGCCGAACCGACAGCGACGACCATGCTCGTTTCGCCGACGGGAACTTTTCCTAAGCGATGGACAAAGGCGACGCGTTCGATTCGATATTGCTGACTTGCGATCGCCGTCAACTCGATCATTTTAAGAACGGCCATCGATTCATAAGCGTCGTATTCGAGGCTTTCGGTTTCGACAACGCCGGTAAATCGACGTGTGATGCCGACGAAGACAGAAATCGCGCCGACGCGATCCATGCTGCAGAAGTTTGAGACTCGGTTCAAGTCGATTGGCTCACGCACAAATTCGATCATCGGTTGCTACTCCTTCTTTAGCTCTTCGATGTAGCTAGAGTATTTGGACAGCTCTTCGGGGCTGACCTTCGGGTACTCCAGATCCAGGTTGTCCAGATGACCCGCGATCAAGTCCGCGACGGCGGCCCTGGCGTACCATTTGTCGTCGGCGGGAATGACATACCAAGGTGTTTGCTTGGTCGAAGTCGCAGGGAGCGCTTCCTCAAAGGCTTCTTGGTATTCCTTCCAGAGTTTGCGTTCTTGCAAGTCCCCTGCATTGAACTTCCAATGCTTATCGGGGGTTTCAAGACGTTCGAGGAGGCGTCTGCGCTGCTCGTCTCGGGAGATGTGAAGATAGAACTTCAGGACGCTCGTTCCGCTTTCGACAAGCGTCCGTTCGAACATACGGATCTCTTCGAACCGTCGCTTCCATAGTTCCGAAAGCTTCTTGTAGGGCATCAAGTTCTGCGCGTCGAGAAAGTTCGGGTGCACGCGTACGACGAGGACTTCTTCGTAGTAGGAGCGGTTGAAAATCGACACAAGACCTTTTGGAGGCAAGAATCGCATGGGTCTCCAAAGGAAATGGTGGCTGATTTCCTCGCTGTTGGGCGCTCGGAAACCGATCACGCGGCATCCTTGGGGATTCAACCCCCGAAAAACATGCCGAATGATTCCGTCTTTGCCCGAAGTATCCATCCCCTGCAAGATCACCAGCAGGGAACGCTGGCCGCTTGCAAAGAGGCGTTCTTGTGCCTCTCGGAGTTGCGCGAGATCATTTTCCAGGGCGTCGAGCCCTTGGGTCTTGCCGTCGAGTTCCTCGCCGGCCTTCGTGGCGATCTTGGACAATCGCAATGGATCTGCTTCCTTGACGCGAAACTTCTTGGGGTCGAAACGATGATTGTTCATGGATGCTATTCCTGGGTTCTTTAAAAATTTGAGGCTCGCGTCTGACTAGCCGATCTTCCAATCCAAACCGATGTCGTGGACCGGTGCCGAATGGGTCAAGGCCCCGACGCTGATGCGGTTGACCCCCGTAGCGGCAATCCCACCTATGGTCGAGAGATTCACTCCCCCGGAGGCTTCGAGCTCGACCTCGGGTGCGAGCCGATCTCGAATCGCGACCGCTTCGCGGAGCAGTTCGCATCCCATGTTGTCCAGCAGGACGATATTCGGGCCGGCCGCAAGAGCCGACGCCAACTGACCGATTCGGTCGATCTCAATTTCAATCATCGGCGGGTGGACGAATTTTACCGAGCCGGCCGCTAGGAACGCTTTGGCAAGCGCGACGGCTTGGCCAGGATCCAATAGCTCCCCACTGGCAGCAGCCCTGCAGGCAAGATGATTGTCTTTGATCAAGATCCCATCGTAGAGTCCAAGTCGGTGGTTGTGGCCACCTCCGCACCGAACCGCGTACTTCTCCAAACGACGCCAGCCTGGCGTGGTCTTGCGAGTGTCGTAGACCCGTGCCGAGCTCCCCGCGACGGCTTGGACATACCGATGGGTCAGCGAAGCGACCCCGCTGAGTCGACAGATGACGTTGAGAATCGTGCGCTCGCAGGTCAGCAAATCCCTCGCATCG
>JAPLNM010000041.1 GCA_026692845.1 Planctomycetota bacterium | reverse complement strand
GGGATTCAACAACAAAGCGAAATTGACCGTGAGAAAATCGTACGGATTTAAGGAGGTAGAAACCATTTCTACCGCACTATATCATCAGCTTGGCGACTTACCCGAGCCAATTCGGACCCACAAATTCTGCTGACGAGGCAAGCAAGTTGGACGGAACGGGTGGCTTGTTCGCGTCTGGAGTTAACGTGCTGATGCCCGATTCGAGCAACCCCCAAGAATTCATTAAGGGAACTTTCGATAACGGTCCCCGAGGTGAAGTTCTCTATTCGACAATTGCCAATCAGACTCTCACCCTTGGCACATCGGATTCATTGCTCGCGAGGGTTGTCATGACGACCGTCGGGTCCACCGTCGGCAGCTACTCGATGAGACTTTCGGAACTCGCCGCGATCGACAACGGGTTTAATTCAATCAGTAGCAGTGCTTCAGGTCCACTGTCCTACTCGATCACTGCGGTGCCCGAACCGAGCTCGATGTTGCTTGCGGCGATCGGTGTCGGAGCAGCCGCGTGGAAATCAAGGAAAAGGCTGCAGAAAAACAAATCGTAATCGATCGTATTTCTCCTCCTTGAGTTAGTCTTTTGACAAGGTGGTACCCAAGGGTGCCACCTTTTTCTTTTCCGCAAAATAGCGTCTGATATTTATAAAGATTGAATCCGCTTCTTAGAGGGTCGGAATAGCAGTTGGATAAGAGGTAACGATGAAGTCCAGGAATTTGTGGGTCGAACAACTAGAATCTCGAAAGCTATTGACCGCACTCACCGATGGCCAATTCCAAGAGGACACCGCCGAATACATGCTCGGTAGTGTCGCGGTGACCGTCGTTTTGCTCGAGAGCAATGGTTTAGCCGAAAGAAGCACTGAAAATTGGACCGATGCGCACCGCCAAGAGGTTGTGCAGCGAATTCAGGACGGTTTGGATTGGTGGAAACAGTCACTCGCACAAATCACAAGCAAGCATCGATTGGAGTTTTTGATTGATCGAAAATTCATCGATTCGGCGTTTTCAACAGACTATGAACCCATATCGAGGCGTTCAGACGACTTTAGCCTCTGGGTAGACGGCTTTCTCGATGCCCAAGGTTTCGGGAGTCGCTCTTTGCTCGATGAGAACATGAAAGCATTCAACCACTCTCAGCGACTCAAACACAAAACAGACTGGGCGTTTACGATTTTTGTTGTCAATTCGCAAAATGATTCCGATGGTCAGTTCGAAAGCGGTGGAAGTCATAACAGCGCATTTTCGTTTGCCGGCGGTTTGTTCCAGGTCGTACCGTCCACCAGTCCTGCATCGACCTATGCTCATGAAACCGGCCACCTGTTTTGGGCGTTGGATGAATACTCTGATGGAGCTAGCTATTATCGACGTCGAGGTTACTACAACACCCAAAACACCAACGCTCTAGTCGCAAATCCAAACACATCGTTTATTCAACGCGACAGTATTATGGCTGATGGGGTGCCGCTTCAAAGAGCCTTCTTGACCCGAAACAGCCCTGAATCAACACTGGCGATGGTGGGCTGGAAAGACAGCGACCAGGACGGAATATTCGATGTTCTGGATCTACCCGTGACCCTTGATGCTACCGCGCAATATGATGCGTTTTCGGGTCAGTTTCGCTGGAGTGGAATAACCCGAGTTGGAACTCTTCCGAACCTAAACTCTTCGGGAAATCAATCCAGCATTTCGATCGATAAAATAGCTCGCTTGGAAACTCGGATTGATGGTGGCGATTGGATACCCCGCTTGTTCCCGAATTCCGCGACGGTCTCGATTGATCTAGAGCTCGCGATCGATCCCGTGCATGAAGGGAAAGTGATCGATTTTAGAGCGGTTAGCGATCTAGGGATCAGTAGTCAAATTTTCAGCGCAACGGTCAGTCCCGCGATAAGCCGTACGGGAAACGGAGGGATTCAAGGTTTCGCATGGAATGATTTGAATCGCGATGGCCAATGGGGCGAGCTTGAAAGCGGGCTCTCCGGCCAAACGGTTACCATCCGTTCGTTCTCCCAAGTTCCTTCCGGAGAGAAATCGACGATTCGTGCAAGTCTGCTCGCTTTAGGGCCGATCACAACACTGGTAAACGGCGTCAGCATCAGCTCGGATGGAACGGATGCTGATGGTAGAGTTGGGGTACAGGTCGACCCTGACTCAGGTAGAGCCGTTTTTCATCCTTACCACTTGGCAACACCGATCGCTCCGCCGGCCTTCAAGGGGACCGAGACCAAGCTGAAACTAGCCTTTCCAAACGGCACCCGGCGTATCGACGTCGCTACGCGCGGAGTGACAACCGACGCAATGGTACGCATCGATGCCTTTCGGTCCAATGGAACAATCATTGCTCGAGCCGAATCGGGAAAACTCGACTCAAACTCCGACACAGTCGTCGCACTCGAGGCATCGGAAAACATCGCTTATGCGATCGTATATGGCCACAAGGACAGCACATTTTCTATAACACAAATCGATACCGGACATTCCATGGTCGTATCGACCGATGCTCTCGGTGGATTCAGTTTCCCAAACCTTCCGACAGGCTATTACGAAATCACCGCCAGCCCCGATGCAGAATCGGTTCAGTTACTTGGCGATCCCACGCGGATAGTCGTTGTCGGTGATGTATCCAATTCAAATCCTCGAACCAACTTTTCATTTCTCTTTGAAACGTCGGCTTGGACTAACCCGTCGAATGCCTTTGATACCAACAACGATGGGCGGATCAACGGTGTCGATGTGATGATCGTAATCAATACGATCAATCGACACGGTGGAGGCAAATTGAGTACCAGTGGGTTGTCTCCACGTCCGTTTATTGATGTCAATAACGACGGCTTTCTTAATCCGTTGGATGCGCTAGTAGCGATCAACTATGTGAACATGATGTTGGCAAGTAACGGTCAGGGCCAAGGGGAGTCCTCTTTTGATATCGCAACCGATATCTTCGAACTTGATCTGTTGAAACGCGATAGGAAGCCCAACGCGTTTGACCTTCGTAGGATGTAGGTGTGACATTTGCGATCTCGAATGTTGATTTAGGCGGTATTTTTAGGGCTCCTACGCTAGATTCTCAAACATTCAGGGACTGGAGCTTCGATCGATATTGGCAATCCAAACGTCGGATGCTGAAATGCTATACGATGGGCATGCAAGTTGTATCCTGCATCACCCGGTAGGCCAGGGTCATGGACGATTCCCCCTCCAGATCCATACACCGGATCCCCCAAAAGAGGATGGCCAATCGATGCAAGGTGGATTCGGATTTGGTGCGGCCGTCCCGTCATGATTTGTACCGAACACACCGTTGCGGACGCTTTGCGTTGCAAAACACGGACCACGCTGCGCGACGCTTTTCCAGCCCACGAGGCACCAAAGATTTCCCCAAGTCGCGGATGGGGAATCAAGCCGATCGGTGTTCGTATACAGATCGATTCGAAATTCGCGATCCCCTCAACTAGCGTACGGTATTCTTTCTGCACCGCCCCCCAACGCTTAGACATTGCCGCCGAAGTCTTGCGATCATAGGCAAACAACACGATCCCCGAAGTGGCTCGACCGAGTCGATGAAGGGGAATGGCCGTCGGATGCGCAAGTTGCACTTGGGTGAGCAATGTGTTTTGAAAAAAACCCGCACCCGGGAGGGTTGGTAGACCGCTCGGTTTATGAACCGCTAACAAAACCTCGTCGCGATAGAGAATTTGATAGTCGATGGGGACATCTTCTTCCACCCAACCTGGGCGGTCCCAGATCAAGATTCCTCCTGGCTTGAGCCGTTCATGCCCCGTTGCGATGGACGCATCAACTCGAATCTCTTGTGCTTGAATCCTCTCAAGCCACTGGTCTTGGGTCGAATGGCCAAAGTTTTCGACCAAATACGTAAGGGTCGTCTGGCCCGCTGCGGATGACCCAAGAACATGTCGGAAACTGTAGCCTGAATTTTCGGAAGTCACGATGCGTGGATCTTAACGTCGAGGCGGCAATGGAACAGTGAGGATCGCACGGGCATAGAAAGAAATTCCAGGAAAATGTACCAGGCGACATGAGCTGTCTAAAGCGTACGATATCCCAATGTCTCGTCACCGGACGGCTTGCGCCGTTCCGCTAAAAACTTGGGGACTGTCCCCCGGTTTTGTCACGCTTCAAGCCCAAGGGCTTTGAACTCGTGTTAGCGGAAGTGCGCAAGCACTCCGGTAAGTTGTCCACCGATGCCAGTTTCCCCTTGGATTTTAACCATGAAATCCGCTGAACTAAATTTTTTTCTTGAGACGTGCACGTTTGATTACAGATGCAGCGACAAGCATTGCTGAGACCACAAGCCCCACGACTCGAAGCCATCCAGACTTGAATACGACGACTCCATGGAATGCGATGAAGATCATGTAGATCAATCCAAAGCGAAGTAGCCATTGAACCATCCATCGTCCTGCGGAAAAATGCGTCCACGCATCGAGGACATCCAGCGCCCAAGCAGCTAGGAACAGATAATTGAAGTAAACTCCAGCACCGAACTCAAACCCAAGCAACTCAAGGGTTTGTCTGGCGGTAGCTTGGTAGGCTGCGTTGTGGCTCCATCCGTGCACCAAGTGAAATGAAGCCAAGACATGCACGACGAATAGCATAAAACCGCAGGTCCAGAGAGTCCTAGCAACGGTGTTCTTTGCGACGGTCTTGAGGCCGACGATTCGCCAAGCGACAACGATAACGAACAGCAGCATCGATAGTCGAATCGACCATGCTATGAGTGCATTTTCCCATATCATCGTAGCGTCGAGGGGCTTTGCGTCGAAAGAATGGGAAGTGGCATAAGGAACGAGAGCATGGACGCAAAAAATGTTAACAGTGCGAATCCGTAGTAGGCTGGCAAATGCGAATGGTGCTGATCGGCGAACCATGCGACGCAAGTTGGGCCGATCGCAGATGCAAGTACGGTTAGAACTTGAGCAACGCCTTGAATCCGTCCGATTTCGGCTCTACCGAAAAACTGCCCCCAGACCGAAAAGTGCACCACAGTGACAATCCCTCCGACGAAACCCATGACAGCTCCGTACAAACGCAATTGAATTGGCGAGCGAATCGAGGGAAACCAAACCAGAGCAAAAGACAGCGCCAATAGGGCAACGCCAAGTAGTATTCCAATCCGCTTTCGTGTAGCGAGCTTGCCTGCTATCAGATTGCTGATAAGCCCAAGACCGGTGAGGTAAGCCATCATTTCGACGGCGGCTTTCTGATCGAAACCGAGTTCATTTAGAATTGGCTCGTTAAACAGGGTGATACTCGACCAGACCAGGTTGAATGCGGATGTTGCCAAGGCAATAATCCAAAATGCCGGGGTGAGCAAGGCTTGTAGCAGCGTAAAGTCAGCGAGGCCAGGATCGCTTTTGCTGCGTCGATGCGTCTGCTTGGGTTCAGGATCCGGCGCTACGCCGAGCTCCTCCGGAGTACTGCGCACGAGCAACCAAACGGCAGGCGTTAAGAACAGTAACCCGTAGCCTAAAAGTTGCCATGCTTGACGCCAGCCATAACGATCGATGGCCCAGCCCATTCCCAGCACGGAGAAGACGAACCCGAAGGTTAGGAGCACGGCGTATACCCCCATCGCCGGAGCTAGGCCCCGCCGAAACCACTTGCTGATCATTGCGATGCTAACGACCGACAGGGCGCTTTGCCCGAACCCTCGGATGAGCGTTAAGCACAGGAAGAGCTCATTTCCGTCATCGACTTTTGGCAATTGGAAGACACTTGCCGAGAGCAATCCGACCACGGCGGTTCCTGCCAATCGTACGCCAACGCGATCGATCAACCAACCCATCGGTAGTGCGAATAACGCACCGAGCAGGCAGCTCCATAGATTGATCTGTGCGAAGGCCGATTCGCTGAGCTCCAAGTCTGCTAGCAGTGGCTTGGTGATCAGCCCAAGGCCGTGAGTCCGGCCGGGTAGTGTGGCTACCATAGTCCAAGCGGCCACGACCACATTGATCCAGCCATAGTAAAAGTGAAACCGCTGTTGCATCACGCATTCCGACGTTACCGTAAACCAAACAACTTGCCAGAGAAGCGTTACCCGCGCAGAGCGAGCGCATGATTAGAATGTACGAAGGATGCCAAATCTAGACCTATCCCAAATCTGCAACATGGAGATATCAATCCACAGCGGTTGGGACAGCAGGTCAGCAACCCCGTGAGCCAACCAGCGCAAGCGGTTGGGCAGTTCCCCGTGAGCCAACGAGCGCAAGCGGTTGGGCAGTTCCCCGTGAGCCAACGAGCGCAAGCGGTTGGGCAGTTCCCCGTGAGCCAACCAGCGCAAGCGGTTGGGCAGTTCCCCGTGAGCCAACCAGCGCAAGCGGTTGGGCAGTTCCCCGTGAGCCAACCAGCGCAAGCGGTTGGGCGATTTAACCAAGCCCCCTACAACGCTGCGTTTGGGCCCGAGCAGGTAACGAATTCCGGCGATATAGCACGATTGGGTCGGTGCGGGGCCGATAGCCATCGCCCGCGGCTTGCGCCCAGCGGCTCACAGCAGGTTAGCGATTGCGGCTCTGCAGCACAATCGATTCGGTGCGGGGCCGATAGCCATCGCCCGCGGCTTGCGCCCAGCGGCTCACAGGGTCGTTGCGAGTACCATGCATGATCGATAAGATTTCCAACTCCTGAAAAACCCGGGGGGATCCCTAAGGCCTGTTATCTGGGCGAAGCGAGATCCCCAAACGCTGGCCCCTTATAGTTACGATGGCCTCTTACCCGCAAATTCTGCGGAAGAGCCAAAAATCAAAGGACTCATGCAATGCGAACTCAAATACTCACCGCACTCGTCGCCGGTTTTCTTGCGGTCGGCGTCTCCATTGCCAGCGCGGAAACCAAGCCGCTGAAGGTCTTCATCCTTGCGGGCCAGTCCAACATGGAAGGTCATGCGGAGATCAGAACTTTTGATTACATCGGTAGAGATCCGCTGACGGCACCGTTGCTCAAAGAGATGCGCAATCCTGACGGAACACCACGAGTGTGCGACAAGGTCTGGATGTCCTACTTGACCGGCCCTTACGATGGCAGCGCCAATGGTGAGGGGTTGGGCAAGTTGACCGCCGGTTTTGGCGAGCGGGGAAATCAACCTACGAAGATCGGTAGAAAGATTGGCCCCGAGTTCACCTTCGGAATCTATATGGAGAAAGAGCTCAAAGAGCCTATTCTTATCATCAAGACCGCCTGGGGCGGCAGGTCACTCAATACCGAATTTCGTCCACCCAGCGCTGGGCAGTACAAGCTGCCCAAGGAGGTTCAGGATCGGTGGGATAAACATCCCCAAGGCGCCCATGGGATTCCCAAGATGGAGGACCGGAAAAAATGGCAAGAGGACAAAGATGCCGCTTCGGGTGTTTTTTATCGAATGATGATCGAACATGTTCAAAGGGTATTGGCGGATCCCAAGCGGGTCTGTCCAGAATATGACCAGAAGGTTGGCTTTGAACTGGCCGGCTTTGTCTGGCTTCAAGGTTTTAACGACCTGGTCGATGGCCAGACCTATCCTGATGGGAACTATGAGGAATACTCCCGTTTGCTGTCACACTTCATTCGCGATGTGCGCAAAGATCTATCAGCCCCAAAGATGCCCTTCGTGATCGGTGTGCTGGGAGTCGATGGAGAGAGAAACGTGAATTTTCGCAAGGCCATGGCTGCGCCAGCCGACATGCCCGAGTTCAAGGGCAATGTCATTGCCGTTGATACGGCCCCCTTCTGGGATTATGACATCGCCGCCGCACAACCCAAGCAAGGCGAGTACGACAATCTCGTCAGCACAGCTCACGCCCTGAAAGCAGATGGCGATTTGAACAAAGAGTGGAAATGGGAGAACTACTGGAAGCCCATTGGAAAACCGCTCCCTGAGCAACGAACATGGCGGTTCATGACGATCGACCCCACGCAGAACAAGGACAAGCTAGAAAAATATGACGGCAGACGATTCCGTGACATCACGTTACCGGCTGGGACGGAGAATTGGTACATGCCCGACTTCGATGACAGCCAATGGACGGCGGGCAAGGCCCCTGTCGGAAAGGGGACCTGGAAACACAGTGGAATCCAATTGGACAAATTCCCCTCGGCATGGGGTACTGGCGAATTCCTGCTGATGCGAACCACTTTTGATGTCGAAGAGCTCAACTACGATTCGTATCGCATCTCGATTTTGGCTCGACAAGGATTCCACGTTTATTTGAACGGTCAAAAAATTCACACTTACATCTGGTGGGCAGACAATCCTCGGTACCGTTCCATCGTCCTTGAGGAGGAACAGATCAAATACTTGAAGAAGGGGACCAACGTATTGGCGGTCTATGCCAACGACCAATATGACCTCAACTTGCCGGAGCATTATGGCGCGATCGATGCGCAGATAGAGGGGATCACCAAAGCCGACAAGGAGAAGCTTGATCTCGCCTTAGAGGAAGTCCTTTCGACCGAAGACAGAGAGATCCTCAAAGGAGCTTCCAATGGGGGCTACCACTATTGGGGTAGTGCAAAGATCTTCGCTCAAATGGGCAAGGCCTTTGCAGAGGCCTTGCTACCGCTGCAAAAATAATATCTAGCGATTGCAGTCTTTGCAGTTGGGATTCCCCGGACCACCGGTTGACATCCCAGCAGGATTTGCAGCTGGCATCATCATTGGAGCGCCAGGCGGTACCGAGCCGACCGTCGGTCCAACCGCGGTGCTCGTCGGTGCACCGTAGCCCATCGGTGCACCGTAGCCCATCGGTGCACCGTAGCTCGGTTGCACTGAGGTTGGCGAATACACTCCCGGTCGGTTCGGTGCAAAATGACACATCCCCCAATTGTCGCACTTCCATTGCTCGACGCTCCTGCACATGCCGCATCCGCTGAGCGAGGGAAGAACGAGAATCAGGGCAATTCGTGCAAATTTAGTTTTCATGATGCTGTAAGCCATTGGCCAAGTGAACAAGCGGTCAAAAGAATATGCATCGCTTTTAGGAAGCTTGAGCCTAACCACAAAATTTCTAGTAAAATACATTCTCCCCGAGTCGATTTTCTGACTATACAAACGGCGCGACCCGAAAAATCGGTTCGGCATCCCCTCCGTCTGACACCCCACCCACCTTGCCCTCTGCGTTTTAGCCCAATGCTGTCCCCTCGATTTTTCGCTTCCGGTTATCTTGCATCCGGTTATCTTGCATCCGGGCCAACGCCTCGCATCCGATCGCAGCGTAAGGCCCTCGGCGATACGATCCTTGCCTGTCTATCTTTCTGGAGTCTGAGCCTGGGTCTTGCCCTGGCCCAAGTGACCGTTGGGGAGGACACCCCGGTGGCCCTGGCCAGCGCCTTTGAACAACGGATCGGCCCTTGGATCAGCAAAAACTGCTCAGGTTGCCATAACGAGGAAAATCGCGAATCGGGTGTCCGAGTCGATCAGCTCGACGCATCGCTTCCCGAGGAGTCCCTGAGGCTCTGGGAATCGATTCGGGATCAAGTCCACGCAGGCAAGATGCCACCCGAGGAGGAACCCCAACCAACGGCCCAGGAGCGTCTGGAATTCGTCCAATGGCTCGATAAATCCTTGCACTTGGCAAAAACAAGGCCCACTCCCCGCAACGGTTCGATGCGCCGATTGACGGTCCAACAATACGACCGGTCGCTCAAGTCCCTACTGGGGATCGAACGCAATCTGACAACCACCCTACCGCCCGACGCAGTCTCCCGGGACGGGTTTACCAACCAAGCCTCCACGCTGGCGATGAACCCACTGCAGCTCGAGGCCTATTTCAAGATCGCCGAAGAGGCCCTCGAGTCGGCCTGGGTCGACCCGAAGCTTCTGCCGAAAATCCATTTTTTTCGCATGGACCTAGGCAAATCGATCCACCCGAGTCCTTCCTCCGAATCGCTGGTCCTCGGGGCTAATAACCATCTGCTGGCCAACGCCGATTTTTTGGTGACCGAACCGGATCTAGCAAAACCCTTCCCCTTCGAACCCTTTCGCATGCAGCGAAAATTTCATTTTATCGAAGGCTACCAAGGGAACGATACGGTTCGCGCCTGGCGGGACTTCGACGGGATCGAGCACGCTGTCTTCGCCTGCATGCGGGGCAACGAAGGCTACCCTAAAGGAAAGGCCTACGAAGTCTTCCCAAATGGGCTGGCACTCCGACCGGCAATTCCTAGCCCGGAAATCTTCGGAGAATCGAGCACCTACGGGCCCCAAGCGAATTTCAAAGTCTCGCTGCGCGAACTACCCGAGAAAGGTAAATTCCAAGTCCGTATCACGGCCTCGAAAATCGACGATCTGCTCCTGATCGATCCCTCGATCCCCATTTGGAAGCCCGAGGAGTCGCCCACTAGCTCCCTGATCGAAAAAGAATGGCCCGACCCATCGGCCCCTCGCACCGTTTCGATCCCCCAGGACGGGATCTATCAGATCCAGATCACGACCCAACAGCCTTCGGAGTCACCCAACAAAGATCATGAATTGAAATTGAGCCTTTCGAAACCTTCGTCGCAGACCGAACCGGTACCGAGGAACATTCAAACCACCGCCCTGCTCAAGCAACCCGCCTTCGGATTGGTTCGATTGCAAAAAGGGGATTGGCAACTCGGATTGTCCTATGCCGGTCCGGTACCGATCGAGCGCGTCGAGTTTCATCTTTTGAATCCCAACACAGACTCGATCGCAAAGCAGTGGGCCGCGCTTTACGAACGCTTCGAAACACGGAATCCGAAACTCGGCGTCCACATCGGACTGCGACGCGATTGCGGCAGCACCCTATCCCAAGTTGGCCTACCCCAAATCGTCGCTAGCAAAACTCCCAATGTGTATGTCTTCGAAGGCGATATCGCCAACTTTCCCACCCCCGACGTCGAAGCCAACAACGTCAATTATCTGGCAGGAATCCGCGAGATAGGAATCCGTCACGAGTATACCGACGGTCGAGAAACCCCACGGATGCTCGTCCACCGCGTGGAATTCGAGGGCCCCTACTACGACACCTGGCCACCGGAATCCTACCGACAGATCTTCTCGGAACCAGCTGATCCGACCGATCCGACCGATCCGACCGATCCGACTGATCCGACTGATCGGAAATATGCCAGGGGAATTGTCGAACGCTTTGCAGCCAAAGCCTTTCGACGTCCAATCAGTTCGATCGAGCAACGCGAACTCGGTACGATCCTCGAATCGGAGTTGCGCGCAGGTCGATCGATGGCCAAGAGCATTCAGGAAACGCTTTTGGTCGTGTTGACCTCCCCTCAGTTTTTGTACATCACCGAGAGGAGCCAAGATCCTCAAGCCGAACCTCTCGATGAATGGGAGCTTGCTTCCAAGCTTTCCTATTTCCTCTGGAATGCCCCCCCCGATCCGGAGCTTCTTGGATTGGCCGGGCAAACACAACTGCGTGCGGGCTTGGACCATCAGATCGATCGGTTGCTCACCGATCCGCGCTGCGAATCTTTCGCCGAGAGCTTTGTCTCCGAATGGTTGAGCCTGGATAAATTTGATGTCGTCGAAATCGATGCCAAACGTTACCCACACTTGACCAGGGATGCACGAAAGCACTTGCGGCGTGAGCCGATCGAATTCTTTAAACACATGATCAAGACCAACGCACCAGCAATCGACTTGATCCAATCCGATTATCTCGTGGCCAACGAGGTGGTAGCGAATTATTACGGGCTCGGAGACCAGACCGAAAGCGGGTTTGCGTTTGCGCCGCTGGTGCATGGTCGAACTCGCCTCGGCGGAGTGCTAACCCAAGCCGCCCCGCTTGCCGGTCTATCCGACGGTCGGGAGGCCAATCCGGTCAAACGGGGAGCTTGGTTTGCCCGCAGGATCATCGCTGAGCCACCGGAGGATCCACCGCCGAATGTCCCCAAGCTCGAGGACCTAACCGAGTTGACCCTGCGCCAGAAACTGCAACGCCACCGCGATGTTCGCGGCTGTGCGCAGTGCCACTCGGGGATCGACCCATGGGGTTTGCCCTTCGAGCAGTACGATGCATCGGGAAGGGAACGGACGGACCGAGTCGATAGCGCAACGAGGCTCGCCGATGGCTCAGCGTTTGAGGATTTTCACGCTTTTCGGACCTATTTGGCCCAGGACAGGATCGATCAAGTGGCATTTAGTTTCGCCAAGCACTTAGCGATCTATGCATGTGGGCGCGGATTGACCTACAATGAAACTCTCTGGCTTCGTGAGAATCTTGGGCAACACAAGAAATCGGGTTATCGCGCGGTCGATATTCTCCGATGGATTATCCATAGCGATCTTTTTGACAAGAAATAGTTTTACGAACCATGACTTGGAACCGACCCAAATTGCATCGACGATCCATCCTTAAGGGCCTGGCCGGAACCGCCTTGGCACTCCCAATCCTAGAAGCCATGGGAAAAGAGGTCGTCGAAAGTACGCCTAAGCGTTTTTGCGCCATGTACACGGCAAACGGAATGTCGCTTCCCAAGCCCGAGCATGGCATCGACGAATGGAGCTGGTTTCCCACCAAAGAAGTCGATGGAAAATTCGAACTCGGCAAGTCGACCGAACCTTTAAAGCCCTTTGCAGATCAAGTCAGTTTCTTCGGCGGGCTCCATCACGAGAACGGGACCAAGGCCGACCCGCACGTCTGTTCCGATATGTGGCTTACGGGGGCTCCGCTGCACAATCCAAAGCCCGGCGCGTTCAACTCCGTTGGGCTCGATCAGGTCATCGCCCAGAATACCAAACAGCATTGCCGCCAACCGTCGTTGGTTCTGTCGATCGATGCCGGGGTCGGGTTCCTATCGAGGACCGGAACGATTTCCTACGACACCCAAGGCCGTCCGGTACCGGCCGAAAGCCATCCGAGGCGAGTGTTCGATCGATTGTTTCGTGTCGACCGGACCTCGCTTGAGGACCAGCGGCAACGGCTCAAGTCGCGGATCAAGCTCGTCGACGCGGTCTTGGACAGCGCCAATTCGTTCAATCAGCAACTCGGTCGATCCGATCGAGATCGCATGGATCAGTACCTGGCCTCGCTCAACGAGATCGAGTCGCGTCTGATCGCCTCTGAGAAATGGATCGATAAGCCCATTAAAGAGCAGGATTACAGCAAACTGAATCTCGATGCGACCCCCGAAGCAGAGCCAGCCGAATACTACCGCAACATGCTCGACCTCATCGCGCTGGCATTCGATGCGGATATCACGCGTTCGGTCGCGTTCATGCTCAATCGCGAAGATGGCATGGGGATCAGCGATACGTTCCCGCTCAAGCTCGGACTCAGCCGAACGCATCACAACTTGTCCCACGCGGGCGACAAAGACGGGCAACTGCAATTCGCCAAATACGATCGCTTCCTGAGCGAGCAACTCGCCTATTTCATGGATCGTTTAACCGGCTACCAGGATCGCGACGGCAGTGTTTTGGACAATACGATCATCCTCTACGGCAGTGGAGCTAGCACGACACACTGGCCAAAGAATTTACCGACCATGGTCGCCGGAGGACGGAACCTTGGGCTCAAGCACGGTTCGTACTGGCGACACGGCGAAAATCGGATGAGCAACTTGTACCTGAGCATCTTGCATTCGATGCGAATCGAACAAGCTTCCTTCTCTGACAGCACCGGGACGCTCGCTCCGGATGTCTTCACCAAGACGTAGCCCTCCGATGGCGTCCGGTCGGTCTTCGATACTCCGTTGGCTTGACCTCGTCGTAGGCTTGCTCTGGCTAGCCACGGGAGCCGCGCTGTCGACTCGCACGTACTTTGTCTTCAACTACTCGGCTTACTCGAACCTCCCTGTGTGGCTCGAGGTCCTCGCCGTGGGAGTCCCTGCGCTTACAACGCTGGCTTTGAGCCTAGGGGGTCTTTGGTGTCTCGGACTTCTCCCGGCGGCGAAGCGTCCCTTGGAAACTTCACTGTTGAATCAACCATCGGACGCTAGCCTTGGAAAACAGCGCGCGACGCGAGAGCACGTTAGCGAGATAAGACCCGGCATCGCGCGCGGTTCGCTCTGGGGAATGCGCACCATGCTCTGCTTGCTGGCCGCTTGCATCCCGCTTGGGATCTCCTTGATTCGCTCGCTATCCCATGGTCCGATCCGAGAGCCCATGCATGTGGGTTGGTGGGAACCGATCCTGTACGCCGTCTTCAGCGGTCTGGGTGTTTATCTGGCCGACCGATCGTCGGCGAGGAACGTCGAAACGCTATCGCGTCGAGTTGTGCCGATCCGGGTCCCCTTGCTCGTCACGGTATGTGCGACCGTCGCCTGTTGCATCTGGTGGTACTGGCAATCCCAAAGCATGTTTCAAGCATTCCAATTGGGATTCAACGACTTTGGTCATTTCCTTTTGCGTGTGATCCGGACCTCGCGAGGCCAAGGTTTCCTAATGGAGACCCCGGTGTTGCCGACGTATTGGGATCACTTTAATCCTGGGTTGGCCTTGGTCGCTCCACTGTGGATCATCGTGCCAAGCGTTGAAATGGTCTTTGTGCTCCAAGCCGCCGCGCTAGGTGGTTGCTCCTTGCTGATTTATCGCATCGCGGTGGACCGGGGTGCGAGCCCCTCGAGTGCCACCTGCTGGGCGCTTGCTTGGCTGGCATATCCTTCGATCGGTCAAATGAATCTTGCGTACACCTACGGCTGGCATCCGATCAGTTTCGCGATTCCCGCCCTGTTGGCTGCTTATTGGATGCTAGAGCATCGGCGTTGGTTCTGGGCGATCGGTCTTGCGATCTTGGCGGCGAGTTTCGAGGAAGGGGCCATTGCAGCGATCGGTTGCTACGCAGCCATGCAGGCGATACGTACCGGGTGGCCAACGCGACGCGGGAATCTCGATGCCGAGCCAACGACCGCACCGGGTTTTTCCGCATTGGCTTGGGGGATCGTCTGGCTGGTCTCGACGATCGCTTTTCTCTTGGTCTACCGTCTGAGTGGCCTAGCGACGTTTCAAACCGGTCGATTTGCAAGTCTTGGCCAGAGTGCTTGGGAGATTCTCTTATCGCCGGTGCTCAAGCCCTCGGTCTTTTTCGAGTTGCTGTTCCGCGAGCGGAACGGTGCTTTCCTAGCGTTTCTCTTTGCTCCCTTTGCGGTCTGTTTCACGAAGCGGCCGTTTGCTTGGTCACTGCTGGCTGCAGCCCCGTTGATGCTCGTGTTGCTCTTATGGGAACACATGCCCGCACAGAGCCTAGCGTTTCAATATGCCAGCGTGATTCTGCCGATCCTGTTTGTCGGCGCGATCCAAAGCGCCAGTCCAAGTTCGTCCGGTCGAACCTCGTTAAGCGTCTTTTCGACGGCTTGGATCCTAAGCATTTTCGTCGGCCAATTTCCTTGGAGTTGCGATACTCTCACAGATGTCAAATCGCGATCGTACGGACCGCATTCGCATTCGACCCGGTCGATCGGCACGAAGGACAATCAAGTCTTCCACGGTCAAATCATGAACATTCGCAATACTGGGTATAATCAGGCGACCCCTTTTTCCGAGTGCCGGATTTTGGCGACTGGGCGTTTGGCTGGCCACTTCCTAGGTGCACAAGACTTGGAAACCGTGGGGCAATTCCGGCAGCGTCGAGAGGACTATCGAAAACTTTCGCCGGAGTTGGAATCTCCGTTGCTGCGCTATGACTTGATCGTTTTGGACCCGATCGAGGAATTCCAGCAGACTCCTCAAGAGACGCTCGGGACTCGCCAAGAGGCTCTTGTGTTGGGGTATAGGCTCGTGCAGACGCCGAAGGGATTCGATGTACTGTACCGCCCCAAATAGTACCGCCCCAAATAGTACCGCCCCAAATAGTACCGAACCGACTAATACCGAACGGGTAGCCAAACCGAATCGTTTGGTTAAGCGGCAAACGTTTTAGCTGACGAGTTCCTTGATCGGTCGACCTTGATCGACGATCGGGGTGGGTCGTCCGTTGAAGTCTTTGATAAACGTCGTGTGCGCTTCGATTCCCAAGTGATGGTAGATCGTCGCAAGGAAATCGCCGGCCGAACACGTTCTCTCGATGGGGTCTTCCCCACGCTTATCGGTCGCCCCGATGACTTGTCCGGTTCGAATCCCACCGCCGGCCCAGATGTTCGAAAAGGCTCTTGGCCAGTGGTCGCGACCGGGCTGGATCGTACCGGCCGCGGCGCTTGCGTTCCCCGCACCGGTGCTTGGAGAGTATTCGATCTTGGGAGTTCTGCCGAACTCGCCGGTCACGACGACCAAGACGCGTTGGTCGAGTCCTCGCTCGTAGATGTCTTCGATCAGAGCTGCGACGGCTTGGTCGTAGATCTCGGCTCGGAATCGCAGCGCATCGAACACGTGGTGATTGACTGCGTGATCGTCCCAGTTGCCAACGCGTCCGCACAAAGGACCGCTGAGGCTCGTGGTAAGTATTTCGACGCCGGCTTCGACCAACCGTCTTGCCATCAGGAGTTGTTGGCCCCAAGCGTTTCGCCCATAGCGATCGCGAGTGCGGTCGTCTTCCTTGGTCAGATCAAAAGCTTCCTTGGTTTTCGGGCTCGTGAGCAACGAGATAGCTTGGGACTCGAATTGATCGAGTGCACCGAGTTCACCGGCGCGGTCGAAAGCCCTGGTGAGGGTATCGAGTTTTTGCCGCAGGTCGCTTCGACGTCCGAGGCGTTGGACCTCATAGCTATCGGAAAGCCCGATGTTGGGAACAGTAAAGTTCGGGTTGCTCGGGTCGCCCGAGACGGTAAACGGCGAGTACATATCTCCCAGGTAGGCCGGTCCGTTGTATTCCAACGGTGGGTTGATTCCGACATAGCGAGGGAGCGGATTGTCGCGCTGGGGCTCCTCGCGCGAACGCAGATAGTTCGTCACGGTCATCCAATCGGGATACTTCGGCTTGGGTTTATCTCGCGTGTCGGGGTCCCCAGAGAGCATTTGCATCGAGCCGGCCGGGTGCCCCGGGGCGGTCTGTCGCATGGAACGCAATACGGTGAACTTGTCTGCGATCGCAGCTTGCCGAGGGAGCAATTCGGTGAATTGCAAGCCGGGCACTTTGGTGGCGATGGTGCTAAAGGGCCCTCGGTATTCGGTGGTCGCATCGGGTTTGGGATCGTACGTGTCGATATGGGAGCATCCACCTGGCTTCCAGACCATGATGATCGACCTGCGCTCGCGGGGTTTTCCGGATTGCTCCGAACCGATCGCCGACTGGAGTCGCAGGAGTCCAGGTAGGCTCAGGGTAGCGAACCCCCCGAGTCCCATCGTGAGAAAATTTCGGCGGTTGGCACCGAGGATCGAAAATCGGTCGTCATGGTTCATGGTTGCTTCACCTTGAATTGAGGGACGCTTAAGGGGCCAGGATCCGCAAGTTCACCGGCTCGCTGATAATAATCTCGGCGGTGTCTCGCGGGGTGGCTTGTTCATGGATCCGTTTGAGTTTCTCTTGGGCGGCCGTCACCAGTGCGTCGGCTTCTTGTTTTATCTTTGTCGCATCGGCCAGTTCGGCTTCAGCGGCGGCCTTCTGCTCGGCGGCGATCGACGCGAGGGCTTGGGTCTTTTGCGTCAGCACATCGATCGCTTTTTGTTGCTCTTCTTGAGCTTTTTTCAGTTCGTTTTCCGTCAAGGAAACCGCCAACGGATTGTATCGGTATTTCGCGACGGCCGATCCATAAAAGGCGATGGTGTATTCACCTGGAGCGGGTTTGATCGATCCTAGGTTGATGATGGCTTCGGAATTCGATGCGGTCAGCGACACATCGAATTGCGGGTTCGCATCGAAACCTGGGCCCATGGTTTTTAGCTGCAGGACCGCCCCGGAGAATTCGCTTCGAAGCGTATGCGACATGGGTATCTTGAGGACCTCGCCGAGCTTGGCTTCGTAGACACGACGATCGACCGGAGCGATCGTGATGGGAGCGAGCTCCGAGGTGGTCACCGAAACGGGGATCCCCGCGACGAGTCTTGGGCTAGGTATTTCGCTCCAAGCGTCAGGGATCGGCCAGACCATTTGCGCCATTTGCATCGGATGCGAGATCGTCTGATCAGCGATCTTGGCCGTGGCGGTAATCACTGCATTGGAGATTCCTTGAGGTGCATCCTGGGCCGCCGAGAGCAGCAGAACGCCTCGCATCTTGCCAGCGGGGATCCGCAGCCCTTGGGCGGTGACTCCGGCCGGAAGCCCCTCTACGGTCAATCCGATTTCGCCGTCGAACCCATCGCGTCGGACGGTGACGACCTCCAATGCGACGGTGCTTCCTGCCCGTAGTGCAAGCGGCTTGGAAAGGGCATTGCGGTCCCCGTTTCGCAGCTCCATGTGCAGGCCCCAAGCCACGACGGAGAAGTCGGGTTGCGAGGGACGAACGACGAGCCGATAAACATTCCGGGGGTCCTTCCTGGTACCACCGAATAGGTCGGAGAGAACCAACCGATAATGACCGGACTCTTTGATTTCCAGCTTCCCGAGAATATCCGTCGATCCGCCGTCAAACGGTGGTCCATCGTAAGCATACCCGTTGCTCGATGGCTTCATCGGACTGGCGATGTCGTTGTGTTCGGCCACATCGGTCCATCCAGACCGATCGGACTTTTCCATTTGAACGATCAACGACGGGTCGGTAGGTCTTCCAAGGCGTTCCGAAGCGACCTCGATCCACCAGGTCTCGCCTTGCTTGGCCTCGAACTCATAGGTGTCGACATCGGCGGCGGGATAAAAGCGACCGGAGATATCGGCAGGTAGGGCGATCGTCTGCGAGAGTGCGTCTTCTTGCTCGGCCAGGGAGGGTTGCGGTGCAAGTCCAGTCGGTGGCCAGGAGAAGGCGCTGACCGAGCGGGTGCTCGGATAGATCGGCATGGGAGCATCGATCGGCAGCTCCTCGATGCTCAATCGGTAGAAGTAGCCGGGGCCCCCTTTGAAGGTCAATTCATGGATTTTGATCGTGTGTTTCCCGTTGGTCTTGGCCAAAAAATCGAGGGTATCGCCGGTCCTTTGCGCGACCAGATCGGTACCTCGGGAATCACCGACGATGACCACCGGATCGAGCTTCGAGTCGATCCCCCTAGCCGAGCACTGGATGATGTAGCGCTTGCCTTGGACCGCCTCGAAAGCGTAGAAGTCCACGGCGCGGGAGCTGACGACGGCATTGCAGACCGAGGGGACTGTCAGTTCGATCGCATTGGCCAACGAAGTATTGCCAGGCTTTTGGACCACTTCGGCAAGTTTGCCGACCGAGAAGATGCGTGCCGAGGAGATCCCGAGTCTACCGAGCAATCGGGCCTCGTAGAGCCCTGCCGGACAATCTTGAGCGATCGACAGGGTGTACTGGTTTGCGATGGGTTTGCCCTGTGCATCGAGCTTCGCTACGGCTTGGATCCCAGGGTTCTCGAAGAGCAATGGGCCTGGCTCTTCCATATGTTCGGCGGCGATGGTCGCATCGAACGAAGTGCCGATTTGGCCACCCATCGGACTGATCGATAGGAGCCTTGGCAAGGGCAGGCAAACCGATTGCGCGTTGGAGACACCTACGTTGCCCAGGGCTACCAAGCAGCCGATAAGCAACAAATTCAGGGACTTCGTGTAGCGGACTTCGATCGCGATCATCGCAGGATTCCTTATCAGTGATTGAACAAAAACTCTTTCGAGTTGATGATCGCCCAGAGTAGATCTTGAAGGTTCTCTCGCATCGATTTCCCAGGATCGATCGGATTGCCATTGGCATCCTTTCGAACTTCGGCAAGGTAGCCCACGGCGGTGGCTAGCTCTTCTGGAGTCGGTTTACGAGAAAAAGCTGAAGCATAGATTTCTTCGACGCGTTGCTCGGGGGACTTATCGGATTTGGCCAACGATTCGGCTCGGCCGGTGCCGCTGCCGAGCTTGCCCTTAACGTCGTTTGCATTCATCAGGTGCAAGCTCTGTGCAAGGCTCGAGGTTTGGATCCGTTCGCACTCGCAGACACTCTCGTTCTCAGGACGTCCGAAGACCTTCAGGAACGGCGAAGCGTTGTTGTAGCTGTTGTCTGGCAAGGCGATCGCGCGAGTCCCTGGTGGAAGGTTTGGGAAATCGGTGCGAGTCATCGCAAAGTCATCGACCGCATCGAGCAAAACCTCCGCCGAAAGTCGGCGAGGGTAGTAGCGCGAGAAGTTCTGCAGGTCCGAGATGTTCTGTGGGTTAGGGACCGATGAGAGCTGATAGCTTGTCGAGCGAACCAAGGTGCGGACGAGATCCTTGAGGTCGAATCCCGAGGCGATGAAACGAGCTTCAAGCGCTGCCAAGAGTTCCGGATTGGAGGCGGGGTTCGAATCGCGAATGTCGTCCTCAGGCTCGATCAGGCCACGGCGAAAAAAGTGCTTCCAGTAGCGATTCACAACCGCCTTGGCAAAGAAAGGATTCTTCGAGTCGGCCATCCAATCGGCAAGCTTCAGTCGTGGGTCTTGGTCGGGCTGGATTTCCAAAACCGATTCGCCCAGCGGCGCGGGTCGGCGCATTTGCCCCGTCTTGGCGTTCGCGACGCCTGCGAGGCCACGCTTGTGGAAGATCATGTCTTCGCCGCGCGTCGAAGTCGGTTTTCGACCAACTTGGCTAAAGAATGCTGCTAGGCTGTAATAGTCATCCTGACTCCAACGCTCGAACGGATGATGGTGGCACTGAGCGCATTGCATGCGCACGCCAAGAAATAATTGAGCGACATCTTCAAGCTGATTCTTCGGATCCTTGACCCGTTTGTACCAAGCCACTGGAGGATTCGAGAGAACCGTTCCGGTTGCGGCCAAGAGTTCTCGAACCATCTGGTCGTAAGGCTTATTCGCTAGAAGGCTGTCGCGGACCCAGGAATAAAACGCGAAATTCGACGTGATATCGCTCGCATCATCTCGG
>JAPLNM010000040.1 GCA_026692845.1 Planctomycetota bacterium | reverse complement strand
TTCCGCACAAGGCGGCAAGGGTCGTAAATTGGGGTCGGTGGAGATCCGCCAGCTAGCTGGCGAACCTTGGCCTCCGGTGGCTCAAGGCCACCCGGGGGCCGCGATCTTATGATGAGTGCGCGTGGCTCTGCGAGCCAGAACATGTATTCTATTGAGTTTACCATAACCCAACAAAACCCAAATTTAATATAAGGCGTGAGCGGAGTCAAGCAGATCCCAATCCTAAAATCTTACTGAGCAAGTGTTTGCCGCAGCGTTTGCGCATGGTTAGCGGCCAGGATATATTGAAATGGTGTTTTCTAGGTTATGTGGAATTTTGCTTTTCCAGGATATATTGGGCTCCTATGGACGCGGAATCCGAATCGCTTATCCATCGCTAAACGTACCGAAGAAGCCTACATCGGTTGGCTCTCGAGATGCCTGTTCTACCACCGGACTCGTCCGGTGGTAGGCTCCGAGCGCACCTGTGATGATGTGGAGCTGTTTCGTGGGCTCGACAGCCCAGTGGCTACCCTGGGGTAGTAGCTGGCCGCTCATATCCCGATAGAGGGTTGAGCACTATGAGTTGCATGCGTTCGGAGTCGATGTGCTGAGCTTTGAGGTTGGTCGCTTCGCTCAACGCTCGGCATCGCCGCAGTTCAAACAGCCGTCGAGTACGAGTACCGTTTCACTGAGTACCGTCCGCCGCGGCGGACTGAGTACGAGTACGACGAAATCCGATGCGAAGCACGAACACCAATAAGCAGCGAAATCATCGCTCGGAACTCCGAACTCCGAAGCGATGCGATCGAACACCCAAATGGGGGGGGTTGGCATATCTTTACAATGAGAAATCTTTCGCATTGGAAGTGTGCGATTTGCTATTCACTAGATTTTGATTCAAAAGTAGGTGTTCTATGTCCGACTCATCGTTGCCCCAAGCAGCCTCTGTAAAAACCAGCCGACGTTTCTTCCAAAGATCGATCGTTGCGGCCGGGATCGCCGGTTTTTTTGGAGCTGGATTTCTGCACCATAGTCGGGCCCACGGCGAGGACAACCAGCAATGGCTGACCTGGCGCGGCAATTCCCGCGACAGTCTGGTCAAGGATGCGGTTTGGCCAAGCACCCTGACGGAGTCGAATTTCAAGCAGGTTTGGTCCGTACCGTTCGGGGATAGTTATTCCGGACCGATCGTGACGACCAACTCGGTCTTTACCACCGAGTCGGCCGACAAAAAAGAGCGTGTCACGTGCGTCGATCGACGCACTGGAGAAACACGTTGGAGTAAGGAGTGGGAAGGGTCGATGAAGGTCCCATTCTTTGCGGCGAGGAATGGGAGCTGGATTCGTTCAACCCCAGCCTCCGACGGAGAAACACTTTACGTCGGTGGAATCCGTGACGTGCTCGTCGCGATGGATTGCCAGTCGGGAGAAGAGAAATGGCGTGTTGATTTCGCAGAGAAATTTGGCAAGGTGCCTGATTTTGGGATGGTCTGTTCCCCGCTAATCGATGGCGAGTTCTTGTACATCCAAGCGGGTAAGGGGTTGCATAAGCTCAACAAAAAGGACGGCTCGATCGTTTGGTCCGCACTGGGGGACAATGGAGATATGATGTCCAGCGGCGCGTTTTCCTCACCGGTCATTTCGACCCTTGATGGCAAACGTCAATTGATCGTCCAGACCCGATCCTACATGGCGGGGGTAGATCTAGAAAGCGGTTCGAAACTCTGGAGCAAGAATGTCGATTCTTTCCGAGGCATGAACATTCTGACCCCGACGGTCTGGGACAACGGGATCTTTACCAGCAGTTACGGCGGACGGTCGTTGCTCCTAGACGTCCAATCCGATGGAGCCAATGCGCGTTGGGAGAACAAGGTCGAGGGATACATGTCCTCGCCGGTGGTCATCGATCACTACTTGTACTTGCACCTGCGGAACAAGCGGTTTGCGTGCATCGATCTAAAGGAAGGTAAAGAGACTTGGATCACGCGCCCCTACGGTGAATACTGGAGCATGGTCAGCAACGGGGAGAAGATCCTGGCGCTGGATCAAGCTGGCAAAATTCGTTTAATCGCACACAATCCAGCCGAGTACACGATGCTCGGAGAACTGAAAATCACCGAGGACGAAGCTTGGGCGCACGTGGCCGTGGCTGGATCGGACGTGGTGATCCGAACCCAAAAATCCCTATGTCTATTTCAGTGGAAAGACTAGCCGATGCCAACGGATGATTTGGCTAAAGCCGTCGAGCGGTTGGAAGAGCTTTTCGGCAAACCGTCTGAGAAAACCCTTGGAGCTGCCGTTTTTTTAAGCGATACGGACATCGAGTCCGAGCAGCTCGAGGGTTTCGCGAAATCCAAGTACCAGCATTTCGCAGGTGCGGCTTGGGAGTCGATCGGTAAAGAGAATTGGACCAAGCCCTGGAAACTCCAGTACTTGCGGCCCAAGGAAACCTCCGGAGCGATCCTCAACGAGCTTCGGGATTTGCAAGACTTCTCGACGGCGCTTGCCGCTTCGCAATTGACCGAAAATCACGACGATCCAGAAGGGGCTGCCCAAGGGCTCCAAGACGTCTTTGATTCGCCGCAAATCCATGATGTCTCGATCTATCGGATCGGAGATAACGACGTGATCACCGGGGTGCTCGTCGCGGGCATCTTGTGCACAGGCAAAGCGATCGCGCTGGTCTTTCTGATGGACTGAAAAGCCTCCCGTCGGGCTCGTCCCGGCGGAAGGCATTCCTCATTCGCCTACCGTCGGGCTTGCCCCGGCGGAGGCGTAACTAAGCAGCTACAGGATCGGGATAGCGACGAAGATCTCTGCGTCGCGAACCTGAACTTCAAAGTGATCGGTTTTGATCTTCGGGTTGTCCATCCAAGTCCCATCGCTGAGCGCAAAGCGCCAAGCGTGCCAAGGGCAAGCCACACAGCCATCGTGGATCCAGCCAGCCGATAGCGAGGCCCCCTGGTGCGGGCAGAAATCATCCAGGGCGTGGTATTTGCCCTCGGACTCAAAGATCGCGATCATGCGATCAGCGACCGGAAAGGCGCGCCCTTCGTTCTTGGGAATGTCCTCGATCTTGGCCACTTTGACCCACTCGAATTTCGAAGTTTCCTCACTCACCGAGCAGCTCCTTTCGCAGCAGATCGAGAGCAGTCTTAGCTAACCTTTGGTAGAACAGCTCCGGATGGCCACTGACCAATTTGGTTTTCAGCGTTGCTTTTTTGCCCGGGCCGATGATCGCAACTTGCAATTCGGTCGATGGCAAGGCAGATTCGCGCGCCAGCGAGCTGTTCGGGGGGTAGACACCGACGGCCATCGCATAATCGGTCTGGTGGCGTTGTTGCGATTGTAGGGCCAAATCGATCCATGGGCATGAGTTTGATTCGCCAGGATTCGCATCGCTACGGGTAGTCGACAAAGGGGGCAGCTCCGGATGCCATGCCAGGTGCTTGAGTCCCTCAAGGTTGCTCGGTTCGACCCCTTGGCTGAGCATTTGACCTACCCAGCATCCAGAGCCGACTTCGACGACGCTCAGCGTGCATTGTTTGCGATCCAGAAGTTCATGGATGACATCCTGCAATTCCAACTCTCCTTCTGCGAAGATCACTTCGCCAAAGGCCTCACGAATCTGCGTGACGGTCGGTTGGATGAACGATTGAAACGCTTCCTCGGAAGCCGCAAGGGCCGCGATGCGCAGCGTGATGGTGGCTTTGGAAACCGTGATCCCAACACGGGGTATTCGTTCGCGAGAGATCAAATCGGGAATCACTTGTTCGACGTCGCTCTCGCCGATTCCAAAGAGTTTGATCGAGTGAAAAAAGCAACGCTGCTGGCCGAGTCCAAGTTCCTCGATCAGGCGGGGTTCGACCGTCTGACTTAGCATTTGAATCATCTCGGCAGGCACCCCTGGCAGGGCGAATAGGCGGCTTGGGTGATCGAGGTTTTGAGGGTCCTTGACGAGCACCTCAAGATCGACACCTGGAGCCGTGCCGTGGGGGTTCGGAATGATGCGCGAGGTCTGTGGAAACATGGCTTGGACCCGATTCCGTTCGGGCATCGTCCTGCTGCGAGACTTGAACAAGTTCTCGATATGCTCCATCGCTTCGGGTCGAAACTCGAGCGAATGTCCGAACGCCGCTGCCATCGCTTCTCGGGTCAAATCATCGGCCGTCGGACCGAGTCCCCCAGAGATGATCACGATGTCCGATCGACTCGCTGCGATCCGAAACGCCGCTATGTTGTCGGCCAGATCGTCACCGACGGTGGTATGATGTCCGACACCGATACCCAGATCACCGAGCCTACGGCTGATGATTTGGCTGTTGGTGTCCAAGCGTTGGCCACTGGTCAGCTCATCGCCGACGGAAATGATTTCAGCTTTCATCGCCATATTGGTACGGAATTCCTAATTCGCATCGGAGGAATGGGAGTTGAGGGGATCGGAGTTGAGGGGTTGGGGGTTGAACTGGGTCAAATCGCACAGGTGGGCTTCGGCAATCGGTTGGGGGCAACTCCAAACCAAAAAGAATAAAGCTTCTTGGGCCCAACGAGCCACCTCAGAGCTCGCTAGGAATCCTGCTCCTTTTTCGATGGCCAAGGCGGCTTGGGTGGTCCGGAGGACCAGGTCGTTGGAATCCTTACGGAGCGCTGCGGTATCGACGATGCGCTGGCCAGCCTCTGCGGCTTGGTAGAGCCTGCCGCTAAGCGTTTCCCATCGCTGTTTAAAGTCTTCCGCAAAGCGACCAAGTGAGGATCGGCCGGCCGACTGCTCGAGGATATGGTCGATGGCGCGCGAAGCGAGTCCTAAGGCCAGTGCGCTGGTCTGCAGCCCACCAGCACCACCGCTTTGGGAAACCGCCATCACATGGCGGACCGGACCGTGGAGAAGCTGATCGGCTGAAACCCCAACTCCGTCGAGGAAGACCTCATCGGTGCAGCTATCCTTGAGGGCCAACAGATCCATGCCAGGTCCGCAACGGACCCGAGGATCCTTGGTGGGAAGATAGAACAGCGATTGAATTTCAGGATTTGTCGCATCGGAGGCTCCGACAACCAGAGCTCTGGAGTCGGATCCGGCGGTGACCCATGGAACCGTGCCTTCGAGCGTCCAACCTGAAGCGTTGGGACGGGCCAGGACCGCGGGAGTTCCAAGGTGTTGTCGGCTGGTCGTCAGATGGCTGATCCCGACCGAGATCCAATGCCGACCGCTCGAGTGCTCGGCAAGAAACGCTCTAGCGATTGGATTGGTTGAGGTTTCTATGCGGCGCAGGGCCGCGTTGCGCTGGGTCAGGATGAACGCATCGGTCAGCGATGCATGGGCCACCGCGCCATAAAAAGCCAGGTGCAAGGCTGAATTGGATACGACAGACTGTTCATAAGTGCAAAGACCAATGAGTTTTTCTAGTCGTTCCGAGAGGGACTTCGGCGCGGATCGCAATAGGGCCAAGAGGGGAACCAAATCTGGCAGATTGGCAAGCTGTTGGGTCAGAAGGGGTGCGGAAATGGAAACGGGCCTTATTAGATGTGGTTATTCGCTGCAATCGTTAGGTCGTTTAGCTTGGAAATGCTTTGGTTCTGGGAAACTCTTGCAATGAAGCTGGCGTTGGAAACGGGCTTGGGCATTTGCCGCAGATTTTTTTATAAGTTCGATCATACTGTGCTAAGCCCGGTGGGTCGACCCATCGCGTTGATTGTAGCTTTGATACAGCGATCTTCCATCTACTTGCTTCCATCTACTTGCAGGAGAGCGTGTGAATATTCTAGGGCATGAGCATAACCGCAACGGGGCTTCGGGGGAGCTTGCGGCAGAAGGTCCGGAATTGGTTTACCAGAAGTGCATGGCGATTGCCAGCAACCTTTGGTGGTGTTGGCATCCGGAGGTCCTTCATTTGTTTCGGGACATCGATCCGGTGCGGTGGCGGGAGCTCGATCACAATCCGATTGCGTTGCTTCGGGAATTCACGCCCGAGAGTTTGGCATACCGAGCCAATGAGCGTGTTTTGCATAGTCGGATCAACTATGCGTACCGACGGCTCCAGGAATACCTCGCGAGCAACAGCACTTGGGCGCACACCCATGCGGGAGTCCTGGGGAGCAAGCCGGTGGCTTATTTTTCGGCCGAGTTTGGGTTGCACGAATCCTTGCCGATTTATTCCGGTGGATTGGGGGTCTTGTCGGGCGACCATATCAAGAGCGCAAGCGGCCTTGGGATTCCGCTCGTGGGCATAGGACTTTTTTACAACCATGGGTATTTCAAGCAACGCTTATCGGCCGATGGTTATCAATCCGAGGAGTACATCGAGCATAACGTAGAGAATCTCCCGCTGACGCCGGCTAGGACCGCATCGGGTAGTCCGTTTGTGGTGCGGTTGGAAACACGCTCCGGGGAGTTGTTTGCCAAGGTCTGGAAGTTGTCTGTTGGTCGCGTCACGTTGTTTTTGCTCGATAGCAACTTTGAGACCAACCGTCCGGAGGATCGGGAGCTGACGAGTCGGTTGTATGGGGGAGATGAGCGGACTCGGATTCGCCAGGAGTTGCTCATCGGAGTTGGAGGGATCCGTATATTGCATGCGATGGGCATCTCTCCAGGGGCTTATCATTTGAACGAGGGGCACAGTGCGTTTGCGACGTTAGAAGCGGTCCGATTGCGGATGGAAGACGACGGGGTGAGTTTTGAAGATGCCCAACGAGATATCGCCGATTCGACGTTGTTTACAACGCATACGCCGGTTCCTGCCGGGCACGATCGATTCCCTGCGGACTTGATCGAAGAACATCTTGGACCGCTCAGGGACCGACTCGGAATCTCTCACGAGCATCTGATGAGTTTTGGCAGAGTCAATCCAGGCGATCACCAAGAGCCGTTTTGCATGACCGTGTTGGGATTGAAGCTTTCTCGGCGCGCCAATGCGGTCAGTCAGTTGCACGGTCATATCTCGCGTCGCATGTGGCGGGCATTGTGGCCCAATCGCGAAGAGAATGCGATTCCAATCGGCCATATCACCAATGGGGTGCATGTCCAGAGTTGGCTCGCCGAACAAATGCGTCAGTTGTACGATCGTCACTTCCCGGCCCATTGGACCAACCACATGGGTGAACCTGGGGTTTGGCAATCGATCCATCAGGTCGACCCGGGCGAATTGTGGGAGACACACAACGCGCTCAAGAACATGCTCTGGTCGTTTGTTCGCAGACGGCTTGTGCGCCAGATGAGCCAGCGCAACGAGAGCCAGGAATCAATCGACTTGGCCACCCGGGTGGGTAATCCCGCTGCGCTGACGATCGGGTTTGGGCGAAGATTCGCAACTTATAAACGCGCCAATATGATCTTCCGCGATCTCGATCGCATCGCGACGATCGTCAACGATCCGACGCGGCCGGTTCAAATTCTCTTTGCAGGAAAAGCGCATCCGAAGGATGAGCCCGGCAAGCGATTCATTCAGGAGATCGCCAACCTTCGAGGCGATTCGCGGTTTGCTGGCAAGGTCGTGTTCGTGGAAGATTACGACATCAACGTTTGTAGGCATTTGATCCAAGGGGTCGATGTATGGCTCAATAATCCGCGCCGGCCTTTGGAAGCCTCAGGCACAAGCGGACAAAAAGTCATCCTCAATGGGGGGCTGAATCTGAGCATCCTCGACGGCTGGTGGGCCGAGGCCTTTAACGGTTCTAACGGCTTTGCGATCGGCAAGGGGACCAGCCATGTCGAGGACCGGATCACCGATGAGCGCGACGCGAACAACCTGTATGAAGTCCTCGAAACCCAGGTAATTCCTATGTTTTTCGAGCGCGATGAAGACGGACTACCGGCGGCTTGGATTCAACGGATGCGAAACAGCATCAGCACCCTGGCTTGGCGATTCAGTAGCCACCGCATGGTCATGGACTACGCTCGGATGGGCTATGTCCCGGCCTCCGGTGGGGTGAGTAGCTCGATGGATTGAAGCCTTCCTACCCCCTCTTTTGGGGGGTAATTTTTTTCATTTTGTCTTCGAGCGGCCCGCAAAGCCTGCTGATTTGCACTTATACTACGGCGGGATCGTTGTTCTTGACGATCCATCCAAGCGATGGGTATCAACGGTATTTTTTATTCCCAAATCCTCGGCCCATCGTGCAATTCAAGTTTATTTCTGAAGGTTTGGTTGAAGCATGTTCAAGAGAAATCGAAACCCCGCTCGACGATCATTCCGGTTCGAGCGTCTGGAGTTAAGGACCATGTTGGCAAGCGATGTTGTGTGGAACAACGTCAACTGGGATCCCATCGCAGGTACCCAAGTTCCAGTGAAAAACGCCGACGCCTATTATACCGCTGATCATAGCCTTATCGGCTTGAACATTTCTGCAAATAAACTGGTGATTGGTTTAACAGAATCCTCGGTTGAGTTGCCAGATTCGCTCACGGGTGATTTTGGACTGGGAGGTCGAGCTCGTGTATATCAATCGGCCGAGCCGTTGACTCCGGAATTGGTTGCGAGCATCGGTCGCATCCCCGGTGTGGCTTACACCGCACCGGTATATCTGGCGATGACCACCGGCAATGAACTGACCGTGCTCGACGAGTTTATCGTGAACTTGAAGTCGGGCGTCAAAGCACAGGACTATTTCTCCACCTTACCAGAGGTGGCGAGCTATCGACCTCTCGATGGAACGACCGATCAGTTCGTGGGTCGTTTTGCCAACTTCACGGGCCGCAAAGCATTGGACCAAACCAATCTGCTGCGAAACAGCCAGTTTGTTGATTGGGTTGAGCCGAACCTCTACCAAAACTGGCAGAAGTTCTTCGTACCCAACGATCTAAGGTTTGGGAATCAATGGCACTTGCAAAACAGTGGCCAATCGGGTGGCTTGGTCGACGCCGACGTCGATATGCCCGAAGCGTGGGATTTCAACCGAGGTGGATCGCAAAACACGGTGATATCTGTGATTGACGACGGCGTTCAATCAACCCATCCGGATCTGAATGTATGGACCAACCCTGGCGAAATCGACGGCGACGGCATCGACAACGACAACAATGGATGGGTCGATGATATCCACGGTTGGAATTTCGTTTTCAATACCAATCAGACCGAGCCTCAAGGAACCGATAGACACGGGACGTCGGTTGCCGGGGTGGCCGCTGCGCGCGGAAACAATTTCATAGGTGTCGCCGGTGCGGCTTACAACTCCCGCATCATCTCCATCAAGATGTTTGATGGTAGCAACGTTGCATCAGAAGCGAACATCGCCTCTGCCTTGCGCTATGCAGTAGGTATTACTGCGAATGGCACTGGGCTATGGAATGGTGGGGATATTGTCAATAATTCATGGGGTGGAGGATCGGCCTCAGCGGCAATCAATTCCGCCTTGGTTGACGGCACTACCTTCGGTCGCAATGGGATCGGTGCCGCGTACTTTTTTGCCTCCGGCAATGGATACGCCTCGTCGCTCAGCGAACCGGCTGCGCAGTCGGCCAACATCCCTGGAGTGGTTGCAATCGGCGCAACGAACAATCGCGGTACAAGATCCGACTACAGCAATTACGGCTTTGGGCTAGATGTCGTTGCCCCGAGCAACGATAGCCGCGGGGGTTATCTAGCGATCGATACGACGGACCGAACCGGAGCCGATGGCGACGCAAACGGAAGCTACACCGGAACAGGCGCAACTGGCTTCGGTGGAACGTCGTCTGCCACCCCATTGTCGACAGGCATCGCCGCGTTGGCGTTAGCACAAGCCGACGTGTTGGGGGTATCGATCCGTCCAGCGGATCTTCGTTTGATGGTCAGAAACAGTACGGATCTTATCGGTGGGGTCACCTATGACCTCAACACGGGCACGAACGCTGAATTTGGATACGGGCGTATCAATGCCGCAACCTTGTTGAGCGGCGTTGGCAATGCGGAAATCTCGGTTGTCAACACCACCACGGAACTCGTTTCGGGATCGACCGTCGATATGGGTTCAGCCTCGGCAGGGCAGATCGTCGAAACGACTTTGAGAATTCGCAATCAAGGCACCCAGGACCTGGTCCTGAGCTCGATCGACGTTCCGGCTCCCTTTTCGGTTGTCAATTTCACCGCCAGCACTGTACCTCTGGGTGGGGTAAAACTGATTCGAATACGGTTCAGCCCCACCGGGCCCGGAAGTTTCGCGGAGAATTTGGTGATCAACAACAATGACACCAACGAATCGGCTTACGTGATCCGCTTGACCGCAACGGCCACGGCACCTCGCATTTCGGGGACTGCCTTTGAAGATTTCAATAACAACGCAATCTTTGAATCTTTTGAACGCGGAGCGACCGACACAGGATATGCCTATCTGGACTCCAACGACAACGGTTTCTTCGACGGTGGTGAGCAGCAGTCGATCCTCGACGCCAACGGTTATTATTCGTTCCCGACCCTTCCCAATGGGACTTATACCGTAAGGCTAGACCTACCGGGCTGGACCAGAACCACGCCAAGCGACTTTTACTCCGTCACACTCAACAACTCGAGCGATTTTTCGCTAGGGAACGATTTTGGTTACGGCAAAAACAACCGTTATTATTCCTTTGTTTTTGAGGATTTGGATGGCGACGGGATTTTCAACGGATCCGATTTGCCATTGCCAAACTTTGTGGTCAGTGCAGGACAAACAACCTTAAACTACGCATCGAACATCCCTGTTCCGATCGTTGATGTAGCAACTTCGACATCGCAGATCTCTATTCCTTCTTCCGGGCCGGTGATCAGCGATATCGACGTCCTGATCAACCTGACCCACACCTGGGACAGCGATATGGCGATTTCGTTGATCAGCCCGGATAATACGAGTATTCTTCTGTCGAATCAAAATGGTCTTAGCGATGACAATTACACCGACACGATCTTCGATGACGCAGCCGCAACTCCGATCTTTGCTGGAACCGCACCATTCACTGGACGATTTACTCCAGAACAACCCTTGTCCACCTTCAACGGAAAATCCGTTGCTGGAACCTGGACCTTACAAATCGACGACCTGTTTAGCGGCGATTCCGGCACCCTCCTGAACTGGGGATTTACGATTGTAGGTGACCTAGCGGCCGTTTCCGACTCGAACGGATGGGCGATCATGGATCTTCCAAGCGGCCCTGCCACGGCGGTCTTGCAGTTGCAACCCTCCTGGGAATATACGTTCCCGGCAGACGGTACGCATTCGTTTAGCGCAACGGGCAGCCCGATCTTCGGTCGCACTTATGGAGCTCGCATACCACCACTGCCGCCCATAGAAATCCTGTTGTCCAATAGCACAGTTCTCGAAAACGAACCGATCGGGACTTTCGTTGGCACGCTCATCAGTATCGATCCAAACCGAGGGGATACCTTTACCTACAGCCTTGTGCCCGGTGCAGGCGACACCGACAACGCTCGCTTCCAAATCGTCGGCGACCAAATTTTTACCACGGAAACCTTTGACTACGAAGCCAACCAAAGCTTCTCGGTTCGCATTGCCTCGACCGATTCAACCAGTTTGACTTTCGAAAAGGAAGTCGTCATTTCGGTTATCAACGTCAACGAGGTCCCATTGACGATCGCGTTGGCTCCGTCGAACATCGATGAAAACTCGGCAATTGGTACGTACGTCGGATCCCTTTCGACGACCGATACGGACTTTCTAACAGACTATGTATTCACTTATCAACTCGTTGCCGGACCTGGCGACGCCGACAATGCCGCCTTCTCGATCGTCAATGGCGATGTGCTGGTCAACGGCCCGATCGATTTTGAAACCAAACCGGTTTTGACCATCCGAGTGCGTTCGACAGATGAAGGTGGATTGTTTGCCGACGAGATCCTGACCATCACGGTCAACAACGTCAACGAGGCCGCTACCTCGATCCTTCTATCGAACCAGTCGCTTCCGGAAAATCAACCTGCCGGATACGAGGTTGGGACCCTGTCCAACAATGATCCAGACGTGGGTGAGACCCTCGTCTACTCCCTGGTTACTGGTACCGGCAGCGACGACAACATCATGTTCCAAATCGTTGGAGACAAACTCCAATCGACCGTTACGTTCGATTTCGAGGCGCGAAATACTTATAACATCCGTGTTCGAGTCACCGACCGCGGTGGATTCTTCATCGAACAGCCATTCACGATCGATGTGACGGATGTGAATGAACCCCCTGCCTCGGTGACTATATCCAACAACCGCATCCGTGAAAACCTACCCTCAGGCACCTTTGTTGGCACCGTATCGTCGACGGATGTCGATGGCAGTGATTCTGTTTCAATCGCGATCGTCAACGGACCAGGTGGTGAGGACAACAGCAAGTTCCAGCTTGTGGGTCGGAATCTATATTCCCTGGAAACCTTCGACTTTGAAACCAAACGACTCCTGAGCGTATTGTTCCAAGCTACGGACCTCTCTGGACTCGCAACACGACAGATTCTGCAAATCGCTGTCCTAAACGTCAACGAGACTCCCTCTAGCATCGCCTTGAATCCAGATTCGATCCCGGAAAACGCCAGCATCGGAACAACCATCGGTAATCTCATCACGACCGACATCGATGGCGACAACGTCTTCCGTTATGAGTTTACGGCGGGATCCGGATCCGAGGACAACGGCTTGTTTACGATCGTCGGCGATCAAATCAAGACGAACGCACGTTTCGACTTCGATATGAAAAAACTCTACACGATCCGACTCCGCGCAATCGATCTCGGAGGGCTATCGGTCGAGCAACAGATCTTTGTGAACATCACCAACGTCAACGATCCACCAACAGCGCTTCGGATCTCGAATTCGACCGTTCCAGAAAATTCGCCAATCGGAACCTTGGTGGGATCCTTTAGCACTACAGATGCTGATGACGGTGACACCCATACGTACAGCTTTGTTACTGGGGCTGGAGATAGCGATAACACGTTGTTTGCAATCGCAGGCAACAGCCTTGTGACACGAAATATTTTCAACTTCGAGAGCCGCAGCACTTATTCGATCCGTATCCAAACCCAGGATGCAGGCGGATTGACCTTCGAGCAGCTCTTCCCGATTTCGATTACCAACGTCAACGAGACACCGATTTCGGTTCGGATCTCGAGACGTTCCATCGCCGAGAACTCTCCGATTGGTACGCTGCTTGGCACTCTCTCGACAACCGATACCGATACCCTGACCGACACCGAGTTTGTCTATTCGCTGGTCACAGGCAGCGGTGATAGCAGCAATAACTTGTTCACCATTTCGGGCAATCAAGTTCTCTCGAATGCTCCGCTGAATTTCGAGATGCTAAACAAGCTTTCGATTCGCGTGCGCAGTACGGACCTAGGTGGACTGTTTGTCGAAGCTCCTTTCGCAGTCGATGTGACCAACGTCAACGAACTGCCGACGGCACTCAATCTCGCCGGAAATACAATCCTTGAAAATCAACCCGTCGGCACTGCCATCGGTTTGTTTAGCAACAACGACCCGGATTTCAACGATTCGCATATCTACACCCTCGAACCGGGTTCTGGCGGACAAGACAATTTGCTTTTCGATATCGTCGGGAACGAATTGCGTTCCTTCCAAAGCTACGATTTCGAAACCAAATCGACCTACAACGTCCGCGTCAGAGTGACCGACCGAGTCGGTGGTTTCATCGAAGCCCCATTTGTGATCAATGTTCTCGATACCAACGAGAATCCCAACGTGCTGACCCTCTCGGCAAACACCATCGCCGAAAACTCACCCCTTGGAACAACCATCGGTACTTTGATGGGTTCCGATCCAGACGCTGGCTCGGTCCTTTCGTTCAGCCTCATCGCCGGAGCCGGAAGCGATGACAACGCTAGCTTTACCCTCGCAGGAAACAGCATTTCAAGCAACGCCTCGCTTGATTTTGAGACCAAGAAAACCTACAGCATCCGCGCTCGCGTCGAGGATCAATTCGGCGCCGGACTCGAACGGGTTTTCCAAATCCTTGTCACCAATGTCAACGAAGCCCCCACGCTCGTGGCAGTCAACCCCAGCTCGATCAATGAGCGTCTGCCGATCAACTCCCTGGTCGGCGATTTGAGCACCACCGATCCGGATGCGGGCGACTCGTTTGTTTATTCTTTGATCAGCGGATCCGGATCCCAAGACAACAGCTTCTTTACGATCGTCGGGAACAAACTGCGAAGCACCTCGGTATTCGATTTCGATGTGCGCACAACCTACTCGGCCCGCGTCCGATCGGTCGATGCCGGTGGATTTGCCGTCGATACTCCATTGACGATCCAAGTTCTCAATGTCAACGATCCGCCAACGGACATCGCTCTTTCCAATGCGACCATCGCGGAAAACCAACTCGCAGGTGTTCCAACCTTGGTCGGCACGTTCAGAACAACCGATGCCGACGATGTAGACACCTACAGCTACAGCTTGGTCGCAGGAACCGGAAGTACCGACAATGCCAATTGGCAGATTATCGGCAACGGGTTGTTCACCAACTCGAACCTGAATTTCGAACAGCAAGCCGTCCATCGCGTCCGGGTGCGTTCTACCGATGCAGGTGGGCTACTGACGGAAAAGGCATTGGTGATCACCGTCACCAATGTCAATGAATCTCCTACCTCGATTGTCCTAAGCCGAACATCCATCGCTGAAAATGTTCCGATCGGAACCACGGTCGGTACGCTCACAACCCTCGACCCAGACGCCGCCGATACCTTTACCTACGCATTGGTCTCAGGCTCCGGCAGCGCCGACAACAACAAGTTCACCCTTGTTGGAACCCAGCTTCAAACAACCGCAGCGGTCGATTTCGAAACCCAACCGAGCTACTCGATTCGCATCCGCAGCACCGATGCAGGCGGTTTGCCGTTCGAGTCGGTCTTTGCGATCGTTGTATCGAACGTCAACGAAGCTCCAACGGCGATCAATATTTCCCAAAACGCTTTGGAGAACCAAGCGATCAGTATCCAGATCGCCCAACTCTCAGCCATCGATCCAGATGCCGGAGATGGGGTCACCTTTGCAAAGGTTTCGGGCACGGGCTCGAACGACAACGGCTTGGTCCGCGTCAATGCCGATGGCAAGATCTTTGCACTCTCACCGCTGAATTTCGAAACCAAACCGACTCTGGCGATTCGTGTTCGAGCCACCGATACCAGTGGCCTATCGATCGAACGCGCGTTGGTGATCAACGTCATCGACCAAAACGATACCCCTAGCGACGTCAACTTGACTCCATCGAGCATTCCTGAAAACAATGCTACCGGAAGCATCGTCGGTACGTTCATGACCAGCGACGAAGACCTTTTGGATAATCACGTCTATACCCTGGTCAACGGTTTCGGTAGTACCGACAACGCGTCGTTTACCATCGATGGACCAGACCTTCGAGTCAATAGCTCGCTGGATTTCGAAACCAAATCGAATTACTCGATTCGTGTTCGATCAGCAGACCCTCAGGGAGCATCGTTCGAGAAGGTACTCAATGTTCTTGTGATCAACCGAAACGAAACACCAACGAACATCCTCCTGTCGAGCAATGCGTTGAATGAAAACCTGGCGTCCGGAACAACACTCGGGATGCTCTCGACGATCGACCAGGATCTCGGAGATAGCTTCATCTACAGCATCGTGCCTCAGGCAGGCAGTACCGACCATACGGCGTTTACGACGGTCGGCAATACTCTCAGGACCACCCGATCGCTGGATTTCGAAGAGCAAGCGATCTACAACATCCTCGTACGTTCGACCGATACCGGTGGCAATGCGAAGACCAAATCCTTTTCGATCTTTGTAAACAATCTCGAAGAAGCCCCGATCAACCTGGAGATCAGCAACGCTACTTTACTTGAGAAATTGCCGCCTGGAAGCTTCATCGGACTGCTCTCGGCGTTCGATCCGGATTTGGCAGGTCCTGTCGAATTTAGTCTGGTTCCCAACGCGCTCGACAACGGACTATTCCAGGTTTCTGGAACGCAACTGCTTTCGAACGCGATCTTCAACTTTGAATCCAAGTCGACCTATCAAGTGCGAATCAGGGCCACCGATGTCGCCGGCCAAAATGTTTTCCGCGACTTCACGATCCGTATCGTGGATGTCAACGAGATCCCAACCCAAGTGATTCTCTCTTCGAATCAAATTGCCGAGAATTCGACAAACCTGCTTGTGGCAATTCTAACTACCGACGATCCAGACACCAATGAACAAACGGTCTACCAATTGGTTTCCGGAACGGGAAGCACCGACAACAACGCTTTCGTAATCGTTGGCAATCAACTGCGTGCCAAGTCCGCTTTCGATTTCGAAACCAAGAACGCTTACAACGTTCGGATTCAAGCCACCGATTCGGGGAATAATCAAGCGACCAACGCGTTTGTGATCCAAGTGCTCGATGCCAATGATGCACCTACAGGCGTAACACTGACGCCCGCAAGCCTCCCCGAGAACGCCGGCAGCAATCGCGTTGTCGGAATCCTCAAGGCGGTCGATCAGGATGCAAATGACGCGTTTAGCTACGCATTTGCGACTCCGACGACGGACTTCGTCATCGTCGGAGGCCAACTGATCGCGACCGGTTCGTTCGATTTCGAAACCCTCTCGAACTACACTCCTTCGATTGTTGCCAGTGATGCAGCTGGTGCAACCGTGACCGTTCCGGTAAACGTGCAGGTCACCGATGTCAACGAACGTCCGACAAATGTTTTGATCAGCAATCAAGCGGTCAATGAAAATCTTGCACCAGGTGCATTGGTCGGTTTGCTATCGGCCCCCGATGTCGATGCCAACGAAACCGCGACGTACAGCTTGGTCACTGGCTCAGGTGGATTCAACAATGCTTCGTTCCGCATCAATGGCAATCGACTCGAAACCAATGCCCGGTTCAACTTTGAAAAGCAGGACCTTTACTCTGTAAGGGTCCGCGCGACGGACAAAGGGGGACTGTTCTTCGAGAAGGCGATCATTGTCACGATCAACAATGTGGCCGAATTCCCACCGTTTGCGACCAACGACGCGTTTACCACGTCCTTCGGTCGACCGATCTCGATGAACGTTCTAGCCAATGACTCTGGGTTGGGCGCGGACCTCGATCCGACGACGGTTCGAATCGTCACGCCTCCGACCCAAGGTTCTGCGACCGCGTTGTCTGACGGGCGCATTCTCTTTACCCACAATGTTGCCGATAGAAATGCACAGGTGGTCCTGCAATACGAGGTTCAAGACATCAACCAGATGGTAAGCAACATCGGTACCGTAGCGATCTCCTTCTACTCGGCGTTCCAAAACCAAGGTAACCCCTTGGATGTCAATGCCGACGGACTGATTTCTCCCCTCGATGCGCTCGCGACGGTCGACTACATCAATGCCAACCCAGGCCAGTCGCAATTGCCGCTCAACAGGCCGGATGTGCCTCCCTTCGTCGATGTCGATGGGGATGGATTCGCCACTCCTTTGGATGTTTTGAAAGTCGTCAATGCGATCAATCAAACTCCAGGGGCCGGTGAGGGCGAAGACGCTGCGGAAACCAACGCGATCGATTCGGTGTTTGCCCAAGGCGATTTCGGTTTCGATGCCTTGGAGACCGATCCGATCGCACGTAGGAACCGACGCAGATAAGCGAATTTTTTTCGGACCCTAGAAACGCAACCAACGACCATGCGAAACCCTCTCAGCGCTCGAGCTTGGACTTTTCTCTCGATCGGTTGGTTGCTAGCGATGGACATATCGTTCGTATCCCAGCAAGGGGCCAATGGCCAAGAGCCATCGGCCCCTGCCGTGGCCAACCTCGAGGCGACACCAGAAGCCACCCTCGAGGTGCGCCCCAAGGATAGAAATCTTCGACTCGACCAGATCCAAGTGATCGGAACTCACAATTCCTATCATCTCGCACCTGCACCGGAGATCATGAACCTCATCGGGCTTGCGGGTAAAGCGGTTTCCGATGCGATCGATTACTCCCATCCGATCTTGGACACACAGTACGGCAAGTACGGCATTCGTCAGATCGAGCTCGACATCTATGCCGATCCCGACGGTGGGCTTTATAGCAAGCCTGTCGGAATGCGATTGGCTCAGCAGACCGAGCCAGATGCGAGGATGCCTTTTGATTTCGATGCCGTGATGAAGCAACCGGGTACCAAAATCATCCATGCTCCAGGATTCGATTTTGCTACCCATGTTCCGACCTTAAAGATGGCCCTCGGCCAGACGGTCGCTTGGTCGAAATCCCATCCCGGACACCTTCCTGTTTTGATTCTTTTGGAGATCAAAGAGTCGGCGCCCGGACCTGCCGGGGTCAAACCACTGAAGTACGATCGCGCGATGCTCGATGCACTCGATGAAGAAATCCGCGAGTGTGTACCGCCTGCTATGCTTTTGACCCCCGACTCAGTACGAGGCGAATTTCAATCGCTCCGAGATGCGATCGAAACCCAGGGTTGGCCCACCCTCGAAAGCCTTTGCGGAAAGATCTTCTTTGCGCTCGACAACACCGACTCACTCAAGGATCGGTATCTGGAAAATCACGAAGCCTTGCAAGATCGCGTGATGTTTGTGTCCGTTGGAGCCGATCACCCCGCGGCCGCTTGGATGAAGATCAATGATCCTATCCGTGATTTCGAACGGATTCAGCAGTGCGTTCGCAAGGGTTTTTTGGTCCGCACACGAGCCGACTCGGACACCCAACAAGCTCGCAAAAACGACCCAACACAACGAGAAAAAGCGTTTGCCAGCGGGGCGCAGTTTATCAGCACCGACTATCCGGTTCCAGACGCTCGCTGGAGCGAGTACAGCGTCCAGTGGCCAGAGCGGGCCGTGTATCGGCGCAATCCGATCACAACTCGATGACGATCTTGCCAAAGTGGCAAGCCGATTCAAGATACTCGAAAGCTGCCGGTGCTTGATCGAATGGAAATGTTCGATCGATCTGGGGTGTCAGACGATTCAAGTTCAGGAATCTGACCATCGCTTCGAAGTCCTCACGCGAACCGACATAGATACCGTTGAGCCTGACGTTGCGAGCTACCAACGGGAAGAGGTTCGTCGTCGGTGGGCCAAAACCTGTCAGAACTCCGATCAAGGCGATGTGCCCGTCGGCGGCCACCGATTTCATCGATTGTTCAAGCGTTCCGGGTCCACCGACCTCGACCACATGGTCGACCCCTCGGCCCTCGGACCAAGCCCAAACGGGCTTAGACCATTCAGGTGTTTCCCGGTAGTTGATTCCGTAATCGGCGCCCAGTTGGCGGGCTTGCTCGAGTTTCGCATCGCTACTCGAGGTGACCACAACCTTGGCCCCGAGGAGTTTGGCGAATTGCAGGGCGAAGATCGACACCCCACCGGTCCCCAAAACACAGACCGATTGCCCAGCTTGTAGGTTTCCGCGACGGACCAGGGCCACCCAGGCCGTAACTGCCGCGCAGGGAAGCGTGGCCGCTTGGGCAAAACTCCAGCCGTCGGGGACTCGGACCAATGCGTTTTCGTCAAATACCGCATAATCTCGGAGCATTCCGTCCAAATTCCCACCGAGATCCGCTTGGTGAAATCGCAGGTCAAACCTCCCTGACCGCCAAGTTGGGAAGAAACACGCGGCGACAGGCTCGCCGGGTTCGAATCGCGAGACGGCCGATCCGACCGCGAGGATCTCGCCGGCTCCATCCGAGGCGGGCACCGCGCCGTCTACGTTTCTGCCAGCAAGATTTCGCCATTGGATGCGGTCTCGGTAGTTCAGCGAGACGGCTCGGACGGCCACGAGGCATTCATTGGGCTTGAGATCCGTCGGGCTCGGGGCCGGCCGGGGGTCGGAAACCAAGTCGTAGGAGGTGGAATTTTTACGATAGATCCAGCGACGGCAGTCATTCATAGAGAAAAACCGAGCGTAAGGTTTTAAAGTCGACCATTTGGAGGATAAGCGAATGGTTAGCGGCATCATTGGAAATGATGTGCCCCGTAAGGGGTTGCGGGTTCGATCCCCGTGTCCTCCGCTTAGGCCCCTTGCCGTGGGGCGTTTTCGGCTTGCGATGTGCCGACTTCTTACCGGAACCGAATCCTCTACGGCGGATCCCCCTCTTGAACGACCTCCAAAACGTCGTTGGATCTCATCCGCAAGCTTCGTTGAACAATCAGCCGCAGGCGTACTGGATTCCTTGCCATCTTCGACGACCAGCACGCCTACGGCTGGCTGTTAAACGCGATCAGGCATACAACGGATCGGCATAGTGGAAAATGCTTCACTTCAGGGCTCTTAGACCTTTATTCACCCACAAATTCTGCGGGAGAGCCAAAGAAAAAGGCCGTGCGGTTGACACGGCCTTATTCTTTTGGTTTCCAAGTCGCTTGGTTATCGCATGTTTTTCGGGTCAAGTTGACTGAATGGGAGTTCGAAGGTTTTCATCATTCCCTCAAGGTCTCCGGATTGGAGCCCTTGGGTGAACCAATACTCCCGAGCCGCAGCGCTGCCGTGGGTGAAGGCCGCTTCGCGAATCCGCCCGGTGGCCTTCTTCTGGAGCACGTCATCACCGATTCTTTGAGCGGTATTGATCGCATCTCCGATGTCCCCTTTCTCAAGAATCCCCTTCATCTCCTGGGCGTGATGGGCCCAAACGCCTGCTAGATAGTCGGCTTGCAACTCCAAGCGAACGCTCAATTGATTGGCCTCTTCTTGGCTGGCTTGCATCTGCATCTTCTGAATATTCATCGACAAGCCCATTTGGTTCTGAACGTGGTGCCCGATCTCGTGCGCGATGACAAACGCCATGGCGAACTCCCCTTTGGCTCCCAGGTCCCTTTCCATGGTGCGGAAGAAGTCGAAGTCGAGGTAAACATTCTTATCGCCAGGGCAATAGAAGGGCCCGACGGCTGCGGAAGCTTCTCCGCAGGCGGAGCGGACCGCGCCGCTGAAAATCACCAACTTAGGATCTTCGTACCGAGCATTCAATTTCTCGCGAAAGAGCTTTGTCCAAACGTCTTCGTTGTCCTTGAGCACCACGCCGACGAACTTCTTGAGATTGGCATCTTTATCGTTCTCTGCCGATGGCGGCATGCGATTTTGCTGAGATTGCTGCTGCTGACCAGCTTGTTCAATCAACTGCCTCGGATTGCTCCCCAGAAGCATCGAGATCACAACCGTGAGGATCAGGAACAGCAATCCGCCGCCTGCCATCCCTGCGACGGGCATTGCCGACCCACGGCGATCTTCGACATTCTTTGATTCATCTCTACCTTCCCAACGCATCTTTTTTCAACCCTTGGAAACGTTGACCAGCGATCCTGTTCCGAAGCTTTCGCCCGAAGGTTCCGATCGTCGGCAAGCGACCAAGAGAACCCAGGAACGCACAGAAGCCCGGAGTGTGTACTTACGGATGGAATTTTAGTCATTTCGTTCCAACCGACTGCGGTACAACCTCGAAAAACTGGAAGTTTTTTGGTTAATTCAGTGGGCTTGCTGTCGAAGAACGACAGCGATCGTTTTGACCATGATTTTCAGGTCCAGCCAGAGGGACCAATCGCGAATATAGCGATGGTCCAATTCGATGCGGGCTCGCATTTTCTCGACCGTATCGGTCTCGAGTCGGCTTCCAAGGACCTGGGCCAAGCCGGTGATTCCCGGCTTAACCTTGTGCCTGAGCATGTAGCCTCGGATCAAATTTCGGAACTGCTCGTTGTGGGCCACGGCATAAGGTCGAGGGCCAACGAGTGACATCGTTCCCATCAAAACGTTGAACAATTGGGGCAACTCGTCCAAGGAGGTCCGACGAAGCAATCGGCCAATCGGCGTTACCCTCGGGTCGTTCTTCGTGGCTTGCTTGACGTCCGAACCGTCGTCCATCGTCGTCATGGTTCGGAACTTCCAAACCGAGATCTCTTTGCCATCGAGCCCATAGCGGCGCTGAAGAAAGAGGACCGGTCCGATGGTCGTGAGCTTGATCGCCAAGGCGGCCATCAAAAGAATCGGTGCAGAAAGCAGTAGGCCAAAAATACTCAAGGCGATATCCAGAGCGCGTTTTAGGCACCCGTCGACCCCATAGATGGGCGTTTCAAAAATGCTCACCACCGTGTGGCCGCCGACAAATCCCCAACGCGAATAGAGATAATCAAACGCGTCGAGATTCGGGACTAGGTAAACCGAAGCGGTCGTGTCGGCAAGACGATCGATCCAGGCTCGAATCTTTTCGTCCATGCTCATCGGTACGGCGATGAAAACCGTATCGATTTTTCTTTGACCGATCGCCACAAGCAAGTCCTCAAATCCCCCCTCATGAAGTCCCCGCTCATGCCTCCGGGCGTTCTCATCGAAGATGCCTTCGACGCGGATTCCTAGATCGCGATCGAAAGCCACCGCGTCGGCAAGATGCCGTCCAAGTTCATTGTTTCCGAGGATCGCACAGCGGCGAGAGGTCCACCCTCGCTCGCTCATCCAAGCGAACAGCGCCCGCGAGAGCATATGGGAAAGCAAAACAAACAAAAGCGAGACGAGGAACCATAGGACCAGATTGTTGTTGCTCAGCGGCTCTCTGAGGGGACTGAGCATCAGCCCCCCAAAAACGGCGAGGACAAACCCTAGAAGCCAGGATCCGCTAATCAACAGAATGTCGTAATCGGCCGGGCGGTGATGTCCGGTATGGAACACCCCTAGAAACTCTCCCGCGATGACGAACCCCAGCGCCGCCAAAAAAGCGGTCTGGAGAGGAGGGATAGCCGTCAAAGGGGACTGCCAGGCGACAAACGCGACATAACACAGGCCGATGATCAAAAAATCCAAAGCGATCTGAATCGCTGGAAAGGCGGACCGGATTGGACTAGTTGTCGGCGAAATCATCTTGGTTTCGTGAGTGGTTGGTTCGTTCCAAGGAACAACCTGGGGGAATCCGTTCCGTTTGAGTATCGGGTAATCCCCAAGGGGATTTCCATCTCTTTCGGCCCACCGGCGCAACCCGCAGAATCCGTCCGATCCGTCCGATCCGTCCGATCCGTCCGATCCGTCCGATCCGTCTGCTCGCGTCTGCTCGCGTCTGTTCCTTCCTCGCGTAGTGTGGGCCTCCGAGCCCGCACGTACCGGAGATGAGACCACCTTCTTTCCTACTCAAAACCAACGCGCACCCTAATCCATCAAACGCCGCAGGCGTCCCCGTGAGCCGCCTAGGCGCAAGCCGCGGGCATGGCCAGTACCCGGCACCGCCCCAATCAAGCACCTCGATCGGAACCCAACCACGCCTAATTGACCTGGGGACTGTCCCCGGTTTCTTTCCAAGTGTTATTCGAAATCTGTTTGATGATGTCGATGCAGTTGTTCTCATTCGCGACACAGATGACCAGCCTGATCGTATCAACGGACTTAATCAAGCGAAGAATCGATTTGACGGGAACCGTCGCTTGGCGAAACGTTCAAACCCTCGATCGGTAGTCGCCGAGCCAACCACGCGACTCCCAGTAAACCAGACGCGCCAAAGTAAGCGCACGGTGGGTTGCCGCATGCTTGCGATTTCCCGATGTGTCGTCACCGGACGGCTTGCGCCGTTCCGCTGAGAAATTGGGGTGAGCGTACGGCTGTTGTATCGTTAACTGTACGACGGACTTCCAGTCCGTCGATCAATGGGTACGACGGACTTCCAGTCCATCGATCAATGGGTACGACGGACTTCCAGTCCGTCGATCAATGGGTACGACGGACTTCCAGTCCGTCGATCAATGGGTACGACGGACTTCCAGTCCATCGATCAATGGGTACGACGGACTGGAAGTCCGTCGTACAATACTGGATGCGTACGCATACAACCGCCTATCGGATCGTTGGACCGCAGCGCATCCGAAAGGCGATGCGTGGTACTGCGAGCAAGCGCGACGCGATAAGGCCGATACGGCTGTTGTGCAAGCTGCACGGCGGCGGGTGCGTGCGGAGCTACGCCAGGGCAAATAGCAAAGCGAAAGGGGCATGTTCGCAGGGCAATAGCCGTGGGCTCCTAGAGTCCTACGGTCAGAGCGTCCTTCGGGGACGGTGCGAGTCTGTGGGGAATCGCTTGATACCAACATTCTGGCCCGCTGGGCCACGAACGTCTCCGGTGGTGGCGCTGCGCTTACCACCGGCTAATTGCCTCCATCCCTCCGGGATCAGGTGCCCCGGACGGCCATGGCGAGTGACTCTTCTTAGCTCAATTTGCTAGCCCCTCGGCCCCAAAAGACCGACTTGGCCGCTGTACGCTTACCCTGCTGCGACTCCAATCGGCGAATATTTATGTTCTTCAGATCAGGAACCGAGGCTTTTTGGTGGATCGATTGTCCCCAAATCGATCGGAACCTGAAGGTATCGTGGCCAGTTAGACAAGCAGCCGAAAACCATAAGACGCCGCCGCTTGCGCGGCGGGTGGAGCCATTGGGGACAATGGCTCTACACTGAAAGGCTTATTGGCTCGAAAAAATCCAGTGGGATTACGATGGAAAACCAATACATCCGAAAGCGGATTTCCCGGAGACCGTAAAAATGTCGATTTGACGGTGTTGGGCTGTCAATAAGCATCCCAAACTTACCGCAAAGGCGCTAAGTTCGCCAAGTTTAAGAAAGAGGTAAGAAGCTGGTGGGTGCGGATCCACGTGCTCAGAATAACTGTGAAACCGTCCAAATGTTAATTGGACGGTATTGCGAGTCAGCTGTTCCGCTGTGGAATTGGGGATGCCCCAGTGGGTTGTCTGATGTTGCAAGGGCTCATTGGTCTTGCGGAGGGGCGAAGATGATTTGCATTGCATCTGTGAGACACAAAAAGGTTTGCGTCTCAAAAATGCGATTTTCTGCAACTCAAACCGCCCCAAGTCGTGTTGATAAGGCTTGAATCGCCCTATAGTTCAGTCTGAAACGATCTTTTGCCAACCTCACCGAATGAACCCCGCACGGTATTCGGCCACATGCTTCTTTGCTCGGTCAATTTGCTGGCTCGTAAACGAGTTAAGCCAACGGTCGTCACAGTAGTTCATGTAGTTGTGAACGGGAGCAAGTTGGCCAACCTGGCAGGACCCATTGGGTAAAGTGTCATCGGGAGTTCCAAAATTTGGTTCGGCATGTGCGACAGTATCGCCAACGTGGTCACCCTGTGCGTTACAGCCGCCCTGGAATGTATGATAAAGACCAAGCCAATGCCCCACTTCATGGACCGCTGTGATACCAAGGTTATAAGGGGATGCCGAACCACCCGGAAGTGTTTCGTCTAGCATCACAACTCCGTCCATTACTCGATCACCAGCTAAGTCCCATGGGAAAGTCGCCCAGCCAAGAAGCCCACCCGTCAAGCCTGCAGTGTAGAAATTCAGATGACGTTCCGGACTACCGTGTAATGCCATCTTTGCCTCGCGCTCAGCGGAACTTCCAATATCCATAGAGTACCAACGGTCACTCTCAACGATACGCACTTGATCCTCAGAGTAAGCAAACTCAATCATGTACTGCTGGAACGCCTTGTTAAGAACAGCAACCTGATTCTTCCGCTTGGCTGCGGAAATCACGCCACGATTTGCCGACGTTATGTGTATGAATTGAATATCAATAAAAATGCCTTGGGTAGCACGCATACGCCGACTGGAAGCGGCGAGTCGTTGGTCGTTACGCATGATCTCATAGTGAGACGGTCGTTTTGTCCCACAGGATCGCATCAGCTTTTCTGATGATTCGCTTGCGCTGCGACTTGACGGTTTCTTCCTAGCCATGATTATTCCGATTAAAGACCTAAAACTGAGTTAATAGAATTTACGAACATGCTCTTACGGGGGAACTGTCCTCGGGGTTTTGCCGTGGTAAAAAACGGCACTTGCTAGTGAGAAGTCCGCTCGCCCGCATGGAATGATGTAATCGAGCATCGCGAATGAATCTGGCAACAGGATGTGATCTGCTGCTGACTCAAAGAGCATCGATATCGCCCGTCACCTCGCCTATCACAGGGAATCCATCGACGTTCGACGGCAATTTTGCGATAACAAGTGCGTTTTTTACATAGACGACGATCACGTCTTGCCCAGCGGGTGTTTTTGTCATGCCCAGACCTTTAACACCTGGTTGGCTTAGCAATTGGGATTGAGCTTTTGCAAATGCACCTTTAACTCCACCAATCAAAAACTGGTTGTCGTCGGAGGGCTCGTAGGACATCGCTGCGTTTTCACTCATGTGCTTCTCCTGGTCCATGGGGGTATTGATGCGAGGCTAATTTTTTCAGATCCACGACGGCAATTTACTTTACGGATAAATGCGCCATGGGTCAATATGCTCGATTGTCCGCGAGCCCGGCCAATGGAGATAGGTCGCACTGTCCGGCGGTTATCAAGTTTCGCTGACTAGATCAATGGCAGCTCAAAAGGGTCAATTTGCAGTGCGGCATACACTCGTGTGATTCGATTGCAGAAAGTAGTTCCACCACCACCGGCAAACAGCAAACCGACCGGCGGCAAGCCCTGACGGACTGCCCAAACGATGGAACCCGAATCACCAGGTCCGGCGAATGCTCCAGAGGTTGTGGATCGGACCGAGAATTGGTCAACGAATGTTGCCACACCAGCCGAACCGAAGCGGATGTTTACCGTTACACCTGTCGCACGAACCGTTCCCTGAGTCAAATCTGTCGTCCGGCCGGTCTTCCCTACGAGCATATTGGCCACTGGTTCGATTGGCGCATTTCCGATCCGGAAAAACTTGGCCGTCACGCTCCCGCTGTGATGCACGTGGTCGCGACGAACCCGATCCGGCCAACACCATCCTGTTGCGCAATCGACAAAGTTGGTGGAGCCTGCTGCAAAGTTGATGGGTATAAACCGTTCCAAGATGGCGATTTGATCCGCCGGGTTCAGGCCGCCATCAGCACTTCCCGGCTGTATGATGGAATCACCGAACTTACCTGCGTTGGAGTTGGCCAACACGTGATTGTTGGAAAGCATCAACAGACGGCGTCTGCGGTCGTCGCCTCTACCGCGAGCCCAACCGCCGATTGTGCCAGCCGTGATCTGGAAATGGCCGACCGATGCACCGCCTGGGGCGGGCCGAAATTTCGATTTATTGGTCGTGTAGGCGGTGATTGGCCCGGTGACTTCTACCTCCACTGGAATCGAATCGCTAGAAGCCGCTCGCACGCCCATAACGTCAACAAGCTCACGGCGGACTTGCTCTACATCCGCGCTGCTTTCGACGTAGACAATCAGACTTGCCTCGCCACCGAGGAAGGCACAAGACGACGAGATTCCGACACCCTGAACACCAGCGCTGTCAACATTCCTCATCCTTGCAATCGACATGGCATTGGAGGACGCGGCCTCGACAAGCTTCTGTTCAATTTTTTTCTTGCACTCAAGCAATTGTGCCGATACGCTCGATTCGATGTTGCCACCATCTTCATAGCTTACTCCGCCACCTTGTCCAGGCGGCAAATCGAAGCCAGAGTTGGAACTACTCGATTGTCCACTCGGTGGTAAGTCGAAGTTGCCAGTATCGTCCGCGGAACTAGCACTCATTTCCGCATTTTCTCCAAAGCCGTTTTCACCGACGCTCATCATTCTCTCTCCAAAAAAAAATTTTGAAATCTAACCACACGAGGATTAACGGTGGGGTCTAACAAAAATTTCCGGCGTCGAGGTTTGGCTCATCCTCGGCGGTCAGCGCGGCCAGCGTGAAGATCGCGAAGCCGACCCTGAGTCACAAAAAACCAAAGAATTTTTTCTGAAAAGCTGAGGAGTCCATCTTGTAGGTTTGGTAGACTACATTTCTCGGGCCAACGAGCCCCATGTACAGAGGCCAACGAGCCCCATGTACAGAAAAATCGGAACGGTTAGTGCTTTGGCTTGTTAGATGGAATCGTTAATGATTGAAGAAGACAATAGTGATCCGATCGAAGAAACCATGAGCTCGATCGCTACGAGTTTGCTTGAGCGAGCATGTAGACAAGATGAAAACTCATGGAGACTTCTGGTGGAATTTCATGCTCCTTTGGTATACAGTTGGTGCCGTATGAGAGGATTGGACGCCGAAACGGCCCGCGACGTGGGGCAGGAGGTGTTTATTGCCGTATCAAGAAATCTCCAACGATTTGATCGCAAATCGCCTGGAGGAACTTTGCGTGGTTGGATCCGCTCAATCACTGAAAATAAGATTCGAGACCATTGGCACAAGATCAACGCACAACCCCAAGCAGCCGGCGGCAGCGAATGGCTCGACCGACTCAAGGATTTTCCCGAATCTGATGAATCCAGCCTGGGAAATGATGCAACGGAAAAAAGCTTCCTTGTTCAGGTATTGAACTACGCAAAGGAGCATATTCAGCCGATCCACTGGACGGTTTTTTGGCAGCTAGCGGTCGAAGAAAAATCAGCTTCCGAGGTTGCTGACCTGAACGGTTTAGAGCGGGCTCATGTTTACGTCATCAAATCACGTGTTCTTAGACAGCTTCGCAATATGTTTTCCGAAGCCCAGGAGAGCATTTAATGGGCAGGACTCGCCATGCATGCCCTTCATGGCAACAATTAAAGGACTTTCATCGGGGAGCAGTCGACCAATCAAGTTGCGAATGGATCGGCGAGCACCTGTGTGAATGCCCCGACTGTTTGAGATGCGTCGAGACACTTGAGGCGGCGGTTACCTCGAAGAAAAATGGCGAGGATGGTCGGCACGATGCGATTTCGGATAGTGGTGTATCGGCTCTGGGAGTCGATCCAGGGTTCGCCGTCATGCGACGGTTTCTCGAGGAGGCAGAGCTGCGTCAGTTGTGCCAGAATGCTTTGGAAATAGTTCCAAGGGAATCGAGACATGCCAATCGCAAGGACTCACCTAGGGATTACGTTTACGCAGAGTCGATCCAGTCCATTCCCATCAAGCTACTTGATGATTTCGTTGCCCCGAGGGAAACACCGCCCCAGAAAATTCCGCAATTCGTTGGCGACTACTTGATTATTCGGCAACTTGGCCAAGGTGGGTTCTCTAATGTCTATTTGGCCGAACATCGTGACAACGGAAAACGAGTTGCAATCAAGGTCCCTCGGCACGACAAGCCATTATCGAAAGACTCGCTTGCCCGATATTTGGAAGAGGCCAAGAAGCTATCCATGTTGCGGCACCCCACAATTGTTCCAATCGTGGACTGGGGGGAATGGAAGCAACAGCAGTGTTTTGTTGCCAGCCAATGGATCGATGGTGTAAGTCTGCGCGACTGGACCCAGCAAAATGATTCGGATCGCAAAGCGCTCGTCAGTATCCTGCGCCAGATTGCTGATGGGTTGCAACATACACATGAAAGTGGATTGGTGCATCGCGATGTGAAACCAGAGAATATCTTGGTTGATCGCGAGGGTAGGGCATATTTGGTTGACTTCGGCCTCGCGATTCGTGACGACCAGCAATGGCAAAGCAAGGGCCAACGCGCTGGTACAAGACCCTATATGTCGCCGGAGCAGCTACGTGGTGAAACCCACCGGCTCGATGGACGCACCGACATTTGGGCGATAGGGGTGATCCTCTACGAACTGTTGGTAGGTCAACGTCCATTTCATGGTCGCGAAATGTCGCAGTTGATCGACGAAGTTGAGAGCCGCGACCCGAAACCGTTGCGTCAGATCGACGAATCCGTTCCTACGGAACTCGAACGAATCTGTATGAAGTGTCTACAAAAACGAATAACCGACCGTTATTCAACAGCGGCAGATCTTTCCGCCGATTTGAGTCAATTTCTCAGAGCCAAGATTCCGCAGGCGGTATGTCAAAACACCAATCAACTCGATGGAGTCTCGCAGTCTCTATTCCCAGTCGGCGTTCGCAGCTTTGAAATGTCGGATGCGGAAGTGTTCTGCGCTCTGATGCCCGGGCTCAGAGGAATCGACGGCGTACCTGAAACCGTCAGATTTGTTTGTGACAAACTACTGTGCCGAGAGCCAAATGCAACGTTCCCAATAGGTGTGATTTATGGGCCGAGCGGCAGCGGAAAATCATCCTTCGTAAAAGCTGGTGTTCTCCCCCGATTGGATTCTTCGACTTATGTCGTTGTCGTGGAAGCAACAAAACACGATCTCGAGGCACGACTCCGCGATGCTTTGCACATAACCTTACCCGGCATCGTGTCGCGTTCCGTGTTTGACGATTTGACGCTAGCTGAGTTGTTCGATCGAGTTCGCCGTACGATTGGTCCACAGAAAAAAAAGCTCGTCGTTATCATCGATCAGTTGGAACAGTGGTTGAGTGTTTCAGACAGTGCGCCCACCGATCCACTCGTTTCTGCTCTGCGTCATTGTGATGGAGTTGCCTTACAAACCCTGTTGATCGTTCGTGACGACTTTTGGCTGGCAACATCGCGGCTGATGAGAAGCGTTGAAATACAGTTGGCCGACGGCGAGAATGCTATATTCATCGATCTTTTCTTAACTTCACACGCCGAAATTGTCTTGCAGGGATTTGGCCGTGCCTATCGTGCGCTGCCAGCCTATCCCGCTCCGCTGAGTAGAGATCAACGCGCGTTCGTGGGAACTACGATTGCAGGGCTTTCCCAAAACGGACGCGTCGCTCCGGTTCAAATCGCATTCGTTGCCGAGATTCTCAAAGATGAAACTTGGGATCCTCGCACACTGGAACTCTACGGTGGCGTAGAAGGCATAGGAGTCCGGTTCCTCGAAAAGACTTTCACGCTGCCGACCGCGCCGGTGATTCATCGTTCTTATGCGACGGCAGCCCAGGCGGTACTACGGTTGCTTCTCCCGGGCTCTCAAGGCGAGGCAAGGACAACACTCAAAGGACGAAGCCGTTCGGAAAAGGAACTCAGCCTTGCAAGTGGTATGCCACACGAGAGTGCCGAATTTCAGGAGCTTCTGCAGATTCTAGACGAAAAGACCAAGCTGATCACCGCTGTGGATCCGATTCGAAGCGATGAGAGCGAGGGACCTGGTCAAGTTCGTCGCTACCAACTGGCCCATGACTATCTGATCCCGTCGCTGCAGGAATGGTTAGCAAGAACCGAAGCGTTCACCTGGCGTGGTCGAACTCGCCAAATGCTGCGACGCCTAAATGACATGTGGTCGAAGTACGAAGATACTAGGCACCTACCCCGTCTGATTGAGTGGTTGCAGATTCGCGCTTTGATTACTATGTCGGAGTGGACGAATTCGCAGGTACGGATGATGCGGCAAGCACAAACGCGTTTTCTGCGCCGAGGCATCGTCGCCCTCGGTTTGATGATCGCATTGGCCTTCATTTCGTTGCCATATCTGGAGTTCGTACGGGCCAAAAAACTGGTGGATTCGTTCCTAAACTCCGCCTCCACAGACGTCTCTCACTTGATGGAAGCAGTGGATTCATGTCATCGCTGGTCTCATCCACAACTGAAAAACATCTTGACCGTCGCCGAGAGCACTAATGATCGGAAATCGCAGCGACGAGCTCTGATGGCTTTGGTACGCAGGAACTATCAGCTTTCACCAAAGCTCTTAGGACACTATCGTGAGGCTCCGCTTGACGAACTGGTACTGATGAACGCCGCGATGAGACATGTTCCCAATTCGCAATGTAATTTAGAATCGCTATGGCAGGACTTGAAAAATTCAGAGACGCCATCGTCAGAACGAATCCGCATCGCTATCTTCTTGGCACATCGCCTCCCGACTGACGGAAGCTGGCAACTCTTGGCCGACGACATCGCTACGTTGTTGCTTGATCTGCCCCCAGCGGAACAAAAGCAATGGGCAGTGCTTGTTCAGCCAGTAGCAGCATCTGTTCTTTCCCAACTGGCCGCGAAGATTGTTGAAAGTCCGAATGGAACGACGCTGAGAATTCCAGCGAGTTTGTACAACGAGTTGGCCCAGGCCACTCCCAACGGATACCAGCCGATCATCCGTCTTTTTGATTCTGCCATGAAGCCTGATGAGCGTTCTGTTGAGCAAGCTAAAAGGGCAGCCGCAGCCGCAGCCGCGCTTGCAAGCTATGGTCGTTGGGATGCTGTCGATACCGCGTTTCAACATACCCAAGACCCCACATTCCAATCGCAGCTCATCGATTTTCTGGTCGAAAGCGCGATCAATTTCGACTCGCTTGTAGAACAATTGGGATCCTTCACAGACTCCCGCACATTACATGGGATCATCTTGACCATTGGCGACACGGGTAGCTCACGTTCACGAGGTGCTCGTGCAATGGCTGTTCGTAGGCTTATGAGGATCTGGCATTCGAACGGATCACCGGGTGTTCGTCACCCGATCTCATGGGTGCTGCGAAAATGGGAAACGCCAACAAACGATGTTTCAAAAGCGTCTGAGCCGTCTGAGGCTCGCTCCCCTGGGGCGTCCGCATGGAATTCCGTTGGCGAGAACGATTTGCTCACCCATTTCCCCGTCAGCGAAACGAATCGGCATCGTCCACTCGAAGCTCCCATGGTTTGTTTTCCTGCTGGCAACTTCAGCCGAACTGATGACCTGGGACGCGAAATTCGTTTGACGATCTCTAGGCCGTTTGCGATTGGAACGACGGAAGTGACGGTCGAGGACTTTGTTCGATTTCGCCAGGCCCATCAATGGGATGAGCGAAAGTCACCGAAATTCAATTGTCCAGTGAACATGGTAAGCTGGTACGACGCTGTTGCTTACTGCAACTGGCTAAGCAAGCAATGTGGTATTCCGCAAAGTCAATGGTGCTACGAACCAAATGAGTTGGGCGAATACAGCCAGGGGATGAAGGTTCCAGAAGATGCGTTGGAACGCTTGGGGTTCCGACTCGCGACTGCAGCCGAGTGGGAGTTCGCCTGTCGGGGTTCTGCGCGAACGAAATGGTCATTCGGAGGCGATGATCAACTGGCCGCAGGGTACGCTTGGTATCAAGCCAACGCAAATTTTCGCACGCATAGCGTTGGTGAGCTCAAACCGAATGAGCATGGGCTGTTCGACATGCATGGCAACGTGTGGGAATGGTGTCACGACAAGCTGGTGACAACGGAATTTCGAGAGCCCTTTAAATTGGGAGACTATCGTCTGTGCGGCGGGACGTACATCGACGGCACTGACGAACTGGGCTTCAATGCACAGAACTGGAACCCTCCAGTCAACAAGACCGACGCCGACGGGTTTCGAATTTGCAGGACTCTACCAACCCCGAAGATTGTTCAATGAGGAATAAAGAAGCTCGATGAAACACAGCCCCCCCCCCCGTAATCGTGCAGTCGAAGATGCTTTCTATCATAGCGGCTTTCAAAAAGAAGCTAACTTTGTCCCAACGAAAGCCGAGGCGATGCTCGCTTCTGAGGAAGACACGCGAAACCTCATTCGAGTCGTTTTCAAAACAGTGAAGTATACGGCACCTTTGCCCATTGGGATCACAACGAGCATTTTTGATTGGAGAGTGATTGCTCCAATGACCTGGCATGAGGACGGATCTTGGCAGATTGAGTTGTCTGGCGATGCCTACGCCAAAGATTTTGAATTCAAGATCCGACTTGGGAATATTTGGATGGAGGGCGAAAACAGAAAAGTTCGCAAAACCGACAATGAAATTCATCTGACCGACGAAGATGTATATTTAGCTCACAAGATCGAATTTTCTACCGATCGATGGCGTCCCAACCACCTTGTTACTTTGCGCACTCCGGTCGACGGCTGGTATCGAGATCTGTTCGGAAGGTTTCATACCAACAGGGATGGGTCAGGAAAGTGGGTATTTGAATTGGACCGTTCGCGGTTTCGCGAATCCGAAATGGAGGTCAGTTTTGTCTTAGATCGGCAGCATTGGATACGGGGGAAAAACCTGCACATCTCGCTCGACGAAAACGAGAGGAAGCTCAAGGACGATGACATCGATTTTGGTATTTCGCCGAGTGCCTATGTTCATGCCTACGATAACTTGGTCGCGGAAGAGTCGCTTTGGGAACAACGGATCGTGCCGCCGAGATCCCGCCCCAGTGCGCAAAAAGTTTACGATGTCATCGTGGTGGGTTCGGGAATAGCAGGCGGAACTCTAGCCGATGCCCTATCCGACCAGGGGCTCGCAACCCTGGTTTTGGAAGCTGGCGGACTTGGGTACCCGGTTCACATGAACGAATTCCCTCGCAGCCAATTCAATCCCGTTTCAAGGGATCAATTGGATAGCTTTTGGACTCACGAAAGTGAATTTGTTGGAGGCTTGATTTTTAATTTGGGTGGGCGATCCAACTACTGGTCCGGTATCATTCCAGAAATGCAACTTTGGGAGTTCCGCACTGGCCCTTGGCCGGATGCAGTTAGGGATGCGCTACTCGGTACCGAAGGGCAACGGGGCGTCTATAAAGAAGCTAATGAACTGATGACAAAGCAGGTCTCCATGGGACCGTACCAAGATCGAGTTGTTGAATGGTTACGAACGGATCTTAAAAACTCGTACGAAGTCGAGATTCTTCCAAGATCGATGCATCAGCCGGACCTAGATTGTACCGGCAAATTACAAAACGTTCTGCGTCGTTCCTGCGGTGCCTTCTCCTCGTCCGATCTTCTGTTGGAATCTCTGGGTTACAGCACCCAATCTGGAGAGCAATACCTGGACCTAGCCCTTCATCATCTGACCACCAAGATCGAGCCAGCGGGCGACTTCGTTTTAGCTCATTGTCAAGACCTGATCGCGAATCGTTCATGCTCTTACAAGGCCCGCCATCTGGTCATGTGTTGCGGTTCTGTGGAAACCCCGCGTCTTGCAATTCAAAGTGGCTTGTCCGATCCCAACACGAAAATGGGACGCGGACTCACCGATCACGCCGCCTATGTCAACAAATGGACTCCCAAACTTCCAACGACCGGCCCGCTGGGATGGCTGGGGAATGTCGATGGACACGCAAAAATCATGGTTCGCCCAGCTAACCCACTCGAAAATCCGTTTAACATCGAGGTTTTGATTAACAGTTCCTATTGGGATGTTCGTTACCGCGATCCAGATTTGTGGAGGAACGTGAGACCCAACGAAGCGACCGTCGGCATCAAGTTTATTTTTGCGAGCCCCTTGGACGACCTGAACTCGATCCAACCCAAGGGAGAAGGCAAGAAACCGTTGATCCATGTGGGGCTGAACCGGCACGCGGAACCGTACCTGGATCGGATAGTAAAAGCAAGAAACGATATTTTCATCGCGCTGGGAGTTCCTTCGGCAGATCTCTCAACGCAATGGCATGATGATGAATGGCACGTGGGAGATAAGGGAAGTGTCCAGCACAGCGGAGGATCGATGAGAATGAGCGACAACGGAACAGGCGTCGTTGATGAGAATCTCACGCTGCTCGCTTACGACAATATTCACTGTTGCGACGCGTCCGTATTTCCCAGCATTCCGGCGGCAAATCCCTCACTGACGATCGCAGCTCTCGCTTTGCGACTTGCTAAGCATCTGGCTCAGCTGCGCAAGGACTTGAACAAATGAAGAGTAGCACCACTGTGATTCGTAATTCCTTGCCCGTCACGTCGAGTCGCCCTGGCTTGGGAGCAATCGTTTTTGACGGCGGTGTCGCGTTTCGGGTCTGGGCTCCGTTTACCAGCCAGGTTCACGTAGCCGGTACATTCAATCGTTGGGATGTATTCGCAAACCCGCTGGCCTCTGAAGGTAATGGGTACTGGTCGGTGGAAGTAGCGGGGGCAAGCAATGGCGATCAGTATCGCTATGTCTTGGGTGACAATACAAAATCGCCCCTTCATTGGAGGTCGGATCCACGATCAGGGTGCATTGGTGAACACGAAAACAGTTTGATTTGCGCTGAGCCATTCGATTGGCAAACGGATTCCTACCGCATGCCCTCATGGGATGAGTTGGTGATCTACGAGCTGCACCTTGGCTCTTACCTTGCTGATTGTCACGATGCTCGAGCTCCGTTACACCCCATTGATGAAATGTGCGATCATTTAAGCAGGTTGAGAGATTTGGGTGTTAACGCCATTGAAATAATGCCTATCAATGAATTTAACGGCGAGCTTTCATGGGGTTATAACCCGCAGCATTTGTTTTCTGTTGAACGAGCGTATGGAGGCCCATCAGCGCTCAAACGTCTGATCGACACCGCGCACGGTTTGGGAATCGCTGTGATTCTTGATGTCGTCTACAACCATATCGGACCAGACAATTTGCACGAATCGCTTTGGCAGTTTGACGAGTGGTCTGAGAACGGATTGGGCGGCATTTATTTCTACAACGACTGGCGTGCCGATACCGGAGACTGGGGAGAAACAAGGCCGGACTACGGACGTCCCGAGGTGCGCGACTTCATTTGCGATAACGTATTGTATTGGCTGCATGAGTTTCGGATCGATGGCCTTCGCTTGGACATGACTTGCTACATTCGTAATTCACGCGGCTGGGATAACTTGCCCCCCGACGATCCAACACAACTCGGTGGTTGTGGGTGGACCTTGCTGCAGCGAATCAACAATCGAGTCGACCAGGATCAGCCTTGGAAATTGATTGTAGCTGAAGACATGAGACAGAACGCGTTGGTTACACGCACAACCGCCCACGGAGGGCTGGGTTTCGACAGCCAATGGGATGATCAGTTCTTTCACAAATTGAATGCCGCAATCGTCACACCCAACGACGAATACCGGGACATGAGAAGCGTTGCGAGTGCGATCTCTAATAACTTTGGTAATGCTTGGCAACGCGTCATCTACACCGAGAGCCATGATGAAGTCGGAGATGTATTTGGGCGTCCAGAGGGCGGCCTAAGAGTTCCGGAAGCAATCCACCCGGGTCACGCAGACAACTGGTTTGCGCAGAAACGCTCAACGCTTGGGGCGGTGGTGACGATGACATCTCCCGGAATTCCAATGCTCTTCCAAGGGCAAGAAATGCTCGAATATAGACAGTTCACCGGCAAGGAAGGCATGGACTGGAATAAACTCAAGACCTACGCGGGAATCGTAACGCTTTATCGCGATTTGATTCGACTAAGGCGAAACTGGTACAACAACACTAGAGGACTTCGCGGTCAAAACCTTAACGTCTTTCACGTGAATGATTCGGACAAAGTGATTGCGTTCCACCGTTGGCATGACGGGGGGCCCGGTGATGACGTAGTTGTGCTACTGAACTTCGCTAATCGCGCATACGAAACATATACCCTGGGCCTTCCGCGTGGCGGGCGTTGGTTTATACGTTTCAATAGCGATTGGGAAGGCTACTCACCTCTATTCGACAATCACCCCGGATATCATACCGAGGGACATCTCGGAGCTCGTGATCAACTTCCATTTCACGGCAACTTGGCTATTGGAAAATACTCGGCGTTGATCTTATCGCAGGGCTAACTTCCCGATACCTACCGCCAAACGAACCCAGGGCGGCGCTTCGTTCTGCCTTGGATTCGATGGGCCTAACGCTTTCCCGTTGGGCGGTTTAACTCAGCCCGCCAGGACGCGGCGTTTGGGCACGAGCAGGCTAGTGATTTCGGCGGTGTAGCACGATCGATTCGGTGCGGGGCTCATGGCCATCGCCCGCGGCTTGGGCTCCCGCTCTCGCAGTTCTGCCGGTCGATCGGCCACTCGCCGACGTGCCCTCGACCAACGGAAACAAAAACTCGTTTCGACCCCATACATTGCATCCTGGCGGGCTTGGTGAAGCTCCTCGCCGTTGGCTGCGGGTTAAACGAAATTGCCTGCGGCTTATTGCAGTAGCTCTTCGATGTGCTGAACTAGCAATTCGCGTTCCTCTTGGTCGAGCCAAACATAGGATCCGACGAGCTCGCCTTGCGCGTTGACCAGACAAAAGCGATCCGGGTGACCACGCTTTTCAACTCCAGGTAAAAAAAACATCTCCGAACCGATCTTGATGATATTTTTGAGCTCCCCGGTCAAGAACAACCATTGCTTGGGATCCGCATTGAAGCCGTCGGCGTAGGCGCTTAGGACTTCGGGGGTATCGACTTCGGGATCAACCGAGATGCTCAGCAGCCGAATGGGTTTGTCTTTGAATTTCGACTGCAATAGACGCATCTCGCCGCTTTGCCTTTTGCAAGTACCAGGGCAGGTCGAGAAGAAAAAACAGACCACATAAGGCTGTCCGAGCAAGTCCTCGGAGCGAACTGTTTGCCCGCTGCGTTCGGTCAACTCGAACGAGCGGGTCCAGTTCGGCTCAAGCATCGCGGCCTGTCTGAGTTCGGCCAGGGAGCGACGATTTCCAGGATCGCGTGTCGGTTGCGCATCTTGATCGAACTTCGCATCGGAGACTTCTGTGGATATTTCTCCGGCCGGATCTTCTGGCTCAAGCTTGGCCGTCGCAGCGGCCTTGTCGGACATGACGCGCCCTACTTTGATCCGAAGCATCGCTCCGGTCGTTCCGATGACGACCCCGAGCATTACCATTAGCAGTTGAAAAACTCGACGGTTCATAGGATTGATAGCCTCTATTGCAGTTCCCCTTTTTGCCTTCTGTGCATCAGCACAGTCGCCAAGGTACCCATGGCGATGGCAAACCCCAGCGTGACCAACCAACTCGCTTGCATCGTAGGGATCCAGTCAATGCGACGCTCATCAGGCGCGGTTCCCAACGCACCTGGGACGGTGCATAAGTGACGAATCCCAGCGACGATATAGCTCATGGGGTTGCATTGCATCATCAGTTGAAGGATCCGCTGTCCGATGGGCATGCCATCGCTTTGGGCTGGGATGGGAAAGAACGCACCGCTCAAAAGCCACATCGGGAGCATGACCATGTTCATCGCTGCATGATAGCCTTGGGTACTCTCCATCGGCCAAGCAAAGCAAACACCCATGGCGGTCAAGGCCAAGGCAGCGACAAATAGGAATACCGGCAGAATCAGCAGGTTCGGGCCCAAGGGGACCATTCCGATACCGATTGCAAGCAGGAGAAAAAAGGTGGCTTGGGCCCAAGCGATCGCCGCTCCGCCGAGCGATTTGCCTAAGGCGATCCCCCAGCGCCGAGCTGGCGAGACCAAAACGCCCTGGAGGAATCCTTCGCGTCGGTCTTCGATGATCGAGATCGTCGAAAAGATCGCCGTAAAGAGCAAGATCAAGGCTGCGGTGCCTGGGATAAAAAATCCCATGTAGCTTTCCTGTGGCCCGCTGCCTTGGAAGGCTCTATGGAACCCGGTTCCAAAGAGGATCCAAAAGAGGATCGGTTGCCCTAGAGCCGCAATGACCCGGAAGGGCTGTCGAAAAAATCGGATCCACTCCCGTTTGGCCAACATCCACGCGGCGGGCCATGATGAATCCGACGATGGGTGAGGACTCCGGAGCGGATGTGCCGTGTCGAGCTCGAGGTTCGTTGAAGTATTCGTCATGCGCTGTTGAATCGTTAGTTTTTTTGGAAGGATCGGTTACCAGAAGGAACTATTGCCCGCTCGGGCTTGGGCCATATGCTCGCGCAGGCCCTGGAGGCCTCGTTTAAGGAGCCCCGCGACGGCCATCTCTGACTTATTGATTCGTTCAGAAATGGCTTTGAGGGACAAGCCCTCGAGGTACTTCATTCGGATCGCCTCTTGTTGGGTCAAAGGCAACTGCTCGATGCAAGCAGCAAGCAATGCGGCCGCTTCGCTTCGCATCAACCGTTGACTCGGCGATGACGCGTCGGAAGGAATCATCTGCTCGAATTGCATGGGGTCCGATGAGGAGTTCCCCGTTGGGCGAATGTTCACTTCGAGTCTTGCTGACCGTTTCTGGGTGGCCAAATGCTCTTGGTGCGCCGTCGAGACGTTGTTGCGCAAGATGTGTCGCAACCAGGACAGGAACGACTCGATCGTATCCCCACGGAAGGCTCCAAAATCCCGAGAAGCCTCCAGATAGGTGGCTTGGACGACATCGCTCGAATCCATCCGTCCTTTGAGTCGATCGTCGAGCAGACGCTGCGCGATGACGTTCAAATAAGGACGAAATCGATCTAGCAGTTCCCCTTTGGCCTCGGAGTCGCCTAGCTTTGCAGCGGCTAATTTCGAATGGGAATCGAACACGCTTTGGACCAAACGGGGAATGGGTTTCGCTGTCGGCGGATTTGCGGATTTACTGAGTCGAAACGACTTGGGTTTCCATCAGCGGTGGCGGAACCTTGGCGATCGAAAGTACGTAGTTGACTAAGTGCCACAGATCGTCATCGACCAGACCGGGCTCTTCGCGGGATTCCACCACGGCAGCCGCAGGCATCGGAGATCCTGCGATACCGTAGCGAATTCGACGATACAGATCTTCAGGGGTTCGACCGCCGCGAAAATGCCCTTCGACGATACTCCGGGGCTTTAAAGGCAAAGGCTTCATCCCACCGCGTGCCATCAGTGGCAAGAGCGACTGGCTGTCGGTCGGTTGGATCCCAATCTTGGAGGTCCAGTCCTTGGTCCAGTCGTCGTAGTCGGGCAGTTGGTTGCCTTTGCCATCGGCGTTGACTCCATGGCATTTTGAACACGAGGCGATCTCGCTGACAAAAAGAGCCTTGCCTTTCTCGATCGAGGATAGCAATTCTTCTTTGTTCTCGTCGGTCTGTGTTCCTACCAGGGGGAACGAGGGTCTAGGGAAGTCTTCGACTGCATCGGCCGATTGGACCCATCGGTCGGCAATTTCGGTGAGCACGTCGGAAGCGTTGGAGAGCTGCCCATCGCGCACGGATTTTTCCGCGAAGGGATCGTAGAGGCGTTCGCCTTCCCATTCGGTGGCCGAGAGTTGAATGAGCCTTCGTTCGAATTCACCGCGCAAGCTCAAGAAGACTACATAATCGACGAGGGCTTGGATCTCCCCATCGCTGAGTTTGTTGAACACGGGCATCTGCGATCCGGACAATCCGCTTCGCAGGACCTTTTCGATGTCTTGCTTGACTGGGCGTGCGGTTCGTGGCGAGGATTTGTACTTGAAGATCCCCATGCGGAAATCGCGAGGGTAAGGATCTTGGCTGGCCGCATTGACCCCTCGACCTTGGCCGCTGCTTCCGTGACACGAAACGCACTGCTGGACGTAGATTCCCGGTTCGGTCGGGGTTCCAACGGCGATCTTTAGATTCGCTTCGGAGATCAAATCGGAGTAGTCGCCCTCTTTGAGGACACTCGGGAGCTTAGGCTCCTGCATCGTCCCGAACCATTCGATCAAGAGCGTTTTGCTATCGTGCAGCGTCGGCTCGAGTTCACCTTCGTCCTTGCTCAGCCCGATTTCGGTGGCTTTGGCAAACAGGTAGTTCGGCTCGTAATGGTTGGCAACGGGCGCTTGGTCACGGCAGCCTGCCAGGGATGCCAAGAGCGACGCTAAACCGAGCAGGAAGTTAGCGGACTTGGATCGGACGGATTCTTTCCCGATACGGTTCATGAGCTTGCAGCGCGTCATACGATAAAAACGGTTCTAAAAGCGGTTCTAAAAACGGTTCGTGAAATGGTGGGTTGAAGTGACCTAAGATCGGACCAACGCATTAGGCCGATTAGGGCAGTTCGCGAATGTCGATATTTCGCCAACGGACATCGAAGGGACCTTGGTCGGCTCCGATCCCATGGACTTGGAGTCCGATGAACCCCGAGTCGTGGGATTGAGCGTCGGTGATGTCTTCGATCAACTTGCCGTTGATCCAAGTCTGGATGCGTTTGCCTTTGGCTCGGATGTGGTATTGATTCCAATCGTCGTTTTTGAGGACCGAGTGGATCGGTTGGGTTGGGGAGATCCAATTGCGCCCGGTGGCTTCGCCGTAGACGTATCCGGATTCTCCTGGCGAGGCTTCGATCTCGACTTGGGGACCATGGACCCGACCGTTATCGCGCTCGGGCAAACTCTTGGATCGGATTTGTACGCCCGAATTCAATGCGTTGTGGACCTTGACCTCGAAACGCAGTTCGAAATCCGAGTAATCCTTGGTCGTGCAAAGAAAGGAGTTTGGGCTGTTCTTCGACGTCGTGCCGTGGATCGAGTTGCCGTCGATTCGGTAGACAGCCCATCCATTTTTCTGTTGCCAACCGTCGAGGTTTTTTCCATCGAAGAGGGATTTCCAGCCCTCTCCCGAAGGGACCGGTGCGGCTGGGTTTTCGTTTCGCACCACCACATTTTGCTTTTCCGAATCCTGGGCCCTGAGCGGATCGGTAGCACTCGAGAACCAAGCCGTCGAGAAGCATAGAGCGAAAAACCAGTAGCGTTGGGTCTGGATCATGGGGAAGGCCTATCTAAGCTCCGAGCCTATGGGCTCTGTGGAAAGGGGGTACACTGGACAGGGGAGGGGGATAATCAAATTGTCGGTTCTATTTTATCCTGTTTGTCGATATTCTGCTACGCAGGCTCTCGGCGGACAGAGAGCCCAAGAGAATTTTCGGTGTTTCTCGTCAGTTTCCCCTTTGTTTTTATCGATGGCGAGGCTTCTATGACCCATGCATCATCTCCGTTATCGCCGTTATCTCCGCTGGGTGGGTTTCCTCAGACACGTTTGCGACGGATGCGACGTTGGGACTGGGTTCGCTCGATGGTGCAGGAAACCCAACTGAACGCCTCGAACCTGATCTGGCCTATTTTTGTTATTGAAGGAACCGAGCGTACCGAGCCCATCGCAACGATGCCCGGTGTCGAGCGCATGAGCATCGATCTTGCGGTTCGAGCCGCCGAGCGAGCCGCGGGTTTGGGAATCGGAGCCGTTGCGATTTTCCCTGTGACCCCGGCTCAAAAGAAAAGTCCTCGGGGAGACGAAGCCCTAGTCGCCGAGAACTTGATCTGCACTGCGACGCGGGCGATCCGCGAAAAATGCAAAGACTCCCTCGGGATCGTTTGCGACGTGGCTTTAGATCCCTACACCACCCACGGTCACGATGGGATCATGGCCGATGACTACATCGTCAACGACCCTACCGTAGAGGTCTTGTGCAAACAAGCCGTGCTTCAAGCCCAAGCCGGAGCGAGCGTCATTGCGCCCTCGGACATGATGGATGGACGCATCGGAGCGATCCGAACCGCGTTGGATCAAGCGGGTTTTGAGCACGTGATCCTCATGAGCTATGCTGCGAAGTATGCTTCAGCATTCTACGGCCCGTTCCGCGACGCTGTCGGGTCGGCAAAGAACCTCGGCGGTGCCTCGAAGAAAACTTATCAAATGAACCCAGCAAACACCGACGAAGCGATCCGGGAAGTGGCGCTCGATATCCAAGAGGGAGCCGACATCGTTATGGTCAAACCCGGGATGCCTTATCTGGACATCGTGCGCAGGATCCACGATCATTTTCCGATCCCTGTTGCCGTTTACCAAGTCTCCGGAGAGTACGCGATGCTCAAGTTCGCTTCGCAAAGCGCCGCGATCGACGAGAAGGCCTGTGTCATGGAAAGCATGCTTGCGTTTCGACGAGCCGGGGCTGACGCGATCTTGACCTACTTTGCACCCCAGGTCGCTCAGTGGCTTGCAAACGATCGATAAGGCAGTCTATGGCCCGTAATGGCCCGTACTAGCCGGCTTGGTTATTGGCGCTTCTCCCCTAGCAAATCTTCAACCCGCTGATCGATCTTTTCGATCGATTGGCAATTCTTGATCCCTGACGGATCATCGCTGAACGAGTACCGCAAAACACCTTGGCTATCGTAGAGTTTGTAGAACGGTACATCGCCGCGAAGATCGAAGGCTTCCAGGAACCTTGAACCGGCACCGTACTCGGGCAGCAGATTGTCAAAGTCGGCCTTCTGACGTTTGAGGAACGCCAAGACCGCCTCGCGCTCTTTCGGTTCGTTCATACTTACCGATACGACAGCCAAGCCAGCCTCGCGGTGCTTGCTGCTCAGTTCGATCAGATGAGGAAACTGCTTGACACATGGCCCACACCAAGTAGCCCAGAAGTCTACGAGCACGACTTTGCCCCGGTGCTTGGCAAGCATCGAGGCGAGCGTCTGACTGTTGCCTTCGATAAGCGTGACGGAAGGCAACCCGACGGGAGGCTCCGCTTGCGATTCGCTGGTCGCCGGAGCTGAGAGCTTCGAGTCGCACCCTGGGCTAAAACCACCTGCCAAACAGAGAGCCAAGACGAACCAAGCCATTTGGCCATCAACATGAAGCCGTGGCCCATCAAGTAGTTTCATAGAAAACCCCGGGAGGCTAACTAGCCCTTGTTCGGCTTGATTCCGCAGCCGAAGGGACGAGTTGTTTTGACCTCAGGTTGTTTGCCTTGCATGAGCGCCTTGACGGCATTTTCGACATGGCCGGTCGTCGGTCCATCTTGCTTGTCGTCGAAGGCACCTTGATAAGCCAGTTTGCCTTCGCCATCGAGGACAAAGACGTGGGGGGTCACACGAGCGCCAAAAGCACGGGCCGAGTCACCGGACTGGTCGTAGGCGTATGGGTAGTTGATTCCCTTTTCCTCAACGCGCTGCTTCATGGCTTGGATGTCCTCCGAGGAATTGACATTGATCGCGATGAACTTGACATCCTTACCAGCAAATTTCTTCTGGAAATCGATGAATCGGTCTTCGTAAGCGATCGACACGGGGCATCGGTTGCAGGTGAAAGCGATGACGGTGGCTTTGGTGCCTTTGCTATCGGCAAGAGATATGTCTTTGCCATCAACCCCCTTGGCCTTGAAATCCGGAGCCTTGGCTCCGATTTCAAGTTCGGCCGCGTGCGTGCTGCTGAGCAAATTCACCATGGGAAAATCCACAGTGGAAAAACCCGAGACCAGGGCGACTGCAGAGAGTAGGCCTAAAGAAAATCGTCGATTCATAGCCAGGATACCTTTCAGGGTAAGACAGAAATCAAAGGGAGAACGATGAAGTTCTCGCGGCGAAATTCTACCAGAATTTAGAGCAAGAACACACCGGTCTTGCTGCGCAGGGAGGATTTCGTCTATGAGACTTAACCAAGCTTTGGCTCGGATGCTGGGCTTTGGCTCGGACGCTGGGCTTCGGCTCGGACGCTGGCTCGATGAGCCGATCCCCATTGAAACTACTGAATTGAAACTACTGAATCGTAAAGAGGGTCTAAACATGGTAGGTCTACGAAATAGGAATTTCGCGACGTTTTTTGCAATCGCCCTGCTCCCGGCAGCATGGGGTTGTCAATCCAACTCCATGACGAGTACACCATGGAACCAACCAACGCGAGTCCCACCTCCGAACGCACCGAGCAACCTTCCGTCGGCTCCTTATTCGACCCCGATGGGCGCAGGTGCAGCGATGCCAGGCCAGGGTTTGCCAGGCCAGGCTGCACCGAAATCCGTTTCGGCTTATTCGAATAGCCCTTTGACCGAGGCGGTCGCTGCGGCCCAGAATGATCTGCGGATCGCGACGGATAACGCGCGATCGGCGATCGAGAAATCGGCCAATTCGATCACCAGTGGGGTTTCCCAAGCAGGAGCGCAGCTCGATCGAGTCGGCACCGGGGTGGTGCAAGCTTCCCAAGTTCTCGAATCATCGTTTCAGGAACCGGTACCTTTGCCGCCCAGCTCTTTGCCACCCGGCTCTTTGCCATCGGCATCGACCGGCTCGATCAACGATTTGGCGTCCGAACCGAGCGCCGAGGCCAATTCGCCGTGGCGAAAGCCCGTTCCAAGGTAGTTTTTCTAGAACCGTCGACATCTTTGTCTGTCTTGGTTAGAATACTCAACCAATGGCCACTTGGTGAAATTGGCAGACACGCAAGACTTAGGATCTTGTGCCGCAAGGCGTCGGGGTTCAACTCCCCGAGTGGCCACTGCAAGGATTATCTATCAAAAACGGCGATCGACTTGATAAGCGAACTGATCACCAGTCCATCGAACCCTCGGATCCGCTTTGCGGCCAGCTTGAGGGACTCCAAGGATCGCCGACGCGAAAATCGGATACTGATCGATGGTCCGAAAAACATCGCTATCGCGCTTCGACACGGTATCCAGTGCACGGATGTTTTCATCTGCCAGAGGGCTTGGGAAGCTTCTAGTTCTGCGCTTGGCGAGATCGTAACCCTCATCGAACCCGAAGGTTCGCACAATCAAGCTACCGGCTCGATCCGTTGGACAAGGGTCACTGAGGCTCCGATGCAAAAGCTGCAGTATGGAGATCGCGAGCTCCAAGCCATCGCCGTTGCGGTCATGCCATCGACCTGTCTTGATCGTTTGCCCGAGCCGCTACGGCAGCCTGCTGTTGGCCCCGAGCATGAGCTCTATCTGGTCCTCGACCGTCTTGAAAAACCAGGAAATCTAGGAGCCGCGATGCGAACGGCCGACGCGGCCGGCGCGACGGCCGTCCTGGTCAGCGATCCGATCAGCGAGGTTTGGAATCCCAACGCGATCCGCGCCAGTCTCGGTGCGATGTTCACGGTTCCGATTGCCGTTGCCACCTCAAGCGACTTGCTCGAATGGCTTCGAGCTCGTTCGATCAAATGCTATGCGGCACGAACCGAAAACGGGTCGATCTATTCCAAGATCCAATTCCCGAAAAAGTCCGCAATCGTCATCGGAAGCGAGGCTTATGGGCTCCAGGACCGCTGGCAGTCGGCAGAAATTTCACCGGTGCATATACCAATGTTCGGGAAAATCGATTCCCTGAACGCCTCAGTAACTTGCTCTATTTTGCTTTTCGAGGTCATTCGACAGTGGCAGTCGGCTTAAGAGCCCTTTGTATTCTTGAGCGGTTTTCCAAGGTTTGGTACCCTAAGCTCGTCAACACTTTCTCCCATGCCAATCCAATATGATCACCCGCAAACCGATATTTCCAAACGTTATCGAATTGAATGTCCAAGCCGGCCACTTGATCGGCTGCAATCTCTATCTGATCTACGACAAAGACGAATGGCTGCTGATCGACATCGGATACGAAGAGCATGTCGACGAGATCGTCGATCTGATCCGTGATTTAGATTTCCCCCTTTCTAAATGCAAAACACTTCTGGCAACCCATGCCGATGTAGATCATTGCCAAGGGCTCGCCAAGGCCAAGCAGATGCTCAAGACCACCGTGACTGCGCATCCCAAGGCGGCAGATCTTTTGGAAAGCGGCGACCGCTTGCAAACCTTCGCAGAGATCCATGCCCAGGGTATCTCCGAACCGATGCCCAAGGTGACCGTCGAGCACCGGGTCAACGATGGCGACTGCATCAGCATCGGCGGTTTAGAAATGACCGTCTGGTCGACCCCAGGGCATGCCGATAGCCAGTTGGCATTCCAATTCGGTAACCTCTTGTTCAGTGGCGACAACATCTACCGCGACGAAGGAGTCGGAGCGATCGATGCGCATCACGGCAGCGATATTCCTTCGTTCATCAAATCGTTGGAAAGAATTCGCGACTCATCGGTCGAGTGGTTGCTCCCGAGCCATGGACCTTACTTTCGCAAAGACCCAGCAATGATCGACCGAGTGCTCAAGAGGCTCAATGGCTATTTGCATCTTTCTGATTTCGGTACCTGCGCCATCGATTGGCCTTTGATGAAACAGTGGGAGCAAGAGATTGCCGAAGGAAGATATCCAGGAAACTAGCCCGGACGAAGCGTCCGCGAAGACCAACGTGCAACGCACCAGTCGCCCTCGGAGCGAATGGGAGCAACTTGTATCGAACCGCAAGGTGATTTTGTTGATGCTCTTTTTTGTCACCGGTGCTTTGGGGCTCCCTTTGCTTTGGTTGAGCCCTGCGTTTAACGCGACCGAGAAGGTGGCTTGGTCGCTCCTCAATCTCCTCTATACGCTGATGCTCATCGGGCTTTGCGTGGCTATTTGCTATTGGGCCTATTCTCAAGTCATGCTTTCGATATAACGTTTGGCTTCGATCCGATCGGCAACCATCAGCCAGTGGCCGCCAAAGTGGTTTCTAAAATGGATCGCGGCCGACCGGCCACTTCGGTGCATGGTTTTGTTCTGGCTGTTTTTCGTGCTCGTGCTCAGCGAAGCGGTGCTCGTGCTCGTACTCGATCGATCATGCGACTGTATCATTCTATCCAGGTCAACGCGCTGCTCGGGCGGGAATTGGGTAATGGATAGGCTAATGGAGATAAGGGTCATGATCCGCGAGTTGGGGAACGGCGGTTTGTGGGCCGTAACGCAAGTCGCGTTGATGCCATGCGCGCGAAGAGTTCGATTACGAGCACGAGTACCGTCTGCCACGGCGGACTGAGCACGAGCACGATGGGATCCTGTGGACGCGTAAGGCCAGATCAGGGGTGTATCACCGATCCGAGCCGTCGGCAGGGATTGGGGGAGGAATTCTCGTTACACTTCCGGCAGCAGCGGGCGAAACCGAGTTGGATATAGGCCGAGTCTTCAATTCCTGACCTACCAGCTCGGTCCGAATTTTTCCCTCAAGCCCCCCGAGCCGGCGGACCAATTCGCCGACTTGCTCCTCGATATCCCGAAAAATTCGCCCGATTCGCCCTTCGAAATAATGGGAGGCAACCGCTGCAGGGATGGCCACCATCAAGCCCGCAAGCGTGGTGACCAGGGCCTCGTAAATCCCAACGGCCAAAAAATCAGCACGGTTCTGGCCGGCAGTGAGTTTCGTCGTATCGTGGAAAGCCCGGATCAGCCCCCAAACCGTACCGAGAAGCCCTAGAAGCGGCGCGATACCAGCCCCCAAGTTCAACCAACGGACGTTTGCATAAGCCCGATCGACTTGCCGCTGGACCGTCTCGCCGACGGCCGCCTGGATCTCTCCGTAGGGCCGACCCGCACGTAACAAGGCGGCTTGGACAACCTGTCCCAAGGCCGAATCGCCCCGGCACTGCCCGTACAAAGCGACCGGATCCAAAGCGTCAAGTTTGAGCCCGCCTCGGAGGGACTTTAAGGTCCGCGAGGGCATCAGTTTGCCCCGGCGAAGTCCGATCCAACGATCGAAGGCAAACGTCACGACCAGCAAGCTCGTCAAGCCAATGGGGATCATGAAGATTCCGCCACGAATCAGAAGATCGAAAAAATCGATCCCCATCTGTCTAGCCCCTCCGGTTTGTCCGATCATCCACACCTGCCCGGTCTCCCACATTGCGGCCTCCCACATTACGGTCTTCCCAATTCAAGTCCCAGCGAGTTCAAGTCCCATCGAATCGGCATTCATCCCAAGGAAATTCCGAATGTACCGATTGTACCTGTTTTGCTAGCTTGCGGAATCTTTTTACCCCATCCGCAGGCTCTATCTGCAAGCATTCCAAGGCTCGGTCGCTTGGCGAAACCTAGACTATCGCGCCCAAGCATGGAAAAACCTACTTAATTGTGATATCTTACCAACCATGAATCAGCCACTATCCGGTATTTTCACCCCAAACATCACACCTCTGGATTCGCAAGGGCGACTCGACGAGGAAAAGCTTCGTAGCTACGTCGATTGGCTGATCGAAAAGGGAGTGCATGGGTTGTACCCCAACGGCAGCACCGGCGAGTTCGTCCGGTTCACCCCTGAGGAGCGTCGCAGGGTCATAGAAGTCGTCGTCGACCAGACCCGGGGTCGAGTTCCGATTTTGGCTGGTGCGGCCGAGGCGAACGTCGCCGAGACGATCCGCGCGTGCGATCTGTATGGCAGCCTCGGTTGCCGAGCCGTCGCGATCGTCGCACCTTTTTATTACCGGCTCGCACCCGATGGGGTGTTTGCATACTTCAAAGAGATCGCCGACCATGTCTCGGTCGATGTAACCCTCTACAACATCCCTCTGTTCGCTTCGCCGATCGACGTGGCAACCGTCAAGCGATTGGCGCAAGAATGCCCGAGAGTGGTCGGGATCAAAGACAGTTCGGGGGATATTCCGCACATGATGCGCATGATTGCTGAGGTGCGTCCCTTGAGAAAAGACTTCTTTTTCATGACCGGATGGGACGCCAGCTTGGTCCCGATGCTCATGATCGGAGCCGATGGTGGGACCAATGCCACAAGCGGAGTGGTTCCGGAACTGACGCGAGCTATTTATGAATCCTGCAAAGCGGGGCAATGGGATCGGGCGATGCAATTGCAGTACCGGCTCTTGCCTCTGTTCGATGCGATGCTCTCGACTTCGGAATTCCCAGAAGGATTCCGTCGCGGTGCGAGGATCCGGGGCTGGGATCTTGGCCAATCCCGCCAACCTATGTCTCCGCAGCAAGCCACCGCGGCCGATGCCGCCCAACGGAAACTTCAAGAGATGCTTGCCGGGTTCGATTTTATGCAATCGCGATCGAATCCAACGCGAGAAATCTCGTCGGATGCAAGCGACTCGGTCATCAACCGCATCGTTCACGAAGTCCTTTCGCAACTTCGGTCGGTGTAACCCACGAATGGAAATCTGAGTTCAAGGAACCAACGGATTGAATGATTCCAAGGATGGTCGTCTGGCTCTAGGCTCGGATTGGGAAACCAATGTTTCACTGGCGATCAGCGTTCGCAATCGCGCGCTGGGCATGCTAGCTGTGGCTTCGTTGCTAGCCGTGGCAATCGGCTCTGTCGTAGAGTCTCGGGGCGAACTTGCGACCACCGGACCTCAACTTCAGCTATTGCAACCCTGGACGGTCGACTTGAATGAAGCGACCAGCCAAGAGTTGCAATTGGTACCCGGCTTGGGCCCGAAACTCATCGACGCGATCTTGACGCGCCGGACGCAGCGCGGAGGCTTCGATCATCTCGACGATTTGGCCGAGATTCCCGGGTTCAAAGAGCAAAGGATCCGCGCTCTATCAAGGTACCTACGAATCCATCCCGCAGCGTCAACTTACCCAATTAGCGAATGATCAACAAACCGTTCGAACTTGAGAGCAATTACAAACCCGCTGGGGATCAGCCCCAAGCCATCGAGTCGCTGGTCCGAGGGCTCCGTCGCGGAACTCCCCAGCAGGTGCTCATGGGGGTCACGGGCTCTGGAAAAACCTTCACGATGGCCAATGTCATCGAGCAAGTCCAACGGCCCACATTGATCCTGAGCCACAACAAGACGCTCGCGGCCCAATTGTACGCCGAATTCCGAGAGTTCTTTCCCCGAAACGCCGTTCACTACTTCATCAGTTACTACGACTACTTCCAGCCCGAAGCTTACATTCCCCAAAAGGATCTTTACATCGAAAAAGACTCCTCGATCAACGAGGAGATAGAACGCTTGCGCCTGGCTGCAACCAGTGCCCTGATCACCCGCCGCGATTGCATCATCGTCGCGAGCGTCTCGTGCATATTCGGATTGGGCTCCCCGGAGATGTACAGCAAGATGGTCATTCCAATCCATCTCGGCGAATTATTGATTCGAGAAGAACTCCTGCTGAAGCTCATTAATATCCAGTACTTCCGGACCGAGTCGACTATCGAACGGGGCAAATTCCGCATCCGTGGCGATACCATCGAGATCTGGCCTCCCTACGAAGACTTCGCGCTGCGATTGGAATTCTGGGGCAATGAAGTCGAGAAGCTAACGATCATCCATCCACAGACCGGTGAAGCGCTCTCGCGAGAGCAATCCTTCATGATCTACCCGGCAAAGCATTTCGTAACCGACGATCAACGGATCTATGAAGCCATCCGTGTGATCAAAAAAGAACTAGAGATGCAATTGGCCAAGTTCGAAAAAGAAGGGAAGATCCTCGAAGCGCAACGCCTGAGTTCACGCACCAAGTACGACCTGGAAATGCTCTCGATCGCTGGCCATTGCCCAGGCATCGAAAACTACTCCAGACCCCTCTCGGGCAAGCCACCCGGCTCGGCCCCGGATACCCTCCACGATTTTTTCCCAAAAGATTACTTTGTCATCGTCGATGAATCCCACGTGACGATCCCCCAAGTCCGAGCGATGTACTTCGGTGACCACAACCGAAAATTAAACCTTGTCGAGCACGGGTTTCGTCTACCGTGCGCACTGGACAACCGACCTTTGAAATTCGACGAATGGGAAAGGAAAATCAACCAAGTCGTCTTTGTATCGGCCACGCCCGGCGATTACGAACTCGAAAAAACCGGCGGTGAAGTCGTCGAACAAGTGATCCGACCGACAGGTCTTCTCGATCCGATCATCGAGATCGTTCCTGCCCAAGGCCAAATCAACCACCTGCTCGGACAAATCCAACAGCGCGTCGCGATGGGCGATCGGGTCCTGATCACCGCCCTGACCAAACGGCTCGCAGAGGACTTGTCCAACTACTTCTGCGATCATGACGTCAAGTGCCGCTGGCTCCATAGCGAACTCGATGCCTTCGAACGCGTCGATCTGCTAAAAGACCTTCGCCAAGGCCTTTGCGATGTGATCGTCGGTGTGAATCTTCTCCGAGAAGGTCTCGATCTGCCCGAAGTTTCCCTCGTTGCGATCCTCGATGCCGACAAAGAAGGTTTTCTGCGCAGCGAAACTTCGCTGATTCAAACCATCGGCCGCGCTGCTCGGAATGTAAACTCCAAAGTGATCCTCTACGCCGACCGAGTCACCCAAGCCATGCAGATCGCCATCGAGGAAACCAACCGCAGACGCAAAAAACAAGAAGAATACAACCAAGCCCATAACATCACCCCGACCACCGTCCGCAAAAGTGTCTCGGCAAGCATCCAGGAGCATGCCAAGTTCCGAAAGAAGGCGCGCGATATGATCATCATAAGCGCACCGCCAAAGATCGTCACCGAAGAGTACCTCAAGGAACTCGAACAAGAGATGTTGGGCGCAGCCGAGGAAATGGAATTCGAACGAGCCGCCGCAATTCGAGACAAAATCCAACGCAACCGAAATCGAATCGGCCAACCCGTCGATCCGGATAACTCCGGCGAAAATTCCGAGGATTCCCAAGGATCCAGCTCTGAGGAAAACTCCAAGCGGCCGAATGCCAAGCAACGCAGGCAACGCGGCAATACCTTCCGAGGGGGACGCTCCAAAGACCGAGGCTCTCCGAAGGACGATGAGGACCGCAAAGGCAAGCGAAAACCACCAGGAAATGGCTCCGGGGACTGAGCCCAGCCCGTTCGGACTTGACCTCCCATAGTCCAATTTGCTATCAGCTCTGAACGCTCGAGTTCCTGTTCTATTCGGAGGCTTTGATGATGCGACGGTTTGCCATCCCCACGCTGTTTTTCACAGCCCTGAGTTTCGCATACAGCAGTGCCGAAGCCCAAGTCGGCCGCGCTAAAAACCCAACGAAAACCAGGCCTCCAGCCAGCAGCACCCAAACAGCCGGACCTAACGCAAACCAAAAATCCAATACAAACCCGAATGCGGCAATGAAGGCACAGCCCAATGCGGATTCTCGTGCCGACTCGAATCCGCAAGCCGACGCAGATTCCGATACAGACGTCGTGGTAACCCGCGCCGGTACCAAACTTCGAAAAGTCGAGCCCAAGACCCTCAAGGAAACACCCGCGAGCCAAAGCGGGGAAACTTACCTTTTCCGCTACCGCTTTGAGCCCGGTTTGGTGCTCCGCAACGAAGTGACCCACCTATCGAAAAACAGTACCCGGATCAATTCCGTTCTGCAGGATGCTTCGAGCCGTACGATCACCGATAAGACTTGGCATGTCCTGGAATCCGACGAGCAGTCCACCACCTTCGAATACCTTGTCGAAGCGGTGGATCTTTCGCAACAATTCGGAAGCAATGAAGAGATACGCTACAACACCAAGGAGCCAAGCGAGCAGGTTCCCGTGCAATTTGCAGGAGCCGTCGATACGATCGGCAAGGTCGTTTCAACCATACGCATCGACGCCCGAGGGATGGTCATCGCCCGGAGCGATTCCAACGACCCACCTCACATGGGAATGGGGGATATCACCCTGCCGCTGCCCGTCGAACCCGTTGCCGTCGGAGCAACTTGGGAAATTCCCCGCGAACTGCGGATTGAACGCAAGGATGGGACCTCGCGAATGATCAAGTTCCGCGAATTCTTCAAGCTCGATAAGGTCAGTGCCGGAGTGGCCACCCTATCGGTTCGAAGCGAGCCGCTCTCGCCAGTGAATGATCCGACCGAGGAAGCTCAGGTGATGCAGCAATTGAGTAATGGACTTATCCAGTTCGACGTCGATGCGGGTCGAATGATCTCCAAAGAACTAGCTTGGGACCACCAAGTCGTCTCGTTTTCTGGGCCAGGCAGTCTGCTGGAGTATTCCTCCAGGCTCGAAGATCGAGTCGTATCGGCCAAGCTTGAGCCGCGCACGGCTGCCAACACGAGCAACACGAGCACTTCGAAGAACAACGCGTCGAAGAACAACGGGATAACGACGGCAAAGTGAATCTCGAAATAGAATCCGGGTGGCAAGCCTTAGCACAGGTTACTTGCATAGGGAGCTTAGGGCTCATGCCCAACACCGCAAATCGACATTTGGATCATTTTAGGGAAGATTGGATTTGAATGTATTTCAACGCATGCCGAGGGTTTTTTGAAAGCGGTTGGGCGCAAGCCCTCCGGTGAAGGGTCAAGTGTCGTGATCCACGCTCGAACACTAAGGAAACCACTGGATATTTAGACTCACCGGACGGCTTGCGCCGTTCCGCTTTGATTGGCCTTTAGACTCACCGGGCAGCTTGCGCTGCTCCGCTATCATTTGCCGATTACCAGGAAAATGCAACTTCATCAATGTCCCGATTTGACGGTATTGGGCTCATGCCTCGAAGCATTGCAAGGTCGGCTCGACCAAGCCAACCTTGGGCGGATCACAGGACCGTACCAAGAGCCTAGGAACTCCTTGCGCATCGCGCCGGTATCGAGCACGCTGAAGGCCAGGACCGAGTCGCATTCGATGGTTGGTTTGCCGATTTGCGGACCTAGGAAAACGCTCAAGATGTATCGGCTATCGTTGAGGAAATTCGCAGGAATGATGCATTCGGTTCGATAGCGACCGAGCTCAAGAGGTTGACCAAAGGTTGCATCGGTTTGCAGGTTCATCGATGGGGCATTGGCAGACGAAAGGACAAAGACACCATTCTCGTCTTTGAGATGGATTTGAACCGTATTGATCGCTCCTTGGACCAACACCTCGTAGTCCAGTTCGATCACGATCGGTTGGTCGATATCGACTTGATTGCCACTGGATTGATTCCCGGCATTGCGTAGCGCCACCGAGTGCAATCGGATCTGATCGCTTGAGGGGGCTTGGTCTAACTCCCATTGAATCCTTCCTGAATCGCAACGCATCGCTTGCAGGTACTTCTCGATCGTCTCTTTGGGGGCCGCATCCAGGACGACCGAGCCGTGTTCGAGCAGCATTGCTCGTGAGCAGATATTGGAGATTGCCGCAAGGTTATGGGAAACCACCAGAATCGCTCGGCCTTGGTTCCCAAGCTCGGTAGCTTTTCCCATGCAACGGTTCTGAAAGGCTTGGTCTCCGACACTGAGGACTTCGTCGATGATCAGGACATCGGGTTCCATGTGCGCGGCGACTGAGAATCCCAAGCGGACGGTCATTCCGCTTGAGTAGCGTTTGACCGGGGTATCCAAGAAAGGACCGATTTCGGCGAACTCGACGATCTGATCGAAGCGATTGCGAATTTCGGTTCGTTTCATCCCCAGGATCGCACCGTTGAGGAAGATGTTCTCACGGCCTGTCAGTTCCGGATGGAAGCCCGTTCCGACTTCGAGCAGACTTCCGATGCGACCTTGGACTCCCACCCGACCCGATGTCGGGGTGACGATCCTCGAGAGAATCTTGAGCAATGTGCTCTTGCCCGCACCGTTGTGTCCGATGATTCCAACCACCTCGGAGCGTTGAATCTCAAACGAGATCTGTTTCAACGCCCAGAAGTCCTTGGACATCGCGTGCGTTGCAGCGGATTTGGGTTTCAAGAACGCCTTGAGCCTCGAGGAAATCGCCTCGGTCAAGCGTTGATGTTCGCCGATGGTTCCGAGGCGAAACCTCTTCGAGACATCCTCGACGCGAATCGCTACTGGGTTTTGACGGGGGGCTTGCAAAGGAATCATATTCGATCGGCCATCCATTGGTCGCTACGCTGAAACCACACCAGACTCGAGAGGACAAGCCCGAGCGTCAGGATCGCCGCGAGGACCAAGCCCAAGACAGGTGGCAGCGGGGATCCGAGAACTCCCCATCGAGCCAACCCGATGCAACTAGCTACTGGATTGGCGCAGTAGACGACCTGCCAAAAGTAACTCAGCGAATTTTCAATACGGTCGAACCCGTAGACGACCGGCGAGAGGAACATGCCGATTTGCATAAGAAACGGTAGTATGTAGCCGACATCGCGGTACTGAGCGTTCAGAGAACTGAGCCATAGAATGGCACCGAAACAGAAGGATGCCAGCCAAACGACGGCGACCAATCCAGCCCAAGAGGTCGACCAGTGCAAGCCCTGACCCAACCCCGCAGCTAGAGGAATGAGCAGCAACCCTCCGACGGCCAAATCAAACAGCGCGCACAGCAAGCTCGAAAGAGGCAGCAGCATGCGAGGAAAATAGATTTTGGTGATCACATGCCGGTAGTTGACAAGCGAACCTGTGGCGTCTCGGAGCGAATTGTTGACCAGTTGCCAAAGCAGCATGCCCAGGAGGATGACCGAAGCGTCCTTCCAAAAGCCATCCGACGAGCCGCTTGCGGTCCCCTGGGCGCCCATGAAGTAGAAAAGCAACAGGAAAATCAGGGTGCCCAGCAGTGGTTGGATCAGTACCCAGAGAACTCCGACAAAGACTTGTCTATAACGGATGAGCAAGTCGCGTTGGAAAAAACTCAGCAGCAATTCGCGCGAATCCCAAGCTTCTTTGAGCTGCCTGAGTCCCAACGGATCGGGTTGGCCGTAAAAATTTAAATCTCGCTCCTCTGGCATTTCAGGCTCCCCTGGCACTTCAGACAACCCTGGCACTTCAGACAGCCCTGGCACTTCAGACAACCCGGGTGTTTTAGGCAACCCGGGCACTTGGGCACTTTTTGCTCGATTCACTGCGTAGAATCCACATCCTTGAGTTCCCCTGCCGAGCCGAGCGTCTTCTGACTCGGACCTTGGAGTATCATAGCCCATATTCCAACGACTCCAATCGAAAACGGCGATTCCTGATGGCACAAGCGAACCTTCAACCTGCAATCCTTTCGGTAGATAAACTCACCAAGCAGTATGGGACGTTTCGGGCACTCGACGAATGCGACCTTACGGTTCATCAAAACTCCATCTTCGGGCTCCTCGGACCCAACGGATCGGGCAAAACCACCCTTATCCGGTGCTTGTTGGGTTACCTCCAACCGACCTCCGGACGAGCTCGTGTCGAGGATCTCGACTGCTGCACCCAGAGCTTGCTCGTCAGGCAGCGCGTCGGATACCTGCCAGCCGAGCCGAAGCTCTTTCGGATGATGCGAGGTCGAGATTGCATCGAGTTTTTCACATCGATGCACCCGCGAGGCAGTAAAACCGCCGCGATGCAATACGCCGATCGATTGGCCCTGGACCTTTCGCGGCGTGTCGCGTTTATGTCGACCGGCATGCGCAGAAAACTATCGATTTGCTGCGTCTTGGGCTGCCCGAGCCCCTTGATGATCCTCGATGAACCGACCGAAAATCTCGACCCCTCGGTTCGTTTTACCGTCATCGAGTTGATCCAGCAAATCCATCAGCAAGGATCCACCGTCGTGCTTTGTTCGCATATCCTGAGCGAAATCGAGAGTCTGTGCGACCAAGTCGGGGTCTTGAGGCAGGGCAAGATCGTTCGGACAGCAAGACTCGACGAAGTGCGAACCACGCACTTGCTTCGCGCCGAGATCGGCCCTGAGGTGAGCTTGAACAATCTGCCCACCGGAATTCAACTGCTCGAATCGAAAAACCAAAACGTCACCCTCGAACTGGCAGGTACGATCGATGCCTATTGCAACTGGATTGCGCAATCGGGCTTGCGAAATATCCGGCTCGAACTGGTAGGTTTGCGCGGACTCTACGACCAGTACCATCACCCCACTGGAATCCCCAGCCAGGAAACTCAACGATCGATGCAACTCCAAGGCACCGAGGGATTACAATAGAATGGATTACATTCGAATCGTGTCGCCCCAATTTATTTGAGTTCCATTCGAAATCAGCAACGGGCACCAAAACCTATGTCGGCCGAACCAGTCGCACCTTCGGGCTTACCGAGCATCATGCTCGTCGACGATAGCATCATCCTCCGCGATCGACTTGCCGAAGCCTTTGAAGAACGCGGATTCCGAGTAATCGTCGCCGGGACCTGTGACGAAGCGGTCGAAAAATTCCAACGCACTCCGACGGATCTTGCCGTCGTGGACCTTCGTATGCCTGGACGATCCGGGCTTACCCTCATACAGAACCTCAAGCAGATTTCGCCCGAAGTCCGAGTCCTAATCCTGTCGGGTTTCGGGAGCATCGCCACGGCCATCGACGCGATCAAACTCGGCGCAGTGAATTTCCTTCCCAAACCCGCCGATCTCGACGATATCCTCAATGCGTTCAAACGCGGGGGGATCGAGGTCGAAATGCCACCGACCGAAGAAGAAATCCCTATTCCCACCTTGGCACAAGCCGAATGGGAGCACATCCATCGCGTTCTTGCCGACTGCAGCAACAACATCTCCGAAGCCTCGCGTCGATTGGGGATCCACCGAAGATCCCTCCAACGGAAACTTCGCAAACGGGCTCCCTAAAAACCTGTATTTAATTCGCGAATCCAAGATTCTCATCGAGTTTGCGAATTCTAAGCCAACTGCTTGCGATCGACTTGCAATCCTCCCAAACCGTAGGGCTTTCCTGCTTTACCAGCCTCGAGGCTCGAAACCTTTCACAAAATCGGGGGTTTGCAGGAATGCTAGGCAAGATGGCAAATCGGTTATTTGCTATCAAATCCGGCATTTTTGATCTCTTGTTGGGCTGGAATCTTTCCTTAGCCGAGCAAAAGACTTGGGAAATTGTTGACTTTGGACTACAGTCAGGGTCGGCTCAACCCGCAGAACCCATCGAATCGATCAACTCCTTACGTATTTGCGATCCATTGCGGCAACGAAAACTATGCGAAACAAAAACCGCCGATCCCTCAGGTTGCGTCGGAATTCCAAGCTATTCGGAAGTCTACTTCTTTCGTGCGCCATTTCGATGACTGCGCCGAGCACCGCCCTGAGCGACGGTAACCCGGACATTGTCGGTGTTCTTGCCACGCTGACCGAGTCGAACATGGCATCCGATTTGGGCCTGAGCGACGAGCAACTGACCAAGCTTCGAGATTTGGTCAAGCAGCACGAGTCCAAGGCGATCGATTTCGCTTCGGAATTGCGATCGATCGAGGATCCGATCCAGCGCAAGGAGCGTGCCCGCCAAAACCTTCGTTCGGTCGAGATCGCTGGGATGTCGATGCTCAATGAACAGCAGCGATCACGCGCCGAGCAGTTGCGACTCCAGGGCCTTGGTTTGGCTGCAACTTTGGAACCGGAAATCGCAGGATCTCTTTCGGTCAACGAAGAGCAGTTGGCGAAGATTCAGACGATCGTCGAAGGCAAGCGGGGATTGTTGCGGCAACTCGGCCCTGAAAAGGGGGCTTTAGAGTTGTCCAAGCAGCTCAGCGAGGTTCTCAATGACGAGCAGAAGACCAAGTGGGCTGGACTGATCGGACCGATCGCGGGCAAGCCCGCGGCGCAAGATGAGCAAAACCGTTCGACGGCTTCTGAGGGTGCTCCTGGGAACCCCGGCGAATCTGCGGGCAGCACGCCGATGCCAAGCCGAGAGGCAAGTTCCTCGTCGGTCCCAACGGGGGTGCCTGGTGAATTCGGTCTTCGTGTGAACTTCAACTCCGCTCCATGGTCCGATGTCTTGAAATGGCTTGCCAAGGAAGCCGAGTTGAGCCTTCAAACCGATTTTTTCCCACCCGGAACGTTCACCTATCGCGATCCATTCCGCGTCTACAGTGTTTCCCAAGCGATGGACATTATGAACGGCGTGCTGCTCAACCGTGGCTACACGCTGGTCCGCAAGCAGCGCGCGTTGTTGTGCATCGACCTCGGAGCGGGAGATCCCGAACTCGTCCGAGGCCTTATCCGTGAACTGACCGAGTTGGTTCCCTCCAAGGACCTCGATACACGCGGGGATTTCGAAATCTGCAAAACCGTTTTCATGCTCACACGCTTGAGCGTCGAAGAGGCCGAGAAGGAAGTCAAGCCGCTGCTCGGTCCCCAAGGCTCGATCGTCGCGCTGCCTTCTGCCAATCAGTTGCTCGTGACAGAGACGGGTGGCAAGTTAAGGTTGATTCGCGAGACGATCGAACGCTCCGAGATGCCCGATGCGGGCCGTATGTCTAAGATCGTTTCCATCGCTCTAGAGAACATGAGCTCCGAGGAATTGCTCGGGATTGCAAGGCCACTTTTGGGCCTCAAAGAAAACGCCAATGTCTCGGAGGACCTGAGCATCTCGACCGATGCGTTTGGGACAACTCTCTATGCAACCGGAACGCCTGAGAAGCTTCAAAAACTCCGCGATATTGTGACCCAAGTCGACGTCGAGCAAACCGAGAGCAAGTCCTCATCGACCACGGCCGAACAAGTCGCCGTACGAAGCCACAACATCCGAGGCTCGGACCCTCAAACGACGATGGACGTTCTGCAGACGCAGTTCTCCGGGCAACCGAATATCAATTTGGCACTCGACCCGAAGTCCAACAACATCATCGCGCGCGCTACACCTACCGACCACAAGACCATCGAGGAAATCATCGAAACGCTCTCGGGTCAAACCAGCGATTTCGAAGTCATCGATCTTGGGAAAATGGACACGCAAGCGGCCATCATGACGCTCGAAAAGTTCTTCGGCAAGTCCAGCGCCAAAGACAAAGATGGCGCTGCGAAGGGACCCATTTTCTACGGCGATACAATCGCCCGTCGGATCATGGTCCAAGGAACTCCTCAGGAGGTCTCCCAAGTCCGCGAGCTACTCAAAAAAGTCGAAAGTACCGGCCCGACCCTCGATGGACTTCGCGAAAAAGCCCGCTTCCTGCCTTATTCGGGCAAGTCGGCAGATAAGTTCCTCGATCAGATCGATGTGCTTTGGCAAGCCACCAATCAAAAGGGAAGGATTCGCAAGATCGAATCCGGCGGTGGAAACCAGTCTGCCCCCGACGCTCCGGCCCGTCCCGATGCCCGTCCCGATGCCCGTCCCGATGCCCGGCCCGAACCCGCCGCCGAAAAGCTACCAGGTCAAAAGGCCGCATCGAGCGAGCCTGTGAAGTTCCCCAAGAGCCTCTCGGCCGTCTCGAGTGTGCAGTACACCAAACTCAATCAGGATCCAGTCGATCCGACCGAACCGGCAAGCCCTTCAGACCAACCACCGAGCAGCCCAGGCGAGCCCGTCGGCGGGAAAAATGAACTGCGAGTCTTCCAAGGCCCAGCGGGCTTGATCGTCACGAGCGATGATCCGCAACTGCTCAACGAATTCGATGAAATCGCTCGGGTCGTCCAAGAGCAAATGGCCTCGGGACCTTCGGAACCGACGGTCATCTACCTCAAGCACATCTCGGCCCTGGCCGCAGAAGAGCTCATCCGCGGTGTGCTCAGCGGAGCTTCCTCCGGTGGCGGTGGCTCGGGCGGCGGTGGCCTGCTCGGCGAAGTCGCTTCGAGTGTTCTCGGCGGCGGCGGATTCCTCGGAAGCCTTCTAGGGATGGGTGGCGGGGGTGGCTCGGCGGCTTCGAGCAGCACCTCGACCTCAAGCGGCGAAGTATCGATCACCGCCGACCCACGTCTCAATGCGCTTTGGGTCCAAGCCAACCCGCTCGATATGCAATTGATCGAAGAATTGATTCAGATCATCGATACCGACAAGAGCCCTGTGGACCCACAGACCCGTGGCGCCCCAAACATCATCTACCTCGAGAACGCGTCGGTCACGGAAGTCGAAGCCACCGTGCGCAGCGTGTTCGCCGATCGTCTCGGAGGCGCTGCCGGTGCGCAAAACGCACAGCGACAACCCAGCCCCCAAGAGTTCATCGAAGCCCTTCGCGGTGGCGGAGGCGGTGGCGGGCGTCGTGGGGCAGCACCCAAGGAGCTCAAAGAATCGACGATGACCATCACCAGCGACAAGAAAAACAATTCCTTGATCGTGGTTGCACCCAAGCAATTGTTTGAACAAGTCCAAGAATTCGTCACCATGCTCGATAAAACCGCCGAAGGCAGCGAAGATAGCTTCGTGGTCGCACCGATCGCCGGGATCAATCCCAACACCGTTCGATCGGCTCTCTCGTCGGTCTTCGGAGCCCAAGCAAGAACCTCCTCGACGACCAATCCTCAATCGTCGGCACCGGCCAACAACGCGCAGCCCCAAGCCAACCCATTCCAAGCGTTTAGGAATTTCAATCCAGGCGCATTTGGTGGCGGAAACGCAGGGGGTGGTGTGCCGATGGGAATTCCCAACGCAGCAGGGGCCAATCCAGGAATGATGTTCGGTATTCCTGGCATGGGTGGTCAAGGCGGCGGACAAGGCTTCCGGGGCATGCAAGGAGCTGGCGGCAACCCATTCGGTGGAATGGGTGGCGCAGGAGGTGGCTTCGGCGGAAACCGAGGAGGATTCGGTGGAGGCAACACCGGTGGCGGCAATACCGGTGGTGGCAATACAGGCGGCGGGAACCGAAACAACCGAGGCAATCGCTAACGCAAGGCAATCGAATCGATGATTCTTGAAGCTGGAGACATATTGGTACGACGCGGGCTGGTCAACCAAGCCCAAATGGAAGAGTCGCGCGCCGCGATGAACGGTGGCGGGATCCTCGAGAGCGTCGTTCAAAAAGGATTCATCAAAGAAGACATTGCGCTCAAGGCGATCGCCGAAGAGCTCGGGATCGATTACATCGATCTACGCGAAGCCAATGTCGATCTTTCCTTGCTGCAATCCTTTCCTCAAAAACTGATTTACCGCCACGCGATCTTCCCGGTCAAGAAGGAAGGTCGACGTGTGTATGTCGCGACGAGCAACCCGCTGGATCTGTATCCGCTGGACGAAGCTGCGGCGGCCCTGCATTGTGCAGTAGTCCCCTTGGTAGCCGAAAAGATCGAGATCGCCAAGCTCGTCAAAAAACACTTGGGCGTCGGTAGCGAAACGGTCGAAGGCCTCATGGCCGCCCGGAGCGATGAAGACGACGAGATCGAACTGCTCGAAAAATTCGAGGCCGATGGCAGCGAACTGAGCGAACAGGCGCAGGAAGCCTCGGTCGTTCGGTTGGTCAACGAGATCCTCGTCGAAGCGATCGATGCGCGGGCCAGTGACGTGCACATCGAATCCCAAGCCGGCGGGATCGTCGTTCGGTACCGTATCGACGGTATTCTACAGACCCAACCTGTACCTCCGGAAATCAACCGTTTCCAAGCGGCCATCATCTCGCGTCTGAAGATCATGGCCAAGCTGAACATCGCCGAGAAACGCTTGCCCCAGGACGGGCGAATCAAGCTCAGGGTCCACGGTCGGGAAATCGACATTCGCGTTTCGGTCATCCCCATGATCCACGGCGAGAGCCTTGTCATGCGGATCTTGGACAAGGGGGCCATGAAGTTTGACCTGCGAAGCCTCGGGATGGGCGAAGAAACCTATCGTCAGTTCAGCGAGTTGATCCGGATTCCCCACGGGATCATTCTCGTGACGGGCCCGACCGGCTCGGGAAAAACCACAACACTTTACAGTTCTCTGCTCGAAATTCGATCGTCAGAAAACAAGATCATCACGACCGAAGACCCGGTCGAATACCAACTCGATGGAATCAACCAAATCCAGGTCCACCCGAAAATCGGTTTGACCTTTGCCGCCTCGCTGCGGAGCATCCTGCGCCATGACCCGGATATCGTGCTCATCGGGGAAATTCGCGATGCCGAAACGGCAGAGAATGCGATCCAAGCTTCGTTGACCGGTCACACCGTATTCAGCACGCTCCACACCAACGATGCGGCCGGCTCGTTTACGCGGATCATCGACATGGGGATCGAACCGTTCTTGGTCGCTAGCACCGTCGAAGGGATCATGGCCCAACGACTCGTTCGCAGACTATGCCCCCAGTGCAAAAAACCTTATCACCCCACACGCGACGAACTGCCCCGGGATTTCCCCTGGGAGCAACTCGACGGAAAGCCCCTTTACATGCCCGAGGGCTGCCGAGTCTGTCGCGGTTTAGGCTACTCAGGGCGATTCGGCATTTATGAACTACTCATCACCAACGAAGAGATCCGTCAGTTGGCACACGATCGATCCAGCAGTTTCGAAATCAAAAAGCTAGGGCTCAAACATGGCATGCTGACCTTGCGGATGGATGCATTCCGAAAGGTTCTCGAAGGGACTACGAGCATGGATGAAGTTCTCCGAGCGACCAAGGGGGATAACATTGGTTAGGATCGCCAAGTCGCACGCACGCAGCGAGGTTTTACATGCCTGATTTCGCCTACATCGCAAGAGATCTTGCCGGAAAGTCCGTCACGGGTAGCGTCACGGCCGCAAGCACTCGGGATGCAGCCATGCAACTTGGCTCAAAGTCCCTATTTCCGATTTCGATCAAGGTCGACAAGACCAGGCAAGTACGCAAAACAGGGCGCGTCAGCGGCGCGCAAATGGCTTCGTTCTACGGCCAAATGGCCTCGCTGCTTCGAAGCGGCGTGCCGATGCTCAAAGCCCTCTCGGTGCTCTCGCAACAGAGCGGCTCGAGCCGTACGCTCAGAAACGCAATCTCGGAGATCAAAGCCAAAATCGAGGAAGGCGAATCGTTGCCCGATGCGATGGCCCGCTACCCGAAGATCTTCAACGACATGGCCGTCAATATGACCCGCGCAGGGAGCGAAGGAGGGTTTCTCGAAGACGCCCTCGAACGCGTCTCGGGGTTTGTCGAACAGCAAGAAGAACTCAAAGGCAAAACCCTAGGAGCCCTGGCTTATCCGGTCTTCGTCATGGGCGTCGGTGTGGTGGTCGTGACCGTGCTGCTGATTTTCTTCGTTCCTAAATTCGAAGGCATCTTTCAGAGCATGCGAGCCAAAGAAGGCCTGCCGTTTGCGACCGAACTGCTGCTCGGGATCAGCAAGTTCGTTCAAAACTATTGGTGGGTTGTCCTGGGCGCGATCGCCGGTTTAATCCTGCTGCTGAAGAAGTACTTGGAAACCTCCGAAGGCCAGTACCGAGCCGACCTGATCAAAATTAAAACCCCCTTGATCGGCGGCGTTTTTCTAAACCTAGCCGTCGCCCGTTTTTGCCGTGTGCTCGGAACTTTGCTCAAAAATGGGGTTCCTATTCTAAGGTCGCTCGATATCAGTCGAAACGCAGCGGGCAATAAGATACTCTCCGAAGCAGTCTCGTCGGCAAGTGCGGAAATCACTGCAGGACAGCGACTTGCCAAACAGCTCGAAAAATCAGGTCACTTTCCACCGACAGTCGTCGAAATGATCTCGGTCGCTGAAGAATCCAATACACTCGATACGGTATTGGTCGACATCGCCGAGAACCTGGAAAGAACCACGTTCCGACGGCTCGAGACGGTCATCCGGCTGCTCGAACCGGTAATGCTACTGATCCTCGCAGGCTTGGTCATGTTTGTGGTCTTGGCGCTGATGCTCCCAGTCCTTAACAGCGCCAACTCTCTAGGGTAAAACATCGCAACGAAAACCATTGGAATTGGGTCCTAATCGACTCGAAACGAAATCAAATCACACGCTCTACCCTACGAAATTGGAGGAATAGTTATGAAAAACAATCGCAGGTCCCGTCGAAACTTCCGTCGTGGTTTTACCCTTTTGGAAGTTATGCTCGTTCTGATCATCTTGGTCGTCATTGCAGGCTTCTCCATCCGAAACTTCACCGGCGTGCTCGATCAAGCCAACAAGCGTGCTGCAACAGCACAATTGGCTCAGCTCTCCTCGGCTGTCAAGCAGTATCAACTGATGATGCAGCAGTTGCCAGCCTCGCTCGACTCGCTCATGACCCAGCCTGCAGATCTGGCCAATCCAGGGGATTGGACCAAACTGCTCGACAAACTTCCTTCGGATCCCTGGAATCGACCTTACGAGTACAAACTCAATGGATCGACCTTTGAGCTACGAAGCTTAGGAGCGGATGGACAATCCGGGACCTCCGATGACATCGTCTCGTCCTAACGGTTTTACTCTCTTCGAGGTTATTCTCGTTTTGATCATCCTGGTGGTGATAGCCGCACTTGCTTTCCCCACCCTCGACTCGATGATCTACGGTCGTCGCTTGCTCCAATCGGCCGAACGACTCCAAAACGAGTTGCTCGAAGCCAGAGTCGAAGCGATGCGCACCGGTCAAGCGCAAGTCTTCCGAGCAACTTTAAACGGAAACAGCTATTCGATCGAGCCTTGGCTCAGCGGCAACGAAGACTCCGATGCCTCCGCAGGCGCAACGGTCATGAATGCCGGTGGATTGATCAAAACCGATCGTGTCGCTGGCGGTACTGTGGGCATATCCACAGGCCAACTCGGCGAAGATGCAAAACAACTCGCAGGGGATGTACAGTTCCTTGGAATCGAAACGATCGTCGACGCGCGAAACGCCTTGGAACTCCAGAAAAACGGCCAGGCTCCCCCGATCGGTGGTATCGGAGCTGCAACCACCGGCGGTATCTCCTCGCCGCTTTTGATGTATCCAGACGGCTCGTCGACGACGGCGCAAATCATCTTGGCCGATTCCCGAGGCCGCCGCATGGCGATCCAACTTCGAGGGGTCACGGGCCGATCCAGATCCGTCCGATTGCCCGCAGTCGATGCTGCCTCGATCCCTGCTGTTGAACCCGGTCCTGCAATCCAAGGAGGGTTTTAGTATGCTAAGCCCCAAGCCATCAAGACTCGGGATGAGTCTCCTGGAAGTCGTCCTGGCACTTGCAATCCTAGCTATGTCCGCTGCCATCTTGGCCCAGATCACCCGCACGGCCACCGACAACGGATTGATCGCCCACCGATTGGCGACCGCACAGATCCTCGCGGAATCCAAAATGGCCGAGGTCGTTACCGGAGCAATACCCTTACAAGGGGCTGCCGGATGGATGCCCATTACCGATACGGTTCCAAGAGGGGCGTGGTACTACCAACTGCAGACCGAATCGGCTGCTCGCAAGGACATGGTTGGAGTCCGGCTCAGCGTGACCGATCAAGCTGGGGCCGATGAGAACAAAGAGGTTTTCTATATCGTCCGTTGGATGATCGACCCGACGCTCGGTCTCGATACACTTCCAGCGGCTTCAACCGGCGCGAGTGGATCTGCTGGCGCGAGTGGAGCTGCTGGCGCCGGTGGTTCTACTGGCGCGGCGGCACCCGCAGGAGGTGTTCAGTGATACCGCGAGCGATCCGTACAAATCGAAACGGGTTTTCCCTCCTCGAGCTGCTCTTGGCGTTGGCACTTACTGCCGTCGTCTCGATCTTGATCGGCGGAATGGTTCAATTGTTCTTGGTCAACGAAACGCGAGGTCGCGATAGCGTTCGACAAGCGCAGATGGCGCGAGCAATCCTCAACATGATCGCCGAAGATGTTCGTACCACGGTTCGTTATTATCCTTACGACACAAGCGGCTTGGACCAGATGCTCGGCAGTGCGATGAACAACGCAACCGGGGGCGCCCTGGGCGCTTTGACGGGTGGAGCCGGAGCCGGAGCAGGTGCTGGAGGCGGAACTGGGGCTGGATCGGGCGGTACTGGCTCAGGCGGAAATCCAAGTTCGGGAGGCAACACGAATCCCACTGCAAGTGCCGGTGGAAGCACCCCTGGAGGAAATAGCACCGCAGGGGGTGGAAATGCTTCGGGAGCAGCTTCCGGAACAGGAGGCATGTCCGGTGGTCTTGGAGGAAGCTCTGCTGGTGGGATGAACGCATCTGGATCCGGGTCGACCGCAGGGGGGCAAGCCCAAGGTGAAGCGGCTGGACCGACGGTCATTCCACCCGGGATTTTCGGATCGGCTTCGTCGATCGAAATCGACGTCAGCCGGCTTCCTCGACCCGATGAATATGTGATTCAACCAGGCAATATCAACACCGGCTCGCTCGGAGATATGCCCAGCGATATCAAGACAGTCGGGTACTACGTCCAAGCTCCCCGATCCGATGGAGTCCAAGACCCCTTGGCTAGCCTGACGTCGCAGTTCAATACATCCAACAGCGGAAGCACCACAGGACAAAGCGGCGGTCTGGTCCGTCGATCGCTCGATCGAGCTGTCACGCAGTATGCCTACGAGATGGGCAACAGCGATCAATTGATCCGAACCGGAGAGATCATCGCTCCAGAGGTTCTCGGGATCGACTTCTCGTATTTCGGAGCCAACGGATGGCAAACCGAATGGGATTCTGTCTCTCTCGGACTCCCAAGCGTCGTGAAGGTCACCATTGCGATGCAGCGCGAGTCCTCCGCACGGACCAATCCGATGGCACCTGGAATTTCCCTTTCGACTCTCAATAATTCAATGATTCAGGAATACGGCATCGAACTTTATTCCATGAACATTTTGATCCCCGGTGCGGCGCTGTTGGCAAGCCCCGCCGGAGCCACCCCTGGCGGAACCTCTTCGAACGGAATGAGTTCTTTAGGATTATGAAAACCAAAAAACGATCGAAACTTGCTAGAAACAGTTTGAAATTGCTCCGTGTGAAAAACGTGGGCTCTGTATCGAAACCTCGCCGTGGATTCTTGCTCCTGGCCGTATTGATCGTTATCTCCGCGGTGACCTTGGCCTCGACCGCGTTCATGAAGTCGATGCTCTTAGGCCACGAGGAATCCAGAATCACAGGCCAGAGCATCCAAGCTCGCTACGCTGCGGATTCGGGAATCGATGCGGCTAGGCTCTTTGTCGCCTACAGCCGCGCTGCACGCTTGGAAGCAGGCGGAACGTTCAACAACCCGAACGTTTTCCAAGCTATCCCCGTGCTACAAACACCCGATCCTGCGAACCCTTGCAATTACACGTTGGTCGCACCGAATCTCAACGAGGACGGAAAATACTCCGGTGTTCGATTCGGCCTGCAGAATGAATCAGCCCGACTGAATCTCAATGTCCTGCCGACGATCGATGCGGCACTTTCAGCCCCAGCGGCATTGCTCGGCGCGCTGTCCGATTCGATCATGCCAACGCCTAGCACGTCGAGCACCCAAAGTTCCACAAGCGGCTCTGGTGCTCCGGCAACAAGTAGCTCCAGCATCGGACGCGACTTGCTCATGGCATTACCCGGTATGGACGAATATGCTGCCGATGCGATCTTGGACTTCATCGACCCCGATGATGAGCCACGCGAGTTCGGCGCAGAGAGCGACTACTACACCCAATTGCCCAACCCCTATGCGCCCTCGAATGGTCCTTTGAACTCGATCGAGCAATTGCTCTTGGTCAAAGGTGTTACACCCTACCTACTGTTCGGCTTGGACCAAAACCGCAATGGAATTCTCGAATCGAGCGAATCCAATGCGGCCATGATGTCCGGTTCGATGGGCGCGGGCGCAATGGGCACGGGAGCAATGGGAGCAGGCTCAGGCGGTTCGACCGGTTCGGGCCAAGACCAACAAGCAAACCCGCCGAATCTTGGGTGGGCAATGTACTTGACTCTTTATTCCAAGGAGCGAAACGCGACAGAGGCTGGCACCGCCCGAGTCAATCTCAATACACAGGACATGACAAACTTCCGATCCGACCTAGCCGCAGTCGTCGGTGATGATCTGGCAACCTTTGTTATCGCATACCGGACGCTCGGATCGAGCAACGCAGGAGGGCTTGCTGGCCTTGGAGCAATCGGTGGTGCTGGTGGATTGCCAGGGAATATTCCAGGCGGACTACAACCCGGTGGTGCTGGCGGAGCTGGAGGCGGTCGTGGCGGCGGCGTCCCAGGTGGCGGCGGTCGTGGTGGCGGTGGCCCAGGTGGCGGTGGCCCAGGTGGCGGCGGCCCAGGTGGCGGTGGCCCAGGTGGCGGTGGCCCAGGTGGCGGTGGCCCAGGTGGCGGTGGCCCAGGTGGCGGTGGCCCAGGTGGCGGCGGCGGTCGTGGTGGCCGAAGCAGTTTTGCGCTCTTGGAGCTTTCAAATCCAGTCTTCTCGCTTGTATCGATGCCCTTGTCTTTTGCTCAACCGCCAGCAGGTGGCCGCGGGGGACAAGCGGGTGGTGGCCAAGGTGGCGGCGGTGGAGGTCGTGGTGGCCAAGGAACCCAAGGTGGTGGCGGTGGCGGTCGTGGCGGCCAAGGCGGTGGCGGTCGTGGCGGCCAAGGAGCCCAAGGTGGTGGCGGAGGTCGTGGTGGCCAAGGCGGTGGTTTCGGGGGTGGAATTCCTGGCGCTGGCGGTAACGCCGGTGGCAATTCCGCTGGCGGTGGCGGAGCTGGCGGCAATGGCGCCCAGCCTTCAGAGACCCGACAATGGTCCGCCTCAAGTTTCGACTCGCTAGGAATCGACGAGACACAACCTGGGCAATTCCAAGTCAACGGCGTTTTGGAACTTATCGATGCGAGTTTCACCGCGACCGTCGACGGTCGCGAGGTCCGGTTCACCTCCCCATTGACGGCATCACCGATACAAATGGCCCTCTATTTGCCGATGCTGATGGATAAAGTGACTACCGTAGAGGCGCCAATGCTGCCAGGGCGAATTAATATTAATGAAGCCCCCCGAGAGATCCTCGGTGGACTCCCAGGGATGACTGACGAAATCCTCGATAAACTGATCGAATCCCGCTCCTCCCAATCGGATACCGAAAATCGAAAATACGAGACTTGGCCGATGGTCGAAGGAATCCTGACACTCGACCAAATGAAAACCATCGCTCCGCTGATTACAGGCGGCGGGGATGTCATGCGGGTCCAGTGCGTAGGATACTTTGAACAGTCCTCTGGATTTGCACGAACCGAAGCGGTCATCGATGGGTCGGGATCCGTCCCGGTGATCGTTCTATACCGAAAACTCGATCACTTGGGCCGAGGTTTCAGCCAGTCGACTCTTGGCCAACGCGCCATGGGAAATGCGGTCGTCTCCACTCCCTAGAGACGACAAAACCAAACCAAGAAGAACGAATTAACAACAAGATAGTTTGCATCGACGAGTAATTCAGCATGTCAAAATTCATCAGCATCGAATGCGATACCACCGAAGTGCGGTTGGCCGTCGGAACCAGCGGATTGACCGGAGTTTCGATCGAGAAGGTCATGAGTGCTCCGCTGGAGCTCGACGAAGCCGCACAGCCTTGGGGCAGTCCGCAAGCTGCCGCGGCGCTCAAAGAGCTGCTCCAACAAGCTGGCATCAAAGGGGGCAATGCCATCGCTTGCGTCAGCCGCAACGATATCGAGCTACGTGCGATCACCCTGCCATTGGTCGACAACAACGAACTTCCCGACATGGTGCGTTTTGCGGCACCCCGCTACTTCGCCAACGTTAACGAAAGTTGGCCCCTTGATTTTATCACGATGCCCTCGCACCTTGAGGGAAGCATCGACTGCATCGTCGGAGCGATCAGTCCGTCGCTGATCCAAAAAATCGACTCGACGGTCTCCGAGGCAGGATTAACACTCAACGCCCGATGGCCGCTGCCGCCGGTGCGATCGCCAAACATCCCGAATGGGCTAACTCAACGACCTTGTTTATCGATTTGCTCAACGATGAGGCCGATGTGGTCATCACCGAGCGAGGCAAATCGGTTTTCATGCGAAGTTTCTACGCGCCGACGGATCCTCAAGACGCCGAGTCGGTCAAGATCCTCGCAAGCGAGGTCAAGCGGACCCTCATGTCGGCCACCTCGCAACGCCCTGGCTTGAAAGTCGATCAACTGATCGTCTGGACGAAAGACTCCCTGGCTCCGTTTGCCCAAGCGTTGAGCCAAGCGACCGATATGCCTGTGAAGATGCTCGATCCGTTTACCATGGCCGAACGGGCAGACATCTCGGTGGCCGCAACGACCCAAACGGTGGGCCGATTTGCTCCCGTCCTAGGAGCTTTGCAATTCCCCAACTCGAGCGATTATCTGATCGACTTTGCTAACCCTCGCAAGAAGGTGGAACGCAAAAGACCCATAGCCAAATACATCCTAGCCGGCGCGGCTGCCACCGGCTTGCTAGCCGCAAGCTGGTGGTGGTACTCGTCGAGCCACGCAGCCTTAGATCAAGAAATCGCGTTGCTCAAAACAGAGGTTGCCTCGGACGTACCGATCCTGAAAACCTCAACAAAAAATCTCGCCGATTGGAAAAAGGTCGAAACGTTCCTCCAAGGGGATATCCTCTGGGTCGATGAGCTCGAACGGCTCTCCCAAAACGCCAAAGACTCCGAGACCACCTACTTCGGCGGAACGACCTTTGCCCTAGAAACACGAAGCAACAACGCCACGATTGCAACGAAGTTCTTCACCAAAGAACAAGAGCTTGTACCGGAGATCCAAGGTGCTTATCGCGACGAAAAACACAATGTTCGCGGCACTGGATTGGCCCAAAGCCAAGATAAAAAATATCCCGTAGCAGCCGATATGCTCATCACCGTCGCAACATCCCAAGTCATTGACCCGAGGAATGTAAAACGAAAGCCCATCGAACCTGCTGCGACGGAACCTGCTGCGACGGAGCCTGCTGCGACGGAGCCTGCTGCGACGGAGCCTGCTGCGACGGAACCTGCTGCTACTGAACCTGCTAAGACTGAGCCTGCTAAGACTGAGCCTGCTAAGACTGAGCCTGCTAAGACTGAGCCTGCTAAGACTGAGCCTGCTAAGACTGAACCTGCTAAGACTGAACCTGCTAAGACTGAGCCTGCTAAGACTGAGCCGAAGCCAACTACTGAAAAACCAGAGTCTACCGAGCCCGAGCCGGCATCTTCAAAACCAGCCGAACCATCCAAAAACGAACCCATCCTTGGAGGTGCATCGTGAACTTATCCAAACGTGAAATGCTACTCGCCGCCGGCGTAGGCTTGGTCTTTTTTCTGTTCCTAGGAAACTACTTCTGGGAGTCGATCCGTCGGGGATTTGATACCAAAGAAAATCAAAAACTTAGTTTGTCCAAACAGCGCGACGAACAGAAGCTGCAACTGACTGCCGGTGCGATTGCAAAAGCCAAACTCAATCGCTTGGTCGGCCAGTCCTTGCCGAGCAACGAAGAAAAAGCCCGCGCGCAGTATCTGGAATGGTTGATCAACCTTGCCGATCAATGCGAGATCGTCGATCCGCTCCCGAAGTCGATGGGAGATACGCTCGAGAAAGATCTCTATCAATCGTTCCGTTTCCAACTCTCTGGAACCGGGACCATCGAAAACGCCACCAAGCTCTTGCATGCGTTCCACACCAAAGACTACCTGCACCGTATCGTGCGTTTCGATATGCAACCGATCAACAACAGCACCCCCCCAAACCGTCTTCGAATCTCCCTGGATTGCGAAGTCTTGGCGCTCAAGAACGCCAAGCCGATGCAACCGGCCCCGGGTGACAACGCTCCGAGGATCGAGCGTCCTTTGGCCGATTACGAAAACTCGATTGTCGGTCGAAATATCTTCGCTCCAACAAACAATCCTCCCGTACTTGAGAACAGCAAGCTCGTCGCGGCAACGCTGGGACTGAAGATGGATGTCGGGGTTGCTGCGAAGGAATCGGACCCGGGTCAAGTCGTCAAATACGAATTCGAAGGGGATCCGATCCGAGGCATGCAACTCGATCCAGACACCGGCAATTTAAGCTGGACGGCCACGGAGATGGGTGATTACAAGGTTGGCGTTCGCGCGACCGATTCGGGGATCCCTGCGAAATCCAGTGTGCAATGGATTTCGTTCAAAGTCCAGGAACCCCCTCCGGCGGTGAAAAAGCCCAAGGAGTTCGACGTCGCCTCCCAAGCGTTCGTCAGCGCTTTGATCGCCGACGGCAAAGGACCCCAAGCTTGGATCCGTTCCAAAACGGAGAACAAAACGTTCTATGTCCGCGAAGGCGAGCAACTCAAGCTCGGCGATATCGAGGGCAAAGTCGTGTCGATCGGATCGAATTTTATCGAAGTTGAAACCGAGGGAAAGCGTTGGACCGTCGGGCTCGATGAACCGCTGGCCGACGCCTACAAACGGGGCATCGAAGACTAGCGACCTGCACTGCTGGGATCGTTAGCCTGCTCGGGCCCAAACGCAGCGTCCTGGCGGGCTGAGTTAAACCGCCCAACCGCTGGCGCTGGTTGGCTCACAAGTGAGCCGTCTAGGCGCAAGCCGCGGGCGATGGCTATAAACCCCGCACCGAATCGATCGTGCTGCACCGCTGCGATCGCTAACCTGCTAGGCCCAAACGCAGCGTCCTGGCGGGCTTGTTTAAATCGCCCAACCGCTGGCGCTGGTTGGCTCACACGTGAGCCGTCTAGGCGCTAGCCGCGGGCGATGGCTATAAACCCCGCACCGAATCGATGGAACTGCACCGATGGAAATCGCT
>JAPLNM010000039.1 GCA_026692845.1 Planctomycetota bacterium | reverse complement strand
CAAAAAAATAGCGATGACGACCCCTGTTTTTATGGAAAATGACAAGAGCGAATCGGCTGTCCAGATGGGCTTTGTGATGCCCAAGGAGATCGCCGACTCCGAGGTACCCGCACCCACCGGGCCAGGAGTTGAAGTCCGCAAGCGCGTCGGGGGTCGGTTCGCGGTCGTGCGGTTTTCCGGCCAGATGAGCACCCAGGCGGCCAAAGAGGCAGAAACCAAATTGCGCAGTTGGATGGAGTCCAAGGGCTTGGTCGCAGACGACACACAGGACACAAGCGGCGTTGAAACGGCCGGCTACGATCCACCCTTTACGCCAGGCCCTCTTCGCCGCAACGAAGTCCTGATTCGGCTGAAATAGGAACTACGAAAGCCAAGAGCGCTTGAGGAGCCTCCCGTGTGAAGAACCCAGGGACAGTCCCAGAGTTTCTTATCCACCATCAGTCCCTGGCCTGATGCCCCGCCCACGCAGGAGCCAGGTTCCGCCCCCGCAAAGTACAAAACAAACACCGCAGGCGCCTGATTGACGAGGTGCTCAGGGTGCTGGCACGCCACGTCGCGCCCTGCTCAAGGGTCGTGCACCGAAGGTGAGGACACCGAGCAGACTCATGATGAGTAAACTGGCCGGCTCTGGAACCGCCATCGGATCGAGGGTTATCGTCAGGTCGAAGCCGCCTCTGGCGTCGGCGTCGTTTCCAGGGATACCTGAGGTGTTCTGGGAACTGATCATTTGGAAATGATATGTTCCCGTCTTTGTCAACGTTCCAGAGAGCGAGAACGGGTCCGTTGAACCGGAAAAGTAGTTGCTTGTGAACGGAAACACGTCCATGCCATCTGGATCCCGGAACAAGACTCCAGCGTTCTTCATCTGTCCTGTGATCGTAAATGTCTGGCTGGCGTTGATGGACAAGTACGCGTTGAACAGCAATCCAGCACCAACATTGTTTGAGTTTCGTGTCGAGAGGTTGGTCCCGAAGGACCAGTCGCCGGACGCTGACAGCAACGATCCGGCCGCCGGTACATTGTAGGTCATTGTAGCCATGTAGAAGGCGCTATCGTTTTCGTCGCCGGAGATGCCTGACACGGTGTCTGTAAAGGTTCCTGGGGTATAGCGGTATGCGTTCTTATTGTCAGCAGCGAAGCCATCCACCTGGGCAGAACCGAAAGGGCCTGCAGTAAGATATTCGAGTATGACCGCGGCGTTCGCAGGACTGGCCGAGCCAACCAGGAGCAGTGCGACCGCAGCCGCCAATGTCGTACGTAAAAACATCATGTGAAGTAGCCTTCTGGTTGGATCAGCACTCTCGGCCGAAGAGCATTCTCCACGCTCGGCGAACGACACTCGGCCATGGGGACTATTTGGTGCTATCCACCAATCGTCCCTCGGCGCTCGATCTTATGAGTCAGTTAACAGCGACCGATAAGTCGGTCGCATCTCACCAAGCAGAACGCTATGGTCTTTCAAGTATTCCTAGCCGACGTACTTCAGCCGGACTCCAGTAGCAAGTTTCAACGGAAGCCCACGATCGGATCGACCAACGCGTTTCCTATCGAACTAGCCACGAAAATGAAGCTTACTAACAAATTTGCTACCAGGGTCTTGCGGCGTGGAACTTCGAAGGACTACACTTTGTTCACCTTCTTTGCCTATGCCTCGCGCTCATCCATGCCTCGCGGAGAAAAAATTTTGAAAGAAGATAACGTTCCACCTTTCGAGTCGGACAACAGTGTTTCAACGAGCATCCTCGAACGGGCAAAGCTTGGTGATCAAGACGCGTTCCGAATGATTACGGAATTGTACGCGGGACTGGTTTACCACTGGATTAGAAAAAGTGGATTGTCTCCGGAGAATGCTCAGGATACAAGCCAGGAGGTTTTTATCTCGGTGAACCGCAAACTAAAAAATTTCCAGCGAACGAAAGCGGGCCAAAGTTTTCGCGCGTGGATAAGGGTTATCACTCGTAGAAAAATTGTTGATCACTTTCGAAAAAACACCGGTGTAGAAAATCCCTTTGGTGGAGATATCACTCTGATTGACTTTGAAACTTTCGAGAAAAACGAGGAGGACGAGGAGAACAATCAAGACAAAGCGATCGTTTACAAGAAAGCACTACAGTTCATCAAAGGGGAGTTTGCAGACAAAGATTGCAAGGCCTTCCTTATGCTTGTAGTTGATGAATCCCCAGCAAAGGATGTTGCGCAAAGTCTTGGAATGAGCGTGAATTCGGTTTACATTGCCAAGTCGAGGATACTCAAGCGACTTCTCGACGTGTTCGACGACTTGATTGATGGCGAAACGATCTAAGTGAAACAGGGAGCACGCCATTCAATGGAATTTTCGCGCGAAACAATAGATTCATCGGATCAGTGCCCAAGCGGCCCCGAGTGGCAAGCGTTTGCCGTGGGCCGAGTAGAACAGCAAGCCCTACAGTTGATGTCTAGTCACCTGCAGGCCTGTCAACAGTGCTTGGAAGTCCTAGATAGGATTTCCTCGAAAGAATCAAAACCGCATCCAAACGAGCCAGTGTCCCCATTTCTCTTGGAGGAAAATTGCATTCGCCTCGTAGAGATGCTCGCAGGAATCCAAGTCCAATCGGAATCCCAAAGGGAACCGGCGAACTCCGACGAGGATTCGTCGCCCCTTGAATTACCAAAAACGCTGGGGCGATTTGAGATCCAGGGTGTATTGGGTACAGGCGGATTTGGTAGCGTTTTTTTGGCTTACGATCCACTACTGAAACGGTCCGTCGCAATAAAAGCCCCAAAGCGCACGGCATTTGGAACCGAACGTGACCTTGAAAACTTTCTCACCGAAGCACGGCATGCGGCTGCTTTGGATCATCCAAACATCGTACCCATTTATGACATTTTTGAAGATGCGACTGGGCATACGCTTGTCGTCATGAAGTATGTGTGTGGGGGACCATTATCTGCTCGCCACCATCAAGGGAAGAATGCTTTAGAAACGATCGTGCGACAAATGATCGTCGTCGCCAAAGCGATTCACTACGCTCACGAACGAGGATTTGTCCACCGCGATCTCAAGCCGTCGAATATCCTGATTGACGAGCACGGGCAACCCCATGTTACGGACCTAGGTTTGGGAATGAACCTTTCAGACCGGTCTTCGACACGCATTCTTCGTGGAGGGACTCCTCCCTACATGTCGCCAGAGCAGGTTCGTCATGATGTGCTGATGATAGACCGACGCTCCGACATTTGGGCGATCGGAGTCGTGCTATCAGAACTGGTACACGGGCGACGACCTTTCCCTCAAAAAAACCGAGACAAACTATTTCATGAAATACAGATCGATGAGCCGCTTATCGAGTCGACACGAGAAACTTATGAAATAGATGGTGTTATCAGACGTTGTTTAAGTAAAGATCCTACAGATCGATATCCCACTGCGGAAAGCTTAGCGAATCAACTACAGGACCTGCACAATCGATGCTTTTCTACGGGACTCAAGAAGTGGTTGTATGGGGGAAGACGAAAACTGGTCATCCTAACCTCGCTCGTTGTAATCGCTGCGTCATTTTGGGGGTACTTGGTTCTGGAAAAGCAAAGTCGCATCCGTTTGACGTTCTCTCAGATCAAAAACGCATCGGTAAGCAGTCTTCCCTATTTATTCGGAAAACTCAGACAACTCGAACCGGCTTTAGAAACATTAGCGACCGATCTTGAAACGCCAACGACCAACACAGCTACATTTAACCGAGACCTAACATTACTTGTTTTTGGGGACCGCCGTGAGGAGACAATCGAACGAGCCGTTACCTTCCTCAAGACGGCCGATGCAGGTGATATCAACTCGATCGGGCAATGCATTGTCGATGGTCCGACCAAGAAAATCTTCGAACAAGTCGTGGTTCAGCGTCTAGATAACGCTAACGGGTCAGCCGATCCCGATTCTGTCCTAAGGTTCGCCGCTTTATTATCCCAACTCGATCCCCAAAACCCAATTTTGCCGACTCTTTGCAACGGTGTTTCGTCGACCCTTGTCTCAATGCCTCAACCGCAAATCCAGCCATGGCTGTCTTGTTTTCATCACGTCGGTTCAAAACACTTAGCCAAATCCTTAGGCGAATTCGCTCTAGCTTCAACTGCCCCTCGCGAGAGGCGACTCAATGCAACGGTCGCCCTAGTCCGATTTTTCCACACAGATACAAATTTTTTATGTGAATTGATTTGCGATCTAGAAGAATTTCAGATCCCAACAGTCACGCTAGCGCTTCGTGATCGACAGACAGAAGCACTCACATCTTTGAAAAAGCTCCACAGGGAATCCCAAACTGGAATACCCCCCTCAAACCAGAACGATCCCGCACACCCAATCTCCATGCCAGTTCGGGTCTCAAATTTAGCTATTGCAACTTGGCTGCTTGGAGATTATGAGATCGCATTCGATTCGTTTCAGAGCTCGACTGACCCTACAATCCAAACACTTTTTGTTCACAAACTCTCGAATCTAAATGTGGACTCAACGACTGTCATCGAAATTCTGGTGAGCCTGCAGGAAAAACATGATCAACGCTCCTCAGCGATCAAATTCGGCTTATTGCAACTGCTTTCACTGTTGCACGCGGACGAAATTCCACACCCCCAGCTAAAGAGCTTGCTAAACTACTTTTGGCTCAACGACACGGACTGCGGCGTGCACTCGATGGCAAGGTTAAACGCGTCGAAATTTGATATTGAACTCGAAGCACCTGCATTTGTTCGAAATAGTACTTGGCTCGTCGATCAGATCGGAGAGCAGTATCAAGATTTTGCGATCATTGAACCATGCATCGCGGAACTCGGAATGCCCACTGGCCAACCTCCGCCGCTTTTGACCGACCCATGGCCTTGGCACGATCGAAGGTTCACAAGATGTATCGCCATCGCCACGAACGAGGTCACGATCAAACAATTCAGAGTTTTTCTTCCCAAGTATTTTGTAACCGATCCGATGTTGACTGAAGCGGATCCAGATGCCGCGATGGCTATGGTATCCATGCAAGCGGCGTACAGCTTCTGCAATAGCTGGTCCGTAGCATCAGGACTACAAACTTGCTATGAAGCGAGAAGTGATGAAGATGGTCGAGAAAAGCTTTATCCCAAGACGAATCACCTTGCACTCAATGGTTATCGATTACCTACGGACGGGGAATGGGAATTGGCATGCCGGTCTGGTACCACCACAAACAGATTTTACGGCGATGCAGAACACCTGGAAAGCCAATACGGATGGGTAAGCGAAACGCCAGGAATTCAATTCCACAACGGTGCGTATACTTCACAACCCGTAGCTCGCTTTTTACCAAATCGCTGGGGATTGTTCGACATGTACGGAAATGTCAAAGAGATTTGCGATCGCAGTTGCGATCCGATTCAAGACAGCGATGAGTTAATTGAGGACGAAGCAATATCGGTACCGAGTCCATTTGGAGGTCCACGAATAAGAGGGGTGTCTTTGGATGCCCCGGGTGAGCTTTGGGGCTTCAGCTTTTGCCGGACGGATCGTATTGTTACCGAATACGATCGACTGAATGGATTTCGGGTTGTCAGAACCCTACTTGGCGAATGATCGAAACATGGATTTAGTCCACAGTACTTGAATTTCACTTCTGTTTTTTGAATCTTTAAAAGGATAAAGCGATGCCAGACGGTCTCCCCATTGACGTGTTACCAGCAGACCCAAATTGGAGTCCCACTCCCGCACAACTAAGTGATTGGAAAAGCAAATACCCAAACGATGTATTCAAAGCAAATGCCAGCAATACCGACTGGGTTGATTTGAATGGTAGCCTTGTCTCAACCATTCCTATTTCGCTGTGTGGTGTTACAATTTATGAATGGCAGATAGTCTCAGGGAAAGGCGATTGGGTTGAGATTTCAAATACCTGCAGACCGCCCTGCAAACCAGTCCTTCCCCAAGAAGTTCCGGGTGCCATGCCACTTGGTATGCGAATTGCAAAACCATGCAATTAGGGCTAACCGCACAGCGGCACAGTCGGTGTCTTACAGCCGTGGGGCTTGCGGATTGAGCTTTGTAGGGACGCCCGCCATGGCCGTCCCGGACGCATGATACCGGAGGGATTGAACAAAATTAGCCGGTGGTAAGCGCAGCGCCACCACCGGAGAGGTTTGCGGGCTAGCGTGTTGGCAGCAAGCGATGCCCCCCAGACGCGGTCCGTCCACGTAGGGCACTCCGTGCGTAGGACTCAAGGAAGCCTCTGCTAGTGCCCTGCGAACATGGCCCTTTTGTGTTTTGCCTTCTTGGTCCGTGGGTAATTGATCTTCGCTCACAGTTTTGCGAGCTTGGCGCCTTTGCGAGACATTCTGATTCCCAACGATTACGATTATCCAGAGGATAGCCACGAAATCCCCTGAAGAACCGAAATTCTTAGGCTTCAATCTCACACTTCCTTGATCCGATCAAAATGTCGATTTGACGGTATCGGGCTTCAGGCCACAGCCGAACAGCCAAGCGGATCTCGAAGATCTCCGCCTACACTGGTGAACAGCCAAACAGCCTTATTCACGGTCGGCCCCACTACCCCACCCCCGCCCCTTTTCTCCCCCGGCAAAAGCCACGGAGGCGGAGGGAGCCACGCGGTTGGGGGTCGGTCTTCATCAGCGAATATTAGTGTCCATCAGCGGTTTGGTTTTTTCTTTCCGTAGATCTTATCAGCGGTTTCCTCCGAAGGTTTTTCGGTATCGGTGCTACAATGATGTTTTTGTGGGCCACGCTCACCTGGAGAACGTCTTATGAGAATCCTCTTCCTTCACGGTTGGCACAGCGTTCCAGGTGGCGTCAAACCATCCTATCTGAGTCAACACGGTTTAGAGGTCAACAACCCAAAACTCGATGACGATGACTTTGACCTCGCAGTGCAAGCCGCTCAGGAACGCTTCGATAAATACCAACCCGATGTCGTTGTCGGTAGCTCTCGCGGTGGTGCTGTCGCGATGAACCTTCGCCCTCACGACACCAAACTCGTCCTGCTTTGTCCCGCTTGGAAAAAATGGGGCAACGCCCATCTAGTAAAACCCAACACCATCATCCTCCATAGCAGACTCGATGACGTGGTCCCCTTTCAAGATTCGGTCGATCTGGCGCGCGAATCCCAGGCCACTTTGCTCGAAGTCGGACAGGATCACCGACTCGCCGACCCCCAAACGCTCGACGTCCTCCTGTGGGCATGCAAGCTCCCTGCGACGAGCGATTCGATCCCTGAGCTCGATGAGCAACTGCCACTGAGCGAGGAAGCCAGCTATCTGTGCGACTCCTGCGGCGAAGAAATCGTCATCCCTCTGGATCTGACCGAAGGCACCAGCCAAACCTACATCGAAGACTGCCCCGTCTGCTGCCATGCCAACATCATTCATGTCCATATCGATGCCAACGGACACGCTTCGGTCTCCGCAGAGCCCGAGCAAGACTAGCCTTGCCCCAGCTCCTTGTTTCGTCCCTTGAGCTTACGCATTACAATTCAGAACTGCAACGAAGTTCGCTCCTCCTAGTTTTCAAGGCGTCATTCCAAATGAGACAACTGCTCGCTCTGCTAATTGCAATCCACTCGGTGGGCATAAGCATCGCCGCCTGGGCACAAGAAAAAAGCGGTAGGCTCAAATACCAGTACGAGTCGAACGAAATAGGCTTCCCCATCCCGACGCAAGACGAGCAAAAGTTCGCGAACTTCGGCGAGGAAAGTATACAGGCTGCTGCCAAGTACATGGCCGATGGTGCGTTGGTATGGACACGCGAAAGAAAGCTCATTGCCTGCCACACCACCGGAACCTACTTGGTGGACGTTGACGTGTGCTGGTTTACTTGTAAATTGACTTGTAAAATAGGGATAATCGATTGGGAAGTGAATCGGATGAGCATTTCAGAGCCGAAGGTCGAGCACCACGAAGGTCGGGGCATTCGTAGTTGCCCGATCTTTCCCGAGCTGCGTCCGATCCTGGACGAAGCGTTCGAGATCTTCGGTGATAAGAAAAAAGTAGCAGGCACATTCCATGTGCCGTCCGCTGGATTTAATCAGTAGTACTTCGAACCCTCGCGGACGGCACAGCGGAGTGTGCCCGCTACTTTCGCGCTGGCCACGATTGTCCCACTCTGTAAAGCTTCAAGAGGGGCGAGCTAGCCGGCAGACGGAACTGCAACGCGAGTTCCCACTGCACGTGGTTTGCTCCTGGCTCGGCAATTCGCCTCGCATTGCGCTGCAGAGTTATCTGCTGGTTACCGAAGACGATTTCGCTCAAGCGGCCGGCGTGGTGAAGGTGATGGTGGAAGGGTGATGGTGGAAGGGTGATGTGAATCGGTGTTGTGGGGAGGCCGAGAGTCTCCCGCCCGGCAAGTGCCACTTGCCTTTGGCCACAATGCCATAAATCCCGGGGGTTTGGGGGCAGAGCCCCCAAGAACGCCCAGCATCTTTTGTTCATTCATTTACTAAACTAAACCTAACCAACGTTTACGCTACCTACGCTGAGCCAAAACACTGAGGACGGTTGGTCACCCAAGAAAAAGTATGATTCTCGAAGTTTTTTTATCTGGTTCGTCGCAACCATGCTTCATGTTCTTGAGCGGTGTGCATCACACCAAGCACAAGAATCTCAAGCTCTCGAACTTCGTAGAAGACGACGAATGGAAATCGGGAAATCGGCCAGTACCTCAAACCGTAGTCAACAGAAGAACGCCGATAGGGATCTTCTGCTAATTTTAGCGTTGCTACTTCGACGCATTCAAGGAAATCAAATCCCAGCCCAACCTTATGTCGGTCGTACCAGTTCGCGGCAGACACTACATCCGTATGAAAAAGGGGATGGTATCGAACCTGGTACTCACCGTCTGGCATCTTTGATTTTTTTCCAAACTTCGTCGTGAGTCAATCCGACTGCTGGATCCACTAGCATTTCGTCTCGCCGACGCTTTGCTTCCTCAATCGCCGAATTCGGCACAGGGATTTGCTCATCGTTTGAAACAATGTCATCCCAAATCGTTTGAATAAGCTCCAGACGCTCCCCTAGAGGGAGGTGCCGTATCGATTCTGTGTATAGGTCCATTTTGTTCTCCCTCCAGATTGTACCACCAGGTCTTCCTCAAGACTACCCAATTCTTATCTGCGCGGGCCCAGGACGATGCGGCTTGGCTAGCCAAATCCCCGGCTCTGCGAGAAAAGCTCATCGCTGTGTGTTTGGTCGAGCCAGAGCCGATTCCTGAGATGGAAACAGGTAGTGGCGAACCTCAAAGAGTACATGCCCGAGGGAATCCGGATCAACCAGATCACTGCGGGCCACGCGAAGGAGTTTCACGAGAAGCTCAAAGCTAGAGGGATGGCCACGACGACGATCCATAAACGGATCCAATTCGCGAGGCAATTCATGCACGACGCGGTCGATTGGAAGATCATCGACGAGAACCCATTCCTCAAGGTAAAGACCCAAAAGAGCTCGGTGAAGGTCAACGAGTTTGTGCCACGGGAAGTGGTCGACAAGCTGATGAAGAAAGCCAACCCAGTTTGGCAAGTAATCTTGGGGCTGAGCCGCTACGGTGGGCTTCGGACACCCTCGGAAACGCTATCGCTGCGTTGGGAACATGGATGAAGCGTTACAAGCGCGCTGGTCGACCATCGGTGCTTACGGAGTTTCCTGGGCATCCCAGTGGCTTGTTATCTGGGGAAAGCGAAAAATCCAAACGTTCATCCATTCGATCCGAGCAATCCGCTAGAAGCGTGGATGTCTACCCACTAACATTCCTCAGTAACATCATTTGTTAGTATTAATCGGCTCCTTTTTAATGACGTTGAAGAATTTTTTGTGATGGGTTCCCGACCACGCGTTCGCCGACGCTAACCGATTTCAAAATTGGTAATCGAAAAAATCTTGTGGCTCGCAATTTTTGGTGCAACACCCAAGTACATGCGAACGCATCCAAAGACCTCGCGCATGCCATGCGAACGGCACAATTCCATAGCAGCAGGATTGTTCTGCGGTGCATCCAAAAAGATGCGCTCGCCTGCAGATCGCTGAGCATGAGCTGCAAGCAACTCCTGAGCGTGAGCGAACGAATCGGCGAACAGCGGGCCAATTTTCCACCCTGAAACACAACGCCGCATGACGCTGTAGCCAACAATTTGATCGCCCTTGGTAACGCCGATGGCGTGAGCATCTTTCTGACGGGTCCAGAGTTCAAGGTAATGAGCTCGTAGTCCCGGAAAGCAATCCCGATCGTACTCTATAAGCTTTTGAAAAGGGATCTGTGCCAAAGGAGTGATATCAGATGAAATTGCGCGCGGTTTCGATGGAGCAACCCACTCGAAACGCGCCTGCCGAGCGTGTGGAACGAATCCGCCCCTGGCATAAAACGGGACCATGGTATCTACGGCATCCAAACCGACCGTCGCACCTGCATCGAGTCGGGAAAGCAGTCGATCGCGTCGCGCAATCCATAGCGTTGTGCCAAGCTTTCTCGAACGATATTCGGGCCGCATGATGAACAGACCCATGAATCCAAACGTTGGATTGTGCCGGATGATCGCTCCTCCCCCCGCCAGTACGTAGTCGACTTCTATCCCGAGAAATCCATCAGGATCGATCTCCCAAAACAAATCCGCATCGTGAAGACCAGGATTCCAGCCCTCTTTATTAGCCCATGAAACGAGCTCCGATTGCTCGATGCGATTTAGGAGGCGGATCTGTCTGACTTCATTTGCCATCGTGGGCTCTGGGAATGGCCTTTCAACCAAAAAGCTCGAGAACAAGCCGCGATAACAGACGGCTTGCCAATCACCCATTGGAAACCAATTCCTTTCGTATGGCAATCCATTTGTGATTTGCCTAACTTGGAGTAGTATACAAAAACGTGTGCTAAATAGATCCACAGGATTTCAGGTGCGCGATGTGACCAGAACCAACGTATGCTGCATGCCCTCAAAGTCGTTGTCAATGAACCTGAGCCATTCATACGCAAGGCAGGCCACCACCCGGCTTCACGCCGGTGGGGCCATGACTCATAGCTACGAAACAAAAGACCTTACAAAAGAATCTTAAGGCCCCCCTGACCCCATTCCTCTTCCCGCCAAGGGGCGGGAAGAGGAATGGGGTCAGGGGAGCAATGCAGATGCGCCAGTAGGACGTCGAAGGTAGCTGGAAGTTACGCCTCCACCGGACGAGTCCGGTGGTAGGCTCCGAGCGCACCTGTGATGACGTGGAGCTATTTAGAGTTTAGCGGCTTTTCGAAAGGAAGTACCGCTATGTCGAGACGTAAGTTTTTAACGCCTGCATAGAAAATTCGATTCTTACGTCGAGCGCGATAAGCCATTCCTAATGCACCAAGCCCGAAAATCGCCATCGAAGTCGGTTCGGGGACGGCGCTAGAGAGGAAGTCTCCGTTGAACGTCGCAGCCCCTGAAATATCCGAAAAAATAAGATCCCCGGCCGTAGTCGTAAAGGAATATCCGACATGTCCTACAAGATCACCTGTAACGGTCACGTTGCTCGATAAGTTCGACAGAGGACCGACAGCAATAATTCCATTCAGCGCGTCATTATCTGCGTCAAGGAAAGCAAACCCCCCATAAGCAGTCCCTGGTCCGAAACCGAATAAAGAAGATACGTCAGCTAAAATAGGCCCTAAGTTTGCGGTGGTTATCTGGAACGGAGCAAAACCATCAATCGTCATGGTGCTGACTGCTGGTTGGGACAGCAAAGGGAAACCAGCCACCGTTCCGGGAACGAAGTTGGCCGGGTCGGCATCGGCCGTAATCGTAAAGTTAGCACCCGAGAAGGAGACTCCGTTTAAGGTGCCGTCGATCGTGCCACCACTGAGGGTGTACGTAGCAACGGCTGCGTGAGCGGTGTGTACCATCAGAAAACAACACAAAAAGAAACACGAAAGCAATCGAAAAGCCATAACAAATCCCCAAGTAAAAAGTAGATTGACCAAAACTATTTGCAAAATCAGAAATGCAAGATGTGAACGTGCATCGCTTGGTTCTGACGCCTCGTCGTGCTCGTAATCGACTGAATGATTGTACTCGCTCGATGATTCCGAGACACCATCGAATTTCATCGCCATCTTCGACGGCCAGGATGCCTACGGCTGGCTGTTGAACGAAATGTAGCCCGATTGGCCTTGAGCTCAAGGGTTAACTCGATATTTGTGTAGTCGACGCGTGATTCCTTTGCCAGCAGAAGCCCGACGCCAAGCGGCGGCGTGTCCTATACGAAAAGTATGGATCAAGCGATCGGGATACGTACGTCTTGAATCGCCAATCGTTTCACTCTTCGTGTCACCAACGAAGAATTCGCCTGATATGGGCTCAATTGCGACGAACCTGTTCAGGTGCTCAGCTTCAAGCTTGTTCTTCAGCGACTCGAAAATGGGTCGTGCTGAAACGGCGACGGATTGTTTCTTTTTGACCACGGATCTATCAATTCCAACATAGTGTTTTGTCCAGTGTTGGTACTTTGGCATCGACTTCAGAAATCGTTCAACGTGTTGCTTGAAGTTGTTCACGTCCGAAAGCAATTTCGCAGGCGACCTTTTGCACGATCCAAAGCGGATCGTCTCTGATACTTCATTCACTGCGACAAGATCAGTCTCGGTGTCGGCTTTATCCCAGAACCCCTGGACGCGGTTGGTGATCGGGAAATCGCCCATCCCTTTCCGGCTTCGCTCCTCGTATAGTTGACCAACGAGTTTCTCCAGGGCACCTCCTTCGACATCTGCGAGTCGCTGATCCGCCTCGTTGATTAGTTCATCCAGCGGGCGAAAGGCAATTGCAGCAACTGGATTCGCCAATGCTGCAAGCCATGAACTTCCAGTCCGCCATGCTTGCACCTTAAGATAAAATCGCGTTACTAAAAAGAGATAAAGCCACTTTACCTTACGCGATTTGCGATCCCAAGTGTATTCTGATCAAAGTGTTAAGGCGCTTCTGTCAAACTGGCAAGAAGGTCTAGGATGATGATCGACGCCAACTCGGATAGTCGAGCAATTACGGCACGGATTCTGGGTAGAATGCGAGAAATCCAAACGCTCGAATCTTGTAGAACTCCAAACAAACTCCAATTTACGACAAACAATTGCTCCATGTCGCTTCTCCACGATGTCCTCTCGCTTCTAAATCGAATCGCTCCGCTCGGCTTGGCAGAAAGTTGGGATAACGTTGGACTTTTGGCCGGTGACCCTGCCATGCCCATCGAGCGAATCCTGACCTGCCTGACACTCACCGAAGTGGTTTTGCAGGAGGCTATTCGCAAAAGAGTGGGCTTGATCGTCACGCACCATCCTGTCCCCTTCAAGCCGGTCGATCGCATCACGACTCAGACCAGCACCGGCAAGATCCTCTGGGGGGCCATGCGGCACTCGATCGCGATCTACTCCCCGCATACGGCTTGGGACAACGCAAGCTCTGGCATCAACCGCCAACTGGCCCATGTTCTTCAACTTGGAAATTTGCGACCCTTGCAACTCTCCTCCACGCTCGAGCTGGCCAGCCTAGAACTCGGGACAGGCCTCGTCGGTGACTTTGCCTCGCCGACGAAAATATCCGAGTTATGGACCCGCCTTCGAACAGCTATCCCGGAGATTCAACCGCGATGCACAACCGCTCAAGACGCGAAAGTATCCCGCGTCGGGATCTGCTGTGGCTCAGGGGCAAGCCTGCTGCCGCTTGCTCTGAAACATCAGTGCGATGGGTTTGTCACCGGCGAAGCGACTTATCATCAGGTGCTCGAAGCCCAGGCTAGCGGAGTGGCGATGCTGCTCATGGGGCATTTTGCTAGCGAGCGTTTCGCGATGCGTAAGTTAGCGCAAATGCTCGGTGAGTCTCTCCCGGGCGTTGAGTGCCTTCCTAGCGAATCCGAAGAATCGAATTTCTAAGCTCCACAGATTTCCGTTTTGCTACTGGTTGCCCTCTTCGGAGGATTGCTCCGCAAACTCGTACTCCGGATCGGCTTCTTGAACGCATGTGTCGGTAAACTCGATCCCTTCGTAGATGTCCTGCATCGCAAGCCAGCAACCTAGGAATGGCAGTTCGATGGTCGACTCGGTTCCTTGGACTGTCTCTCTGACGAACCCAAGCTGAGTTCTTCGCAACACGGTCGCGAGGGGTTGGTGCTGTTCTAGGACGATGTAGCATTCCAACGAGGGGATCGTCAGGTAGGCTTCCATCTTTTCATGAAGGTCATAATTTCTCGTCGACGGGGAGAGGACCTCGATGATCAGTACGGGCAGGTCTTGGTAGACCGACGATGGATCGTTCGATTGGCAGACGACTTGGAGGTCCGGATAATAGAATCGTCGTCGTCCATCGCGATCGATCCGGAGTTTCATGTCCGAGTTGTAGGGGCGGCAGTCTTTGCCTTTCAACTTATTCCCGAGCGCGACGAGGCAATGGACTGCAACCTGATTGTGCCGAACGGTTGCCCCGGTCATAGCTCGAATCCAGCCGTCGATGTACTCGCTCTTGGTGCGCGATTGGATTTCTCGCTCTAGATACTCCTCGACGCTGTAATAATCAGGTCTTTCCGCGCTACTCATCATGAAGCCTCCTGGGTGAGTTCGTACTCCGGATCGGCTTCCTGAACGCATGTGTCGGTAAACTCGATCCCTTCGTAGATGTCCTTCATCGCAAGCCAGCAACCTAGGAATGGCAGTTCGATGGTCGACTCGGTTCCTTGGACTGTCTCTCTTACGAACCCATGCTGAGTTCTTCGCATCAGGATCGCGAGGGGTTGGTGCTGTTCTAGAACGATGTAGCATTCCAACGAGGGGATCGTCAGGTAGGCTTCCATCTTTTCACGAAGGTCATAATTTCTCGTCGAGGGGGAGAGGACCTCGATGATCAGTACAGGCAGGTCTTGGTAGACCGACGATGGTTCGTTCGATTGGCAGACGACCTGGAGGTCCGGATAGTAGAAATGTGTCCTACCTACATACCTGATACGCACCTTCATGTCGGCATCGAAGGGACGGCAAGGTTTATTCCTTAGTTTGGTTCCTAGCTGAAGAAAACAGTTCCCTTTGACGCAGTTGTGCCGAACGGTTGCCCCGGTCATGGCTCGAATCCAGCCGTCGATGTACTCGGATTTGGTCCGTGCCAATGCTTCCGAGGCTAAGTATTCCTCGATCGAAACGTAGCTTGGAACTGCTGCTCCGCTCATGGTAAGAGCTCCCTGACGGCGACCTGAATGCGACTTGGACACCCCGTAACAGCAGCTTATTGTATACGGGGTCGGGCAATCTGAGGATTGGCTATTCCGATGGGCCCAGGGTTGCGATCGTCGCAGAGGTGCTCACGGGGTTCGGGGCATTTCCCGATTTGACGACAGCTGTGAGATTTCCCTGGCCTACCAATCGGTGCAGGAAGACCACCCGATAAGCCACCTGGTCCTGTGGCCTTAGGGTCTGGATTGGATCCATCGTCAGAATCCTACCGGCGTCGTCGAATTGATAGCTCGATGCTGCCGGTCCTCGCACATCGTTGACCTGCAAACCCTCGGGGACTTGGAGGGCTAAAACCACCTGTTGCTGATTGATCGCCGAAGCATTCTTTACTGTGATAATGTAGTCGGATTGCTCATTGAGCCGAGCCGCACGGCTGACCGGTTCGATCGAGACCAACAGATCTGTTGCGGGCTGCGCAGGTGGCAGGCTGGGAGGCAGGTTGGGGGCTGGATTGGTTGGGACTCCTGCCGTACCTGGCACTCCAGCTTGGACGATCGGAATCCCAACATTTCTCATGACTCGAACCACACGATCCTCTGACTCGACCGTCGCAACGACTTGGGCGTCCGAGGATGCCTGTCCACCGCTGAAGTTGACTTGGTAGTCGGTCGTCGTGCCGACTGGCAAATCCGGCAATCTCCATTTTAGGATCTGATTGGCATACATCGGTTCAAAGCCTGCCGAGGCTCCGGTCGGAGTCAGCGCAGGATCGTACTTGAGGGTTGCTACCAATCAGTGCCAGGCACCTGAATAGGGGCAGTGCGGGGTGGATCGCTAGCAAAATCCGCTTACCAGTCGGCGCCAGGCACCTGAATAGGAGGCATTTGGGATCGAATTGGCAACGATCCAGGAGGATTCCAAAGAGGAAGCTAGAACCAAGCCAAATCGTCCAGGTGATAAGGCTGCGGCGATCAAGAAGGCTAAACCAAAAGCTGATCCGAAAAAGTCGATGAGTAAAACGCAGTTGCCTGAAAAAGTTTCCGAGGTAAAAGCAGTATCAAAGGCTATTCAGAAGTCACCCCAGTCAAAATCCGCCAAGAAGAAGGTACCACTCAAGAAGGCACCACTCACTTAGGCAACCAGATTCATGCCGGGCACCAGTTAGAGAGCCCGACCGCAATGGGCGATTCGCACCGTATTGGCTTCCTGGTTCGCTAGCATTCGGGCCGACCGTGAGAGCACCAAATATGGCACCAAATATGCGCAGCATAACGGTGCGCTAGCATTCGGGCCGACCGCGAGAGGTGCGCCTGGCACCGCGAGAGGTGCGCTAGCATTCGGGCCGACCGTGAGAGGGGCAGCGAGAGGTGCCTGGCACCAAATATGCCCCTGGCACCAAATATGCCCCAAATATGCGGAGCATACCGCACCCGAATATCAGGCGCACCAACATAAGCCGCAAAACATCAAAAGTAATTATACAAAGACCCGTCGGGTCGGATTGGACTTGTGCAAGCTTGTGGTCTCTCAGTATGCAATCCTACCGACCGTTTTGGTCGCATTGCTTGTCTCCATGTTCTTCTAGGAACAACGACGATGATCGAACGCTTGCTGCCGGGTTGCTATCTATTCGGAATCGCTCTTTTCCTTGCGACTTGCGCGAATTGGTCGTCGAGCCTAAGCCAATCGGATCTGCCTCCATTGCCCGATCGGCAGTCGCCCAATCCGCGAGGATTGCTCGATCCGCAACGCCCTCAAGCTTTTACTCCCAGCGATCTTCAAAATTCTGGAGGGATTTCACAAGCTTCCGGAGTGCACGTCGTGGGTCCATCGACCAGCAGCGCCACGGCTACTCATTTGATGTCCTCGGCGACCCTGAGCAATGGATTCCAACAACTGGTGATCGTCGACCCAGCCAAATTGACCTTGGCCGTCTACCATATCGAACCCTCACGCGGCGATGTTCAGCTCAAGAGCGTCCGCAAGATCGATGCTGATTTTTCTTTGGAGGAGTTCAATCTGAGCGAACCGACCCCCTCGACGATCCGTCGCAATTCCAGATCCCCGTCGGTTCGTTGACAAATCGATTGTGCTTTCTAGCGCTTTTGGCCGTCGACACGAAGAAATTTAATGGGGATCGGACTTCGTGGGTTGTCTAGCACGACGGCCAGTTTCCCAGCGAGCAGTTCGTCGAGTTCGTGGCCGACGAGATCGGCTCGCCATCCGCTCAAAAGGGACGGTGGGGATTGCGTATCGGGGTCCGGATCGAGTCGATAATGGACGTAGTCTCGGATATCCTCAGCAGTAGCCACAAGCATTGGCGAGATATGCTTGTGATGGCAAATGAAAGCCATCGCCGCGGATAGAAATTGCGTCAACATCCCCGGTGGTTGCCCTTTTCCAAACCGCAGTTTTTTGGGCCAACTCGGTGGAGGTTCGGCAAGCGCCCCTTCGATGATCTTCGCAAGCTCAGGAATCAAGGGCTTGGTGTTGCGAAACTCCATTCCCCTCAAGGATAGCAAGTGCTTTGGGTCGGACGAACCTCGCCTAGCTAATTCAACTAGCAAATCATCACGCAAGATTCGCCTTGGCGGAATGTTCCGCTCCTTGGCCATTTCGTCTCTCCAGTTCCACAGCCCTCGTGCAACACTGAGACTTGTGCCCGACAAAGCCGAAACTCCGCTGATACGGTGCCAATTTTCGCTCGACTCGTACTCGTACAGTTCTTCCTGCTTCGAACGTGTCTCTTCGAGTAGCCACTCGAGCCGACCATGCTTTTGCAATCTCTCCGAGAATACCTCGTAGATCGTCAACAAGTCGCGGACGTCTTGGGCGGCATATTCCAACTGCCGTCGGGTCAAAGGACGGATTCGCCAGTCGGATCGTGTTTCTTCTTTGTCCAAGTTACCGCCGACGACCTTCTGAACAAGCTTCGCATACGAGGCAGGATACTCCATGCCTAGAAATCCTGCGGCGAACTGGATATCAAAGAGATTGGGAATCGGTTTTTCCGTGGCTCGATAACTGAAAAGCGATTCCTCACGCCCGGCGTGCACCACGACCATGCGATCGGGATCGTGTAGCAACTCCCAGAATCCCGACATATTTTCGACCCGCAATGGATCGATGATCGCGATCCCCGACTCGGTCTTGACCTGGACCAAACACAATTCGGGGCGATACGAATCCTCCGAAACGAACTCGGTGTCGAATGCCAGCAACTTGCAGTCTTGATTGGATTGGCACCATTGGTCCAGGGCCAGTTGCTCTTCAATCCAGTAGAAATCGGTCCCCAAATCGCCCCTCAAAGTCTGCGTCAATGCCGCTATACTTAAACCCTTACAATCGACTTATAGCCTCTGTTTTAATCCTTCTCGATGAGCATTTCAACCGCCTGTCAACTTCTAGTCAGCGCAAACACGCTTGAAGAGTGTATTTTGCTCCAAGAGTTGAAAGTCCCATGGATCGATCTCAAAGAACCTCGCCATGGGCCCCTGGGCCGGCCTGAGTTGCCACTTGTCAAGCAATTCGCCGCTGGAATGACCTCCGCTTCGTCACGCGTGCCCCACTGGAGCATCGCAGGAGGCGAACTTCCGGACTGGAATTCTGAGAGCGATGCAGCCTTCATCAAAGCACTTGGGGCCCAAGGGCCCGAACGAACCAACGGGCATATCAAGTGGGGATTGGCTCGGGCTGAGCAAACCACCAATTGGCGGGAAAAACTTTCGAAAATCGTTGCACAAACGCCCAGCCCTGAGCAAGTAATCCTCGTTCATTATGCCGATTACCGTCGCGTCGATGCACCGGATTGGAACACCGTCCTTTCGGCCGCCGCGGAACAACGGATCGATAAAATACTCATCGATACTGCCGTCAAAGATGGCTCCAAACTGACCGATTGGCTTGAAATTCACCTGCTCGAACAGCGGATTCAAGATGCCAAACGGCAGAACTTTCAAATCGCAATCGCCGGATCGATCCCCTTGGATCAACTCGCCAAACTCAGCCGACTTGAACCCAATTGGATCGGAGTTCGCGGGGCCGTGTGCCGAAACCCAAGGGATAGAACCAGCACCATCGACCAAGGACTGGTCGCAAAAGCCTTGGCCCATGTCGGCCAACCCTGCGTCTAGGAAGGAATCCGGATTGTCCTCGAACTATCGTCCCTTACCTCTCGCTGGGATCGTGCTCCAAGGCGGAATCCCCGTAGGCGGCTTGGCTATCCCTGCGGATCATCCCGACGAATTCATCTACGAATTCAACCAAAAGTACGAAGCGATCGGTCTGCGCGCGAAATCCCTGAGCTTGCCCAGCTTTTCTAGCCCGCAAACCAACCCCAGTCCGGACAACCCGGATTCCTAGCAAGTTAGTGCGGACTGTTAAGGTCCACGGTCGAATCCAATTAGGCACTCTTCCTTGGAGGCCTTCTTGCGCCTTGACCGGATTCTTCTAGCACAATGCAAACAGCAACTAGCCAACCGACTCCAAACGATGCGGTATCGTCCGACGACGATCAGGCAGAATGTTCGTCGATCCAGATGGACCATCCAGACCAGATGGCCGAGTTGAACGGTAGGTACGAGCTGGTTCTGGAACAAATCGACGCATTAGACTTTCGAATCCTAGGGCTCCTGAAGGAAATATCTGGGGAAAAACCCGCCATCTTTCAGGCCCCTGGGTTTGCCCGTTGACTCGGGCCGAACGACCAAGGTTAAATTAAAAGTGGATCTGAAGACGCGGGGAGTGACTCTCGCGACTCGGATCACCTGGGCGTTCTAGACCCTCCCTCCTGCCTTTCCCGCCTAATAATCGAGTTGGACCATGAACGGATTGATTCCGTTGCAATGCATCGTAAGCGCTTTGGCCTTGAAAACAGCCTTCGGTTGCCCGGCCGTTGTTTGTTCTTCTATTCATCGGCTTGCACTATCGGTTTGTGTTTTCGCCTTGAGCACTTTAGGACCTGCTCTAGGGCAGATCGAGGGTCTCCATCAGCGTATCGATGGTGCGGCGCAAGCGGACTTGCCATGGTTGTCTGCGAGTCCCACCGAACCGGCACAAGCACTGCGTCGATTATCGCTCGATCTGCGAAACACAATCCCAACGATCGAGGAGATCGACGCATTCGTTGCTGAGCCTATCGAGGGCCGATGGGAGCGTTGGGTGGATCGATTTCTGGCCGACCCGTCTTACCGCGAACGGATGGTCGATTGGTACGACAAAACATTGCTTCAGCGCCGCCCCTACCAAAATGTCGATCGAGCCACTTGGATCGCTTACCTCAGAAGCGCAGTCGATTCGAGGACTCCGATCGATGCGCTTTTGCAAGGGATCGTCCAGAGCGCTTGGTGGAACAAATCCGCACGAGCTCAACAGCGCTTCTTTCTCGAGCGCGGAGGCGATGCCCATGCGTTGGCTCGCGATGTGGGGCGAGTCTTTTTTGGAAAAGATCTCCAATGCGCTCAGTGCCATGACCATCCGCAGGTAGACGATTACTTGCAGATCGATTACCACGGCTTATTGGCCTATGTTTCGGCAAGTTCTCTGGCCGAGGGGAAAACGACCGATGAGAAGGGGGCCGAACAGAAGCTACAGATGTACATCGAGAAAGCCGCCGGCGATGCCCCGTTCGAATCGGTCTTCAACAAAGGGGTTCCGTTTCGATCGGCCACCCGAGGGCCTGGCCAAATCGAGCTTTTCGAACCCTATATGGCTCCCGATCAACGTTACGAATCGGCGGTTCGCGACGGGGCCTTCGGGGGACTTCCTAATGCACCTGTGCAGAGTCGTCGCTCGCTCTTGGCGGCCCAATTGCAGGCTTCCAACAGGGAATTTTCCGAGAACTGGGCCAATCGACTCTGGGCGCTGATGTTCGGACGTGGCTTGATCCACCCCTTGGACATGCGTCATTTCGACAACCCGGCGAGCAATCCAAAGCTGATGGGTATTCTGACCGACTCGCTGATCGAATCGAAGTTCGATCCGACGCTTATCCTTCGTCAAATCGCCCTGAGCGCCACTTATCAACGCGGTCGTCGCATGCCGGTGGAGGCTCAAGTCGACGCGCGTGGGGTGTTGCAAGTCCAAAGCCCCGAAGCGATCGCATGGCGAGCCCAACTGACCGAAACGCTCGCGGTAGCCAAGTCGGCGATGCCAGGAGCCGAGAGTTCATGGCAGGAAAAGCAGTCCGCTTACGACGCCGCCGCTGATGCTTGGCGAGAAATCCAAAAGACCCGCATCAACGTCCGCGTCGAACTCGACGCAGCCGAGGCGGGCTTCAACGATGCGAACAAAAAATGGAACGACGCTTTAGCCGCCTTCGATAAAGCATCGGCAGCCCACCAAGCGATCGCCAAAAAAATAAGTTTATTGGACGAAGCGGCTCAGAAGCTCGAGCAGGCCAAGGCGTTAGGAGACGATCTGGAAATCCAAGCCAGCATCGTCAGTACCCGAGGCAAAATCGACGCTCTCAAGCCCCAAGTCATCGCTGCGGAACAAGCAGCGGTTGCCGCCGCCACGGCACGCGATGCGACCCTCGCGGCCAAAGAGACCAAACGCGTGGAGTGGAAAACTGTCGTCGATCGTCTAACCCCTGTCGAGCAACAACTCCAGCAAGCCGACACGGCGATGATTTTAGCCCGCGAAGGCTTCCAAGCCTCAAGGCGCTTTGCCGCGACCCTTTCGCAGCGTGTCGAGAGACTCCAACGCGTTGCGACATGGTTCGACCGCTCGGCCGAAGCCGCCGCCGCAGGAGTTCAGCTTGCACAGCTATCGACGCAAATGCCTTCGATGCAGGAAGCCCTTTTGGTTGCGAACAACGAAAAGGCGGCCATGGAACAAACCAGCGTCGCTTTGCAAGCAACCATGGCCGAAACAAACAAGCAGCTCGAGCCCGTCACGAGCAAAGGGAAAGAACTGCTCTCGCAACAGGAAAAACTCGTTGCGGCGAAATCCCAGTTGACCGACGCCCAGGGACTCGTCGCCGACGCAGGTCCCATCCAAGCGGCCATCGCTCAGATCGACGCGAGCTTGACGACCCGACAGACCGACCTTCTCGCCGTCGATGCGATCGTGAAACAACTCCAAGCCAACCTTGGGGAAATGCAAAAGAAGCTCGGGGAAAACAATCTCTTGATCGCGAATGCACAGAGCAAGGTTCAAGCCCAGCAAATGGCGTTCGATACCCACAAGGCATCGATCGAAACGCTGAAAACTCAAGCCGATAAGTTCGCGCAGGAATGCGCCATGCAAAAGCTGGAGGTCGACCAACACTGCCAAGCGATCTTTGCCGTTGCCCCCGAGCGGGCCTTGAGCCCCGAACAGTTCGGATGGTCGATCTTGACGGCCACCAACATCCTGTCGAGCTACATCGACAACGAGAAAGCCGAATTGGACAAAAACGTAGCGTTAGCACCCGATGCACCCGCTAGCGAGCAACAAGCCAGGATTTTGCAATCGGTCCGACAGGCCCGCGACAAACTCCAAGGTAACATCGACACCTTTTCGAGCCTTTACTCCTCGGGCGTCGGGCAAACCAACGATGATTTTTTCGCATCGCCCGATCAGGCCTTGTTTGTGGCCAACGGTGGTTCCGTCTACGGTTGGGCCGCTCCGAGCGGCAGCAATTTAACCCACCGCGCAATCCAAACTCCGGATCCTCGAACCGCCGTGGAATTGCTCGCCCGGGGACTCCTATCAAGACCGGCGAGTTCGTCGGAATTAGAGTGGATCCCTGAACTCATCGGGAAAAATCCTGAGTCCAAGTCCGCTGTTTTCCATGAACTCGTTTGGGGAATTCTCGCTGGAGTCGAATTCCGAGTTTACCCTTGATCCGATCCTTGGAGCGAACCGACCGGCAAGTAGCCTTCACGAACAAGCCTTCACGAACATTCTTTACGAGCATTTTTTACAAGCAAGCGGAGTAGACCGATGACCAAACGAGCACGATATGCCTGTGGATCGATGGACCATGCGCTCAATCGCCGAAGGTTTCTAGGAGCCAGTGGACTTGTCGGCGCCGCAGGGCTATTGGGTGGGGTCGCTAGCCTATCCTCAAAGGTCGCCGGTGCGATCCCGAAGAACGATTACCGTGTCGTCGTCTTCAACATGCACGGGGGACTCAGTCAGCTCGAGAGCTGGGACCCGAAACCATCGACCAACACCGGTGGACCTTTTCGCGCCATACCGACGAGTGTGCCTGGAATACACATCAGTGAGCTTCTTCCAAAGACGGCAAAGCAGATGCACCACTTGTGCCTTTTACGGGGCGTAAATACCGCCGAAGACGATCACGGCAAAGGTGCTTACATGATGCTCACCGGCAGGCGTCAAACACCGGCCGCTGAGTATCCTCAGGTCGGATCGGTGGCCGCCAAGATGCTCCATGACGATCAAACGGGCTTACCTGGGCACATCATCATCACCCCGGGTGGCGGTGGGGGACGCGGCAACGAAGCTGCGTATTTGGGCCCCAAATTCAACAGCATCCATCTCGGAGGGGACAAGCCCCCGTTGAACTCCAACAAACCCGATGCGATCGCCGACGATGCCGAAGCTCGCAGGCACCTTTTGCGACGCAAGATTAACGAACAGTACTTGAGCCAACGCCGCTCGGCGATCACCGATGCTTACACCCACTCCTATGAGCAAGCCTTGAAACTCATGGAGCGGCGCGAAGTTTTCGACGTCAGCAAAGAGCCGCAGGCGGCCCAGGACAAGTACGGAAGTTCGGAGCTCGGGCGGCAGTGTTTGGTCGCACGGCGACTTCTGGAAAACGGCGTTTCGTTCATTCAAATCACCCATTCGAACTACGACACCCACAACGACAACTTCAATTTCCACATCGAACAAGTAGGCGAATTCGACCTAGCCTATGCGACGTTCATCGAAGATCTAGCCGAGCGAGGAATGCTCGAAAAAACCTTGGTCGTCGTCTTAAGCGAGTTCGGACGAACCCCGAATATCAACCTCTACTATGGACGCGACCACTGGTCGAAAGCTTGGTCGGTCGCCATGGCAGGAGCTAAGGTCGTCCAAGGTGCAGCCTTCGGACAGACCAACAAGGAAGGGACCGAGGTGGTCGATGGGCAAGTCGATCATGGGGACATCTTCCATACCATCCTGCGAGGCGTTGGGGTCGATTCGAGCCAGTCGCTGATAGTCGATGGACGTGAATTGCCGATTGCAGACCCGGCCGCTGAACCGATTTGGAAGGTCCTGGTATGATCGATCTGGATGTGACCAAGTCGCATGTGGTTCATCAGTGGAAGGCGGACTCGCCGCTGATCGCCTGCCGGATTTCCCCGACGGGGGATCAATGCGTGAGCACTTCGCAAGACAACCAATTGCAACGATGGAATGTCGCCAACGGCGATAAGGTCATGCTTCAGGGCCATGAGAGCTGGGTCCATGCGATGACCTATTCGAAAACCGGCGATGAGCTGATTTCCGGTGGATGCGAAGGTCGTTTGATTTGGTGGTCGATCCAAGACGCTCAACCCAAAGCGATCCGCATGGTCGAAGCCCATTCGGGTTGGATCCGTGGAGTCGAGCTTTCGCCCGATGGCGGAATGCTTGTTTCGGTCGGCAACGATCAAGTTGTACGGTTGTGGAAGAGCGACACGGGCGAGAAACTTCATGAATGGCCTGCGCACGAGCGGCACATCTACAGCGCCGCGTTCCATCCCGACGGACAGCATCTGCTCACAGGGGATCTGTTGGGCAAGATCTGCGTCTGGAAGTTAGCCGATCGAACGCTCGTGCGAACCCTCGATGCAGCAACTTTGTACTCCCCGAACAAAGGGCAAAACGCGGAGTTCGGTGGCGTGCGTTCTCTGGCGATATCTCCGAATGGAAACGAAGTCTACGCGGCCGGGACCCATAAGGGGAGCAACCCCTTTGGCGCGGTGCACGAACCGCTCCTGCTGCGATTCACCTGGAGCGATGGGGCCCTGACGAAGTCCCACGTCTGCGATGGGATACCCGGTGGATTGCTTTACCGGACCGTGGCGATTAACGATGCGACGCTCGCGGCCGTCTCCGGGGGCTCCACAGGGGGGATTTTGCTGTTCTTCAATGCAACGCAGGAAAAGGAATTCCACCGCTCCGGACTCCCGAGCTTGGCTCGCGACATGGATATCCATGTCGGCAAGGGACTCGTCGCCACGGCCCATTTCGACCAGCACCTACGAATCAGTGCGATGTTTGCATAGCGGTTCGCATGGATATTTGCCAAACAGGCACACTAACCCTCCCAGGAGTGGCCATCCCAGGCCACCACACGATCGAGCCAGTTGACTAGAGCCTGGCTAAAGAGACTCAAGAGCATCTCCCCTTTTTGTGCCGACGCGGCGCTTGGCACCCCGATGTGACCTGGGACCGTTCGGTCCTTGGTCTTCCAAGCTCTCGAGCCGGGACGAAAAGGGTTCCCCGGTTCGATCGTTTCGAGCGATTTGTAGGGCCCAACGAGCTCAGGACGAAGGGCCAGGACCATCGAGGTCTCCCACTCGCAAGCGTGCCCCATCTCCCGCTGGACGATGCTCGGATCGTGAGCCCAAGGCTCGACATCGAGTCCCCAATAGGTCGTCATAAGGAATAGCAAATCGTCCCTGTGCGAATGCTTTTGGCGAATTTCAAAGGTCGCTTGCTTGGCAGGAACATCATTTCCTCCATGCCCGTTGATAAATACGATTCGGCGAAAGCCTTGCTCGATCGCATTGTCCATCAAGCTGCACAGGAGATCCAAATAAACCCTCGGGGATGCCGAGAGGGTACCATTAAAATCCAAGTGATGATGGGAATTTCCCATCCACATCACTGGAGCAAACAGGACTCGATCCTGCATGCGGCTCGAAACCCGATCGATCAATGCTTGCGTCAAGAGTGTATCGGTCCAAACAGGAAGGTGTTGTCCGTGCTGTTCGATGGCAGCCAGAGGAAACACGATTGGAGTATCTGGCGCCAAGGCGGCGATCGCCGGGGCTGGCATTTGGTGAAATAACACGGTAGGAAAAAACCTTTCGAAATGCGATTCGCGGATGGGGCTCCCAAGTCATCACTCAGAGGGTATCTGGAATTCCTTGGGCAATGGGGCTTGGTTGCTTTCCGACCAAGCTCGGGTGGTCATATCGAGTTTTTTCTTGCTCGGTGTCGTAGGATCATCGAGCAATAGCCAGACAACTTTTTGGTCTTTTTCGTTTGGACTTTGTACGGTCGTGACCGGATTGGCTCGTCGAGAGAGTGCCGTGAGGACCTCCCTTACAGGAGTATCCTTGTACTCGAAGTTACGAATTTGCTGGTTTCGAGTAATACCATCTTTTTGAAATGCGGTCCCATTGATTGCCATCGGAAGGGTTTCGGTCCCCGCGGTGTGACTCTCCTTGAGTTCGTTGGCGATCGCTTGAAGCACCACTTCGAGCGATTCTTGTTCGATGCGTAGAGTGATTTTCGCATCGAGCATTCCATCGACAGATTTCGGGGCACTGGTCATAGGTTTCGGGGCCGTGGCCACCTTCGTCGGTCCCGAGGCGGCAGGTCCCTGCAGTGCCATCCAGGATCCGATCGCAAGGTTGATTGCAGCTTCCTTGGGCAAGTATGCGTTGAAGACGACTTGGCCGTCCTCGGCCCCGGCCCGAGCGTATTTGTTCAAGGATCGAAGCATTTGCGGGAAGCGGTTGGCGATGGCGCGCCAGTACGGCGCAGCAGGTTGAGCGGTAAGCTGGGATTCGATGCCCTCGGCCAGCGCATCGAGCTTTCGCTTCAACTCGATTGCGTCGCGTGGTGCGCTCTGCAGGTCATTTCCGAACATGCGGTATTCGAGATACAGATTCGGCTCAAAGTGGGTCCGGACCAACACCGCCTGGATCCGATCGTCGATGAGTTCTCGCATAAATCCGAGCATTTTTTCGGAATGCTCCCCAAACAACTGCTTGCCGTCGACAAACAGGAAACTCGGAGCGGCTAAGAAGGTCAAATCGGCTCGAGAGTCGGTCGTTTGAAGGATACCCTCGAGCTGTCGGCGTAGCGGTCCGGATTTCCCTTGGCTTTCGAGCAATGGCTTAAGCAACTCCAAAGGCCCCACCGCGATCCGCTTGACTTGCTGATCGGCCTTGGTCGTAAAATCATCGGTGATCAGTGCAAGGGTTTTCCCATTTCTCTCGGCAGTCCAGTAACGGTATTTCTTGTTGTCCGACTGGATCTCTTGGCTTGTCCATTGGCCGATCTGCGGCAACAAGGTTTCAAGAGGTTTGGGTTCCTTCCAAACCCATCGCAGGACTTGGCGATAACTGCCGGTCGCATCGCCTGGGTACCAAGCAAAGCTCGCCGATGCTAAACCTTCGTTCCCGAACGCTGGGTACCCGGAAAGATCGGGGGATTGAGAGTAAACACTCTTCCACCAATCGCTCAGTTCCTTGCTCGTCGTACCTGTTTGATTCCAGCACTCTGGAGACAGGACCAGCAACGCTTCGAGCCCGGCCGGGAGCATCTCGGTCGAGAGCGCCGCTCCGATCGTCGGCGGGGTCCAAGGAACCCCGGTGTCTTCGGTCTTGACGTTGTAGTATTCCAACAACGGGTCGATCCCGCCGGTAGTCGGCTTATTGGAATTCGCCACCGTGGAGCGATTGTCGGCAGATTGCAGGGCCTCGGCGGTTTTGTCCGCTGATGGCTTGATTTCGACCAAGCCTTTTTGGTTGCCGCGCAAGAGAAGCGTTAAAACCATGAGCGACAGCAGCGAGCATAGGACGATCAGGGGAAGGAACCAAGCTGGACGTTTGGATTTCTTTCGGGGCCCGAAGGGTTTTTGGGGAGCTTTCTTCTTTTTCGCTTTCTTCTTCGGTTCGAACGATGCCTGATTCGATGCTGCCTGATTCGAAATGGAGGCGCCCATCGCGGGCACAGTCTCAGAAACTTTGGCCGCGGAAGCTTGTGCTTCTTTAAGCTGTGAGCTTAGTGGCTGTGATGCTAGCGGGATCGGATGGGGTGCCTGCTGGCGCTTCGTCGGGGTCGAATCGAGCGCAAGCCCTGCTGCCAGAGCCCCCGGTGTTTGTTTTGCTGACGGCGTTGGATTCGCTGCCGGTGTTGGATTCGCTGCCGGAGTTGGCTTTGCTGCCGGTGTTGGATTCGTTGCCGGTGTTGGATTCGTTGCCGGCGTTGGATTCGCTGCCGGCGTTGGATTCGTTGCCGGTGTTGGATTGGCTGCCGGTGTTGGATTGGCTGCCGGAGTTGGCTTGGCTGGCGGAGTTGGCTTGGCTACCGGAGTTGGCTTGGCTGCCGGTGTTGGAATAGCTGCCGGAGTTGGCTTGGCTGCCGGTGTTGGATTCGCTGCCGGTGTTGGATTCGCTGCCGGTGTTGGATTGGCTGCCGAAGTTGGCTTGGCTGGCGGTGCTGTCGCGACGACAATTGCAGGAGAGTCCGTTGAAATCGGCTCATCGTCCAGGACCAATTGATCGAGAGCGCGAAGGAGCGGATCAACGCCTGAAAAACGGATCGATGGGTCCTTTGCCAACAGGTGCATCAGGCACTTTTTTTGAACTTCGGGCAATTTGCTTGGCAGTACCACCGGGACTTGGGCATGCAATTTCGCCCACACCTCAGCAGGTGCGTCTGGGCCAGGATCGACGGGCCAATTTCCGGTCAAGCAACGGAACCACAAGCACCCCAGTGCGTACAGGTCCGACTGGATATTCGGTACAGCGCCCGGTAGGATCAGTTCAGGTGCGGCCAGTGCGAGTCGCTGACCGAGGCCTCCGAGAACGCTTAAGGTTGGCGCATGATAGGGGGACCTAGGAGGGAAGATCGGGTCGCGAAGCAGCAGAAAGCCTCGCATTTCGTTCCAGACGACGGCATGTGTCGAGACATGTCCGTGGACGAGTCGATGAAGATGCAGGAACTTAAGTCCCATGGCAACATCGCGCAGCATCCTGTGGGCTTGGGTGCTCGACAAGGGACCTTGTTCGAGCATTTCGCTCAGCAGTAAGCCCTGCACCGATTCGCACACGGCGTAGAGGTGTTTCAGGGTTGCCCCTGCGGTGATCCATCGGTCCAGGTGCGGCGTTTGTACTTGGCAGTGCTGCTGTGCCCACTGCAAGCTTGGGGGCCAATCTTGGATTTGGGGGGTAGCCAATTGGTCATCGGGCAGGGCGACCATCCAGAGAGCCTTCGGAGGGAATGCCGACCAACGGGCACCCGAGGCGTCCTGGCCCTCGTACCAGCAAGCTCCCCGTTCGGATTCTAAAGAACGCACGACTCGCAACTTGCCTAGTTGCAGAGGATGGGACAATCCGCGGTATAGAACGTTGGCTTGGTAGGGGCTGAGCTTGTCTTGCTCGACGAGCTGTTTGATGACCAGTGCTGGATCGGAGCTTCCTGCAGGTCCGATCGCTTCCGACACGGACTTGGCCCATTGCCGGCACTGTTCAGGGGTAGCAATTCCTGCGGTGTGGATGCGTTCCCAAATTTGAGCTATCGTCAATTGCATCCGTCCTAAGGTCCCTTGCCAAACCGCGTGTGAGTCAATAAGTTAGAAAACAAGTTCCTAGGGGGATCGAGTCAAACCACCCGCCCATACTATAATGAATTCTAACGTCGTCGTGAAACCAAGTGCCGAAGAAGTTGCCTCGGCAGCGTGTTTTTGGCTCATCGAGTCGATCACAGAATCGATTGCGTACAACGGTCGTTGCGTCCTTGCACTTTCTGGCGGTTCGACCCCCAAGAAGCTTTACGAACGGATTGCAAGGGAGCATCTTGGAACGCTTGATTGGTCGAAAGTGCATTTGCTCTGGGGTGACGAGCGCAACGTGCCGCATGATCATCCAGAGAGCAATTTTCTCATGGTCAAGACCGCTTGGCTCGATCCGGCTATGGCCAGCGGAGACTTGCACCAAATTCCGAAATTTTATCCAGTACCCATCGAGCCTCACGATCCGGAGAAGTCGGCTTATCAATATGGCCAGACGATCCGCTCGGTGCTCGGAGATTCTCCTACGATCGACGTGGTTCTTTTGGGATTGGGAGACGATGCCCACACCGCTTCCTTGTTTCCAGAAACGCAGGCTCTGGAAAGTCTCGATGGATTTGTTGCCAACTATGTTTCCAAGTTCGAAGCGTTTCGGCTCACGATGACCGCTTCATTGATCAATCGGGCTAGGCGGGTTGCGTTTTTGGTATGCGGCGAATCGAAATCGCCGGCCTTGGATGTAGTATGGCACGGCCCGAAAGACCCAACGCTTTATCCGGCTCAGTGGATCAATCCCACCGAGGGAGAGTTGTGGTGGTTCCTCGATATGCAGGCCCTGCCGGCTCGCGATCGGGTGGTCTAAGGGGTCTAGCCTTCCGACTCGCTACCTTTTTGAATCGCTTGGGACCGCCAATCGAATTCCAGATCGTTGCACCACTGCCTTTGGAGGCTCGAGCAAACCGGCCCGGGCAGGGAATCCCCGATCGGTCTTTCTTGAAAACCTGAAACGTGCCAGATACATCCGGTATTCCCTGCGAGCAATACCTCGGCCGCGTCTTGAAGCTCCTCGAAGTGCAAGTCTCGGTACTCGACAGCAAGGCCCTGAGACTTGAGCATCCCGACGACCCGATCGAGCGATGTCCCCTGGACAATGTCCTCTCGGCGGGGTGAAACAACATTTCCCCGACGATCGATCATCAGTAGATTCGCCACGCTGGTATCTGCCACCATGCCTCGGCTCGAACAGAGCAAACCTAGTCCGCCCTCGAAGCGTCTGTCCGCATCTTGGTCGGCAAGGTAGTAGTTAAGCCTGCTGCGACTTTTTATGTTCGCCGGCCAGCATTCGCCAGCACCCGAAGCGTATTGCACACGAACCAGTGTGGTTCCGAATTGGTACCAATGAGCGAGTTTTCGCCAAGGGATCGGTAGCCAATGGACAAAGCCATGAATCTTCTTGCCGGAAAAATAATCTCCAGGGGTAACGACCACACATAGACTCGCGTCGGATTCGGCACTTAGCAACGCCTTGCTCTGGCCAACCAACTGAGCGATCGACGAATCCAAATGATGTAGAAAGTGGTTCGCGTCCAAGCCCAGCAATTCCATTCCAGTGCGAAGTCGCGCTTTGTGGGGTTGCAGGTCGACGAGTTGTTTGCCGAAGCTGCGGATCCTCTCAACGAGGATCGCACCGTGCATGGCGCCTAAGTCGGTGATCGGAAGCGACAACCGGGAGGCTTCGACAAATTCGAAGCCCTGAGCCCTAGAATCCCAACGCAAACCTAAGCTCGTTTGGAAGCGCTCACTCGGTGAAGGCGTTTGCATTGAACTCCTGCCCCAAGAGATGATCCAAAACGAGTTGAAAGTAGGGGCACTGCCCGTAGTAGCTCCGTTCGCTGTGCGTCGTTCCGATGACCGATCCGCAATCGAACTGACGCACTTTTGTTGAATTTTCAAGTGGCTCGGTCGAACGCGGATTGGAGATGCTCTCGAAACCTTGGGCCCCGACAAAGCCAGCGAAACCCGCTGCGACCGGACGACTAAAGCGATCTAAAAAACGAAATCTTCGCAAGATCGGATCTCGCGAGTTATATAGGTTGATCAAACCCGACACGCTCTCCATCCCCTTGGCATGCTTACCTCCACGAGCTAACCAACTGCGATCGACGGCAGGTGCCACCAACGCAACGCGATACGTCGGCTCACCCCGCGCCGATACGGCCACTCCTTGACGCGTGTCGACTTGCTGCCGGGAGTCCCCGTTTGCTTCTAGCGACCGGAACTGAAAGCCCGGAATCGTGCCGCCAGCGGCAAAGTGCAGTCCGCCGGTCACAGCCCGGGCTCCAAAAGAAAACCCCAGAAGACTGACCTCGGAGTGGTTTCTGAGCCGTTCCAAAAGCCAGCCGACATACAAAGCTTGGCATTCGGCCGATTCGGCATTCTCATAGACATCGCGAAGCGGATGGGGTTCACGGGTGCTAGGCCATGAGAGCATCAACAAGCGATAGGGTCTTGTAGATCGTTGCTGCAAGTACTGATTTAGGATCAGTGCACGCTCACGTGCGTTGTTGCGTTCCATGAAATTTCCATGCACATAGACGATAGTCAATCGCCCATCGTCGATCAGCGCGTTTTCCAAATCCTCGGATTCCCATCCGGTTTCGGTTCGACGCAAGGCTTTAAGCCCCGGCGATCGTGGATCGATACAGCGAAATTTCTCCGGTAGATGCCTTGAGGAAAGCTCCCAAACATCCGATAGGTTCGGATCCGGAAGGCCCGTGGGGTTGTTGACTTTCTTGCTGCTGCTTGCTTGCTCGACTGGATCGCAAGAGCACTGGCCAGGGCCGCTTGGTTCCTCGCTGGACTGGGCCGTGAAGGCGACGTAGCGGACGGATTGATCTGGACGGGTGTACGTTATCTCGCGACGGGCCAGCGTTATCTCGCGACGGGCTAGATCGCTTTGGGACGAATGGAGCGATAGGCTCCTAGGAACCCTATATACTAACGTAGAGTCCCAAGAGGCCCAGCCGATGAAAACTGCGAGGATCAGCACGCACCGGACAAGTCCGCACCAGAGAGTTTCGGTCGGCCGGGTAGGATTTGCACAAGTCGCATTCATAGACTGATGAACGGTGGATGCTTCGGTGGATGCTTTCGAGGTTGTCATGAGAAACTGTAACACTTGATTGGTTTACGAGCGTTAGAAAAAGTTTCGAGATTGTCGGAAATTTATTCATGCTGATTTGCACCTTCGGAATATTGGCGTAGAGTTGCTCGTCGAAAAATCTTTCGACCGCAACCTTTGCGATTTCCTCAAGGAGAAAGATGATGAAGCGTTCAATACTTGCCCTGACCGTTCTGACCCTAGCGTTTGCAGGTTGCAACACCTGCGGTTCCTGGAGGCCGAACTTCGGTGGTTTCAAGAGCTGTTTGCAAGGTGCATCCAATGTAGGAGCGCCGTGCGATGCAGGCTGCGAAGCAGGGCATTCCGAGGGTTGCCAAAGCTGCGGTCAAAGCGGTAGTGCCAACTACGGTGGGTATGGAGAAACCGTGATCGGTTCCTACGAATCCCCGATGAGCTCGAGCCTATCAGGTTCTGCCGATGGAATTTCGATTGGCTCGCCCTTGCCAAGCGGTACGGTCCCCTCGGGTACCTCGTTGCCCCCAGGATCGTTCTCCGGAGCTACCAACCCCAGTCGTGGCGAGACCATTCGCCCAAAACCAGCGAATTAGTTGCCGACTTCTGGGCTTCTCCTAGGTTGAATCCTCGTCCAAAATGCGGTTAGTCGAAAGACAACCGCATTTCCTAAGGACGAGACGTTCCGTGAGCCATTCCGATCCTCCCAATCTGAGCCAGTCTGTAGACAAGTCAACCGAACGCGTTCGGAGGATGTTTGCCGAAATCGCCCCACGGTACGATTTCCTCAACCATTTCCTCTCGATGAATATCGATCGCTATTGGCGGCGTCGGACCTTGGATCTACTAGACCCAAAACCGGGCGAGCCGTTTCTGGATGTCTGCACCGGGACCGGAGATCTCGCTCTGGCTGCCGCCAAACGACTCGACCGGCAAACGCAGGTCATCGGAAGCGATTTTTGCGCCGAAATGCTCCACTTTGCTCGTCAAAAGCAGCAGCGGATGCAACTCGATCAACATCCATTGGCCTTCCTCGAAGCCGACACGACCCGACTTCCGTTCGAAAACGACCGTTTCCAAACCGTCAGCGTCGCCTTCGGGCTTCGGAACGTAGTCGACACCATCGAAGGGCTTAAGGAAATGATCCGCGTGTGTCGTCCAGGGGGTACTGTCGCGGTTCTGGAATTCTCGCAACCGACCCTGCCTGTACTCAAGCAACTTTACAGTTTCTACTTCCGCAGCGTTCTGCCCGGAATCGGCAACCGGATCGCCAAGAACTCCAAAGAAGCCTATGCGTACCTTCCGGCGAGCGTCTCGCAATTTCCAAGCGGCCAAGCGATGGCAGACTTGATGAAGCAAGTGGGTTTAGAGCAAGTTCGCTTCGTGCCGATGACCTTTGGGGTCGCGACGCTCTACCATGGGCGAAAGTAGACATCTGGGCAAACCATGAATCCTCCGAATGATCCCCCAATCGTCCTTGCGATCACCGGCGCCAGCGGTGCTGCCTATGCAGCCAGACTCCTGCAACAACTCGCGATCCGGGGCGAACAGATCCACCTACTTGTCAGCCCCTCAGGCGCAGCAGTCGTAGCCCAAGAGCTCGGCGTGGAGCTCGGGCCGACCCGCGACAACGTCCGCGCTCTTCTCGGGTACTCCTGGCCAGATCCGACGACGCACGCTTGGAAACCGCTCACTGCCTCGGAGATCCAGGTCGGCTCCCAACGCATCGTCCATCACGATTATCGAAATTATTTCACTCCGATCGCCAGCGGTAGCTTTTTGACCAAGGCCATGATCATCTGCCCATGCTCGGGAGCTACCCTTTCGGGCGTCGTTCATGCATCGGGAAACAACTTGATCCAACGCGCAGCCGATGTGCATCTGAAAGAACATCGCAAACTGCTGTTGGTTCCTCGCGAGACCCCGCTTTCGGTTTTCCAATTGGAGAACATGACCCGAGCGGCCCAAGCTGGTGCGGTCGTCATGCCGGCAATGCCCGGCTGGTACCACGGTGTTTCTACGCCGGTCGATCTGATCGACTTTGTTGTCGCTCGCATTTTGGATCAGTTGAAAATACCTCACGATTTAATCAAGCGTTGGGAAGGACCCTCGCTCGAGGCGCATTCGAACCACGCGCAAAGCGGTGATGCCTAAGAAGTGATGTCCAGCATGTGGCTCAAGTTTCAGCGATTTTTAGAACTCATCCGTTTTAGCCACACGCTCTTTGCGCTGCCGTTTGCCCTGTTGGCTTCTTTTTGGGCTTGGATCCTGCCTTCGCCAGTTCCTGGGATTGAGGTTCGGTTTCAATGGTCTGACGGACTTGGGATCCTCTGTTGCATGGTCTTTGCCCGGAGTTTTGCAATGGCCGTCAATCGGCTGCTCGATCGAAAATGGGATGGGCAAAACCCCAGGACCTCGAATCGCCATTTGCCTGCCAAGCTTCTTGAGGTCGGAGAAGTCGGCTGGTTTGCTTTGTTCTGCGGCGTACTTTTCATCGCATCGACCTTGCTATTCCTGCCGAACCGATTGCCATGGATGTTGAGTGTGCCGGTGCTGTTGTTTCTCGGCGGCTACAGTCTAGGAAAAAGGTTCACCTGGTGGGTTCACCTGTGGCTCGGAGCGGCGCTGATGCTTGCCCCGATCTGCGCTTGGATCGCTCTGCGCGGAGAGATTCTTGAAAAGGCTCCCGAAGACCTTTTGCCCGCCATTTGGCTCGGAATGGTTGTTTTGCTCTGGGTGTCGGGTTTCGACATCCTTTACGCCTGCCAGGATGCGGAATTCGATCGGCGATCAGGCCTCCGGAGCATCCCGGCACGTTTCGGTATCCGCGGTGCGTTGAATATCGCCAAAGTTCTGCATTTTTCCATGTGGTTCATGGCGATGGGGATGACCTACTGGGCTCCACAGTTGTCCTTGGGGATCCTTTTTCGGTTAGTCATGGTAGGAGTCGGAGGCTTGCTGGTTTATGAGCATTCGGTGGTTTCTGAACGCTCATTGGATCGGATGCAATTGGCATTTTTTCAGCTTAACTCCATAATCAGCGTCGTGATTCTAGCGGCAGGTGCCCTAGACGCATGGCTAAAATGACAGCGTAATGACCGTGGTCGGACCGAAGTATAACGGGTGCGATGAAAGCACTTAGAGAAAGATGATTGGGCATTTGCCGAGATCCATCCATGAACCAAATACAAATCCAAGATCGTTTCAAGAGTATCCGCGACAAGGTCGAGCAGGGTGGCCGGCTGGGCCTCGACGATGGGATCTTTTTGTATGACCCCGAGGTCTCGCTGCACGCCGTTGGCGAATTGGCCAATTGGAAACGTGAACAGATCAACGGGAACGTTGGCTACTACAACATCAATACCCACCTGAACCCAACGAATGTTTGCGTCTACCGATGCCGCTTCTGCGCGTTCCGTTCGGATCTGCGGGACCCGAAGGGTTACGCGATGAGCGACGAGCAAATCATCGCTCGGGGGCAAGAAGCCCACGACAATGGCTGCACCGAAATGCATATCGTCGGCGGACTGCACCACAAACTAGGTTACGACTGGTACCGCGGCATCCTCGAAAAGCTCCATGCCGCGTTCCCAAAGATCCACCTCAAAGGCTGGACGGCCGTCGAGATCGACTGGTTTGAGTTCCTCACCAAGAAAAGCATCAAAGAGGTCCTGGGCGATCTGCGTCAAGCCGGCTTAGGAAGTATGCCAGGCGGCGGAGCGGAGATTTTCCATCCCGAAGTCCGCGATCAAATCTGCGAGCACAAAGCCAATGCGACCAAGTGGATCGAGATCCATCAAGCAGCCCATGAAATCGGACTCAAGACCAATTGCACGATGCTCTACGGCCATGTCGAGCAAGCTTACCATCGCGTCGATCACCTGCTAAGACTCAGGGAATTGCAGGACAAAACCGGTGGCTTTCAAACCTTCATCCCGCTTGCGTTCCATCCGGAGAACACCAAACTCTCGCACTTGAAAAAACCCTCGGCCCTGATGGACCTTAGGACTGTCGCCGTCAGTCGTCTGATGCTCGACAACGTGCCTCACATCAAAGCCTATTGGATCATGCTTGGGATCGGCACCGCACAGGCCGCCCTAGCTTACGGAGCCGACGACATCGATGGAACGGTTCGCCACGAACTGATCTATCACGATGCAGGTGCGACCACCCCGGAATGCCTGAGCGTCGATCAAATCCGACAACTGATCCTCGAGGCCGGACGCGAACCGGTCGAACGCGATACGATCTATCGCAAGGTGCATCGCGATCCGGATCAATTCACCCAGTGGTACGTCGGCGAGGATGTTTTGGTCAACGTCTAGTGCGGTTGCATCCGGGGCACCGCAGCACGAAGATAATCCAAACCGCGCCCATAGGACACGACGAACTACGCGAGCAACTCTCGGACGACGCGTGCGGGCCTGCCCGAGGCGATGACTTGCTGGGTGTTGTTGTAAGGAAAACTCACCTTGGAGTGATCGAGCCCGAACAGATGCATCACCGTAGCCTGAAAATCGTTGGGAGTGACCAGTTGCTCGACGGCCTTGTGTCCAAACTCGTCGGTCTTTCCAAAAGCCAACCCACCTTGGACACCACCCCCGGCAAGCCAAATACTGAAACCTTGGCCATTGTGATCCCGCCCTGCCCGCTCAGGACTGCCGTGATCCTGCGTGACCGGCAATCGACCAATCTCTCCCCCCCAGTGGACCAACGTTGAATCGAGCAAACCTCGTTGCTTTAAATCCGCAACCAATCCCGCCACGGGTTTATCGGTCTTGCGACAAATCGCAGGAAGATTCTTTTGGATGCTATCGTGGTGATCCCAAGGTTGGCCGGAGTGAAACAATTGCACAAAACGAACTCCTCGCTCGACGAGTCTTCGGGCCAACAGGCATCGCGTCCCGTACTCACGCGACTCTGGATCATCGATTCCGTAGAGATTCAACGTCGCTTGCGTCTCTTTGGAAATATCGAGCGCATCGCTTGCCGCAAGCTGCATTTTGGCGGCCAACTCATAAGTCGCCATACGAGCGTTTAACTCCGGTTCATCGGGATGAACAACGGTGTGCTGGCGATTGATTTCATGAAGCAGTTCCAGGTTTTGTTGCTGCATCTTGCCTGCCAAATGCGCAGGGGGTTGGAGGTTGAAGATACGTGGTTCCTTGGGCCTGAGCACCGTACCTTGAAACAACGAAGGCATGAAACCATTGGACCAATTCGTCACCCCATCGACCGGATGACCACCCGGGTCACTTAGGACCATATAAGCAGGGAGATCCTGGGATTGACTCCCCAGCGCATAGGTCAACCAGGACCCCAAGGTCGGACGCCCTAGGATCCCAGGAATGCCTCCATGAAAGTAGCGTATCGATACTTCGTGTCCATTGTTTCCCGTATGCATGCTGCGTATCAGACAGATATCATCGATGACCCCAGCAGTATGGGGCAGCAACTCCGAGAGTTCCGTGCCGCATTTTCCCCTAGGGGCAAACGCAAATGGACTACCCAGTAGTTTCTTGCTCGCTTGGTTGACGAATGAAAAACCAACGTCCCCTTGGTAGTCTGTGCCATGGAACTTGGTCAACTCCGGCTTCGGATCGGTCAGATCCATGTGCGACGGTCCGCCGTGTTGGAACAGCGAGATCATCGCCTTGGCCCTCGGCTCGAAATGGGTGGCTCTAGGTTGCAGATCCCTATGGGGCTTGTCCTTAAGTACCGGCGGTTCCCCGCGGGAGGCTTCCTGAGCCAGCATCAGCTCCAGGGCGATCGCGCCGACGCCCATCCCTGTCTGCTGCAACCAACGGCGTCGTTGGGGCATCCATTGCTCGTTTGCTCGCATCGATTCGCTCATGGAAGTAGGTCGGAGGTTTGGTGAGTCGGTGAAGGTTCGGTTATTCAACGTAAAGAAATTCGTTGGTGTTAAGCAACATTTGGCAGATGTTGATCAATACCTGACCGGTGGGGGTGTTTCCGCTGCTGAGCCGTTGGGGCTCGCGATACAACAACTCCAATTGCGCAGAAACGAAATGGCTTAGTGCAGCCAATTCCTGATCGGTCGGCAATCTGTGCAGGATGCGTTTCCAAGCCGCGATGATTTGACGCCCCAGGGCTGAAGTGTCCTCCTGCTGGAGTCGAAATCCAATCGCGGAATCAAAAATGACGGCTGCATTCGTTGGATCCCCTGCCGCCCCAGACGTAGGAATCGCGTTTGGATTCGACGTAGGGTTCGACGCAGGGTTCAGGGTGATCTTGACCGTCCAAGTAAATGAGTCGGAGGTTTCCTGTTGACCGCACGCGAGCACCAGATCGATCGCATCGCCGGCTTCTACGGCCAAATTCGTCACTGCCGTTAAGACCGAGCCTGCTTGGATGCTCCAACTGCCAGATTGCCCAAGCTTCGAGCTGACGAGCCCAATCACGCCGTCGCCGTTTTGGCTACCGTGCGATAGCGCCCCGTTGATTTCGATGGTCCCGGAATACGGTGCGATCCAACGTCGGATCGCAGGATAGGCAGGATTGCCAGGATGCCCCCCCGATTCGGTCAAGAAGACCCAGCCTGTCGTCGCATCGGGGACATCAAGCCCCGCATGGCTTCGGCCTTGGCTAAGTTGCGAAAACTCGGTGAACACTTCCACTTTTCCACTTTGTTTGTTGAATGTACCGGTGCCATAACGCCATGGTGAGGCAGGTGCAGTCGGCAATTTCCATACCGAACTCGCTCCGGCTCCCACTTCGGCTCCCACTTCGGCTCTGGCCCCGGCGGCCGATAAGGTGGTTCGCCCGAGAACCAGTTTAGCGATCTTTTCGGATTGCTCCAAAAGGAACTCATTGTTCATCATCATCAGCGATTGCGGAGCGACGGTCGAACTCGGACGCGATTCGCACAGGACTCCCATGACTGGGGCATCGAACGCTTGTAGCAACGCGACCGGCTGTGTCCGTCGCCATTTGGCATACACGCTTCGTCGGGGCTGGGCCGGATCGAGGCGGACTTGTCCGGCGTCGTCTTCTTGGAGAGGGATCGGTGGACCAAATAGCTCGGGTTTGAGCTCTCCGGAGAGTGCAAGGACGCTATCTCGCAGGACCTCGGCGTCGATTCGCTGAAGATCCCTTCGCCAATAGAATCGGTTGTCCGGATCGATCGCATCGCCTGAAGGATTGCGGAGCGAGGATTGACGATAAGCTGTCGAGAGAAGGATTTGACGATGCAGGTGCTTCAAACTCCAGCCATGCTCGATCCAATCCGAACCGAGCCATTCGAGCAACTCGGGGTGGGTTGGAGGACTGCCGAGCTTTCCCAAATCGCCGGGGGTTGCAACGATCGCCTTGCCGAAATGATGCATCCAAACGCGGTTGACCATCGCTCGAACAAACAAAGGGTTGGGTGGGTTGGTTTGGGTCAACCATTTGGCGAAAGCCAATCGGCGGCCGCTTGTCGGGATGGCCGGATCATCCTCGCTAAAGTGCTTGCTAGTATTTCCGTCGACCAAAACGCTCAATCGCCCCGGAGTGATTTCACGGGTCGGTTGATTGGGATCCCCACGATGAAAAAGCTTGGTCACCGGCAGATGCCCGGGCGGTTCGGTGAGGGCTTGAAGGAACGTCTCGGCCGGTTTTTTCCCTCGGGTCTCGGCGATCTTGGCGTCGAATTTCTTGAGCTCCTCTGCCGCCGAGGGCAGATATTGGTAAAGAACCCCAGGCGAAATATTCACGTTCGGATGCTTATCCAAAAGCATTTTCTGCTCGTCGGTTCGCTTGTCTGCAGGGGACTCATAGGCCCCGCGGAGCATGGTGCGAAGCGGTTCCTCGAACTTCATCAGCTCTTTGTCTAAAGCCTCCTTGATGAACTCTGTTTCCTTCGTCGCGCGTTGGGCGGTGATGGCTTGCGCTTCCTTTTCGATCTGCGCTGAAAGTTCGACCTCGGCTTGGGTGATCAGCGAAACCAAGCGTTCGGCGGGCGTCTTCCATGCGACCGCGTCGAGCGCCGGGGCCAGGACAGCTCGCAGGGCAAAGTAGTCTTCGTGAGAGAGAGGATCGTAGCGATGGTCGTGGCACTGCGCGCAATTCAAACTCGATCCCAAAAGCGTACTGCCGATGACTTGAACGGTATCTGCAATCGTTTTGTTACGAGCCTCTGGCGAATTGTCGCCACTTGCCGTTCCGTCGGCGGTCATCCTCAGAAATCCCGTAGCGGTCAAAAGTTCGATTTGGGGTCGGGTCCAGTCCCCTTGCTTGGGTCCTGCAAGTTCGTCCCCTGCAAGCTGCTCGACAATGAACCGATCCATGGGCTTGTCTTGATTCAACGAGTCGATCACGTAGTCGCGATACCGCCAAGCCCAAGGTCTCTCTGCGTCGGCCAAGGTTGCACCATCGCTGTCGGCATATCCTGCTGCATCCAACCAATGACGCGCCCAACGCTCGCCGTAGTGGGGGCTTTGCAGGAGCGAATCGATCAACTGCTCGTACCAATCGCTGTCTGCAAGCTCCATCCAATGCTGAAACTGCTCGTCGCTTGGAGGCAGGCCGATGAGATCCAAAAATGCACGACGGACCAACGTCTCGCGAGGTGCATCGCCGGAGAATTGCAATCCTTGGGGCATCGATTGCGCAAGGACTTGGTCGATCCCCGTTCGGATTCGATCCTTGTCGAGGGGAATCGCCGTAAGCGGCTTGGCCAAGGGGCGATAAGCCCAGTACGAACGTTCCGCGTCGGTCAGTGGGATTCCAGGACCGATGGTTTGAGGTTCAGGACCGTTCGTCGGTGCTCCAGCTTCGATCCACGCTCGCAGGAGTTTTTTCTTTTCCACCGAGACTTTCAAGCTCCCAGGGGGCATGTCATCGGACTCGATGCGTTGGAGGACCAGCGAAGCGTCCGGATTGCCTGCGAGCAAGGCAGGTCCCGAATCTCCACCTTGGAACATCAAACGAACGAGTCTCAGATCGAGCGACCCCTCGGGTTTTTCCGTCGCTCCGTGGCAATCCAAGCAATACTCGCGCAAGATCGGGCGGATCTCGGATTCAAATTTCGGTTGATCAGCCCAGGTGCTCCTGGAGCAAGTAAGGATCCAGGGGAGGATTACGATAAGCATCACGGGGCTTGAAACGAACCAAGCCAGTACAAAACAACAGCGCAACATCGATTGAAAAGCCGGAGGGGATTTTGGCGGGTAGGGCAGGCGGGATAACACGATAGTATAGCCTCTTTTTGCGGTAGTCGTACTCGAAGGCGCGCGGTTTTCGAGCACGAGCACGAGCACGAGCACGAGCACGAACCTAACGAATTCAAAAAGCGTTTACTTTTTCAACGCCTGCTGGATCAATATCGCGACGGATTCTCCCCCGCCGATGCATAAACTCGCCACGCCCAAGCGTTTCTCGTAGCGCTCCATCGCATGCATGAGCGTCACAAGAATTCGGGTTCCGCTACAACCGATCGGATGTCCCAAGGCGATCGCCCCACCATGGACATTGATTCGCTCGGGCGCAATGCCTAATTGACGCACGCAAGCAATAGTCTGGGACGCGAACGCCTCGTTGATCTCGAACAAGTCGACCTCGGCTGGAGAAAGGTTTGCAAATCGGCAGACCTTGCCAATCGCTTGAACCGGTGCGGTGAACAGTTCGGCCGCCGCTTGGCTATGCTGAGCGCAAGCCAGGACTCGAAAGGCGGACTGACTTGGCAGTGTTTGGCGAAGATAATCTCGGACGACCAAAAGACTCGCAGCACCGTCTGCGAGTCCTGAAGCATTCCCTGCCGAAACCGAGCCCTCGGCGTCAAAGGCCGGTTTGAGCTTGGCGAGTTTTTCCAAAGAGGTGTCTTGGCGAGGACACGAATCGCGTACGATGGTCGTCTTCGAGTCGATAACCACCGGTGCAATCTCTTGTTCAAAGGCTCCTTGCTCAGACGCTGAAAAAGCCCGTTGGTGGCTCATCAGAGCCCAAGCGTCCTGTTCAGCGCGGCTCACTAGCTGCTCGCAAGCTAGCCGGTCGGCATAGGTTCCCATCGCTAGGCCCCCTTGGGCGCAGCGTAAACCGTCGTGTTCGATCGCATCGAGCATCGAGAACGAACCGTATTTGATTCCTATGCGACTGCCTTTGAACAAATGCGGCGCTTGGCTCATACTCTCCATGCCAGCGGCGATGCAAGCATCGGCTGCCCCGCTTTGGAGTGTGCGAACGGCCAAAATGACGGCCTGGAGCCCCGAACCACAAACCTTGCTGACCACCGTGCAACCGACGTTGTCGCTAAGCCCCCCCTGGACTGCGGCCTGCTTGGCCGGCGCTTGGCCAAGCCCAGCAGAAAGTACGTTGCCTACCCACAACTCGTCGATCCTCGCAGGATCGATACCGGTCCTTTGGAGCGTTCGGCGAATGCTCACGGCAGCCAACTGCGGGGCCGGGATATTGGCCAAATCACCCAGGAACCGACCGATGGGAGTGCGACTTGCACCGAGGATCCATACGTCACTGCTCATTGCGCTGTGTTTCCTGATTGCCGTTTCCTAATTGCCGTTTCCAGATCGCCCTGCAGTTTCTCGAGCACTGGCCCTAGCCCTCACCGAGTTCTGTTCGCGAGTTCCCGCGTCGGCAGCCCGACTCTATCTCGACACTTTACCGTCATTGCGCCTTCTCGAAACACCTTCAAAAGCTAAACTTATTGTAGGAGCACAATGGACTTGCGATAAGGAATCGGGTGGTGACAGTAGACAAATTTCCGATCGAATCGGGGGGCGACTTTACGGGCAAGCCCGACAATGATTTGGGGGGCGTGGAGCTTTGGAGACCGACGGCCGATCGGATTGAGCGATCGCATTTGAACCGTTTTCTCCAGGAGCTGCGCGCCGATGGCATTTGGACTGGCGCTGAGCTTACCGGCGATGCGCTCGGCAATCGCGCGGTGATCGATGGACTTCACCGATGGAGTGTCGAGCATTCTGGCCTTTTTTGGAGAAGGGTCTGGGAGTACAGCAAGTTGCTTGGGGATTTGGGCAAGAGCGACACCCATGCGTCGCTTTATCTTTGGGATCGCCGTTTTTTCCCCGAGGGCAATTTGAATTTTGCGGAGAACTTGCTCAAGCCTGATCCCATGGGGGCCGAGAGTCTAGTTCCTGAGGCGAGCCGGGCTTTGATCGCGAGCCCGGCGGTGATCGCGAGCCCGGCGGTGATCGCAATCGACGAGACGCTACGGACCCTCAGTGTCCATCGAGATGAACTGGCCAAGCGGGTCTACCAGATGGCTCGGTGCATGCGTTCCTTGGGGGTCCGCGTCGGGGATTGCGTCGCGGGGGTAATGCCCAACTCGATCGAGGCATTGGTCGCATTCTTGGCGACCAGTGCGATTGGAGCGGTCTGGACGTGTTGCTCTCCGGAGTTTGGCGACGATGCGATTATCGATCGGTTTGCTCAGACATTGCCGAAGTTCCTGATCCACGCGACGGCATCGCAGTATCAGGGAAAGCGGTTTGATCAGCGGGCAAGAATCGCTGCGATCGAGCGTCGACTCGAGAGTTTGCAAGCGACGATGATTGTTGAAAACGACAACGGCATCGAGGGCTTCGGCGCATCGGATCGAGCTTGGAGAACCTCGCGCATCGCGACGCTGTGGTACCAGGATATTCTCAAGAGCGAGTCGAGCGATCCGATTCGATTCGAGCGGTTTGCCTTCAATCATCCACTTTACATTTTGTATTCGTCGGGAACGACCGGAGCGCCTAAGTGCATCGTGCATGGGGCTGGCGGAACGTTGCTCCAGCATGTCAAAGAGCATCAGTTGCACAGCGACATTCACAAGCAGGACCGTCTGTTTTATTTTACGACCACCGGTTGGATGATGTGGAATTGGCTCGCAAGTGCCCTTGCATCCGACGCCACGATTTTCCTCTACGATGGATCCCCGGTTTACCCTGATCACGGCGTGCTATGGCGGATGGCACAGGAGCATCGCATCACGCATTTCGGAGCCAGTGCCCGCTACTATGCAGCTTTGGAAAAACAACCATTTGTCCCCAATGCCAATGGGGATACAGATTCGATTAAGGTTTTGATGTCGACCGGTTCGCCGCTTTTGCCAGAGCAATTTTCTTGGTTGTATCGCTCGGTTCGCAAGGACATGCATCTTGCCTCGATCTCCGGCGGCACGGACATTGTCTCGTGTTTCGTCCTGGGCAATCCAACGATCCCAGTCGTCTCGGGCCAGATCCAGTCGAAGGGACTTGGAATGGACGTGCGCGTTGTCGACGAGCGTGGCTCGAAGGTACTCGGTGTGCCGGGCGAATTGGTCTGCGCCAATGCGGTTCCTAGCATGCCATTAGGGTTTTGGAACGATCCAGGCAATGTACGGTATCGAAGCACGTACTGGGACCGTTATGAGCAGATGTGGTGGCATGGGGACTGGGCCATAGAAACCCAAGCCGGCGGGATGATCATTTACGGCCGCTCCGACGCGACCTTGAACCCAGGTGGGGTTCGGATCGGGACGGCGGAGATTTATAGGCAACTCGAAGTCTTTCCTGAGATTCTCGAATCGGTCGCAACGGCTAAAAAACAGGATGGTGACGAGAAAATCGCCCTATTTGTCAAGCTCAGGGAGGGTTCCCAGCAAGGTTCATTGGCAAGCCCGGAATGGATCGCGGGAATCAAGCAGCGGATCCGTCAGCAATGTTCTCCGCGCCATGTTCCGACTTGGATCGTCCTGGTGGATGACTTGCCCAAAACCATGAATGGTAAACTCTCGGAAATCGCCGTTCGCAATGCGATCGGCGGAATCTCGATTGGTAACGCCGGGGCGCTCGCAAACCCCGAATGCCTTGTTTTTTTCCAAAACTGGAAGCCTTGATCAGCAATACTTAGGAGCCCTTTTATGCGCCAAAAAGATGATATGCCCATACGCAAGATCGATCACGTGCGATTCTTCGTTGGCAATGCTCGACAATCGGCCTATTTCTATCGCAACGCCTACGGCTTTGACGTCGTGGCTTATGCTGGCCTGGAGACAAAGGTCAAGAACGAGGCAGGCTATGTGCTCAAACAAGGTGGGATTTACTTTGTGATGATGTCCCCCTTGAGAGCCAGTCACCCGGACTCCAAGCGATTGATCCAGCATGGGGACGGAGTCTCGGACATCGCCTTGCAGGTCGATGATGTGCAGCTCGCCTATCGCATGGCCGTCGAACGTGGTGCGATCCAAGTGGTCGAACCGCAAGCGGTCGAGGATTCCTATGGCATTTACGAGTACGCCACGATCCAAGCTTACGGGGACACGACCCACACGTTTGTCAATCGGGATCGCTACCACGGTGCTTTCGCTCCAGGTTTCGACCCGATCGATCCGTCGCGATACAACCCGGCGACCTACCATTCGACCGGATTGCTAGCGATCGACCATATCGTCGGCAACGTCGAAGAGGGGCGCATGGACCAGTGGATCGAGTTCTATCGCCGGGTGCTGGGCTTTGAGCAACTGGTGTCCTTTGACGACAAGGATATCTCGACGGAGTATTCGGCGTTGATGTCCAAGGTGGTCCAGGGGGGGCGGGGGCGGATCAAGTTCCCGATCAACGAGCCGGCGACGGGCAAGCGACGAAGCCAAATCGAGGAGTACATCGATTTCTACGGCGGGGCTGGTGTCCAGCATATCGCCCTAGCGACCAACGACATCATCAAAACGGTCCGAGCCCTCCGAGACAATGACGTATCCTTTTTGCGTGTTCCTCGAACCTACTACGACACCTTGAAGGACCGAATTGGGTCGATCAAAGAGGACATCGAGGAGCTTGCAGAACTTGGCATTTTGGTCGACCGCGACGACGAAGGCTACATGCTGCAGATCTTCACCAAGCCGGTTCAAGACCGACCTACGCTGTTCTTTGAAATCATTCAACGCGAGGGAGCCAAAAGTTTTGGCAAAGGGAACTTCAAAGCCCTATTCCAAGCCATCGAGCGCGAGCAAGAGCTCCGAGGGACGCTCTGACGTTAGAATCCAAGCAAAGCTATATTTCAGAGCTATACTTCAGAGCCATATTTACGCCTGCGACGATTTCAAACCTCGACTTAGAATTATCGACTTAGAAGCTATGGACGCTATGTTTCAAAATTCCAATGATAATCCCCGATCGGACGTCGAAGTCCGACGCGATTGGCTCCTGCGCGCCGCAATGGGCCTCGGCAGTGTCGCTTTAGCGGATGTTTTGCACCGAGAGAAAGTCTTGGGCGACCAAGGGGTTCAAAGTTCAGGCATTCTCAATCCCACGCATCACCGGCCGACTGCCAAGCGCGTGATCTACCTTTTCATGGCCGGCGGTCCATCGCAGCTTGAAACCTTTGACTACAAACCGCTTCTGAACGAAAAACAAGGCCAACCGTTACCCGACTCGGTCCGAGCAGGCCAAAGGCTCACTGGGATGTCGGGAAATCAAGCGAGCCTACCTCTGGCCGGCTCGATCTTTCCGTTTAAACAGCATGGCAACTGTGGGGCTTGGGTCAGCGATCTCTTGCCCCACACGGCCAAGCACGTCGACGACATGGCCATCCTACGATCAATGACCACCGAAGCGATCAATCACGACCCGGCGATCACCTTTCTGCAAACCGGCAATCAGATTTCCGGACGCCCGAGTATGGGGGCTTGGATGCACTATGGGCTCGGGAGCGACAATGAGAATCTCCCGAGTTTTGTGGTTTTAATCACCAAGGGCAAGGTCGACCAGCCCTTGTATTCCCGCCTTTGGGGTTCAGGGTTTCTGCCGGCCCGCCATCAAGGTGTCCAATTCCGGTCTGGCAAAGAGCCGGTCTTGTACCTGACCAACCCGCCGGGAATCGATGCAGCGAGTCGCAGACAGATGCTCGATCGGCTCAAGCAATTGCATGAGGTCCAGGCCGAGCGGACTGCCGACCCGGAACTCACAGCGCGGATCGCGCAGTACGAAATGGCTTATCGCATGCAAACAAGCGTGCCGGAAGTCACCGATCTTTCGACCGAGAGCCAAGCGACCTTCGAGCAGTATGGAGACCAAGCCAAGACGCCGGGTACATTTGCAGCCAACTGCTTGTTAGCGCGTCGGCTTGCCGAACGCGGGGTGAAGTTCATTCAGTTGTACCATCAGGGTTGGGACCACCATGGCGGGGTGCCTGGCGGGATGCGAACGCAATGCTCTGAGACCGATCAACCTACAGGGGCTTTGCTACAGGACTTGAAGGATCGCGGAATGCTCGACGATACGTTGGTAATTTGGGGCGGGGAATTTGGTCGAACGAACTATTCGCAGGGCAAGCTTACTTTAGACAATTATGGGCGGGATCACCATCCGCGATGTTTCACGATGTGGGTCGCTGGAGGCGGGGTCCAAGGCGGGGTAGCTTACGGGCAGACATGTCCTTTCGGATACAACGTCAGCGAGAATCCAGTGCATGTTCGTGATTTCCACGCAACGCTTCTACATACGTTGGGGATCGATCACGAGCGATTCACCGCCAAATTTCAGGGGCTCGATGCGCGCCTAACAGGCGTTGACCCCGCTCGCGTGGTAAGCGAGATCCTTAAAAAAACTTCGATTTAAAAACGCAAAGTTGTCTTCTATGGTAGAGCCATTGTCCCCAATAGCTCCGCCCGACGCGCAAGCGGCGGTGTCTTCCGGTTTTCAGCTCTTTCTCCCACCGGCCACGCGGCTAACTCCATTTTCGAGCGTAGCTTCGGCCACCTGTGCGTTTGATCGCCGACTTGAGCTCCAGAACGCTCAAGGTGCTTAGCACCTGCGAGACGGCCAAGTTGGTGCGTTGCACAACCTGATCGATATCGGTCGGCAAAACATCGATCGAATGGAGGACCGTTTTTTCAATCTCATTCAACACCAGTTCCTTCGGTTGTTGGACGATTTGGCCAGAGCTCAGTTTGGCACTCTGCGAAAGAGGTCCAAGGTGTTCAAGGATGTCCTCGGCGTCCTGGACGAGCAAGGCGCCGTCGCGGATCAAACGATTCGAGCCTCGCGCCGTCGGCGCGCAGGCTTGGCCCGGCACTGCGAAGACATCACGCCCTTGCTCACCGGCGTGGCGGGCGGTGATCAGCGATCCGGAGCGTTCAGCCGCCTCGACGACGACGACCCCGAGGCTCAATCCGCTGATGATTCGATTCCGCTGTGGGAAAACCCCTGGCTTGGGTTTGGCCAAAGGCGGCGTTTCGCTGATCAATGCCCCTTGAGAACGAATTTTCTTGGCCAAATCCTTGTGCTCCGGCGGATAGATTTCTGTCAAGCTGCTACCGAGCACGGCGATGGTCCGGCCCGAGGACTCCAGCGCAGTACGATGGCAAATCCCATCGATTCCGCGTGCCAAGCCGCTGGCGATCGTGCATCCGTAGGAGCACAATCCTCGGGTCAGTCGTTCGGCCATAAGTCGGCCGTAAGCCGTCGCATGACGCGTGCCGACCATGCCGACGCACAAGGCATCTTCGGGACGAAACTCGCCTTGGAGGTACAGCACAAGCGGGGGGTTACTGATCTCGTTAAGCAGGCTCGGTATACGCGGATCGCCGGGAAAAAGAAGATCTACCTGCTGCTCTTTGCAGATTTTGAGAACTTCGGTGGCATATTGCCCACAGGCCGCATCGCGAATCGCCGTGGCGATCTTCGGACCGACCCTTTCGACTTGGCTAATCTGCCCTAAGGTCGCCTTAAGCACCCTTGAGGCGGTTCCAAAACGATGGATAAGGCGGCACATGGTCCGATATCCGACGCCATCAACCAGCGATAAACGCAGAAAAGCATCTTGGTCCTCAAGGGGCACACCGACGAGCGATTCGGCTGAAATGGCCGATTCGCCCTCTTGGGAATCCACCTCATCGAGTTCCATGAGCATCCGTTGGAAATGTTCCGAATCCATTTTTTTCCCGAGTTCCTTTTTGAAAACCGAGCTACCATCCACCGGCAGAGCGCCGATTAGCTGCCTGTTCCGGCTATTGTCATTTCTGGGATTGACACATCTGGTCAAAACGCGTCGATTTTTTCGGATTCCGCTGGCTCTTGTCGTATCTTGAGAAGCGATTCCGCAGGATGTCAGCCTGTAGAATAGACTCGGGATCGCAAAGGCGAACGTTTTCCCGATGCCTTGGCGTTCCGGACGACCGGAAAATCGGGAAAATCGATGTAAATGACCGCCACCGGGGCATTCGATCGACCTAGCCGTGTCAAAGCTGACTCGAGCTGCATTTGGCTCCAATTTCCAAAAAATTGAGGGACTTATGGTCTAGAGCCTCAAAGATTCTTGCCGATACAAAAAAATTTGAGGGGCGCTTCGTGGACCAATAACTAGGAAAAAACCGGTAAAAACCCTTGTTCTTAGAACGAAAAACCGTCGAGCCGCCTTCATCCACGAAAATTTTAGTGCAAATTCACCCAGCTATTGGCCTAACCTATTTGACAGCACCTAGCAAATCCGTTAATCTAAGTGGATTCGCGGACAGAATCCGTGGACAAGCTCTAAAGGGCTCGATGATCAACCTGAGTAGCACAAACGCTCCGTGGGGATCGTTGAGAATGTATTCCGGTACAGTTAGTTTCGATTTTTGTTTTTGGAAAAGGGGTATGCGATGGTAAAGTTTTTTGGTCTTATGTTCGCTTTGGCTGCGATGGTTAGCAGTGCAAATGCTGCGTTGCTGGTTTCGTACAACTTTAATGATCCGGACTCCACCAAGGATCCGTCGGTCGTGACGAGTGGGATTTCTGCGGAAACTTCCGTGGGAAATTGGAATTCCTCCGCATCTACTTTTAATCTTACTCAATCTGTTTCCAGTACCGGAACTACGCGGTCCGAATCATTCAAATTCAATGTCGTGTCGCCGAACAGCGTTACGCTGGATACCTTCACTTTCGACGCGGGTGTCGCCGGGCCTCGGACTGTCGGTTTCACGCCTACGTTCAAGCTCAACAACGTTTTAGTTTCCTCGAGCCTCTACACTGTTTCGCAAGCCTCCGGTTCTGGTGCTTACACCGTTACCTTCAATCCGCAATTCGCAATTGGCGCGGGCAGTACTTTTGAGGGCCTCATTTCGGCGAGAGCTACCACCGGAGGCACCTCCGGTAACTTAACATCGCTCTCCCTGGATAACGTGAATTTCAATGGAGCACTAGTTCCTGAGCCTGCCTCGATGGCCGTTTTCGGCCTCCTCGGAGCCGGGTTCGCTATCCGACGTCTTCGTCGCAATGCCTAGTTTGTCCAAACTCAACTCCAATCGGAGTTGAGATGTTTACTTAAAGCCCAGTTGCAAAACTGGGTTTTTTTATTTACCCAGCGAAGATTGCATGGAGCCTTCAGATCGGCTAGGCAATCGTTGTTAAATTGAGCCGGACTTCCTAGATCGTGAATCGCGTCGGATTTCCTCGTACTAAGCCCCCCTTGCGAATCCAACCACTTGTTTGATTGTCATCCCCTCGCACTAGGTCATTGCCGACGATCGCTGGGATTCGGCGAGCGAGTGCTGACTGGGCTAGAGGATGGCCGAGCATCCCGGAATTGAATCGAACTCGCCGAAACACCCTGCGGATTCAAAATCCTTTTTTTCTCTTCCAGATTTCGCTTCCTAGTGTAAACTATCCCATCAGATGGGGTAACTCTTTGAAACCCGATCCGATGGGTTGTGGGGACATCGTTTTCTGTCGAAACCCATCATTTGTTTTTCGTGCAGGTCGAGTCGGTGTCACCGACCATAGCGAAGCTTTAGACCTCGGAATCGTTCCTTCGACGTCCGGAACAAAAAGAATTGATCATGGAAAATCCTATAGCAATTGTTGGTCTCGGATACGTTGGGCTTCCCTTGAGCCTCCAGTTTTGTCGTAAAGGCATTTCTATCATCGGCTTGGACATCGACCGAGCAAAGGTAGATAAGCTCAACCGGGGGGAAAGCTTCATCCATCACATTCCAGCGGCAAGCGTGGCACAGGAGGTCACCTCGGGTCGATTCCGCGCCAGTTGTGAGTTTTCCGAGGTCAGCAAATGCGGTGCAGTCATCATCTGCGTTCCTACACCGCTGAATAAGAACCGAGAGCCTGACATTTCGTACATCATCGCGACGGGCAAGGCCATCGCGCCGCACCTTCGCAAGGGAGTGTTGGTGGTTCTCGAGTCGACAACCTATCCTGGGACAACCGACGAGGATTTGCGAAAGGTGCTCGAAGAGGGCTCGGGACTCAAGGCCGGAACCGATTTCCACCTAGCCTTCTCGCCCGAACGAGAGGATCCGGGGAACCCAGACAGTGTGGTTGCCAAAATCCCTAAGGTCGTCGGGGGATTGACCCCTGAGTGCCTCAAGCGAGCAACGGAGCTCTACAGTGCCGCTCTCAACACGGTCGTGCCTGTCTCGAGTTGCCGGGCTGCCGAGGCGACCAAGTTGCTTGAGAACATCTTCCGAGGGGTAAACATCGCCCTGGTCAATGAGTTGAAAGTCGTCTACGACGCGATGGGGATCGATGTTTGGGAGGTGATCGAGGCGGCCAAGACCAAGCCGTTTGGGTTCATGGCCTTTTACCCCGGCCCGGGGCTCGGGGGGCACTGCATCCCGATCGATCCGTTCTATTTGACGTGGAAGGCTCGCGAGTACGGGTTGTCGACACGTTTTATTGAATTGGCCGGCGAGGTCAACACGGCGATGCCCGACTACGTCATCCATCGTTTATCCGATGCGTTGAACGATGCGGGCAAACCGCTGCGAGGCAGCAAAGTGTTGCTTGTTGGTTTGGCCTACAAAGCCAACGTCGATGACGATCGCGAGTCGCCCGGTTATATGCTTCTTGACAAGATGAAGTCCAAGGGGTGTGAGGTTGCATATTATGACCCCTATATCCCCGTGATCCGACCGAGTCGCGAGCATGGCCATTGGGCGGGGACCAAGTGCATTCGTTGGGACAGAAGTACAGTTTCAGGATTTGATGCAGTTTTGATAGCGACTGCCCATCGAAGCTTGAATTACAGCGAACTCGGGGAATGGGCGCACTTGATTATCGATACACGCAATGCCATGCATGGATTGAGTTGCTCGGCGCGAGTTCTTAAGGCTTAGGGCAAAGAACCAGGCATCGAAAGATTTTGACCACACCTCAACTAGTTGGGTGGTGCAAGAAGGGGATGCTTGGATAATTTATGGGTATTGCGTTAACCTTAGTAAAAAATGTCTTTTCTTCTTGGATGGGTTTTAGTGTTCAGGTAATCACCACATTGCTACTGACCCCATGCATCATCGAGAATTTGGGACTCGAAGCCTATGGGATTTGGTTGTTTTTGGGGAGTGCTGTTGGATATTATGGTTTGATTGACATGGGTTTGCGGTCGGGTATCACCCAGAGCATAACCCGCCAGGTTGCAAGTAGAGACATCGAGGGGATAAGGCGTCGATTGGGAACATACATCCCGACGATGGCCATTGTAGGGGCGGGGGTTGTTTGTCTCGCACTACTTGCATGGGCCGTCATTCCAAAACTCCTGACGATTTCTCCAGCGGAATCGAAAAACCTAACACTTGTAGTCTTGGTCCAAGCAATAGGTGTTGGATATGCGATAGCCACGGTCCCCTATGCCGCCCTGCTCGTAGGGCTTGAGCGCTACGACATTTCCGAAGGCTGTTCTATCGTTGGCAAATTATTTTCCTCCCTCTTCATCTACATTACGATCTCCTGGGGATGGGGTCTACTGGGTCTGGCTTTCGGATACACTATAGCAGCTTTGATGGATTCAACGATGCGAGTTCTGATCGCAAGATCACTTTTACCCGGAGTGAAAGGTGTAGTCTGGAGCATTAACAAGGAAGACATCACGAATCTTATTAGAAACAGTTACCTCAACACAATTATCCTCCTGAGCAGACAGCTCATTCATTTTTCCAGTTCGATTATCGTAGGTATTCTATTTAATGCAGCCGCTATACCAGCATATAGCATTGCAGCATCCTTTGTAGAATACGCCACCAAACTCATCATGCTGTCTACACGCGTTCTATTTCCTACAATGGTCGCTGTCGACGAATCAGGTGACAAAAACAAACTAATAAACCTTTACAAGATTTCCTCACGGCTATCGATTGGACTCAGTCTATCTTTACTAATTCCGGGGATCGTATGGATGAAACCGTTTCTCATTCTGTGGCTAGGCAACGGAAAAAACTCGAGCGTTTTGACAGATCTTGCACCTTCATTGTTCGCAATTTTAGGTTCGTCCACGGTTGCAGTGGCAGCTCAGAGGAGTGGTTCACAATTATTGCTTGCCAAGGATGCTGTCACTGTACTTGCTAGACTGATGATTATTGAGGCAATTACGACGGTTTTGTTTTCTTTACTTTTGGGTTTTTATTTTGGATTGAAAGGGGTTGCGATTGGAACTCTTATTCCATGCTTTTTCTTTTCATTTTGCGTCTACATTCCCAAACATGCTGAATCTCTCGGAACGAGCTCAATTGATCTTCTTTCATCAGTCCTGCCTAGGCCGTTAATGTATGGCCTACTGCTTATTTCGCTAATAAAGACATTTGAGTGGTACTGCCCAAAAACTGACAACTGGTTTAGCTTTTTCGCAATTGCCGGGGGTTCATCGTGTATTTTTTCCTTTTGCTTGATTCCCATTTTGTTTACCAACCGCGAATTTGGTGGCTTGCGAAGCAACTTGGTTAGTCACTGTGCGCGATTCAGACGCCGATTTGTGTCCTAGCAACCCGAGACTTGCACTTTTGCTAGCTGATCCTCTATCTGCAAAGCACAATATGGTAAACGATGAAGAATTTTAGGCATCGAAAAATCTGTTTTGTTGCCCACCAGTTGAATTTTGGGGGAATGGAGCGTTTCATTTCTAGATTGGTAAACCATCTAGATAAAGATTTTTTCCAATTTAGGATTGTTTGTATCGACTCTGGAGAAAGAGCCCTAGAATGGATCGAAGACAAGTCGTCGGTGGAGTTTATCGAACTACAAAAAAGATTGAGTTCCCAAAAAACCGTCCGGCACTCGCTTGCTAGCTACCTTGAGACCAAGCAGATAGATATCGTGCAATCGCACAACTTCGGTACTCTCGCAGACACATGCCTTTCGCTTCCAAGGAATCGAAAAATGGGCTTTATTCATGCCGAAAGAGGAACTGTATTGGGGAACCCACCCGCAAAGGGATTAAGGTTGCTGATTCGATCGCTGTCGATGAGATATCATACATCTTTTTGCGATCAATTAATTTGCAATGCTCATGAAATTGCACGGAAGATCAATGCCTACACTTGGTACCCATTGGACAAAATCCGAGTCATTCCAAACGGCATTCCCCTCCTATACCGCGATGATGAAATAGAAAGAATTCGTTGCCAAAAGAGGTTAGAACTGGGGATATCCTCTGATGATTTTGTGTTAGGGATGGTTGGTCGATTGGTAGATGTTAAGAACTATCCGATGGCCATTAAAGCCTTTTGCTCGATGCGGGGTAACGCGAGACAGCGATTTCGGTTGTTGATCATCGGAGATGGCCCTTTGAGGAGCGAGCTCCAATCGATAGCGGAAGAGGCAACCAAGCCTGATTCCCATTCGATTCACTTTGCTGGCGAGATTTCCAACTGTGTCGGCATTTACCCTGCGTTCGATGTATTCCTCAATACCAGTCGCAGTGAAGGAATGAGCCAAGCACTCTTGGAAGCCTTGTCCTGTGGTCGCCCAGTGCTGGCGACAGATGTTGGAGATCATAAAAGAATTCTTGAGGGAACCGAATTGGTCTGTGGGGCGATAGTGCAGCGCGATGATTGGCAAAGCCTTGCGAAACATCTTTCGGATTATTCAAAATCACCCGAACTTTTAGTACGTTTGGGAGGGAATGCACTGGAATTACAACGCAAACATTACAGTCTAGATTCAATGATCGCACAGTATGATCAGCTCTACAGGAGCCTCTTGAAAAAACTGGACGGTGCTTAGACCCTTCATGGTTTTTATTTTTTCACTGGTAAGAGCTTGGAGCTTTGTCGCGTACACAATGCTAAAGATGCCGATAATAACTTTTCCGCAAGGGGACACCAATTGAATTCAACAGCCATCTGTTGGTTATTGATTTGGCTATGTCTTTCGACCGTTGGATTGGTCAGACCGGTTTTTGCTGCGATTGCTTACCTTTTGGTTTTTTACACCAACCCTTCGGCATGGTGGTTTGGTTCAGGGTTATTAACAGGGATCACCAGTCGATGGACGCTGTTATCAACATCTATTTTAGTTTTATCGCTTCTTATCAACGGTAGATTTTTTCTTCGTCCCGAAGAACGAGGACTAAGAACCTTTGTTATCGGTAGTTTGTTTCTACTAGCAAACGTTTGCGTGGTCCATTACAACTTCGCAGCCAATCCCCTCCTAAGCGAAAAAGTTTTTAATGAGTACTGGCGGGGCATCATGGGTGCGATCCTACTGGTTCTTGCTCTTAGAGATCGCCAGGAATTGAATCTGTTTCTTATCGGGGTTGTTGCTTGTACCTTCCTTGCCAGTTTTGAGATCATCGTCGGTGGTCAGGGCGGAATGGAACGCGGACGCTTGGAAGGATTTTCATTCCCCGGTGCAAATGGATCGAACGGCGGTAGTGTTGTTCTTGTTTTCGCACTTCCCTTGATTGGATATTTTCTTCTTTCCTCACGAAATCTTTTTGTAACTCTCGGGGGCTTGGCTAGTGCTGTCTTCACGGTGGAAACCCTTTTCCGGTGCAACAGTCGAGGAGCTTATGTGGGCCTTATCGCAGCAGGCTCAACGGTTTTGGCTCTTTCAAGAGGAAAGGTTCGCCGTAAAGCTATGATCCTGGTCGCGTTTGGTTCTCTAGGGGTTCTAGCTATCGCCAAAGATGCCAAGATTTGGGATAGGTTTTACAGTATTTTCGCTGAGGAAGAAGAACGCGACGCATCTGCCGAAAGCCGATTGTTCTTTTGGAAGGCTGGAATCGCGATGGTTGTTGATTATCCGTTTGGCTCCGGTGGCAAGGGGGCATTCTACAGCAGCAGAGGAATGCCCTACATCAGTAGTCAATACAGCGATTTTCGTTCTGTGCACAACGGACCTTTGGACATGGCAGCGGCTTGGGGTATCCAGGGAATTTCAGTTTTCATGATGCTGTATCTCTTGAGCATGTTCCGGGTTTATAGAAAGATGCAATATTTAACTGAAGCGGGGCTGGTTAGAGAATCCTTCATGGGTGTCTGCATCTTAGGGTCTCTCGCAGGAACATTTATAGGTACCTTTTTTACGAGTGTGCTGGACGGGGAATGGTTTATGTGGCTCATTGGTGCTGGACTGGTCTACGCTGACCTTACTTTTGAAGCTGATCCTGAAGAATCCGCTCTAGTCGATGCTTTAGAGTCGGAGGACGTGGAGGAAGTGACTGACGATTTGTATACAGAAGAAGAGAACCAAGTTTTTTCGAGAATTTAAATCAGCGAGTATTTTTTCATGCTAGAGATCCTTGCTACGGTCCTTCAAATGACGATTCATGATAGACGCTAAATTGAATAAACCTTCAGAAAAAAAGTTTCTGGCTTTGGAAGGGCTGCGCGGTGTTGCCTCAATTGTGGTGTTGATCGCTCACTTAAAGAACGCCTTCTTCCCAGACGCGGTGTCTTCGATTGAAACTCGCTGGGGAAAACACGCGTCGATATTACTGGCAGGTTGCCTCGATGCAAATTTTGCGGTTTGGCTGTTTTGGGTGATGTCGGCGTTTGTGTTATCGGTACGTTTCCATGCCACAAAATCATCTGAAGACGCCACCAAATCTCTGGGAAGTGCAACGGTTCGTCGGTATCCGAGACTAGCATTGCCTGTACTTGCTTCATCTATATTTGCCTGGATTTTGCTTAATGCCGGTCTGATGAATAACCAGGAATTAGCAGCAGCTTTAGGTCAACAGAGCAGTTCCTGGGTCGGCTCCTTCTACGGATTTGAACCTTCGTTGACGAACGCCCTTCGGTGTGGGCTGTGGGACTCTTTTTTCGCCTACAGTCCTGAGTCGAGCTACAACCGAAATCTATGGACGATGGAAATTGAATTTTTGGGTTCGCTTTTCCTTTTTGCCTTTTTAGGCCTTTTGGGCAAACATCCTTCCAGAGTGCTTTTTTACGCCATTACTTTTATTGTACTCCATCGTATTCAATTCAATGTTGTCAATGCGTTCCTTGTCGGAATCATCCTATCGGACATCTACTCCCGAAGGGATCAATTTGCAAAATGGGGAGAGTCCTTTCCTGTGCTCTCGACCACTCGATATCTCAAGTCGGGCTGGGTTTTAGCTTTGTCCGCAGTACCTTTCATCTACCTTGTTGGCTTGCCGAACTACGTCAACTTGCTTCATCTTCTACTTTCCGCGGTCATCACGTTTGTGTGTGTGCATGATACATTTTTAGCTAGGATTCTCTCACGTCCTATCTTTGTATTTTTGGGTGCAATCTCTTTCGGTGTCTATCTGGTTCATATCCCGTTGATTTGTTCTATGGGCCTGCCTTTGTATCAAATTGCACTAGGGGCGAGCCAAGATCCATTTGCTCGAGTTATCGCGTTCCTAGGATTGTTCATGATCTCAGTCTTTTTTGGTTTCCTGATGTGGTTCTTGGTCGATCGGCATTCTGTTCGTTTTGCGAGATGGTTTGAAGCCTTGGTCTCTAGTCGTTCAACTTAAAAAATTTCTTAGCCTACGATTAGCGGTAGAAAAAATGTACTTTGGATTATTTTTAACTCTTTTTTGGTTTTTACGCAGAAGCAAGATAGCTGAAGGTTTTGGTTTTTTTGGCTATGCAATTTTGGCCAAAGCGGAAACGACCTGATGAAAATTCTCTACCATCATCGAACTCTGGGAGATGGAGCCGAAGGGATCCATATCACCGAGATGATTAAGGCTTTTCGTGAGCTGGGTCATGAAGTCCGAGTTGTTTGTCCATCAGTGGCTAGCCGATCCAAAAACTCCACTGTCGCTGAGGTGGAGAACAATCGTTTGACGGCTCGAATCAAGCGGTTATTACCCGTTTCAGTCTTTCGCTTGATCGAAGTATTTTACAACTGCGTTACCTACGCCAAGATGAGTTCCACAATTTTGCGATGGAAGCCAGACTTCATCTACGAAAGGTACTGCCGATCGAACTTTGGAGGAGTACTTGCAGCGAGGCATTTCCGAGTCCCGCATGTTTTGGAAGTTAATACGCCTTACGCAGTCGAGTTAAAACTCTACGTGGGTGGCACCCACCACTGGTTAGATCAACGATTAGAAAGTTTCACGTTTAGGAAAGTTGATCGTATCGCGACAGTCTCGACCGCGTTGAAAAACTACTTGACAGAACAAGGAGTTCCGGCCGAACGGGTGATCGTTACACCTAACGCGATATCACCAAGCGTTTTGCCGGATGTCGACAAAATCGGAGCAAGGCGTGAGTTGGGGCTACCTTCCGATAGGCTAATTATAGGATTTGCTGGTTCCATGAGAAAATGGCATGGGATTGATTTCCTGCTTGAAGCCTGGCCTTTGATTCGCTCGGAATGTCCGGGGGACCCGTTCCTGCTACTCGTAGGGGATGGGGAACTAAGGACGCAGGTCGAACAACAAATACGCCAGCATGGCTGGGAGGACGGGGTGCGATTAGTTCCAACGGTTCCTCACAGCGAGATCTTTCGCTGGATGATGGCAATGGATATAGGACTGATGCCCGATTCGAATTTTTACGGGTCGCCCATGAAGGTTTTCGAGTACATGGCGATGCAGACAGTCGCTTGTGCACCTAGACTCGGTCCGCTAGAGGAAATTATCGAGAACCGAAAGACTGGGATGCTTTTTCAGCAAAGAGATCTAAGTAGTTTCGTTCAAGCCATCCGGGAATTGGCAGACTCTTCGGAATTGAGAAATCGAATCGCAATAAGTTCCCGACAATACGTTTTAACCAATCATCGTTGGATTGATAACGCGAATAAGGTCGTAAAGTTTGCATTCGAATCGTTTGCAAGATGATGACTAATTCAAGCATAGTTGCCCATGATGGGTCGTTGATGGTTTTGAGCGTATGTTCTAACTTTCCAACAAAGAATCGGCCGACGCACGGGCTGTTCGTGGCAAGGCGTCTTTTCAAACTATCAAGCCACTTAGATTTGCGAATGCTAGTTCCCCAGAGTTATTTTCCATTGTTGAGGCCCAGGTCCGCCGATGAAATGATCCAGGGAACACCGTTTCATGTTACGATTCGGCGAATGTTTTACCTTCCAGGGATCGCCAAACATTGGGATGGTTGGTGGTTAAACCAAGTTGTTTCGCACTGGGTTTCCTCAATGCCGAATCTTGATTCTAAAAACACGATCCTCGATGCGCATTTCGGATATCCCGAAGGGGTCGGATGTTATCGTGTCGCGAAACGAAGAAAACTGCCTCTATTCATCACCGTCCGTGGGCTTGAGACGGAACTGATGGCCGTGCCGGCGATCAAGAAACAAATGCTCGAAGCCTTTGATTATGCCGCAGGTATCATCTCTGTGAGTCAATCGCTCAAGGACATGCTGATTCAAAATGGGGTCGATGGTTCGAAAATCCGAGTCATCGGCAACGGAGTCGATTCCGATACTTACAGCCTGGGGGATCGGCATGCAAGTCGATCGGAATTAGGGATCGCACAGGAAACAAAACTAATCGTTTCTCTTGGAAATGTCCAGCGTCGGAAAGGTTACGATTTGCTCGTCGAAGCAATCGCACCTTACCAAAAAAACCGGAATTTTTCGTGCGTGATTCTCGGTGGAATCAATGAAGCAGGAACGATGGCAAGTCTGCAATCCAGGGTTGAGCAGTTGGGAATGAAGGATCAGGTTCGTTTTTTTGGCCAAGCGACTCCAGATGTGGTCGTCAAGTGGTTGCGTGCGTCGGACATGTTCGTGCTCCCGACTCGCAGAGAGGGTTGTTGCAATGCCGTGTTGGAAGCCCTTTCAACGGGAGTACCAGTCCTATCAACACCGGCTGGGGATAACACCAAGTTCGTAACGGATGGCGAAAATGGATTCATCGTACCCCACGACGATCCTCAGTCGCTTCATCGCGCGATCGAAAGAACTTGGGATCATCCCTGGGACCCACAGTCCATCTCGCGCTCCGTCCATGAGTACACTTGGGATGGGGCGGCCAATCAAGTCTTCGAGTATTTTAAAGAGAGATTGTCCAGATAAACGCTCCTGAAGGCACGATCAGAAGGCAATCAGCAGAATGCCGGGAAAACACGAAAGGCTTCGACAATCGGCAACTGAAGTGCACGACCGTAGGATATGGTAATACCTGGAAAATTACCGTTGTTGAAGATATTACCGGTCGGTTGCATATCGAATACTCTACAAGACCAGATCATGTTCTACGGTCGACTGTCACACAGTACTTGCTCAATAAACTAGCATCAGGAACCAATTGATGACAAATACAAAGATCATAAAACTCCTTCGACCGCTTCCAGCAGGGCAAACGCATCAAAGTTTTAATCAACTAACATACGCATGGGGGTTGCCAAAGAAAATGCTAGCATCGAAAGATATCAAAAACTGATCCCTTTCGCTTACTGGAGTCCATGGAATGGTTGCAAAGCTGAGTTTGGTC
>JAPLNM010000038.1 GCA_026692845.1 Planctomycetota bacterium | reverse complement strand
GTTGTTTTGTTGCCCGGGTCCGGTGGCTTACGCACACCGGCAGGGAAGTGTCGCCGTCCGGGCTAAAACCAAACAGCCGCATCTCTTCGGGAGATCCACTACCGAACAGCCGGATCTCTACGGGAGATCCACTACCGAACAGCCGGATCTCTTCGGGAGATCCACTACCAAACAGCCGGATCTCTACGGGAGATCCACTACCGAACAGCCGGATCTCTTCGGGAGATCCACTACCAAACAGCCGGATCTCTTCGGGAGATCCACTACCAAACAGCCGGATCTCTACGGGAGATCTACTACCCAAACAGCCTTACGCGCGGTCATCCCCCTCACCCCCCCAGCCAAAGCCCTGGTGGGGAGGGGGGGCCAAGCGGTCGGGTTTGCGTCTAACGTCGGCGCACCGAGGTCAGGATGTCCCATGCATACCATTCAAGGAACAGCAAAAGGATCGGGAGGGTGTAGATGATCAACTGAGGAATGGCCGAGGGACTCAATTCGTCCGAAGCGTCCAACCTGGGGAAAAGCCAGCCAAGGGCTTGGACCAACCCAAAAACCATCCCAGCATTGACCGCGATGAGCAGCACGCTGATGAGGACCTCGCCAAAAATATACAAAAGCAACTGCCTTAGGGCTTTGCGTTCGGCCAATTGTTCCGGATCGAGTGGCGGTTTCATTCGTTCATTCGCGCTCCGAAAAATCCCCTTCGTATCCCAATTCGGTCACGTCACTGACCCGTCCAGCAAGCACACCGTATTGGTTGGCAAGGAAGCAGATGAACCATGGAAAGAAAAATCCCGCGACAGCGAAAAACGCGGTCCCTTGAAGGATCCCAATCTGAGTGCACACAAAGTAAAGCACAAAGCCAATCCCCGTCTGCATGTACATCGCTCCCCAAGCATCCGGCTTGGCCGCAATCGATCGGTAAATGCTTTGTGAAAAGGGCTGCTGGTGGCTTTGCGATTCAAGCATGCTCAGATAGACCACCGGCAAAATAAGCCACGGCACGAACTCCGCGAAGGCTTCTTGAATCGACACGGGCATCTTCAGAATCGCAAGCGGCATAGACAGGGTATGTCCAATCAGGTGGGCTAAGTACCAAACGGCTGCGGCGACGCCAGCCGGCGCAGCGTATTGGCGAAGATGACTCATCAACGGCCAAGGATCGATCCGCTTGAGCCGATTGGCAGCTTTCGGGATGATCGCTACGGCCAAGATGAACGTCGCGATGATAGGCAGTGTGATGAGCAGATTGACCAGGCCGGTCACGAAGCGATAGAGCATGGTGCTGGTCTGCTCTGGGGTGGTCGCAATGGTACGCGTTAGGCGGCGGGCCACTCGGTTTGCATTGTGCGTGACCAACAGATCGCCATAAGTCGATCCGATGTAGAAACACAGGGCCGTCGCAAGCCCGAGGAGAACCAGGGACAAGACCACTCGAGAATCGCTCAGGAATCCAAACGTCCGAGAGAGCCATTCTTTGGAGTCAAACGCCCGGCTGACCGCCTCGATCTCCTCGCGATCGCGCTCGATCTCCTTGGAGGCTTTGTTGAGCATCGCTTTGGTGTTCAACGATGTGCCCGATGCGGATCGCGGGTTGGTCCCCTCGACGGGTGCCAAATCCACCGAGGCGAGTTGGTCGATCGGGGTCGATTGGACAGGCTTCTTGATCGGTGGTGGGGGAACCTTCACCATCGAGTGGCAGTCTGGACATCGAATCTGCTTGCCGACTTGCGATGCTTGGACCGACAAAATCGATTTGCAGACTTGGCAACCGATCGAATACTCCAGATCAGGCTTGCTTGCAGGAGGCTTGCTTGCAGCAGGCAAAGTGGGGGGTAAAGAAGACGCTGAAGACCCTTGTGACCCTTTTGCCCCTGGAGTCCCTTGTGCAGAAGCCGGCTTCTGGGCGCTCGCAGGGGTCGGCTTCGCGGTGGCTTTTGGGTTGGCTTTTGGGGTGGCAGCCGAAGGTGGCAACGGGACAAGGTCCGGCAGGTCGTCGTCGAAGACGCTTCGGGGGGTATCCTTCGGATCGACCGGTTTGGGTTTAGGGGGATCTTTTTTAGGAGATTCCTTTTTCGGTTCGATCGGTTCGAGGGAGAACCACTCGTCGTCATCGTTGGGGGTAGTGCTCATGGGGATCTTTGGTTACCGCCCGATGATGGGTTTGGGGGTTGGCTCGAGAGTTGGACCAACGCTTCGCGGGTCCTTTCGGCCATGGCCATGGCGGGCTTGAGGATCAGGTACCTGTGTTTGCCTTGGGGGTTTTCCGCAAAGCGGCTGATCGCATCGTCGGTGATGGTGACGGTGCCGGGTTTGCTGATTTCAAAATAGCCTCGGTCAGGACGCACTGCGGCCAGGACACTTGTCAGGTCCCAGGTGGGTCGATCGTGAGGAGGTGGGATGTAAGCGATGTAAGCTTCGGCCACCGGGTGGTGGGGCACGTAGCGGTAGTCTTGGAGGATGCTTTGGTGCGGATAGGTCAGATTCAGTCCGATTTCGAAGCCGCTCCAAAGGATGGGAACGTCGCACAGTTCGACAAGTTTTTTGATCGATGAGATGTCTTCGGCGACATTGTATTCGCGATGATCCCCGAGGACCCCTTGGTCGTTGGGGATCGGGGCAAAGGCTCCGGCCATGATCGAGACGAGTTTGACTTTTTTGGCGAACAGTTCGCGGCCCGAAAGGGGATGGATCGCATCGGCCGGGGAAGCCAGGAGATTCGCAAGGTTCGTTGAGAAGCCGACTTGGACGACCACGACCGAGGCGTCCTTGGCCTGGGCGAGGGTTCTGCGGAGGACTTCGACGGCCGTCGGAGCGTTGTTGCCTGAGAGCAAGTCGTGTTCGAAGCGGAGTTTGCCATCGTCGGTGATTTTGGCGACTTGGTTGTATTTGCCTGCATCGGGGGTTTTGCCGGAGTTGCGGCACACGCCGATGGGGATGTTACCACGTCCGTAGAAGGTGTTCAGGCAATCGACGAACGGCGCGGCCAGTTCGTGGTCTTTGGTGATCGTGACGGCCAGCAGTTCGCATTCCTTGCGGGATTGCAGCGCGTGGATCATGGCCAGAGCCAGTGCATCATCGCAGTCGTTTCCCATGTCGGTATCGAAGATCAAGGGCACTGGTGGGTCCTGGGCTTCTGCGGTCTTGAGCATGGCCGTTGCGGGGATCGCAACGGCCAGGATTGGGAGCAGAAGTCTCGGGAGCAAAGATGCAGAAACGATTGCTTGGCAGATCGAAAAGAGCTTCATGGGACCAGTGGGAACGACAGGAGATAGAGAAGCGATGCGGGATCTCGACGCTTGCCGCTTAAAAAACGGGTCGCGTCAAATGGGAATCAAAAATTGTAGCAAACACGGTTCGCTTGCCGCGGTATTTTTCCGAACGCTCAGGCAAAGATCGGCAAAGATGTTGTAAAATGCGCTGTGATCTAGCTAGGTTCGACTTATTCTGATCGATCGTCCTGTAGATTGTGCATTGCATCAAATTTGGGGATTTCGTCGTAATCGTACTCAGTGAAACGGTACTCGTACTCGATGGATGTTCGAAACGCGGCGATGCGAATCGTTGATCGAGACGGTCGCGGATGTTGCAGATCGATGCCCTAGATCGCTATACTGATTGACGGCGAGCACGAGCACGAGCACTGGTCCTAACCGACGACTACGTCGATGGGCGGGGGGTGCTTCCTTTTTTAAAACCCTTTTTTAAAAAATAGTCTTTGGGCCTGTGCCAGTGAATTCCTGGAGTTCTTGTTCATGATGACACATCGATCCGCTATGAATACCAAGGCTTTTTCTTTTTCAGGTCGGCTGCTTGCCTGCACGCTTGCTTGGGGGCTGCTTTTGGCAGGCGCTCAAGGATCCTATGCGCAGGAAAAGTTTCTTGAGTGGTCCGACGACACCGGGCGGTTCAAAGTCGACGCGCAGTATCTGCGGGTCGAAGGAGAGCAATTGGTGCTCAAGCGGGCCGACGGACGAGAGATCAAGATTCCATTTGAGAGATTGAGCCCCGAGAGTTTGGAGCTTGCCAGGTCCAAAAGCGGGATGACCAGCCCGAGGGCTTCGAGTCCCAAGCCTGCTTTGAGCGATCCGAAGAGTGCGGCTTCCCCGGAGAAAAAATCCCCGGAGAAAACATCACCGGCCGCATCGGCGTCGGAATCATCCAGACCGGTTATGCAGTTCCAGGACAACATGGACCCCAAGGAATTCATCGATCGGATCTTTAAGGAAACCTCGCAGGACAACTACATTGTGATGTGGGATGCGATGCCTGCATCGAAGCAAAAGCAACTCGAAGAGCTCATGGTCGCGTTTGCTTCCAAGGTTGATGTACGCAGCTTCGATATGATTCGCAAGACCCGCAACTCGTTGATCGAGATCCTGCGCAAGCAGCAAAACTATATTCTCAACAGCACGGTTATAGGGTTGCCTCCAGACATCCGGTCCGAGTTCGAGCCGTCGTATCCTGCGATGGTCGATGTTGCCGACTCTTTGGTTGCCAAGGATCTGCTCGATGGCAAGCGGATGCAGCAGGGGAACATGCGAGGCTTGCTCGACGGTTATTTGACCAAACTGCTCAAGTCGGTCGATACCGCGATCCTCACGTTGCCGACGAGCAATCCGATCCGAAGTCAGTATGAAGACGCCAAGATTCTCAATAAGCCCAACTGGCAAGTGGAAAAGACATCCTCGACGACCGCCACGTTATCGATCCCCCAGGCACCGGGCGGACCACCACCACCGCCTCCGATCGCATTGGTATTGAGTGAGGGAAGATGGCTTCCGGAGGAATTGGTCAAGAACTGGGATACTGGGATCAGCCAAGCCAAAGCTTTGATAGCGACGATGGATGCCCAGAAGATTCAGCAGGGGCTCACGACCGGATTGTTGGTGGCCAATGCTCCGTTGAACAATCTCAAGAATGCCAAGAGTCAAAGCGAGTTCGACAAGACGCTCGGCGAGTTATCGAATTTGGCATCGGGCCTTGCGCAGATGGCAGGACCTAGGGGTCCTGGTGGAGCGCCCGCAGGTCCGCCCGGATCGGGCTTTGCTCCTCGCTAAACTCGGCCTTTGGGAAGCGTTGCGGAGGTCCTGCTCCCTCTTTCCAGTCGATGGGATTGTTCTACACTGAGGAACTTCCCTAAAATGCAATTACTTTGTTCTACCTTCTTTGGAGCGTTTGAGATGAGCTTGTCTTTGGATGAAATCCGATTGTTGTGCACGAAGGCCGAGTATGCATTGGTATCCGACAGCCGTACACCGGCGATCGAACAGTTGACCTCGATGCAGCTCAAGACCAATGCAGCGAATGCTCGCAAGTTGGTCGACAAGTGGCAGAAGCTATCGCGAGGACAATCGCGAGACGAGAGCCGCACGACCGGAGAGCCGGATCTGGCATCGAAGACCTATAGCAAGCATCAAGTGATGCACGAAGCGCTTGAGGCTTATCAAGCCCGATTGGCCACCGTAGCGACGACGACGAGCGTCGAGGCGACGCCCAAGAAGCTAACGCCAAGGGAGCGAACGGCTTCGGCACGCGTATCGCGGCAAGCGGCCAGAACGGAGCTTCAGGGAGTCAAAAAGACTGTAAACAAAGTCGCCAAAGCTAGATCGATCCAAGCGGCTGCGAAGAAGTCGGCCCCAGTAAAGGCTGCCCCAGTAAAGGCTGCTCCAGTAAAGGCTGCTCCAGTAAAGGCTGCTCCAGTAAAGGCTGCTGCCAAAGCGGCCCCAGTCAAGTCGGCCCCGGTAAAACCTGCCGTCAAGGCTGCGACCAAGAAGGCACCTGCTGCGAAGACCGAAGCGGCCAAAAAGACGCTCGTCAAGACGGCCGCCAAGCGGACGGCTAAGAGGGCCGTTGTGGCCGGTTCGGCACCCGTGCTCGCAGGACCCAAGAAGGTCGTCAAGACGACGGCCAAGCCTGGGATTCTCCCAGCGACTCCGGCGACCAAGGCTCAATTGGCAGGCAACGCCAAGGCCAACCGCGCGAAGCTTTCGAATCGCACCAGCAACATTGCCGGTCACGTGTCGGCCAAGGGCAAGCGAGCGCAGAGCAAGCGAGACTCCAAAGGCCGATAGTCGCGGTTCGCTGGCTATTTGAGGGCTAGCGGTTCGGCCTAATCATCGCAGATAAAATGGGACAGGGGGCAGGAAAGCGTGCTGCAAGAGCAGGATCGCTCCCCCTTCCCATAGTGCGAATTTTCCTAAGTACAGGAAGCCGACGTAGATTGCGATCGCCGCTAGCAGGCAGGTCCAGGCCAACCAACGCAGGGTCCAGTGTGCGTCTTTGGTTTTTCTAAAACTGCATCGCAGAACCCAGCCGATAAGAAGTTTGGCAGGGAACATCAAGACGACGAAAAAGATCGACAGTAAGAACCACAGTTCGGCGGGGATCGATTCGATTCTCAGCAGGTACAGAGGCAGGGCCAGGGCTAAAAATAGGATATTGGCGAGTGCGAATCTCAAGGGCACGCGGCGGAACGTTTCGCGAGCGGCCGATCGCTTGAGGATCCCGCCGAGTCGTTCTTTGGTCGCCTCTGGTTTAGCAAGTCCTTGGCGGGCCATCAGAGCGTTCCAAGCCATGTAGGATTGGAGCGTCGGCAGGTACTGGATGACCCAGGCCATGAGGATCGCACCGAGGAGTCCCAGCAGCGCCAGCCCGCCTTGTTGACTGGCGTTGACTTCTGGGGCCGCGTTCAGAGACAGAAGGATCATCAATGCTGGGATTGCCAGCCAGATCCCCGCACCGAGGCTGGCTTGGAAGCCCAGACGGATCAAGCGCCATAGGTGCAGTTCTTTGAGGAATTCCCACCAGCGATTTTCGGCATCGAGCCAGAAGGAGCGCGTGAAGATGGTTTTGGAAAATCGGATCGGTTGAGGCCACAGGAAGTGGAACCAGCGACCGCCGCGGAGGATCGCCCAAACGACCCATAGGACCCATAGGATCGCAAGGATTCGAGCAGTGATCCGGAGGCTTAGGGCTGCGTTGGATTCTGGTTGGATCAACTCCGAGGAGTATCCCAGGTCGGTGACGAACCAAATCGGCAGCCAGGTCAGCAGCGTCCACAGTCCGCATCGTACGATGTGGCCGGCCAGAGCGATTCCTGGGAAACAGGAGCGGATCGGCAGGCCGCTTGCGATCCTAGCCGAGCATTCGAGCATGTACCCGAGGCTTGCGAATTGGACGATTGGAATCGTTGCAGCGAAGCTCAAGACCATCACAAGGCTAAATGCGTTCCAGGCGAACCTAGCGAGTGCCCGGAAGCCTTGGAGGATCAGGTGCGGGAGCGAACGCAGGAAATTCACAGTCTTCGAGTGCAGTCAAAGCGGGGGGGGCGGCAAGTTCGACACAACTGGGTATTCGTTACAACCGGCACTATTACGGCGACCAGTGGGGTCAATTCTAGTGGAAAACCGCAAATAGTTTGCACGGTCTGGATAAGGAATTAGGATTACGTTGTTGTTTCCATGTAACTGTCGTAGGTCGTAATCACCTTAGGTAGCTTTGATATGCATCTGAGATTCTCTTGCCTGTGCGCGCTGGTGCTCGCAGCGTTTGTTTCGATTCCCGTTTGGGCTCAAGACCCACTTGACGATGTCTATGGGCATGCCGTGCATGCTTATTTCCGCGGCGATGCGGCCACCGCACAGCAGTGGCTCAACGATGCGATCGCATCGGGGAGTCAGGATCCGCGAGCGTTTTACTTCCGAGGACTTTGCGACGCGGCCGTATCGGGAGATCCCGAGGCGGGCCAGTCGGACTTTGAGCAAGCCGCGCAGATGGAGATCGACGGCAAGCGCGTTGTGAACGTCGGGAAGGCATTGGAGCGGATCCAGGGTCCGGTCCGTTGCCAGATCGAAGCGATTCGACGCAAGGCACGTTTGGCATCGCGGGGCAAGTACCTTGAAATGCAACGGTTGCGCTATGAGCAAGGGATTCGAAACGGGGAGCTCAATCCAGGATCGCCTTCGGATGCACCTCCGCGACCCGTTCCATCGATCAACGATCCGTTCAGAGACGGAGCAGATTTCAACAAGGGGCAAGCCAGGCCGATGCCTGAGCGAGTCGCACCAGCACCGGCAACGAACGATCCATTCGGCGACGCACCGCCAGCGAGTAATCCAGCACCGGGTAACCCAGCACCGGCTTCGGACGATCCGTTCGGTGGCAGTGCCAAGCCCAACGCCCCACCGGCCTCGGACGATCCGTTCGGCAACTAGTTCCCCGAACCAGTTTCTCGAACCAGTTTCGCAGGGCGGGTTCTTGCCAGCTGACCTACAAAACACCGTCAATTCACAGGCGGATTCCGGATCGGAGTCCGCTTTTTTGTTGGTTTGCTCGGGGGAAATCTTGCTTCTTTATCTCCGGGGGGAACGAAAAAACCACTTCCGTGAATTTCCCCTCGGATCTACATTGATTGCCATTGGATCAACGCTTCAGATCTAAAGAGTCAAGACGGAAAATCCAGGTCGTAAAGACCGGGGGGACCGGTGAGTAGTCAGACGCCAAATGGGAAAGAACCAGACGAACACGCACCGGTGGGGGACCGTCCCGAGGTAGGGCTCATGGAATCCGAGCGCATCGAGGATTTGAATCAGGTCCTTGGCTATTTAAACTTCTCCTCGGGCAAGACCGATTTGAAGTTCCTCTCGGCCTTGAACCGTCTTTATTTGCTTGCGCTCGATGGTGGCGACCGGTCGGTTTTTGCGGGATTGCCGGCATGGTTGAAGATCCAGCAGTGGCTTGTCGAGCAGTTGGAGACCTTGAGGCGATCGAATCCGGCATTTGCGCAAAGCGAGCAAGCTTCGCGAGTCATCGAGTTGGTATGGCGATCGTTGCTCCCAGACTACTTGGACTTTCATAGCGATCTGCTTTTCCATCAGGAGCCCCAGGGGATCTTCAACAGTTTGTTCTTGGGTCGGGCCATCGAGGCGACGCTCAAGCAGGGTGGTCCTTGGGATCAGTTGGACCGGATTGTCGCCGGAGCGATCGGGGAGCTCAACGACTATGTGGGATATCGGCCGGTTGCAACGCTCGAGGGCCATGACTTGGAGCCCTATGAGCACGAGTGGCTTCGGCCTATACCGCTTTTCATTCGGGGAGTGGGAGTTGCCCATGGGCCTTATTACGAGTTGATCGAGCGGACATTACGGGTTTTGAGTCAGACGTCGGAATGGATATTGAGTGCTGCGCAATTCGATCTGAATCGACTCGACGAGGTGGCCTTGGATCCCAGAGCGTATGATTTTGACCATCCGGTCAATACGCGACCGAATTATTATTTTGGTCAATGGGATCCGAATTTGCTTGATGCGTCGGGATACTACCGCCGTTTTGTATTGCAGCAGGTCACGGTCGACGCGTTGATGGCCCGGGTTCGAAATGGGGGGGAATTGTCGCCTGATGAGTTGCTCACGGAGGCAGCAGCGGTTTTGGCTGGCACGATCCTGATGGCTTCGGGGATTTGCGGAGCTACGCCAAACAGCATTGCATCGACGACGACGATCATGCAGATGCTCAGTCACGTAGCGGCTTATAGGGATGCCTTTTACATCGAGTACTTACCACGTTTGCGAGGGTCGCATGCGGTGCGGCTAGAGGCTGAGGCGAAGATTCGCAGGCAGCCTTTGGGGGGAGCTAGGCAGGAGCTCAACACGACGCTCGGTCGCTTGCGAGCAGCCCAGGTCGAGAGGATTCAGGTGGCTCGCATTTTTGCAAGGATGGGCAGTGCCAATGCGGCCAAGGAGGAGGCAGACGATGTGCAGGTTCCCTCGGCTCGAATCCTTTGCCGAATCGACTGTTTGTTGACGATAGGCAATCAGCTATTGAGGCGGGGCCAACTCGAGCAAGCCGCGGAGATTCCCGAGCAGATCGAGGATTTGGTGCTGCGTGGGATCGCCTGCGGGGCCTTGGTCGATCCGTGGAATATTTTGGGTTTTGGCGGGAACTTCAACCGTTTCAGCACCAGCGATGCAACGGTCCCCGACGACCGAGCGCACGAGCTTGTCGAGATCATGGAGATGAGTTTTGGATTGCTATCTCGGATTTGGCGTGAGGCGGCTGCCCGCGACATGGAGGAATTGTGCAATCAGACCGAGGGGCAGTTTCGCAAGTTATCCCAGTGGTGGCGACAGTATGCGGCTTACGAGGTCGCCGAAGTGCATGCGACGGATCCGCAGGTGGCTTTGGAATCCTCGCAGCATGTCGCGCGAGCACTGCGGCTTTGGCATCGTGGAGGCGCAGCGGCCGGGGATCTTCGATTCTGGACTCCCCATGCCGAAATCTTTGATTCGCCCAAGGCGTATGCGTTGGTCATCGAGGCGCTTTTAGATCGTCAGGACTTTGTCGGTTCAAGGGCCTTGTTGATCCATTGGCTCGGCCAGGTTCCTCGCGTGGGTATTTCCAGCGGCTCGATCGCTTATTCGGACTTTGCAAGGCGATGGATGGAATGCTTGCTCGATCCGGCGCGTCGATCGAGCACCAATGCGATCGAGACATGGAGTTCGATCGAGAAGTTCTTTGGGTATTTAGAGTCCAACGGAGAGGAGTTTTGGCAGACCCCGAGTTTTAAGTTGCTCAAAGGTCCGCGCAACGGATCGTCGCGCGACACGGTCTTGGAATCGAATCTCGACGACGATCCCAAAGAGCATCCCTTCGGTGCGGCTTATGACGGCTTCATCTACAGCGACACGACCGACGATGGCGTCGATGGTCCGGTCTACCAGAACGATACTGGATCCGACGAGGAGTTCATCGCCGAGTCGAAGCGGATCGGGGAGCATCTGCTGTTTCTCAGCGGCCTTGCACACATGTGGAAACAGTTGGCCGAGTCGGGAGCTTGGCTCAGCAAGGTACGTGGACCGAGCAAGGCCTTGCCGCACCGAGCCCGGATGAAAGAAGCCTTTGGCGGTTGGATCAGCTCGAGCGTATCGCAACGCGAGGGGCTTATGCGGCTGCTCGATCAAATCCGCAGTCACTTGGTATCGACGGGGGGAACCGATGCAGACTCGATGACCCGCTACGATCGTCAGAGAGTAGCCAAGGAATCGCTTATCGAGAAGATCATCGCAACGGCCGTCGAGACCTCGGATGCCTGCCGTATGCTGCTTGGAGTTCAATTCGCGTTTTTTCAGAGTGCCGAGGAGATCAAGGACAACACGACCCAAGCGTGGCCACAGAGTCTCGAATCGATTTCGCTTGACGATCGATGTGCGATCGAGCTGTACGGTCATCTGATGGCAGAGCGACGCGGCCGGGTCGAGGAGAGCTTCAAGAGATACTTGGAAGCCATCGGTGAGCAGCCACTGCTCTATGTTTCCTTGGCAAAAGGCGGGGATCCCAAGCAGATCGTCTTTACAAGATCCAGGCGACGGACATTGACGCATTTATTGACTTGGTTGCCTCGCCAAGGCTTCTATCTGTTCGCTGCTGAATTGATTGCGATGGCTAGGAGGATGGAGATCCAAAACCATGTCGGTGATGGAGCCGTCACGGAGTTTGACGACCTGTTCCAAATCGCCTTTAAGGCGATGGTCCGGTGCGTGGTTCGGAACTCTTTCGGATGGTCAGGCAATCCGTATGGATTGAAGAAGGTCAAAAAGATCCGGGACTGTCCGAGCGATCCTCAGAAGGATCCGCTTGACGACTTGAAGTCGATCGAGCTCGACGAGTTGGTCGATCGGAATTTGCCTGAGCCCAAAACCGATTCGCTCGTACCGCTTTTGGAGCGGCTTACCGAGGGCCTTTTAGGGCATTGGCTTTCCCATTCCCGAACGCTTCGACTGAGCGTTTTAGAGTCGGTCGACAATCCGAAGCGATGGGGTCCGCTTTCGGAGTTCATCCAGAAGTACGGGCATGGGCTTTTCACGCAGGTCTTTTTGAGCTTGCCCCATGTGCGAGCGATCTTGCACCAGGGGGTTGGCAATTGGCTCAACCAAGCGATGGTCAACCGAGACAGTCCGGAGATCGAGCCGGTCCTCGAGGCGATCGAAGCTGGGCAGATCGGTTTTGATCAAGCTCGCGAGCATTTGGCGGTGGTCTTTGAAGCGATTATCGACCATTACGCCGAGTACAAGGACTACAACACCACCACGACCCAATCGGACCGTGGCGAGATGCTCTACATGTTCCTGGATTTCCTGAGGCTCAGGGTCCGATACGATCGGATCAGTTGGAATCTCAAGCCGGTTTTTTGGGCCCATGAGGTTCTGGTTCATGCCGGCTGCCATAGTTCGGCGATGCAATGGCGACGAGCGATGTACGAACGGGTCGCCCACGAATCGGAAAGCTTCTTAGAGAAACTTGCCAAGTTGCAAAAAACTTACGCCATGATGATGCCCTCGGTGGCCGACCGGCTCAACGAGCGGTTTCTCAAGCCCATGACGATCGATCGGATGCGAGCGTTGATCCGGCCAGCAATGCGTCAGCTGCGAAGCAGCGAGTTGCAGCAGAGCCGGGCCTTTGATCTGCTTGTCCAGGAACTTCATCTAATGATGCGAGAGCCTACGGGAGTGGGACTCGAAGTCCCCGCTTGGTTGATGGTGCTCCAGGAGGAGGTGGATCGAGTTTTGGACCAGGATCAAAATTCGTTATCCTCCAATCGGCTCGACCGTGCCGTACCGCTCAAGAGCCTTGCACGGGTTAGGATTTATTCCCAGTTGTTGGCCAACCGAGATCGCCAGGAAGGGAACTAGAGGGACCCTGGAGTGCTTGGTCTTGAGAGTCCTTCGCCGCGTCTCCAGTAGCCTTGGAATTTGAAGAATCGCTTGCGATCTTCTTCTGCATCCAAACCGGTGAGTTTGACATGCCAATAACTGTGGAGTTGGCTAAGTCTTTCGATGAGTTGCTCTTGGTCCTGCGACTCGATCGCATGGAGGATCAATGCGCGGTGGGATGCAAGCGATTCAAATCGGCCTTGTTCGGCTTTGCGAAATTGTTCCAAGGCCAAGTCACGATTGCCCAGGTCGGACTCTAAGCGGCCCAGAAGGTCGAGCATCAACGGATCTTTGGTTTGTGCATACAACCTGTTCAGCGAATTACGGATCGCTGTGGGTTCGAGCGTACTGAGACTATCGTTACGGAGCTTGAGCCATTCCTGAATGGCACTCAAGTCCGTATCCGAGGGACCCGGCAGCAGGGCGCTATCGACGGTTAGTTGATCGGAATTTGTGTCGGAAAATCCGGTCCAAACCGAGCACAATTGGCTCAGAGGGCGTTGGACTTGGAAGTCGAAGAGATCTTCGATTTCCTTATTCGGTCCCGGGCCAGAGAGCATCAGGATGACGTATCCAAACTTCTTGTCTGCATAGAAAGTCGAATGCACGTAGCCTTGGATTTTTCGATCGCTCGTTCGCTCGGAGATTTTGGTTTTGAACAAGTCGCTGCAGTGGATCTTGAAGTTGTCGAAGGTGACCATTTTGGTCAAAGGCAAAAGGATGTCTTCGGAGTCGAGCAGGTCGATTGGCGTTGCGGTTTCGCGGTAGTACCTTATCAAGACCGCCGTACGGTCTTCCTGGGTTACCAAGCCGATGGTTCTCCAGTCGTGGTACCCTGAGGTGATCCATTTCGAATTTTCGAGGAAACACAGGATCAAAATTCGCAGTTGCTCTGAAAGAGATCCCGTCGAATTGGAACGCGAGGACTCTCGTGATTTGTTTCCCAGGAGGATTTTATCGACCATGGGATCTAAATCGAAAAGTGGCTCGATCGAATCGTACTGGCTTGCACAAGCTGCGGTTGTGAATTCCTTGGCGATCCGAGAGCCGGAAAACGTTCCGTTGAATGGGTCGATTTCTGTGTCCCATTTCGATTCCTTGGACCAATCAAAAGCAACCGCCGGCGTCGTTTCCGACACGTCGCTCGAAGGGGCCACGAACCACCGAGCCGATCCAATCGCAAAGAGCACAAGAAGAATCGATACAAGGCTGAAAATCCAAACGAATGAAGGGATTCGTCGTCTCGGACCGCCAAAGTTGGGTTTTTGTCCTAAGACTGGTCGATTCGGGAATTCGGTTTTTGGCGGAAAGTCTAGATCCGCTTCGGAAGGATCGGCTTGTTCTTTAAAAGTGACCAGCTCGCCGCAGTTTGGGCACTTGATACCCCGCTTGAATCGCAAGAGCGGTCGTCGGATTTGAGTTCCGCAAGAGCAAATGCAGTTTCGGTGCATGAGGAGAAGTCTGGGAGAGTAAGGGACATATTTGGGTTTGAATCTGACCAAATCAATCGCGTTTCATGACCCCCCGGGTGGAATCGTAAACGGACTGTATCCGATAAATTGTCAATAGTGCCTCACAAAAACGAAAAACGAGGGATACTACTCAACTGCTCGAAGCCTATCGGCTCGAATCAAAATTGAGCTCGGTGCCAGAGCCGTGGGGTAGGGTTTTTGCGAGCTTTGTTGGAACTGGGTATTATGCAACTTGTAAGATCCGCATTGGGAAGGATGAGGTTGAGTCGATGGCGTTTTTTGTCACTGCATGCATCGTGCTGGCCTTGGCGTCTTTGCCACTTGCGATGTTCCTAAAGAACCTTCAAGACTTCCAGCGGGCTTGCAGCGATCCGTCGTTGTTGGAGCAAGCCAGCAGTCTTCCTGTGAGCGTTTTGATACCGGCTCGCAATGAGGAATCGAGCATTAACGCTGCCCTCGATCGCTTGATCGAAAGCACCCACCGACACTTCGAGGTGCTGGTCCTCGACGATGCGTCGGAGGATGCAACGGCTGCGATTGTCGAATCGAAATCGGAGCGTTTTCCATCGATCCAATTGCACCGCTCGCAGGGGCTTGCCCCGGGCTGGAATGGCAAGCAAAACGCTTGCTGGCAATTGGCGCAGTTGGCTCAATACGACCGACTATTGTTTCTCGATGCCGATGTGCGGCTTTCGTCCGAGGCGTTAACACGCATTCTTGCCGAACAAGAGTACCGACAAGCCCCCTTGATCAGCGGCTTTCCGTTCCAAGAAACCGGTACCTTTGCCGAAAAGCTATTGATCCCGATGATGCACTATATCCTGCTTGGATTCCTACCGATCGATCGTATGCGAAACTCGACCGATCCGGGCTTTGCAGCCGGTTGCGGGCAACTGTTTCTAGCCAAGAAGTCCGAGTATATGCAGGCCGGTGGCCACCGCGCGATTGCCCAGTCGCGTCATGACGGGATCAAGCTTCCACGGGCCTTTAGACTAGCTGGCCTTAAAACCGACCTGTTCGACGCATCCGATCTAGCAACATGCCGTATGTACCAAAACATGCATCAGGTGCATCAAGGTCTCCTGAAGAATGCTACCGAGGGGATCGCCAATCCCAAACTGATCGTTCCGTTCACCATTCTATTGCTCGGTGGTTCGGTCCTACCGATCTGCTTGTTTCTGTGGCAATTGGTCCGGTGCGTCGATGGTTCCCTAAGGATTGGGTTGCCGTCGAGTGGGTTGCCTCTTGCGACGCTGATCGTTCTAGGGATTGCGACCCTGCTTGGTTGGGCCCCTAGACTGCTAGCTCAGAAGCGGTTTGGTCAGTCGATGCTCGGTGCGCTCTTGCACCCATGGAGCGTTCTGTGGTTTGTGATCCTGCAATGGACCGCCCTGGTGCGCCAAGTCCTGCGACTAAAGACAGCCTGGAGAGGCCGTCTGTAATCCACCGAAGGTCATTGCGTTTGAATCGTCCGGTTTAAATGGCTCAATCTGAAAAATGGCTCAATTAGAATCGTTGCGTGTTTTGACCGTCGAGGCCAAGAATCGGTCGGTCATGCGCGGGAACCAACGGCCCATGGCGACCAAGGCTTTGCCTCCGAGGCTCAGGACCATATCGCGCTTGGAGTGGACCAAGGCCTTGAGGGCAAGTTCGGCTACGCGCTGGGGGGACATGCTTCCAGCCGAGCGACTTTTGGTATCGGGGTGGGTGTCGACCAACGCATCGAAAAACTCCGAACGGGTCGTGCTTGGCGAGACCATCAGAACCTCGATCCCCAGCGGAGATAACTCGACGCGGATCGACTCGGCCCAACCCCTAAGCGCGAACTTCGCGGCACAATACTCGCTTTTGTTCGGAACGGCGCGATGGGCTAAGACCGATCCGATGTTCAAGATTGCTGGCCGTGTGCCCTGCTTAAGCAGCGGAATACACAGGCGAGTTAACTCTGCCGGAGCGAAAAAGTCGATCTCCATGACTTTCCTTAATCGATCGACGTCGGCTTGTTCAAACGGGCCGATCGCGCCGGCACCGGCGTTGTTGACAAGTACATCCAAGCCGTGCCAGTTGTCCTGACACCAATTTGCAAGTCGTTGTCGATGGGCCGCACAGGTCAGATCCCCTGCGATCGCCTGGAGGGTTCCATGCTGATCGCGCGTTTGGAGAATCAGTCTGTCCAAGCGATCTTTTCGACGCGCCGTGACCAAGACCTGTGCTCCGGCGAGCGTCAGTTGCTTGGCCATGCAAAATCCGATGCCGCTCGAGGCTCCCGTCAGCAGCACGCGGAGACCCTGAAGTCGTCGCCTAGCCACCCTTAACCCACCTTGGGACGCACCGGAACCCCAGGAATCGACGCTTCTAGCATCGAGGTCCCGATTTCGGCTGGGATAAACGTCGCGTTGTTGGGCAATCCTTGCCGGATCGGCTCGGGCAAGGTGCCTTTGAGCACGCGCATGTCAATGCCGTTTCCTGCAAGCTTACCGGCACAGCCGATACTCATCCGGCAGTGGACCAAGCACAAGTCGTCTTGGTAGTGCTTCGAGAGGACCTCGGCATGCGTGGCGAGCCAGGCGATGGTTTTGCCGTCGCCGATGGACAATCGAAGTTCGAGTTCAACGAAACTTGACGTCAGTGAATCGCTGACTGCCATCGACAGACGCTGGAGTCCAAGTCCGCTGATGGCCGAAATGGGGATCGCATTGGGGTAGCGCTCTTGGACCAGCGATATGCGTTCGCCAGCACCCGGGCAATCGCATTTGTTGAGCACCAGCAGGGTGTCCTTCTCCTGGATATCGAGATCCTTTAGGACTTTATAAACCGACGAGATCTGCTGGAATACCGATGGGTTGCTCGCGTCGGCGACATGCATGAGCAAATCGGCTTGCCTAGCCTCTTCGAGCGTCGCGCGAAAGCTCGCAATCAGATGGTGAGGCAGATCACGAATGAATCCAACGGTATCGCTCAGCAAGATCGGTCCCCAACCCGGTAACATCCAACGGCGCGTTCGTGTATCGAGAGTCGCAAAGAGTTTATCGGCCGCTTCGACTCCTGCACCGGTAAGTGCATTCATCAGCGTGCTCTTGCCGGCGTTGGTATAGCCGACGATCGAAACGCAAAAGGTGCCATCGCGCGAGGCGACCTCTCTGGCCTTGCGCTTCTCGACCTTGGACAAATCCAATTTCAACTCATGGATCCGCTTCTCGGCCAAGCGACGGTCGACTTCCAATTGCTTTTCGCCCGGCCCGCGCATCCCAACACCCATCGTTTGACGCGACAAGTGCGTCCACATCCGCTTGAGCCTCGGCAGCGAGTACTCCAACTGTGCCAATTCGACGGCTAGCCGAGCCTCGTGCGTTGAGGCGTTGGTTGCGAAAATATCCAGGATTAATTCGGATCGGTCGAGGACTTTCGTGCCGAGCGATTTTTCGAGATTCCGGGTTTGCGCTGGGGTCAGGTCATTGTCGAACAAGACCACATCGGCCCCGACATGCTCGACAAAGTTCACCAGTTCCTCGACCTTACCTTTACCCAGGTAGGTCGAATAATCCGGATGCTCGCGCTTTTGAAAGATCGTGCCACAGACCTCGATTCCGGCAGTATCTGCCAGCCCCCTGAGTTCATCAAAAGGATCGTCTGAGACAAAATCATTGGGTAGAAGGAGTCTTGCAAGAACTCCTTTTTCACTAGTCAAACTATGAGATCGATCGTGCGTGCGCACTAGTTTTGAGTACTCCCTTAAAGGTTCCAATGGTCTGCGGGTCGTTTTGTATCTCGGGTCTTTTTGTCTCTCGGGTCGAGAGCTCACGTCAATTATACTCGATCGCTTCGCTCGATTGACAAGCCCTTGGCCGTATCGCAACGTTCCGGTTTAGACGTTCGCAACGCGCCGTTCGTTCACCCCCAAATAGGCAGTTGCGTCAAAAATCCGCATTTTCTTCAAAGGGCTAGGCTGAGCCCTCCCCCGAGCATGATCCGACGTGGACTTTGAAGGCGAAAAGACGTAAGGGGAAGATAAGCCCCTTAGGGACCGGCTCTTTGTTGGCTTCTTGCACCTCGCTCCAAGCGTCGTTGCAGTCGGTCTTTTCGTTACCTTTTTCCCAGAGCCCTCAGCGTTCAGGTCCAGCGAAAAGCCGATGAAAATGTGGTTTTATTTTGCTTGACTATTAGACTTCCACTACGAATAATCCGATACCACTTAACTCAGATCACGTGGCTGGGCGCCCGTATCTGATGAATCTCACTCAAAAGGTTCCAGACAGTATGAGCAATCTTTGCAAAAATGTTTTCGAAGCCATCCTCAAGTACGGTCACGACGAGGATTTCGATCCCATCGCTGATGCGAAGTTCTTGCCTACCGATGCACCGGCCGGTTCGCAAGAAAAGATCGAAGTTCTTCGACGACGCGTTGAACTCGGTCAGCCCCTGTGGCACAACGATGATCGAGTCGACTACAGTGGCCTAACAGGCGCGATTCGACCACGCGAGTAAACACCAAGTCCGACTCGTCCTAACGCTCATCGATGAACATCGGCGAGAAACCTCTCGGCTAGAAATCTACCAAGTAAAAGCGAAGGCCGGTTCTGACTCCAGATCCGGCCTTCGTCTATTCTTGCCCCTGAGTTCCGCCCGAAATCAAGCCGCTTGACTAACTCCCCTCCTCTAACGCATGCATGGGACTTCCGATCTTGGAACACAAAGCAAGCGACGCTCCGGTAAACCCAAAGCCAACGTCTCAAGAGCTATTTTTGGTAGAAGGCGAATCGGCCGGGGCGGCTGTCGAACGCGTTTCAAACGCCCAGTTCCAATCGGTACTAGCGATGCAGGGCAAGCCGATGAACGCATGGAAAGCGACCCGTGCGAAAGTCGAGTCGAACGGATTGTTCCAGCAACTGATCGACACACTCGGTGCTGGATTCGCAGAAGATTTCGATATCCAAAGATGCCGCTTTGAAAGAATCATCCTTCTGTTTGATCCCGATGCAGATGGTATCCATGGGTGCTCGCTGATGCTCTGGTTCTTTTACCGTTGGATGCCACAGCTCATCGAATCCGAACGCCTCTTGGTTGCCAACCCTCCGATCTGCGAACTGCTCGATCGATCGACCCTCAAAAGAGCCTATCCCTCACACCCTGTCCAACGCGACAACATCCTATCCGAATGGAAAGCTGGTTTGCCCGAGGGACCCTCAGATCGATTCGAGGTGCGCCCCTACCGAGGACTTGCAAGCCTCGGACACGAGATCCTCTTTAGCAGCTGCGTATGCCCTGAGACTCGATTGCTCAGACGGCTTCGAACCCAAGACGCACTTGCTTCGTTGAAGGTCTTCGGCTTGCAAAAGTAGTCCCCTTTTGGGCTCCAGATGCCCGTCGATCCTCACTGGCCTTGATCGGTCCGCTACTGATGAAAAACCCAAGGCGACTTGGGGATATCGAGCCACCAGTGCTCCTTGTTTTGCGCGATCGAAAGCAACTCCCTGGCGCCGAGCGGCGCGTCGGTGTCGGTCAGTCGCAACGACTCGGCGATCGAGCCAATCAATTGCTCAGGCCGCATGCCTTGCTCACGCCAGTACGATAGACGCGAGTCGCCATGGCGCTTGGCAAGCCGTTTTCCGTCGGGGCCGACGACCAAAGGGACATGGAGCCAACCAGGAGACTCCCACCCCAATGCTTGGTAAATCGCAAGTTGCCTATACGTGCTGTAGACCAGATCGTCTCCGCGAAGGACATGGTTGATCTGTTGCTCATGATCATCGACCGTCACGGCAAGTTGGTAGGCCGGTGGGCCATAATTCCGTGCGACGATGAAATCCCCAAGAGACACTTTGGCATCGAGTTGCTGTGGACCTCGCAGGTCGTCGACCCACTCCTTGGTTCCTTCGCTGAATCGAAACCGCCAAGCATAGCGTTGACCTTGAGCCTCGAGCCGCTGGGCGGCCTGAGCCGTCCGCTCAGCGCAGTTGCCCGGATAAACGATCCCATCGAGAAACGATTCGTGCGGTGCGGATGAACACGCTTCTATTTCGGTGCGACTGCAGGTACACGGATAGACAAGTTCTCTTTGTTTGAGGACTTCGAGTGCCTCGAGGTAGCGATCTGTTCGGGAGGATTGCAGCGGTGCGGTCTTATCCCAATCGATCCCGAGCCAGCGGAGGTCGTCGATCGCTTGCTCGTTCGCCCAGGACTTGGTTCGCGGGGTGTCGAGGTCCTCGACCCTCAGGAGCAATTCGCCGTTGAAGCAACGCACATGCAACCAGGCGATCAAGAAAGTGCGAGCGTTGCCTAGGTGCTGAGCTCCTGTTGGCGAGGGAGCCAAGCGTCCTCGGACTGGCTGGTCACAACTCATCGGATTCTTTGGGCAATGGTGGAATCAGTCGCAGGTCATGCTCGATCGAGCCGAGCGATCCGGTCTGAGCGTGCATGAGCAGCAGTGTGTTGGATCGACGCTGAGGCGTCATCGGGGCAATTTGAAGCTTCGATAGCTCCGCATCGGTCCATCCGAGGGCGATCCATTCTTCGCGTTGCAAGGGATAGTTCGCCAAGATCTCTTCGACCAAGGCTTGGAGTTTCATCCGATCGGGATCGGTTTCGGTGGTCGTCCAAGAAAAGGCAGTTGATCCTGGGGGCGACTGGGTTTGACCTTCGGCCGCATCGCCTGCGTTGATCGTTCCGATGTCAGCTCGTTTCAGTTCGCCCGTGGATGTAAATCCAAGGAGGATGACATCGCGCAGCGCATGGTCCGAACCGTTGGAGACTTGATAGGCACTGCCCGACGGATCGATCGTCCAGGCGACGGCTCCACCGAGGGCAATGACCTCTTCACTTTGCACCAAGCCGGTGGTGTTCGACAGGACGGGGAAGGCTTGGAACCCGGCTCCTTTTGAATCGGCGATTCGATAGGAAAGGAGTTTGCCTCGGGCCGTAACACTGCGTTGGCGATGCTGGGGCATGGGGCTGACGACTCCTTGGCCCTCGGGGTAAACGATTTGGTAATTGGTCGTCAGCGAGGAGTAAAGCGCGTGAAAAGAGGAGAGCACGGCGCGCGGGTGATTGTTGTGCATTTCCACCAGAGCCACCGAGGTCTCGCTGCGCGAAAATCCGACGTCGAGTTGAACCGCTTTGGCGATCACAAAGACTCCGGCAATGGCGATCAGAGGCGCGGCGATCCAGGCCAGTTCCAGCCTTCGGATGAGCCTAAAGAACAACCAGTTCAAGGGAACCAAGACAATCAGGTACGCAAGCAACCATTTGAGAATCGTATTTAGATTTGGGACGGTGATTCCTGAGAGTTTTTTCAGATACCCATCGGCTGCCTTACCGACGAGTGCATTGGCGTTCCAGGCCCCAAAACTCGACGATTTCGCCCCGGCGACCTCTTCCATGGGCTTGAACGCATCGGGACCTCGCTTGCTGGTTGTCAGGTCGAGATCTCTGGCCCATAGGCGCAAACGCGTATTGAAATTCGAACTGCGCTCAAATTCCTGAGCGGAGCGTCGTTCCTTGCTGCCCGAACCGTCTTTTTCAAAAACATCGACTTGGTAGACCAGCTTGCGCGGGTTTTCGAGATCCGAGTCGATTTTCACATCGCGAGCCGGTTTGCGAAGGACCGCGTTGTGGATCAAGGCCGAGTAGGATGGCCAGTTTACGAAAGCCGAGTCATTCATCGGGAAGCAGGTCATCACGATGCGGCCTTGGCCGACCAATCGTTCTGCGACGAGTCCCTCTAGATTCTCGATCCAGGCGCTGGGCGATTCGACCTGACCTAGAAGAATCGGGATTGGCTTATTGGGTCTTAATGGGACCGCTTGGTCCGTTCCATGGTAGCGTAGGCACCAGGAATCTCGATCGTTGAGCATTAGGAGTTGCTCTGGTGAAAGTTCGCCAGACGATGTGTTTTGGATAGGTGCGTAGGGTTTCAGGAACGAGGTTTCAACCCCCGCGATCGCGTCGGGGCCATTGATGATGATGGTCCCCCCGAAATGGAGCCAATCGAGGATCGCATCTTGCTGGTCTTGAGGCAGAATATTCAGCGACACATCGTTGAGCACCATGTGCGAGACGCTGGTCATGGTAAGCAGTTGGGAAGGAATCGCATCGGTCATTTCCTCTTCAGAGATATCGATGATCCGATGCGGCATGACTTTGAATTTCATATCCGGTTCGTATTGGGGCCAAACCACACAATCCAGGCCCCGCCAAAAGACCTGGCGGGAAACATCGCGGCTCAATACGAGCATGTCATACTGGTACTCTTTGAGAAGCTTCAACAGAAACCTCTCGTCGAGCAATGGGCTGCCAAGGCCGCGTTGGGCGTACCGGGTGAAGATCGAAAGCTGATTGTTTAGCGGGAAAGTCCCGGCGGTCTGTTCTGGGAATGGCACGTCGGTCTGAAGGACCTTCATCTCAATGGTTTTCTCCTGCCCCTTGGCCACCGAGACGTCTCGCTCGAATTGCAATGCAAGACCCTGAGGCCATAGACTCGTCGGCAAATCGTTGCGATCGACTTCGTAAAGCGATGCCGTCAGAGACTCATCATTCTGGTTGGCCTTGAGCTTTTGACGGGTCTGATACCAATGCCCAGATTTGACCGAATTGCCGACGATCTCTTTGGAGAACGGTAGCGTACGAAGCTCGTCGGCTACCAACCGCAATTTTCTTTTTTGCTTCTCTTGATCGGTGAGCTTGTCGGAATTCGCGTCGCTGGTGCAACCCCGACACCCAGCGATTAACACAAGAAGGGAAAGCAACCAAACCAGACTGGAGATCCGACGCATGGTGTCTAGTTCCCGAACATGCAACCCCGAGCGCATTGTGGTTTGCCGCATGTCCCAGGGTCGCTCTGCTGTGGCTTCGACCCACTCCCAACCACCGGCGAGCCGATGACGCTGAGCAATTTTTCCATGCGCACCGAACCGCACTCCGGACACTGCGGCTCGGACCCCAAGGTCTTAACAAGCAGCTCCGACTCCCGTTCGCAATCTTTACAACGGTATTCGTACAATGGCATGGTCAGTTCCCCAGGGGAAAGCGGTAAGGCGTATCTCCCATTATCCTAGCGTCTCGGGGAGCCGAATTCAATTCGATCCGATCCACCACATCGCAACGGCTAGTACCAAGGCGATGGCACCAAGGAATGTCAACGTCCAGGCCGCACTGCTGATGGCTTGCTTGCGGATCAAGTCCCAGCGTTCATGACGCGTCGCGGCCATCACCAAACTCACGGCCAGCAGTACGGGGATCGACCAAAGCAGATAGATCAGCGAAATTGCCATCGGTAGATCAAACTCCAAGAGGCCAGGACTTCAAGCGAAGACTTCAAGCTAGGGCTACAAGCTAGGGCTACAAGCTACGACTAGGACGAGCCCCTGTCGATAGGAGCACCGGCTCTAGGTCGATCCGCTGGGAATCTCCCCAGAGTCCCTCAAGGTCGTAGAACCGACGATGCTCTTCGTCGAACAAATGAACGATGATCCCACCGTAGTCGATCGCAATCCATTGGCTTTCGTTGTAACCAGACATCCTGAGTCGAACCTCTCCGAGCTTTTTTAGCTCTCGGTCGATCTCTTCGGCAATCGCATGCAATTGGCGTCGGGATGTTCCCGTGACGATCAAAAAGCAATCAAAAATGCTCGTTTGCTTGGATAAATCCAATAGGATGATCTCTTGGCCTTTGTTCTCTGCGGCGACGCGCGCAGCGACTTTGGCAGATTCAATACTGTCGGCGACGGTCTGCGAGTTGTTGGCCAAACTGGTTGGATCGGAGTGTGCTGTGCTCATGCGCCTTGGCTGTCGGTGTTGTTAGCCGGAATCATTATTTCTGAGGCAGTCAGAATCGCTGGATAGGCATTCTAAGGCCAAACCCGAGAATTGTCACGTTATAAGTTTTTCTGTCTAGCTAAGAAAGCGTCGTAATCCTCGCGCGTGTCGATCCCCCGCGTTGCATGCGGGACGACTCCGACGATGATCCGATGCCCTGCCTGAAGGAAACGCAATTGCTCGAGCTTCTCGATACGCTCAAGCTCACTTTGGGCTAACTGGTCTAAATTCACAAGGAAATCCCTGCGGTAAGCGTAGATTCCCAGGTGCTGCAAATAGCTTTGCAAATCGCTGTGCGAGTTGTCCAATTGCCCCGATTCAGACTCGGGAAACCCGTCGCGAGGGTAAGGGATCACCGATCGGCTGAAGTATAAAGCCATTCCCGCATGGGACCGAACCACCTTGACGCACGCAGGATCTTCGAGATCCTTGCGACGGCGAATCGGGGTTGCTAGGGTCGCAATCGTCGCATCCGGGGTACGGGCTAAGAGTTCGATCAAAAAATCGATCGATTCGCCAGCGATTTCGGGCTCATCTCCCTGGACATTGACAAAGATATCCACCTCGGGACGGGCTATCGCGACTTCGGCAACCCGGTCCGTTCCACTAGCTGCCAACGGATCGGTCATCACCCAGTCGGCACCGATCTGCTGGGCGACTAGAGCCAGCCTTGGATGGTCCACCGCCAGGGTCACGCCGCTTGCCAATCGACTCCTCTGGGCAGCTTGATACGTGTGGGCTATTAAGGGTTTGCCGGTCTGGGCAAGGAGCAGTTTTTCTGCGAGTCTGGTCGATGCCAACCTTGCGGGAATCACGATTTGGGCCCGCAAAGGGGTGTTGCTCGCGTGCATCCAGCGTCTTCTAAAGGTTCGGCCGAGCGAAAAAAGAAAGAGGCTCCGGTGGGAGTTGAACCCACGCGTGGCGGATTTGCAATCCGCTGCCTTAGCCACTTGGCTACGGAGCCTTTTTGCCGGAAACCGCAACTGCGCGTCCCGACTCTTACGGTTGTAGTGAATATCCGACCTTAGGTCAACACGAGTTAAGCCGCCTTGGCGCGATGGGGCTCATATGCATTGCCCTGAGGGATCTCCTGTGGGTCGATCGGCGTGAGCTCAAGCCGATTTCGGCGGCGCAGTTCCAAGCGTGGTTGCAGGTCGGTCAAGATGTTTTGAGCCACGGCCTGAGTCGCCCCGCTCTTGGCCGTAAGACTCGCCAATTCCCGGAGTCGCTGTCGCTGCAGATTGCGGTACTGGGGATCCCCCAAAAGCTTGACCATTTCCTGGGTGATCGCTTCGATCGACCGTCGCGACGATCGGGAATGGATCGCTCCGTGCGAAAGAAACTCGGGCATCAAGGGTGCCTGGGCCATCAAATTCGGGAGCGACATGTATTGGCACTTGACGAGCATCTTGCCGATCGCATAGGTCATGTCGCTGACATGGTACATCACCGATGCGGGCTTACCCCTGGCCATGACCTCAAGCGAAACCGATCCACTCTTCATCAACGTACAGTCGCACAACTCGAGAATCTCACTGGTCTTGCTTGAGAAAATATGGATCGGTAATCCCTGGTCCGAGGCGCTGAGCTGACTTTGACACCACAACGCATGCGAATCTTTGAGCGTCGCGGCTAAGAATTCGACTTCGGGGAACTCATGAGCCAACTGCCGGATGATCTGCAACTGCATCGGCCAAATCCGATGCACTTCGTGCTCTCGTGAACCAGGCAATACTGCGACTTGCAAACGTCCCGAATCGCGCCAACGCGCGATGAACTTCGAATCCAATGGAGTATTGGCAATCGAATCGAAAAAGGGATGACCCACATAGGTAGTGCTCACACCGCGATCTTCGAACCACTCCTTTTCGAAAGGCAAGTTGCAGAAAACACGATCGACATAGCGCTTCATTTTCTTCACGCGCCAGCCACCCCAAGCCCATAGCTGGGGCGGCAGATAATAGAAGACCGGTAAACCATACTTCTTAGCCCGCTTGGCAATATGCCAGTTGAAACCTGGGAAATCGACCAAGACCACTCCGTCGACTTCGCCGCGCTTGAAACAGCCTTCAGCAATGTCGGCGATGCGGAAAAATTCGCGAAGTTTCGGAAGCACCTCGGTGATCCCTAAGACGGCCATGCTCGTTAAGTCAAAATCCAAATCCAATCCGGCTTGGATCATCTTCGATCCTCCAAACCCTCGCACACGCGTCGTCGGATCGATTCGCTTGATGCACTGGATCAGATTCGCTGCATGCAAATCCCCACTGGGCTCTCCCACCGAAAAGAAGATCCGCTGTCCCATGATGTCGTCGCTGGCATTGGCTAAATATTCTGTCATGATTTCGGTGGTCTCTCCAACCGAAACTCCCTTCGGTTATTCGGCCAAAACGCAACTGCATGCAAACGATAAAACGTACGATATACGCGAAACTAGATAGATAGGGCAAGCCGAAGGTACGACTGTACCGACTAGCGATCCTCTTCCTAGGTCTTGTGTTTTGCTAGCAAAAGATCGATGATAGGGACCCAATCGTCGAGTTTATCGCTCCTTATGCACTGCGGATCTTTGCTAGCAATTCGAAGCCTATGAAGAACGAATCTTTCCCCGAAAAAAAGAACGACCCGGAAAAAACAATCGATGTCGGCCAAACCCATCCGGCACGCAAATCCGAACACCTGATCCGCTCGGCTCACTACGACGACCTCGATAGCATCCAAGCCCTGCTCGAACCGTTCATTAAAGCCCGCAAGTTACTCAAACGCCTCGAGTCGGAACTGATTCTCTTAATGGCCAACGGATTCGTTGCTGAGCAACCTGGGACTGCTACCCAGGATGGCAAGCCCAAGATCGTTGGCTTCGCAGCCGTCGAGATTTACTCTCGCAAACTTGGTGAAATCCAATGCTTGGCCGTCGACGATGGATACCAAGGCCGTGGGATCGGCAGCGATCTTGTCCGAGCTTGCGTCGAGCGCGCTCGCAAGAAAGGCATTCTCGAAGTCATGGCAATCAGCGCCTCGGATGATTTTTTGCGCAAGCTCGGTTTCGATTACTCGTTGCCTGAGCAGAAACGCGCTTTGTTCTACCAGCTCCACTCCCGCGATGATCTGTTCCGAGACACGATCGAAAACGAGACGGAAGAAAACCAGACGGACTGAACCCGTGATTATGGGTTGGCCATCAGCCCATGTCGCATCGCATACTGGACCAACTCCGAGGTGCTATGAAGCTTCAGTTGGGTCATGATCCGCGCTTTATGATTCTCGGCCGTACGTGCGGATATCCCCAAGGTCGCCGCTACCTCCTTGGCCGATTTGCCCTCGGCAAATAACTGGAGTACTTCGCGTTGCCTAGAGGTCAGCATTTTGTGCTCCTCAAGTTCGGTCAATTGGTCTTCGGACGTTTGCAACCCATCGGCGATCTCCGGGGAAATGAATTTCTCTCCGGAAACAACCAATTGAAGCGCTCTGAGGAGATCCTCGCTCGCTGAGTGCTTGAGCACATAGCCCATCGCTCCCTGACGAATCGCTTTGGCGGCATAAGTCACATCTTTGTGCATCGTCAAAAAAACGAACTTGGGCCGACAGTCCATGCGTTGAAGCATCTCCATCGCGTCGAGTCCATTGAGTAAAGGCATAGATATGTCCGCGACGATCACATCGGGGTGCAGCAGTAGCGCTTGATCGACCAACTCCCTACCGTTCTTTGCGATGCCGACCAAATCGTAATCGGTATCGAGGATAGTTCGCAATCCGTCGGCAACGATCCGATGATCGTCTGCCAAGAGTACTTTGATTCGATTCATAAGTGGTTTAATTAGATACCTAAGGGTGATAGTGTTTTAGGGTGTTGATGCATCAGGGATCGGGGCTACGACCGAGATGGTCACCCCTTGCTCCGGGGCGCTTTTGGTTTTGATCGTTCCACCTACAAGCCGGATGCGTTCGTTCATGCTCGCAAAACCGAGCCGCCGGGTCTTCTGGATCGTGCTAGGCTCAAAACCCCTTCCGTCGTCGGAAACATCCATGTAGACGAATTCTGCATCGCTTTTGAGCTCGATCGAGATTTTCGAACTGCCCGAATGGCGGATCGCGTTCCAGAGCGATTCCTGCGCAACTCGGTACAAGCATAACGCGACCGGCTTGGGGATCTCGGGAAACCTTTTCGAACAATGCAATTCTATCGGAATGCCCCAGCGTTGGCTCAGATCGCTGCACTCGGACCTGAGGGCTTCGGAGAGTCCAAAGTCGTCGAGCACCGAGGGGTGCATGTGCCGACTCATTCGATGCAAATCGTTGCAAATCCCTATCAGGTTCCTCTTGAGCTTGCCCAGCGAATCCTTGATCTCACTCGACTCGTTCATCCGGTTTTCCAACGTGCCGGTTTCTATCGAAACAGCAGCCAAGCGTTGGGATACATCGTCGTGTAGCTCTCTTGCCAAGTACCTTCGCTCTTCCTCGCCCGCCGACAAGATCCTTCCTGCAAGCGACTGAGCTTCCTTCTGGGCCGCGATGCGCTTGGCGCGGTTCAGAAGCAGACTGACAATAATCGCGGACTGTACAAGCAGTGCTGCTAGCCCTGTGCCCAGATAGCGGCCGTACTGATTCCACAAGCTTGGTTTGCGATTGATCACTCTAGAACCCGCCGGAAGCCGTGATTCGGATATACCGAACTTCCGCATGACCTCGTCATCGAATGCGATCGTATGCGAGTGATTGTAGTCCTTAGGGATCTCGTCCGCCGATTCGCCATTGAGGACCCTGCCGACGAGCAGTCCGGTAGTATTCCCGAACTCAAGCGGGGAAAGCAATGCACCACCCAGGATTCCTTGCCCTAAGATCGTATCGTAGCAACCAAAAATCGGAACCGTTGCCTCATTTCTGAGCTCGTTCAAAAACTCGGTAGTATTCATGCGGTTGCCATGGTTGTCCAATTCAAAAGACAGCATCAAGCCTGCAGCATCCGGACCCGCTCGAACCATCTCCGAGGCAGCCTCCGACGGAGTCAAGCCTTCAAGTTTTTGCAATTCGATCTCCGGAAAGGCAATCTTGATTTGATTGATGGCGATGCTGCTCAGCCACACATCCAATCGAGACTTGCCCGATAAAACCAAAAGCTTTTTCGTCCCGGGTAGCACCTTTTGGATCACTTCCACAGAAGGCCTATTATCCAATTGACCTCCAACTCCCGTAATGTTGCGTCGGAAAATTTGGCTTTCAGCAAAGGCCTTCGGAACACCACAAAATACCATCGGGCAATCAGGAAAAAATTTATCCCTGTTTACCAGAGCAAAGGTATATGCCGGAAAGAAAACAGGAATGACCACATCGGGCGGATACTTCTTGTATTTCAACTCAAGCACCTTAGACCACTCGTTGAAAAATTCCTTGTCCTCTTGCAATACGACGTCCATGTACTCGGCCTCGATGTCGATCGGTCCGCGATAAACCTGCTTGATCCCATCGACAATCCCAGTGTGCCACTGCTTGTTGATCGGCGACATCTGACGATGCGAATAGAGGATCACCACCCGCTTGATTCCAACGTCCTGGGCGGTTCGACTTTCAGTCGCACTCCCCTCGGACTGTCCCCCCGTAAGATTCAGGTCCGTGAGATTCACGTTCGTGAGATCCCCAAGCGACTTCTCCTGCGCCCCGGCACTCGGTGCGAACATGCCCAAGCCGATCCCAAGGACCACAAGCCAACTGCACCGAGAACAATAAGGCAAAACGCGCACAAACATCAATCGCACTAGCAAAGAGCAAACCAGCAAAACGTTCAAGAAGACACTCCGTCGCGTCAGTCAACGCGATTCTCTATAGCTTAACTCCTATCTTGCACGTTTCAGGCCCAAGTCACACCTGTATTTCTACTTAGTACCCGAAGATCCCCTTCGATGCCCAGGATCGTTCGCATTGGAAAAAATCCCCGCGTTAAAATAGGTTTGCGGGTGGTTTCACCGTCCTGAAGCTTGCATCGGCCCCCGAAAACCACGAAGATATCGTTCCTGATAGAATTACGGATTGCCAGCAAGACCTCTCCTCCTGTGCTCCCATGCCTCGTCTTTCTTACCCTTTGCGATCGTCGATCTGCGTCGCGCTGCTCAACGCTGCGCTGCTCGTGCCGTGCTTAGGCATCGGGTGCGGCACCAATACCCCCAAAACAACTGCAGCGACGAAGACAACTGAGGCTCTCGAGCCACAAAGCTCACAAAGCCCACCTAACTCACAAGGCTCACCAAAGACAGAGGACTTCGGGGAAGGCTTAAAGAAGGCTTCGCAACTGCTGGCTCAGAACAAAACCCAGGAAGCTTGGGATGCCGTCAAACGATTGGCACTGGTCCGCCCCCAAGACCCGGAGCTGATCTATCTGTCGGCCCTGGTTTTGGCCGCCAAAGACGATCTGCCCGCAGCGATCCAAACCATCCGACGTATCCCACAGGATTCCCCCAGAGCCGCTCCGGCGGCCGGACAAGCCGCCGAGTGGACCGTCACGCTCGGGAAACTTCCAGAAGCCGAAGCCGAGCTTCTGGCCATTGTCAAAAATTACCCCACAGCCGTTCCTGCCATCCGACTGCTCGCCAAAATTTACAACGCCCAAGGCCGCCGGTTCGAAGCCAACCGCTATCTCCAACGCTTGATCCGCCTCGGGGATTTCACGCGACTCGAACTCCTCGCGACGGTCGATCCTAGAGACTACTTTGACGACGAAACCGTTCGAAACGCTTTTGCCAATGCCTACCCCGATCACCCCTACGTCGCCTTTGCCCCCATTCGCACCCGCTTGATCCGAAACGGTTACGAAAAAAACTTCGAGGCCCTCAAGCAAATCGCTACTGAGCACCCAGACTTGCTCGAACCTTGGGTCTGGACAGCCACGAGTTTGCTCGAAACCGATCGTCTCTCGGAATTGCAATCCTGGCTATCGAAACCACCGACGAACGCACAGAAACATCCGGAGTATTGGTACGCCCTCGGTGGCCTAATGCTCCGAAACGATCAGGACCAAGCCTCCGCTCGGTGCTTCGTCGAAGCGATCCGACTCGATCGAAGGCACGTTGCTGCTTATCAAGGCTTGGCCGACGCGCTGATCGAACTCCAGAGGATCGAATCGGCCCAACGGGTCCGGCAATTCGCCAACGACTTGATCTCGATCAACGACTACGCCCAGCAAATTTCCTACGCCTACGGTGACCCAAAACTCTACGACAAAATCGCCGGCATCTACCAAAATCTAGGGGACGATGTCGCAGCCTTCGGCTGGGAAGCCCTCGCAGTAACCTTGGGGCACCGTCCGATGACCGAGGCCCTAAAGGAGCAAAAACTTGCCCTTCGAAAAATCCCCCCTACGGATCCAAAAGTCCTCGACGGCCTGCCTTGGGAATCCTGGCCCCTACCGAGCGAACTTGCACCCGGCACTCTTGCACCCGGAACACTTGCCGCCAACAAAACAACCGACAATCCCGATCCTGACAACCTGCCCTCTGCCCAGACCCTTGCCCCCCTCTCGGGTGCTCGCGGGGCCAATGCAATGGGGATCATCGCAATGGAGGATGTGGCCAAAGAACTCGGAATCCACAGCGCTTACAACAATGGCGCCAAATCCAACCGCTCTTGGTACACCATCGAAGGAATCGGCGGCGGTGTGAACGCCTTGGACTTCGACAAAGACGGTTGGCCCGATTTGTATTTCTCCGAAGCCGAAGCCTCGCCCTTGGATTCAAACCCAGAGTACAAACCCAAAACACTTTTCCGCTCGATTGCTGGCAAGCATTTTCGAGAGGTCGCGAAACTAGCCCACGCAGGCGATGTCGGCTACGGCCAAGGCGTCGGCGTGTCGGACTTCGATCAAGACGGATTTCCCGACTTGTTGGTCGCAAACCTAGCCGTCTCTCGCATCTACCGAAACCAAGGCGACGGTACCTTTGAGGTCTCGCTCGTGCCTCAAGATGACTCGAACTCGCTTTGGAACAGCTCCATCCACGCGGCGGACCTAAACGGCGACTCCTTGCCCGACCTGATCTCTGCATCGTATGTCTACGGCTCCGAATCGATCTCGCGACGATGCGAATCGAACAACTCCACGCGGATCTCTTGCAACCCCAAGATGTACCCGCCCGGCAAAAATCGAATCCTCCTGAGCAACGGCGATGGATCTTGGGAATCCGCCCCCGATCCTCTGCTCGAATCGATCCGGACCGGCTACACGCTCGGAACCTTGGTTACCAACCTCGATCAGCGCCATGGAAACGACGTGTTCTTTGCAAACGATGTTTCGCCAAACAACCTCTTGCTCAGCGAGCCTGCGTCTTTCCCAATCGCTACTACAGGTGCCAGTACAAGCGACCATCTAGGCCGTTGGGACCTGATCGAATCGGCTGCCGCCTCGGGTGTCGCTGTCGATAGCATCGGACGAGCTCAGGCTTGTATGGGGATCTCCTGCGGTGACCAAAACCGCGACGGACTCTTGGATATCATCGTGACGAACTTCTACAACGAAGTCAGCACGCTGTACCTGCAGACACTGCCTGGGGTTTTTGTCGATGGCACTCGCCGGTCGAAACTGGGAATTGCAACGCTTGACCAACTGAGCTTCGGTAGCCAATTTTCCGATTTGGACAGCGACGGCTGGCTGGATTTCATCGCCGTCAATGGCCACATCGATGACCTTCGCACTGAGAATATCCCTTGGCATATGCCAACGCAAATCCTAAAAAACCAAAACGGTGAATTTCGCTGGCTGCAAAACCCTTCTCCGGGCCCCTACTTCGATGGCAAATGGATTGGCCGCAGTCTGCAAATGCTCGATTTCAACGTCGACGGCAAACCGGATTTGGTTGCAACCCACCTAGATCGACCCGCAGCACTGCTGGAAAATCGAACCGCAAGCGCCAACCATTTCGTGCAGTGGGAATTGGTCGGCACCCTGAGCGAACGCGATGCGATCGGTGCGGTCTTGCGCATCGAAGCCGACGAGGAGTTCTGGGTAACCTCCCTGTGCGATGGCGAAGGTTTCTTCGGATCCAACGAACGCTTGATCCACCTTGGAGTCGGGAAAAAATCCAAACTCACCAAGGTTCGTTGCGTATGGCCCTCAGGCAAAGTAGATGTCGTCGAAAATCTCGACGTCGACAAACGCTACCGCTGGATCGAAGGCCAGGGGGTTCACGAAGTCCTCATCAGCCGCGCTCGCTAGTTCCGTTCGTCCGGTTCCGTCGGCCAACCACAGGATCGACCAGACCGACGAGGACTCCACCACGGATCGATCCCTTCGTAAAAGTAAGCTTGAAGCCCGCCGCTGAGGAAAGACCGCATACTGCCGTTGCTCGCCGAGTTCCTCTTCCTCCCACCTCACGCCTGACTTCATCGCTCTGGAGGACTGTCGTTGACTGATGGAGCGTTAGTCTTTAGGTGAACTGGATTCCTTTGGAAACTATGCCATCCGCTTTCGCAACTGAGTTTGGAGTTCGGTTGCTAACGTCTCAAGTTCGGTCCTGGCTTTGGGTTGCAGCTCCTTGTCGGTCGACTGAGGGAGACTCAACAAATTTTGCAACATGCGTATCTTGCCGAAAAGTTCACCTTCTTCACGCCCTTCTTCACGACCCTCTAAACGGCCTGCCTCGAGCCCTTCACGGCGAGCGGCGTTAAGGATCCATTGCTGGTCGCGGATGGCTTTTTCACGTGTATCGTACATGGCTCTGTCCTCGGTCTTCTTGGCAATCCGGTCAATCGAGTCGGTCGCCTTCTGGAACTCTGGCTGGGAGAACAAACTCCGAAGCGTCTGTGCATCGTACTGGTGGGCGTGGAGCAACCAATACAGCCAACGGTCCAGCAGGCTAGCGGTCTCAAGCTCGCTCTCCAGGAGATTATACCATCCAAGCTCGAGCGTGTGAATTTCTAAAGTTTCCTCAAGCAAACGCCCCGAATCCTGATCCACCAGTCTAAACGCGTGATGCACCTTGGGAGAATCGTCCCAAAGTTGCCCCAGCAACAAACAGATCGAATAGACCGGCTTGAGCTTGGAATAATCGTCCCCGGCCTTGAGTTGACCTGCGTAGACTTCGCACCCGTAGAAAACGATCCGCTTGACGAGTCCCGTCTGCGTCGACAACTGCATCTCGACGTCGTAGATCGCACCCCGCTGGTCGACTGCGCGAATGTCGAGGATCGACAACTTGTCGTTTTGGAAATCCTGCAAGTTGTACGGGTTTTCGATCGTCTCATCGACGATCGGAACCGGTAACGTGAGAATGGCATTGAGGAGGCTGATCAAAGCCACCTTGTTCTCTGGAGACCCAAACGTTTTTTAAGTGCGAAATCGTTAGTAGGACGAATACCAATGGGCTGCATTTGGCAATCTCCCCTATCAGCCAAGAACTATTTTCCGCAAATACATCGCTCCGATGATCGGTTCAGGGACTTGATCGTAGCCGTGTTATTGAAGCAGTACCTCAAGGAGACGTCGGCGGATCGACAAACTCAGGTTCGACAAGCTTGGTGATCACGCCCGCTTCGTATCCACGCTTGAGCAACTCTCGGACCGCTTGGCGACCACGGTCGGTAAAGTCCAACGTCCATTCGTTGACGTACATCCCGACGAACGTATCGGCTTTGTCTCGCTCCAATCCCCGCCCCCATCCAAGTGCGTAATCGAGGGCATTGTGGCGATGCTCCAGGCCGTGCTTGATGCTCAAGTACAAGTACTTGTTGACGTCGCGGATGACATCAGGCCCAAGATCCTTGCGGATGCCATTGGCGCCCAGTGGCAAAGGCAAGCCGGTTTGTTCCATCCACCATTTGCCTAGATCGACAACGAGGTGCAGATTCTGGGTTTGGTAGGTCAGTTGCCCTTCGTGGATCACGAGCCCTGCATCGATGCTCTTGCCTTGGTAGGATCCTTGCTCGACGACATCGAGAACTTCGTCGAAGGGCACGACAACATGTTCGAATTCCTTGAGCCACATTCGGCAGGAAAGATAAGCGGTCGTCAGGGTTCCTGGGACCGCGATCGTCTTGCCACGCAGATCGTCCCTCGTGGATGGGTTCCGGGTGACGATCATTGGACCGTAGTTGTCCCCCATGCTCGCTCCGCACGAGCAGATCATGTATCGATCGCTCAGATAAGCGTAAGCGTGAAGGCTCAGGGCCGTGAGTTCCAGTTCGCCTTGGAAGGCCCGGCGGTTGAGCGTTTCGATATCGACTAGCTCATGTTCGAAGCGATAGTGCTGGGTGTCGAAGCAATCCTTAGCCAACCCGTAGAACATGAAGGCATCGTCAGCATCAGGGCTGTGGCCGACACGGATAAGTTTTGTACCGGGGTTTTCTGAGGTCGAAGACATTTCAAGCAAATCGGCGGAGGTCATGATAATTAGGGCTAGACAGGAATCTGAATCGTACCGGAAATTCGGTCTCTTTGGTAGCAACCGCAATCGGGGTTTCCGATGTAACTTCCCTGAAAAAACCTACAGCAACCCACCAGGATCGCCTCACCTGTGAGCCAACCAGCGCAAGTGCAATACCGTCAAATCGACATTTGGATCATTTCAGGAAAGATTGGATTTAAATGTATTTCGGCGCATGCCGAGGGGTTTTTGAAAGCGGTTGGGCGCAAGCCCTCCGGTGAAGGGTCAACGGTATTGAGCGCAAGCGGTTGGGCCATTTGACCAATCCCCCTACGACGCAGCGTTTAGGCCCCAGCAGGTTAGTACTTCCCGGCGGTCCAGCACGATCGAAACGGTGCGGGTCCTATAGCCATTGCCCGCGGCTTGCGCCAAGCAACCTTGAATGCACATCCATCGCGCACGGGACCTGCGGCTCGGCTAAGATAACCCGCAACAGACCTTCAATCGGCCCTGCGCATCGAAAGAATCGACCGGATCATGAACCCTCTCCAATCGTTTTTGAGCGCAGGAACTTTCGCCGTTGCAGGCGCATCTCGCGATCGCTCCAAATATGGCAACCAAGTCTTCCTAGCCCTCGTCGGCTCGGGTCGGCGCGTATACCCATTGAATCCCACAGCAGGGGAAGTCGAAGGCCATGCGGCCTTTGGGACCCTGGCCCAGTTGCCCGTGATCCCCGAATCGTTGTCGATCGTCACACCACCGAGCATCACACGCCAAGTCATCGAGCAAGCGATAGCGTTGGGGGTCAAAAACGTATGGATGCAACCCGGCGCCGAGGATGAGCAAGCCAGCAGTGCAGCGCGCAAGGCGGGTTTAAACGTCATCGATGACGGCAGTTGCATCCTTGTGCTGCTTGCCCGCGAAAGCCCGCACCGCCGAAGTTGAGCGTCAGGAGCGATTCGTGACAGGATACCGATCGATCGGAAGGATCCGGCCCAAAAGCAGGCCATTGGATTAGGCGATCTAATCCAAATCACTTATTTTAGGGAATCTATGGGCGGGTGGGGTAGACCAAGTTCGTGCGAGTTAGGCTTGAAAAAGGGGAGCGAAGCGAGTAAAGTTCGGATACCCAAGAAAAAAAATTCCCCTGTAGCTCAGTCGGCAGAGCAGCGGACTGTTAATCCGCGTGTCGGAGGTTCGAGCCCTCCCGGGGGAGCTTGCGTCAAAGTTCTAACTTTGACGACCAAAAGACTTAACGCCCGGCGTCGAGAGATCGACCGCCGGGCGTTTTTCGTTTCTACCCAGTTTTTCGCGGGTTTCCAACGCTTTTCGCGTTCCGCCGGCCCAAACCGCTGCGATCTCTGTTTGCGGAGAGATTTCCGTCTCTCGAACGCAACCTTCAAGGTTGCACCCGCCGGTGCGAAAAATCGGTCCCGAACTCTCTGACTCTCTCTTTTCGGGGGGCTCCAGAGTTAACACAGAGTTCTCGTTCGGAGACCGGGCGAGAACGGATTCGAACTTGTTGGCTACAATTTGCTCGAACCGATGAAGCGGACTGTCTAAGCGTTCTTTTACCGATGGGGATCGCCATAGACTCGTTCAAAGCTGACCGGCTGAACCATTGAAAAACCGAAGCCGATATCGCGATAAGCATAAGCGTGGGAGTGTGGGAAGTTCCCAGGAGCGAACATCCACATCACTTATGCTGTCTTTTCGATCACTAAAACTGAATGCAATCATCTACAAAGGAGTTAGAGCATTGCCGGACATGATCCAAACCAAGATGGTCAAGCCCATACTTGACCTAGCGAATAACTCTTCCGTTCAAGTACTTGCGAAGGATACCGCGACATTCACGATGGAGGGTATAGCTTATTCTTCTGCTTGTGAGGCTTTGCTTCATTTATCGCCACGCCCATCGCTTGTCTTTCAGGCAAAAGTGCCTGATGGCAAAGTATCGATTCCACAGATGCTTGGAATGATAGAACCACCGAAAGACTTCTGCTTCCGGGGAAAAGAAATCGCCGGTTTTCATGGTGGTTACGTTGGGGATTGCTTCGTATGGATTCCTGAGAGCGAACCTGTGATTTCCCTGGGAGATGACAAAACGATGATGTCACGCATCGTCTTTCATTTATTCAATCACCACGAATTCATGTCGCTGACGGAAGGGTTATCGGAAACAAGAGGCAGATCTTCGGTAGCGATTCATCAGACCAGTCTGAAATCAGAAATCTTCCGCATTGTTATCAACTCGCTTTTTGAAACAAGCGACAACGCGAGAGGTATCCGAAGCGAGGGCGGTTGCAAATGCACACATGCTGCCGAGATTTGCAAACAAGACGGCAGTCTGATTAGCGGTGCAGAAGCAAGCAATCTCCTTGCGACGCTGAAGGATTTCTTCTCCTTTGCGAATGGAATTCGCTTGGCTCCCGTATGCGCTACTGGATTCGATGCAGCGCAGAATGAGGTCTGGAGTTGTTGGAATTCACCAATCAGTTGCGACCCACCGTTAGAAACATGGTTTGACCGAAATCATCCTGTTCAGCTGCAGTCTCTTTTTCCAGATTTTGTGAAAACTCTATCGAGCGAAGTATGGGGTCGTCCGCTTCACGAAGCCATCTACTGGTACGTACGTTCGTGCAACTCGCATTCTGGCATCGACGCTAACATTATCTTGATTCAAGCCGCCTTGGAGTTACTTGCATACACACACATCGTCAACGACAAGCAACTGTTGACGGCAAAAGGCTTTAAGGATCTCTGGGCATCTGATAAGATTAGGTTGCTACTGGGATCTCTTGGGATACCTTGTAGTATTCCTGCAAACTGCAAGTCAATTTATGGCTTGATTCAATCAAATAGCTCCGTGAAATGGACAGATCTGCCACACGCCTTTAGCGATATTCGCAATTCACTCGTTCATCCTGACGTCAAGAATCGAGATGTTTACTCTCAGGCTTATCTTGATGCTTGGAAAGCTGGTTTATGGATGGTCGAAATGGTGATCCTAAGGGTTTGCGGATACCGCGACACGTACAGCAATCGCCTTACAACTCGCTACGTTGGGACTGTCGAATCAGTACCATGGATGCAGATGACGCCATAAGGGCAACACGAGTCGGGCACGAGGATGCAACTACAAAGTCACGCAAAAGGTCGCATAACTTGGTTAGAACAAAGGGCAATGAAGAAAAGCATTCCAATTCCAGAAAGCATGAAAAGCACACCGGACACGCTTGCTTTTCATTTGCAGCACCCTGATGTGGACGCTATCACCTATACTCAAAAACGAAGGCGTGATTGGGGCAGGCAAGCGGCTAGCAAACGACGCATCTACTTGGATACTAAGTATTGGATCTACGTTCGGGATGTCTATTTGGGTAGGGAACAAAAACCAATTCACGTTCAGATCGCCAGTGAGTTGCGAAGGCTCCGAGAGTGCGGATCAACGATTTGCCCAATTAGCTATCCAGTCTTCGCGGAACTGCTGTATCAGACTGACAAAGCTACTCGCGGAGCTACCGCGAAGATGATTGACGAACTCAGTGGTGGCTTTGCAATCCAACCGCCCGACCCATTGTTTGGTTGCGAGTTTGTGTATTTTTATCATCGCATAATTCATCCACACGTTGAACTTATCCCAATCGAGCAGATGGTCTGGACACGCGTGGGCTTCGTTCTCGGCGATACATTTATTTCCTTAGACGACAATTCAGTAGACCCTCTTGTTGCAAATGCAATTCAGAAGGCAATGGACGATGTGTTGTGGTCATGTTCATTCGGAGACATGGTCGAAGTCATGCCTCTAAGCGACGGAACAGATCAGCGTGTAAACCATGACCTAGCAAGCAAACTCACAAGCGGTAAGTTTGAGCACCAAAAAGCGAAAGATCAGTTTCATTCCCTTTTTTTAGACGAAGTCGACGGGGTCCTAGAGTCACATCACTTAGCCATTGGCGAATATCTTCAGCAACAAGCAGTTCTCGAAGGCAAGTCAGTTGAAGGCACTAGTAAGCCTGAACTTTGTTTCGCCGGGAAAATGGTGAGTAGGATGATTCGTGAAGCATTTCGAAACAAGCGAATTACAACTGAAATGCCGAGCGTTAGCATACCTGCGGCACTACATGCACTTGTAAGACTGGATCGAACCCGAAACTACAAGAAAGGAGATTTTGAAGACTTTCGCCATGCAACTTCCGCGATTGGCTATTGCGACATGTTTCTGACCGAGGCTAGCTTGCGGCACTTAGTATACGACAGCAATTTTGGATGCGAGTCCAACTATCAATGCGTGGTACTTTCTGACTGTCAGCAGATTTACGAATCGCTTTCAAGATTGTCGTGATTCTGCATTTGCAGTTCGAATTTCTGGCTGAGTGCGTCGGTATTCAGGCTTTGGGTGCAGCAAGCAAGAAATTCGATCGTCTCTTTCGCACCCTAATCCGTCATTTCGAACCCGCACCGGGTATTCCTACAGATAGACGCGGCTGTTGTTGCTGCGAATGCCTGTCTTCGAGCCGCTAATCATGGCGGCGTTGAGCATGGAGGTGCGAGTTGCTATCGTCTGTTCCCCCTTCCTCATTGTCCGCGCCGGCTCGGCGATCGGAAATCGCTGCGATTCTGGCCGCCGGCATTGTGCGAATGAAATCGCGTGTGGCGATCCTGGATTCAGAAATCGACGACGATCCAGCGGAATTGCCAACAGCTTGCCTTGAAGTTCCTTCTGAAAGCGTGCTCTCTGTGACCAACGTGGTTAACGACCAGTGAGTCCATTTTCTCAGGAGAAATCAATGCAAATCGACATCGACAAAGAGGTCGCTCTGCTCCAACGCATGACAGTTGGGCAGCTAAGAGAGAAATTCGAAGAGACATGGGGCGAGCCAACCAACACGCGCAACAAACAGTGGCTCGTCAAACGCATCGCTTGGAAGATGCAGGCCAACATCGAAGGTGACATTTCACAGCGGGCCAGGCGTCGCGCCGCTGAACTTGCTCGCGGCACCGACATCCGTACGACTGCCCCCAAAGCCATCAAGCCAGCCCTGAAGTCGACGGGCGACACCGTGACGGGATTCGTCCAGCCAGAAGAAGACAATCGTCTCCCGCCGCCGAGATCAGAGATCGAGCGAGTCTACAAAGGCGAGAAAATCGTGGTGCTCGTTCTGGAGAACGGCTTCGAATACGAGGGGGCGATCTACAAGACGCTAAGCGCTGTGGCCAAGAAGATTACGGGCCAGCACTGCAACGGATACCACTTCTTCAAGCTCAACAAAAAAGGTGGTGACAAATGAACAAGGCCAACATCAATCGCCAATTGAACTGTGCGATCTACACCCGCAAGTCCACAGACGAAGGGCTCGACAAGGAATTCAACTCGCTCGACGCCCAACGTGAATGCGCCGAGGCGTACATCAAAAGCCAAACGCAAGAGGGCTGGCATTGCGTGCCCGATCGCTACGACGATGGTGGATTCACCGGTGGCAACATGGATCGTCCGGCGCTCAAGCAATTGCTGGCGGACATTGAAGCCGGCAAGGTGAACTGCGTGGTCGTCTATAAGGTCGACCGACTGAGCCGCTCGCTTATGGACTTCGCTCGCATGCTCGAAGTCTTCGAACGCAACCAGGTCGCTTTCGTCAGCGTGACACAGCAGTTCAACACAACCAACTCGATGGGCCGGCTGATGCTCAACGTGCTGCTGTCGTTCGCGCAGTTCGAACGCGAGCTGATCTCGGAGCGAACCCGTGACAAGATCGCTGCGGCGCGACGTAAAGGCAAATGGTCTGGTGGCATGCCGCTGCTTGGATACGACATCGAGCCGCAAGGTGGCAAGCTTCGAATCAACGAGGTCGAGGCCAATAGGGTCAGGGCGATCTACAGCCTGTACTTAGAACGCGAATCGATCATGGCGACCATCGCTGAACTCGACAACCGTGGCTGGAACAACAAGTCATGGAAAACGAAGAAGGGAACCCTCCGGGGCGGCTCGCCGTTTACCAAGGCAACGCTGTTCCGACTCCTGACCAATGTGACCTACATCGGCAAGCTTGGCTACAAAGACGAAGTAAACGAAGGGGAGCACGACGCGATTATTTCACCGGAGGTTTGGCAGAAGGTTCAATCGCTTCTGAGACGCAACGGCCGAACTGGCGGCGTTGAGGCGAGAAACAAATTTGGGGCGATGCTCAAAGGTATCCTTCGCTGCGCTTGCTGCGACTGTTCGATGACGCCGACGCACACGACCAAGAACGGATCAAAACGCTACCGTTACTATGTCTGCATGAAGGCCCAGAAGCGTGGCTGGAAAAACTGCAAGTCCAAGTCAGTGCCGGCCGCCGAGATCGAGAAGTTTGTCGTCGACAAGATACGCCACGTTGGCCACGACGCGGCGCTGGTCGACGAGGTGGTGGAACAAGCCAAGATCCAATCGGACCGCGAACTTGGGGCACTTGTGGCCGAACGGGACGAGCTTGTCAAAGAGCTGGAGTATTGGAACGAAGCCATCCGCGTTGCCGCCCCCAAGATTAAGCCAGGCTCGCCGGATGCGACCTCCCTGGAGCAATTAGCCGACTGGCACGAGAGTCTTCGGCGCGCCGAACACCGGCATACGATCGTAAGCGTGAAGCTGGCGGCGCTGCAGGCCCAGACGCTAACCCGCGAGGATGTGGTCAACGCATTGACTAGCTTCGAACCGATCTGGGAATCGCTTACAGTCCGCGAGCAATCACGGATCGTCCAGTTGATTGTAAAGCAGATCGATTATGACGGAGCGACCGGTCGCGTGACCATCACGTTCCATCCCGATGGCATCAAGACGATCGCCATGGAGAACCGTCCTGAACTTGTGGAGGCGGCATCATGAATAAGCCAGTTAGCGTCGACTTTCAGTTCTCAATCAAGCAACGCGGCCGTGGAGCCAAGAAGCGCATCGTCGAAGGGGCATCCCAATCGGACGAATCCAAGCCAGCACTCGAACGAATCCCACGCATCTCGCGATACATGGCACTCGCGATCCACTTCGAGGACCTCATCAGGCAAGGCGTCGTCACCGACTACGCTGACCTCGCCCGCCTCGGGCATGTGACGCGGGCGAGAGTGACTCAGATCATGAATTTGCGACTGTTGGCTCCTGAAATTCAGGAGGAACTCCTTCTTAGCAGTAGCGACAATCATGAGAGTGATAGTTTGAGCCTAAAAGTGCTTCAGCAACTTGCGATGGACTCAAGCTGGGAAAGCCAACGGAAGAAATGGATCACTTCGCGGCGTACAGATCGATGAGAGTCACGAGTCCATAATCTGGAATACTGTCTTCCAGCCTTTTACCTCATCCAAGTAAACGATTGGCTCCCCGACGATGGCAAATAGCGAGGATAGTTTTTCACTAAGCTCTTGCTTCTGCTTCTTCAGCTTGGGTGAGGCACTTTTGCTCCCCCAGTTGATCACCCCGTTATCGCGAGCGAATGAGTAAAGTAGATCCCACTGCTTTGTCGGTTTCAGGTTGGAGCGACCGTCCGCCATGTTCATTTGTGTAAAGTGGAATCGCTGACTTTGCTCTCGAAATGTGACTTGCACATTGTGGGCGTCCAAGAATCTTATTGCGACTTCTGACCATTTAGCCCCTGGAGGGATGGCAATCTGAGTATTTACATTGGTAGTCGTTTGTTGCGACTCTTCAGCCTTCGCAACGTCGCTATCTGCCTTGACGGCGGCGTCGTGCGGCTTCGTACTTGTCGTCTCACCAAACATGGCTTTCTGCGCTTTGCGAAGACGTCGATTGTAATTCTCGGCCCGTTCAATCGCTGTCTCCACTCCGGGCCGGAAAAGTTGCACCATGATCCAAGCCGGTGAGCCTTCTTCGGGATCGTATGTCCCCTTTTTAAGCACATATCGCTGAACCGTGGCCAGGAACCCATCAGCATGAGGCGCTACCATCCACTGCCAATCGACATCAGTGATTGTTGTTGGATATAGATCGTCGAACATGGGTTCGAACTTTTCTGGGAAGTCGCTTAGATGCTTATTGTTTTTGAGTAAGTTGGTCAGGTTTTGAACGGTCCATATGTAGGAATGATTGAGCCCCAGGTCCATTGCCGTCAGCCAATCAGACAGGGAAGTTGTTGCTTCAAGCATCTTGTAATATGCCTGAGCAAATAACATCAGAAGAATCAATCCAGAGTTGCGATCGTCCTCCTCGGGGATTCCCTTGAGCAAATCTTCAGCGCTGACATCAGGCGAACCTGCAGCGTCGTCCAGCGTGGGATCTTTAACCTCCTCTGCGGTTGCAGCCTTATTCATGCTCGGTTGTTCTAGCTCGAACGTCCTCAATTCATGCAGGATTGAATCCAGGCGAGACACATACTCCCATCGAACTGGCTCGGACGCATACCACTTGGACTTACCTTGGTCGTGCAGAGCGTCCTTAATGGCCTTGATAAATGGCTGGAGCAGTCGACTTTGCCCTTTACGTACGGCATCGCGCATGCTCGCAAGAATCTGTTCCGCAGACTCATCAAGGTAGACACAGGCACCATCGTCAAGGTACCAGGCTGGTAGTGAACCACCTTCAACATCCACTATGGTACAGTCTTCTGTTAGCACCCGTGGCTTGCTTCCGGCACCGCTTCCAAACTTGCTATAGCACGTTTGAACGAACTGTTCGAGTCGCCGTCGGTAAGTGAAGAGAAACTCCCCGTCATCATCAATTTCATCACTTTTGAACTTTGGAAATTGATCGGGCTTTAGGCTATCTAGCTGCCACTTGTTTCCCGTCGCTAGCGGATTGATCTGTTTGGGTACAGCAAAATAGAGAAACATTAATCGATGCTTCTCAAGCAAGGATCGAACACGCTCGAGCGATTGGATCTCAAGTTCACCGGTCGCGGTAGCCGCACCTTGTTTTGGACCATTCGTTCGAGATTCTTTTGGTTCTTGCTTTCGCAAGCTCTCAAGCAGTGATTCCCACTGGGTCGCACGCGAGTAATAGTTGGCTAGTTGTAGTAATTCCTGTGTCGGTTCGGGATCGTAAATACCTGGATCTGGATCTTGGTATAGTGACACCTCGTCGACGGCAGTACGAAGTCGCACAAGCTGAGTCGTATCGTCCCCACTGACTACCATGTGGGAAAACTCGTGATCACAAAACTGCCCAAACTCAGACTTGAACAGCTTACAAAGCTCGATGGCCATCCATTCATCGTCAGCGTAATAAAACACCGATGGCGGGCTTGATGCATCAGAGCGTACGGTCAAGAAAAAGTAAGTAGCAGCGGCGACGTCACTCATCTAGGCACTCTCGTATGTCGGCTCGCGAATCGCTCAAGCTCCTCAGCATCTAGTGATGCAAGGGTTCGGAACACTTCTGGCTGTTCAAGAATCCGGTCAGCAATGCGCTTGGGGACGTGGTGGGCGAGCAGCAATAGCTCCTCTTCGTCCGCCTCCAGTACGTCCGCAAGGCGGTGGATCAGCGACTCGGACGCCGTGCCCTCGAAGTCGAGTTTGTCGTTCTCGACTTTGCTCAGATACGAAAACCCGACGCCGACCAACGGAGCCAGTTGGCGGAGGGAATAGCCTTTTGCTTTGCGGAGTTCACGAATTCGGTCGCCGAACTTGTCCATCTTCAATCCCTGCTTGTTCCAGTGAGGCTAGCATTGTAGGATTGTAGCAGCTTGCAGGCAACATGTGGCCATGCTAGGAGGACATTTCTCACAATCACCCAATTGATGGAGCGATCGGTTGAACGCAGTCGAGATCGAAGAAGCAGTCAGTAAGCTGGTCGAAGAGCCGTTCAACGCGGCCGAGTTCTCGTACGCTTTCTTGGAGGCGTTCGGCAATAAGACTGCGACTCTTCAGCGACTACGTAGCGTCGGAAAGAACTCGACGAACAAGACGGACGTGGCAGGTGACGGAATTCATGCCGTACTTCAGCGGAACAACATTCACATCGCCACATGCTCTGCGGGTGGCCCCGACGCTGTCGCTCGACTACTTAAGCGTTTGGTGGATAGTTCTGCATCGAGCAAACACAAAGCGAAGTTTGCGCTGGCAACGGATGGGAATACGGTTCACGCGGAGTGCCTGAATTCGGAAGAGCCGCCATTGGTGTGCGAGTTCAAGGAACTGGCTGACCACTTTGGTTACTTCCTCGAGCTCGCGGGGATCTCGACCGTACGGCAGATCCGCGAGAACGCCTTCGATATCAAGGCCACTGGGCGACTGAATCGCTTGTACGTCGAACTGCTGCGCAATAATCCGGACTGGGACGGGGACGAGCGGCGGGAAGAGCTCAACCATTTCTTCGCGAGATTGATCTTTTGCTTCTTCGCGGAAGATACCGGGATCTTCAACGGGAACGCGCTCTTCACCGAGACAGTTCGCCAGATGAGCGATCCGAGCGGCGAGAACACGGACTTTGTTCTTGCCGAGGTCTTCCGCGCTATGGATGTGCCGACGAAGGCACGCGACACGGCCAAGCTGCGTCCATGGGCGGGCCAGTTCCCGTACGTCAACGGAGGATTGTTTGGAAGTAACGGCTCAACGTCCGAGCGAGGCACGGTTCCAAAGTTCACGCAGATCGCTCGGTCCTATCTGTTGCACATTGGCTCGCTCGATTGGACACAGATCAATCCCGACATCTTTGGTTCGATGATTCAAGCTGTTGCCGACGACGAGGAGCGTGGTGCGTTGGGCATGCACTACACGAGTGTCCCGAACATCTTAAAGGTACTGAATCCGCTGTTCCTTGATGACTTGCATGCGCAATTGAAGGAAGCAGGCAAGAACCCTCGAAAGTTGCTCAATCTTCGAAAGCGCTTGGCTCGCATTCGCGTCTTCGATCCGGCTTGCGGTAGCGGAAATTTTCTAGTCATCGCGTACAAAGAGATGCGCAAGATTGAAGCCGAGATCAATATCCTGCGGGGAGAGCCGGATAGGGCCTCGGAAATTCCGCTTACCAACTTTCGCGGAATTGAGCTGAGGCACTTCGCTGTCGAGATTGCTCGTTTGGCACTAATCATTGCCGAGTACCAGTGCGATGAACTATACCGCGGCCAACGCTTGGCACTTGCAGAGTTTCTACCGCTCAACAAAGAGAATTGGATCACCCATGGCAATGCCTTGCGATTGGACTGGCTGAAGGTATGTCCGCCAACGGGTACGGGTGTAAAGCTCGTTGAGAATGATTTGTTTCAGACGCCACTGGATCAGATAGAGATCGATTTTGAGAACGAAGGGGGCGAAACATACATCTGTGGCAATCCGCCTTACGTTGGAGACAAGAAACAAAACAAATTGCAGAAGGCGGATATCAAGGAAGTTCTTGGACGCGTGACATCCGCATGGAAATCGCTGGACTACATCTGTGGATTCTTCTTCAAAGCGTGTGGGTTCCTAAAAACGACCAATGCCGCCTGCGCATTCGTATCCACTAATTCACTTGTGCAAGGGCAACATGTGCCGAGGTTTTGGGCATTAGTGATGGACGAAGTGGATATCTGCTTTGCATTTACATCATTCACATGGTCGAACCTAGCGGCAAATAAAGCAGGGGTTACATGTGTTATTATCGGGCTATGCAAGAAAGACGAAAGATCGGCAAAGACCCTTTTCGACGACGAGATTACTCGCCAGGTTGATAACATCACGCCATACTTAACGGCGGGACCAACCGTAATCGTCATGCCAAGAACATCTTCAATATCAGGCTTACCTAAGCTAACGCTTGGAAATGTACCCAAAGATGACGGAGGCTTGCTACTGTCTCGCGATGACAGAGGAAAGCTTGGCCTTACCAATACGGAATTGTCTAGATTTACCAAAATTGCATTGGGCTCTACTGAGTTCATCCAAGGCAAAATGCGCTATTGCCTTTGGCTTACTGATGATGACTTGAGCGAAGCTCTTGAAAATCCTGCGATTGAGAAACGCATTGCGCACGTCAGGGATTTCCGAACAAGAAGCGTAGACCCCGGAATGGCGAACATGTCGAAGAAGCCTCATCAATTTCGGGAAATGAATGTACCCAATCCGTACGCGATAGTAGTTCCGCGAGTCAGTTCCGAAAATCGACAGTATCTGCCAACTGGACTGATTAGCGCAAACACCATTGTTACTGACAGGAACTATGCCGCGTACACGCCTCAGTTGTGGTGTGTTGCAATAATAAGTTCACGGCTGCACCGGTCATGGATAGCCACAGTTTGTGTTCGGATGCGCACGGATTTCTCATACTCGAACACCCTTGGATGGAACACTTTTCCGGTCCCTCCTCTCACCGACGAAAACAAAACTGATCTGACCCGATGCGCTGAAGATATCCTGCTAACACGCGAAGCCCATTGGCCTGCGACGATCGCGGAGCTCTACGATTCGGAGACGATGCCTGACGATCTGCGCGCCGCACACGATCGTAACGACGAAGTACTGGAACGCATCTACATCGGCCGCCGCTTCAAGAACGATACGGAACGACTCGAGACGCTCTTCCAACTCTATACCGAGATGACGTCAAAGGAGAAAGGCAAGAAATGAGCGTTCACTTCTTCAACAATACAACCGTCAAGAAATCCTTGACAGTTCCGTCTTACACATTGCCAGACTGCCATCAAGGACGAATACCCCATGAGTGAACCAAAGCCAAAATCGATGCCCGGCGTAAGCGTCAGCTATGCGGGCAGTGGCCAATCCATCACATCGAACGCGATGGGTATGCGTGCCATGCAGCAACGCGTCTGGCAGTTTCGTGGCGAGCAGTATCTGCTACTCAAGTCACCGCCAGCATCGGGCAAGAGTCGAGCGCTCATGTTCGTTGCGCTCGACAAGTTGCACCGCCAAAACCTGAAGCAGGTGATCGTGGTCGTACCTGAAAAGTCGATTGGTGCGAGCTTTGGTAACACTCAGCTCGCCAAGGATGGTTTCTTCACCGACTGGACTGTCGCTCCACAATGGAACCTTTGCAACGCGCCTGGTACCGACGGTGGGAAGGTTGAAGCACTGGGGCGTTTTCTGGCTTCCGAAGATCGCTTGTTGGTATGCACTCACGCCACGTTTCGTTTTGCATTTGAAAGGTTCGGTGTTGAAGCCTTTGATGATCGCCTTATTGCCGTCGACGAGTTTCACCACGTATCGGTGAGTGACGACAATCGTCTAGGCGAATTCGTGCGACAATTGATCGAGCGCGACAAGACGCATTTGATCGCCATGACGGGCAGCTACTTCCGCGGCGACGCTGCTGCCGTGCTGATGCCGGAAGATGAGAGGCGGTTTGTGACGGTGACCTACACCTACTACGAACAGCTCAGTGGCTATAAGCATCTTAAGCAGTTGGACATTGGCTACTACTTCTATTCTGGGAGCTACCTTGACGATCTGCCAAAGGTTCTTGACGAGAACGAAAAGACGATCATTCACATCCCGAATGTTAACAGCCGCGAAAGCACTCAAGACAAGCACAAAGAAGTTGAGCACATCCTCGAGACATTAGGTGAGTGGTTGGGCACCGATGACGTTACTGGTTTTCAGCTTGTGAAAACATCGACAGGACGAACTCTGCGAATTGCAGATCTCGTTGACGACGAACCGATCAAACGCGAGAAGGTTGCAGCCGCGCTCCGTGATCCGGTAGGTCGCGAAAATCGAGATCACGTGGACATCATTATCGCCTTGGGGATGGCCAAAGAGGGTTTCGATTGGATTTGGTGCGAACATGCTCTGACCATCGGTTACCGCAGTAGCTTGACTGAAATCGTGCAAATCATCGGTCGAGCGACACGTGATGCTGTTGGCAAAACAAGAGCCAGATTTACCAACTTGATCGCCGAGCCGGACGCAGGTGAGCAAGCTGTTACCGAGGCGGTCAACGATACGCTTAAAGCCATTGCAGCCAGTTTGCTGATGGAACAAGTGCTCGCACCTCGTTTCGAGTTCCGTCCAAAGACGCCAGCTAACGTACCGAACGGCCCCAACGTTCCGAGCGGACCTCAGCCTGGGTTGGACTACGGAACTGACGGATACGATCATGGTGGTTGCAATGTTGGCGTGGACCCTGCGACTGGCGGTGTTCAGATTGAGATAAATGGGCTCATCGAACCCGAGAGTGACGAAGCAACCAGAATCTGCCGTGAGGACCTCAACGAGGTTTTGGCTTCCTTCGTTCAAGACACTCGCACCGTCCAGGATGGCTTGTTCAATGACGAGCTTCCACCTCAGGAAACAACTCAGCAGCGAATGGGTAAGATCATTCGCGACAAGTACCCCGACTTGTCTGAGCAAGACCAAGAGGCCATTCGGCAGCGCGCCGTTGCAGCCCTTAACCTGATTCAGATGGGTGGCAAGAAAGCGAGTGGCAGTGGTGCAACTTCGAACACGGCGCTGATCGACGGGATTCGCCGCTATGTGACCGATGTTCGAGATTTGAATGTCGACCTAATCGACTCGATCAATCCCTTCGGCGAGGCGTACAACATTCTCGCCAAGACGATGAACGAAGAGCGATTGCGACAGGTCCAGTCAGCGATCGCTGGCCGGCGAGTTCAACTGACACCCGAAGAGGCTCGCGATCTTGCGAAGCGCGCTTTGAAGTTCAAGAACGAACGCGGACGCTTGCCTTCGATCACCAGCCAAGATGCGTGGGAGCGGCGAATGGCGGAGGGAATCGCATTCCTGGCGCGAATGAAACAGGAGAAAACAAGTGGCTAAAAAGAAGACGAAGGAAGCAGCATTTACGGATGACGATGATGCGCTTTTGGCTGAGCTTGGTGTTGAGACCGAAATCAAGCAGGATCAGACCTACACGGCCAAGCAAGAACGGATCATCGCTGGGTTCGAAGACATTCAGCGGTACTATCGAGAGCACGAACGACTTCCACAGCACGGTGAAGGCCGAGATATCTTCGAACGCTTGTACGCACTTCGGCTAGACCGAATTCGCGGCGATGCCGAGTGCTTGGATCTTCTGAGGCCCATGGATGCTGACGGAATACTGACAGATCGCGTCAGTGAGCCATCCGAAGAGTATGAGCTGGACAGCGACGATGAACTCTTGGAAGCACTCGGCGTTAGCCCCGAAGACAATGATATCACGACGATGAAACACGTTCGTTCGGCTGCCGAGCGGAATGCCGAGCGGAACGTTCCAGAAGAGGTTGCCCAGCGCAAGCCGTGCGCAGACTTTGACGCTTTTCGGCTGGACTTCGAAGCCGTTCAGGCTGATCTTGAGACCGGCCGTCAATCGACCGAGTTGTTCAAGACCAGCAGTCGATCTCAGATACGCAAGGGCGACTGGTTCATCGTGGATGGCCAGAAGGCACTGGTCGCAGAGACAGGTGAGTGGTTCACTCCTGAACACGGCGAACGAGATCGACGCCTACGAGTCATCTTCGACAATGGTACCGAGTCAGACTTGTTACTTCGTTCATTGCGACGAGCGCTAAACAAAGACGAAAACAGCCGGCGAATCGTACCGCAACAAGCCGAGATTGAAGAAGACTTTAGCGACTTAGGCCCGCTCTTCTCCAATGTCATGGAGGACGGCGACTGCGAGTCTGGTGCGATCTACGTGGCTCGAAGCCTCTCCGATAATCCGTTCGTGCAAGAGAACCGCGAACTGCTCCATAAGATCGGACTGACTACTGGCGATCCCGAGAAGCGAGTGTCCAACGCCAAGAAGGAAACGACGTATCTCTTCGCCGCGGTAGAGTTGGTGGCGGTCTACCGATTAGCGAACATCAACTGCAAGGCGTTTGAATCTCTGCTTCACAAGTTCCTCGCGCGCGCTCGTATTGACCTAGCGCTAGCCGATCGATTCGGCGGGAAGGTTCAACCTCGCGAGTGGTTCCTTGTTCCACTGCAGGTGGTCGAACAAGTTGTCGAGCGAATCAAGGATGGATCGATTAGCGACTATGTGTTTGATATGGAAACAGCGAGCATGAAGCGACGGGGGAACGCATCTTGAACGAACCAAACAGCCCCGAGCAAATGTCGGCCCATCACGAGCTACTGCTCGAAAGATGCGATTTCTTAGTCGAATCGCAATTGTGGCCCTTGCAACGAAACCTGAACTACTCAGGCTGGCTATCGAACTTCACTGAGGAGGAGAGGAATTTCGCAGAACGCTTGCTCATGAACTTCATGTATTATTCCAACGATTTGACAAAACATCTATTTCGGTTTGCGTTCAACAAACTTGCTTCAGCCAATTGTGACTTTCGTGAAGCGGATGAGGTATTGCATGAGCAATGGCTTGAGTTTTTGCACAATGTCGCGATCACTCACGTTACGGGAGAGGATCCTAGCCCAACGGATAGTGGATACCATTTCGCGCGACTTTCAAGACAATTCTTGGGCTTGGATGCGAGGCAAATACTCACGAACGAACAAGCGGTAGAGAAGATATTTTTCGGCGATTGTAAAACCATTGTTTTCGTAGACGACTTTGTGGGATCTGGAAACCAATTTTGCGACACTTGGGATAGGACACTGACAATCGCGCCAGGCACGCATTACTCATTCAAACGAATAGCAGAAGAAGGCAAACAAGCGTTTACGGCTTTTTACTGCCCTATTTTCTGTACTTGGAAGGGGCGAGCCAAAATTAGGCGTTTCGCGCCGAGTGTGCAGCTTGTACCTGCTCACGAATTGGATGAAAGCTACAGTGCCCTATCTCCTAGATCGCGATTCTGGACAAGTGATCTAATTCAAAGTGCACCTAAGTTTCTCGAGAATGTGAGCAAGCGAGCGGGACTCGACGAAGGCTGGCGCGGTTTCCATGACTTGGCTCTTGGGATTGCGTTCGAACACGGGATCCCAGATGCGACCCTACCTATCTACTACCACGAATCATCCAGCTGGCAACCACTGATGAGGAGAACATGACTTCAAATTCTGAGGAGCTTCAAAAACAACTCAGCGATCTTTTCGGAAGCTACCGAGCGGAATGGCTACAGGAAAAGGTTTTTGACCTCTATACCGAACCACGGTATTTCCCGGAATTGACTACACGACAATCGTGCGTGCTAGTCGGGGGGCGAGGAACTGGAAAGACCACGGTTCTTCGCGGACTTTCCTACCTAGGGCAGTATGCATTGTCACAAAAGGTTGATGCGTCAGCACGACAGGAACCACAGTTTATTGGGTTATACCACCGAATAAACACAAATCATGTAGCAGCTTTTACGGGCGCTGGGTGGTCAGCGGAGCAGTGGATACCAGCATTCGCACACTATACCAATCTTCTGCTATGCGAGCTTCTCCTGGAATTTGTTGACTGGTACGAAAACACCTACGAATTAAAGGTCGATCTCGATCGCAATCTGTTAACGAGAGTTTGCACGTCTCTACATCTTGCGGCAATGGACAGTCATCGGGAACTGCATGATCGCATTATCGACTCTCGTCTAATTTTCGAGGCAGAGATAAACAATATCGCAGATCATCCTAAGATCGAACTGTCGCTACAGCAAAGGCCGGTAGAACTCCTTTGTAATGCGGTTCTGGCATGTCAGCAGTTTCGGGGCAAGCACATCTTCTTCTTACTCGACGAGTATGAAAATCTGCTGCCATACCAACAACAAGTATTGAATACCTACATCAAGCACACGACTGGGCAGTTCTTTTTCAAGATCGGGGTGAAGGAGCTAGGATGGGTGTGTAGAACCACGCTCCAGCCAAACGAGCAATTGGTTTCTCCTGCTGATTACGCATTGGTCAGAATTGGAGACAAAATGAACGGCGAGTCATTCTTGTCTTTCGCAACAGAAGTCTGCGAAACCAGATTGCGGCAAGTGAAAATTGAAGGCAAACAAATCGACTCTCGACTTCGACATGCGTTACCATCGCTAAGTATCGAGGAAGAAGCTGATCTACTCGGAGTCGCGGAGCATGCCAGCTCAATATTGCAAGCCGCTGAAAGTCAACTTTCAGCGAGTTCGCTCGCAACTTTGGAAAAGCTCTCGAACCTCGAGATCTTTTTCTTGAGCGAATGGTCAAAGAGCCATTCGCGAAATTTGCAGGATGAGGTTACCGAGCTGGAGTCGAATCCTGCCTCTTGGAGGCAAAGGTTCGACAACTACAAGTACGCTGCTCTTTTTGCCATTCGGAAACGCAAGCGTGGAGTGGATAAGTACTATTGTGGGCTCGATGTGTATGCTCAACTGGCCTGCGGAAACATACGCTATATGCTTGAATTGGTCGATCACAGTCTTATGGCACATATCAGATCCGGCTCCGATTTACTGTCTCCAATATCACCTGAGGTTCAAACCAAGACCGCTCAAAGTGTTGGTGCAATGAATCTTTCAGAGTTAGAAGGGCTTTCTGTCAGCGGCGCGAAGCTAACAAAATTACTGCTCGCGCTAGGCCGGATTTTTCAGCAGTTTGCAGCTGAGCCATTTGGGCATGCGCCAGAGCTTAATCAGTTCCATCTGACGAGCATGACCGCAGAACTCGACGATTTGCTCAAGCAGGCGGTGATGCACCTAGCTCTCGTTCGGTTTCAAGGGACAAAGTTAGTGACTGAATCCGATACCATCGAGTTTGATTATACAATCCACCCGATCTTTGCCGCGTTATTCGAGTTCAGCCCTCGGCGGAAGCGCAAAATGGAAATCTCTTCCAGTGCGTTGCTTGCTTTGATCGAAAGTCCCAAGCAAACAATTAGTGGAATTCTTCGGGAGCACAAGCGTGCTACGTCTTCTGAACTTCCCCGGCAATTGACATTCTTTTCACAGTTTTACGGTAATGATGGATAGCACCGCCGCCCTAACGACAACATTTGAGTCCGTAGCTGACTTCTGTCCCGAGCCAGGCAGTGCGTATGTCGCTGGAGTATCGGTTGAGAAGCGGAGTAGACATGGTGAACAATGGGAGCATGGATGCCGCAATGTTCAGTTCTACCGTGTACTGCGGGAGGCTGCGGATGAGATTGAGTTCTCAGGAGCGGGTGGCGTCATTCAGTTGCGAAGCTTGTCACAGCTGACGGCTTTTTGGCAAGCGGTAGAGTCTAAGGTTCTATATCTCGATATTACCGGATTGCGGCACAGCACTTGGGCAGCGTTGCTTCGAGGATTGAAGAATACGGACGGAAAAAGAGTACGAGTGGTTTATGTTGAGCCAGATGACTATCGAATGAATCCCCGGCCAACTCAGAATGTCATCTATGATCTCAGCGAAAAGATCGAAGGCATTCGTCCGCTCCCCGGTTTCGCCCGATTCCGGCGTGACCGTAATGCAGGTGTCTTTGCTCCGCTGCTTGGATTTGAAGGGACCCGCCTTCAATACTTGATAAATCAGCTTGAACCTTCTGGACAACTGATTTTTCCAATAGTTGGTGTTCCAGGATTTCGTGCCGAATTCCCATTCATAACTTACTGGGCAAATCGTACCGCATTGAGAGAGAGCCAGGCATGGAGAAAAGTAATCTTTGCTCCCGCAAGCTGTCCGTTTGCTACCTTAAATGTCATCAACCAATTACGTTATGAGCACAAGAATCGGAGTATCGCGCTTGCACCTATAGGAACAAAGCCTCAATCGCTGGCAGCGGTCATCTCTGCATTGCAGTATCCTGAACAAGTCGAGATCGTATACGATCATCCGGTTCGGAAGGCAGAGCGAACAGAAGGAATCAAACGTCTCCATGTTTACGAAGTAACACAATTGGTATGCCACGGATGAAGGACCAATTTTTCACGCCGATGGAACTGGCAACAGCAGCAATTAACGCTGTCAGGGTACGGAAAGTTGAGATTGTAGCTGACTTTGCCGCTGGTCATGGCGATCTGCTAGTCGCAGCACGTTCGCGATGGCCAGATTGCTTCACTTTTGGCAATGATATAGATTTCGCATGTTCATCAAAGTTAGCGACAGATGAACGAATTTCAGCCTATTCAAGTTGCGATTTTTTGAACGATCGTTCTACGAATGCCTCTAAAAGATTTAGAGAGTTGTTGGGGAAGTGCGATGTAGTATTGCTGAATCCGCCTTTCAGTGGTCGCGGTGGCAGAGCTTTGTCAGTCAATACCGAATCTGGCCAAGTCACCTGTAGTCGTGCCATGGCTTTCATTTTCACAGCAATCAAGTTTTTGCGGACCGGAGGAGAAATTGTCGCGATACTTCCCGCATCGTGTTTGAGTAGCCGGAAGGATGCCAAGATTCTCGAAGAGATTCAGAGAGTTGCAAACTACTATGAGATCGGAAGATACTCGAATAATACGTTTCCTGACTGCTCGGCTTCCACTGTAGTTGTTCGATTCCGTCGACTCGCCAACAGTGTACAGACCACTCCCAATATTGATTGCCAACAAGTTCGTCGGCGTGGCGAAGATCATCTTTTCGTGAAAGTAGTTCGGGGGTGCGTACCCGTTTACAGAGCCGAAAATGGTCTAGCCGGACGCAGGTTCCCTTTCATCCACAGCACTGATATCGTGGATACTGAAGTTAACCAGTATCAGCGATCAGTGAAGATTGATACGCGAGCGGTTCGTGGTCCAGCAGTTTTGCTCACACGTGTTGGATCACCAGCAACGAAGAAATGTGCGATTTACGACTGCGCACAAACCATCGTATTGTCTGACTGTGTAATTGCGCTTGAGTGTGAAAATCTAGCAATAGCAGAGAAGGTCCGCGCTAGAATTCTAAGCAGATGGGACAGATTTTCATCACTCTACGGCGGTACCTGCGCACCCTATATTACCCTTGATGCACTCAAGTCGTTTTTGCTTTCAAATTCCATCATGCTCGTAGATTAGCGATCAGTCTTGCCGTCGCAAGACCTTTCTCGAAGCGCACGCTCGCGAGTTTGATTGCCACGCGGTTATGTGCGGCTTCGCTCAAATCGGGCCGGTATTTTTTCTTTTCCAAAGAATTCTTCCGGGCTGTGACCTAACGTGTCACAGCCATCGGGATGATAGCATTCGCGATTGGCAGTGGCTTGGCCTGGATGGAATCACATAGGACAACGGTCATGGACTGGCGGATGGGATGCCCGCGCTAGGAGTTTTGCACGGTGGAAGCCGTAGGCTAGCCACTGCCAATCGCATTTTGTTTGCGTCAGTCGGTTGGATCGCTTGACGTTTTGATCAATGAAGGATTGCTATGAAGTATTGATTTTCAAGGTTTACATCATGACCGCTGTTCGACTTCCGCGTTTATCGCGCCCCGGTGTTATTGAATCGATCGATCCCAAGCGACTGTTCGAGCTACTCCACCCCTATGCCGATTTCTTTGCGAATCGGTCCGTTCCGATCGAAACACCTGATCAGATTGATTGCCAAGCGGTCATACGTGAGATCACCAAAGCAGATCGAGAAGCGCCAGCGGACTTGCTGGACGCGATTTGCCTTATCGATGAACTAGCCAACACCGTCGCGATCGAGTTGTTGCTCGATCGTATACCTGCTCACTCATTGGGAATCCAGCCCGGTGGTAAGCATTCAGCAGCAGATATCGTCACAGCGGCTTGGTTGTCCAATCCCGAGAAGCTTGTCCAAACACACGCACTCTCGCGTATCAAAAGAGTTCGCTCGTACGATTATTTCCAAGCGAGTCAAACCACTGCTCCAAAGTTCGTGACTCCCGCAGAGGAAACGCTTCAGCAGTTGGAACGCGACATTGACTCTTGGCACGTGGAGCGTTTCCGCGCTCAAGGGACGAGGGTTGAGATTTTCGAGAACGCCGATGAAGTCGAATTCTCCATCATGCACGGTAGCCTCTTTCGACGCCAGCGAATCGTGGAGAACGGTCGATTTGGATTTCAGTCCTTCTGGCCAGTACAGAGCGCGTCAGCGATCTACAACCGCGAGTTTGGGGAATTGCGGATCAATGCCAAGACCGGCAAGGAGAAAGCTTTGTATTGCCGGCTCTTGGGCAAGCACATGTTTGGTAACGAGAACCTGTTTCCAACCGGTATCAAATACACCCTTGATCCACTACGCGAGTTTGAATTCGATGCGCTGGCACCCGGTGGTATCGAGGGCGTTACCGATGTTCGAATGATCGAGCTGTGGCTTGGTGATCCAGATGATCGTTACGGTGTGATAACCATTCGCAAAGGTGAGGACCTGCTGGATTGGGCACAAGCAAAGAAGAAAAACATTCGCCTTGAAAGGCGTTTGATCTCCGCAACGTTCAAGATGGAACTTGAGGGACGCAAGACCGAATTGGCAATCACAGTCCGCCCTCCAAATGTTGCCATTTACAGCCGTGGGCGAGTATCCGCAACAATCGAAGATTGGCTCACTCAGCGTGGATTCATCATCTCGAAGCAAGTACCAAGGAGGACTCGCCATGAGCCAGCCCTGGCAAGCACTTGAGCAGCTTAATGATGTGGCGACATCGCACTTGAGTTGGCGGCTGATGCTCGGCGATGCTTTTGATTTGCACTGTGATTTCCTCGTGCCGATCAAAGACTTGGCAGCGGCGCTGCCAGTTCCCAATCGTCCGTACGAGTGGTTGGAAATTGTCGAGGTCGAGGATGGTAACTTCGAAGGCTACAACGAGAAGACCGAGGAGTACGTGCCCGTCGATCGCCGCGACATCGTTTGCTACGAGTTCAGCTTCAGCAAGTTGGCCGGAGAGATTGCTTCGCTAGTCGGCTTTGAAGTGGCATTCGAACGGCTCGGAGGCCCGCTGTATCGATACAGGCTTGGCCACTACGGGAATCCCAATGGATCTGGGTTCTCGTTGTTCCTGGCCAAAGTCAGCGATCCTCGCCGGCTTGATTGGTGCATCGATGCGTTCTTGGCAGAGTTTCAGCGACCGTTCGTTTTGTTTCTCACATCCAAACGGATTCTAAGTAGTCGCAACGAGACAATGTTGGACTCGAGAGGCACTCTTGTGGTTCCGCTCGCTCAATCATTGTTGTTCAGCGATGGCGAGTGGTGCCTGTCGCCATGGGCGCGTCAGCAATTGGTTGCGTTCCGCGATCGACTGATGCCACCGGCAAAAACCGTGACTGGTCGATTCCCAACTCCCAGTGGTAGCCGCTGGAGCGATGTCGAGATGCGATTTAGCGACACCGAGAAGATCAGCGTAACCATCCGCGACCAGCGGCAAGTGTTGACGTACTCTCAACTTGGCTTGGTTGATTCGCGAAGTGGTAAGCCAAGCAAACAGTGGGAGCTACTCCTAAAGTTTGCAAGAGAACATGGCATGATGACCTGGCTTTCTCCTGACGCCTGCCGAAAGAATCGCAAGCAGCGAGAATTACTTAACAAGTCGCTTCAACAGTTCTTTGACATCGAGGGCGAGCCAATTGAGCTCACCGACGATAGAAAGGGCTGGAGATGCATTTTCAAATTGCATCCCGAGGACTGGGAGCACTCGTTTTCTTCAGCGAACCAACCAAACCGTCAACAAGACGAATGGTGATATCGTCGCTGCGCCGGCTGCCATAACTAAAACTAAACAACCGCGGGTCGTTCTGTTGTACACGCGGTTGTAGGCGGCCTTGCGGGGATTGGTAAGCCATCCCCAGCCTATCGGCGCTTTGAGTCCCAAGCGATGGCGAATCGCTCTCTTTACGGACGTGCGCGCCGCAATTCTTTTCTTCAGCGATGGTCTGCGAAATCCGAATTTCACGCGGGATTCTCCTCCTACTCAACTGGGAGTTTTGGGAATTTCCCAAAACCCCACTCATGAGATTTTAGCAAATTTCTGATCGCGTTTCCCCAATGTTTTTCTAGTGTTTGCGGTAGTTGCGGTCGGGAATTTTCTTCTTTCCCTGGCCGTTTTTGGGAATTTTCGCCAGTAGCGGACGACAGGTCTGATTCACATCAGGAAACAGCCCGCAAATGAGCGGGCGAGCCTCACAGGCTTTAACTCTCGGACCTGTCGCCTGTGGGGCCTCAAGCAGGAGGTCCGTTCGTGTCAGACAACCATTCTATCAATCTCGCCGATGACAATTTCGTTCGTAGTGTCATCAATCGCCAAGTCGGCAAGCTAATCGCTAAGTCCGACTTTACCCACCAAGACCGCAGTGATCTGGTCCAAGAGGTTTACGTTCGGGCCACTAAGAGCCTGCAACTCTACGATCCAGCCGTTGGTCATCTCTATCCCTACGTCTGCACCGTGGTGCAACGCCACTTGGCCAACGTCGTTCGCGATCGCTCCGTTGTTAAACGTGCGACTGTCGGCCGCGTCAGTCTGAGCAAGACAATTCGTGGTGATGACGGTGGGCAAATTGAAATGTCCCAGACCTTACACGACAAGGATCAAGATCGACGACTTGGGCGATCGCGTCGACTTGGTGAAGAAGAGCTCAACGACCTGCGCATGGACCTCGCAACGTTTATGGCAAAGTTGCCGGAGAAATTTCAAGACGTTCTTCGTCGCCGTCAAACCCACTCAATGACCGAGATTTCTCGCGACCTCGGTATCCCTCGAACCACGCTCAATGACTGGATGTTGCAGATCCGCAAGCTCTTCGAGGAAGCAGGATTTGAAAGATATCTGGAATCCTAACCGTCAACTCACCCGTGTTCCGGGTATTCCAACAGATAGAGAAGACAAGTTTTCAATCAACACAACCAAAGGACATCAAATCAATGAGTACACCCGCCATGAATATCGACCAGCGTGTAACTGTCTCGCTCGCCTTGCAGCGATACCTGCGAGCCGTTGAACGCTTCGAAGCAGCTTCCAACGAATTCAACGAATCCTGCCAAACGATCCGTCAGGCACTTCCTCGTGAAAGCCGCTTCGTCGCCAACATCTCGCACCAGCAC